>NZ_JBDJLA010000011.1:0-151171 GCF_039673135.1 Stenotrophomonas sp. TWI1151
GCGCGGTCGCGCGCGGGGGGCCCCCCCCCCCCCTCTTGCCGTCTTTCCCTCCGGCGCCCCCGGGGCCCCCCCACTACCGGTGTGATGCGCCGCACGGCCACCGGTGCCTTCGTCACGCACCCCGCAGCCACCCATGGGGTGGCTCTACCCTGAAGCGGATCAGCGCTTCGCCATTTCTTCTTCAATCTCATCGGCACTGCGTGCCAGTGCAGCGGTGAGCACCTGATGGCCGTCCTCGGTGATCAGCACGTCATCTTCGGTACGGATGCCGATACCGCGCCAGCGCGCTTCCACGCTGCGGTCGTCCGGTGAGACATACAGGCCCGGCTCGATCGTGAACACCATGCCCGGCTCCAGCATCCGCGAATCCCCGGCCAGCCGGTAATCGCCGACGTCGTGCACGTCCAGACCGAGCCAGTGCCCGGTCTTGTGCCGGTAGAACCGCTGGTAATGCGCTTCGGCGATGTTCTCTTCCAGCGTGCCCTTGAGCAGGCCCAGCCGCAGCAGGCCGTCGGTCAGGGTTTCCACGGCGGCCAGATGGCCGGCTTCGTACGCATTGCCCGGGCGGGCCTGGGCCAGCGCGGCCGCCTGCGCCGCACCGACCAGGTCATGCAGCGCGCGCTGCTCGGCACTGAAGCGGCCGTTGACCGGGAAGGTACGGGTGATGTCACTGGCGTAGCCGCGGTACTCGGCACCGGCATCGATCAGGACCAGATCGCCATCGTGCGCGCGCGCGTTGTTGTCGCGGTAATGCAGGATGCAGCCGTTGGCACCGGCGCCGACGATGCTGCTGTAGGCCGCACACGCATCATTGGCACGGAACACACGCTCCAGATCGGCCTGCAGTTCGTACTCGTGGATGCCCGGCCGCGCCACGTGCATCGCGGCACGGTGGGCCTGCACGCTGATGTCGGCGGCGCGCTGCATGACGGCGATTTCCGCGGTCGATTTGAACAGCCGCTGCTCGTGCAGCAGGTGGCCCAGCTCAAGGAATTCATGCGGCGGCTGCGCGCCATGCCGCACCTGCGAGCGTACCCGGTTGACCCAGCCGATCAGCTTGAGATCGAACTCGGCATCGCGACCGAAGTGGTAGTACACCCGCGAGCGCCCTTCCAGCAGGCCGGGCAGGATGTCGTCCAGATCGTCGATCGGGTAGGCGTCATCCATGCCGTACTGCGACACCGCACCTTCCTGGCCAGCGCGCGCGCCATCCCAGGCTTCGCGGTCCGCATCGCGCTCGCGGCAGAACAGGATCACCTCGCCATGGCGGCGGCCCGGGATCAGCACCAGCACGGCCTCCGGTTCCGGGAAGCCGCTCAGGTACCAGAAATCCGAGTCCTGGCGGAACGGATAATGCGTATCCAGGCTGCGCACGCGCTCGGATGCAGCCGGCAGCACCAGGATGGCGTCATCGCCGGCCATCTCCATCAACTGCTGGCGGCGGCGGGTGTATTCGGCGGAGGAGATGCCGGTCAGCTGCCGGATATCCATCTCAGTTCAGGCGCTGCCGGTGGCGCGCGGCCATGACACAGTCACCGTGCAGCAGCAGCACCGCCACGCGGATGAACTCCTCGATCTCGGCCAGCGCGTCTTCGTCATCGTCGTTGCCGCTTTCGAAGTCTTCGCTGGAGGCCTGGGCCAGCTTGGCCAGATCGGTCAGGGCTTCATCGCCCTCTTCGGACAACGCCGGCCGGTTCTGGCCCGAGCCCAGCCCGAAGCCGCCCAGGAACGCGCGCGCCCAGGTGAACAGGGCATCGGCCTGCGCGGCGGTATCGCTGGCATCGCTCAGCAGCAGTTCGAAAGCGAAATCGCGGTCCTCCATCTGCGCCACGCTGGCATCGAGCAGGCGCGCCAGGGCGTCACCTTCGGCCGGGGTCGGCAGGTTGTCATCGGCCAGGACGCGGGCCGGCCATTCACGCACCGGCGCACCACCGGCGGACAGCCAGCCGCACAGGCCGCCGTGCAGTTCAGCGGCGCTGGCGCCCAGGCCCAGGGCCTGGCTGGCCTGGTTTACGTCGTCGACACTCGGGAGTTCGGTCATCTTGGGGCTACGGTTTGTGAGCGCCACAGTGTAGCAATCCACCTGTGTCCACCGGGTTGCCATGGCCCGCCCGAGGCCCTGCCCCGGCACCGGTGGGCCGACGGCCGGCAGGCCCCGTCATTATTCGCTTGACCGCCCCGTCCGCCCTTGCCTATGGTGCCGGACATGGAACCCGCCGACGCCATCGCCCAATTGCAGGCCTTCGCCGCCCGCGTGGAGGCGTTGCTTGAGCGCAACCAGCGTCTGGCCGACGAGAACCGCAGCCTGCGCCATCAGCAGGAACAGCTGGTGGCCGAGCGCTCCCAGCTGCTGGCCAAGAACGAGCAGGCCCGCTCCCGGGTCGAAGCGATGATCACCCGCCTCAAGTCCCTGGAGCAGCACACATGAGCCAGACCGAACCGGTCAGTGTCCGCATCCTGGATCGTGAATACACGGTGGGGGTGGGGGCCGAGGAACGCGAGAGCCTGACCGCCGCCGCCCGGCTGCTGGATGCCAAGATGCGCGAGATCCGCGGCAGCAACCGGATGGCTGCGGTCGACCGGGTCGCAGTGCTGGCCGCCCTGAACCTGGCCCACGAGCTGCAGCAGCTGCGTGATGAGCACGCCCGGCAGGCCATTGCCCTGCAGCAGACGCTGAGCGATCTCAATCGCCGCCTGGATCGGGCGTTCGACAACGCGGGTTGATCCACGCGACCGGTTCCACGCGGTGGTCGATTGCACAAGTGCATCGCATGGTCTTCATCGATCTGAATTGAAGTGCAATTCGACCGACGAACGGACTGGCCGAATCGCACAAGAGGGCTATAATCCTCGTTGCGTTCTCTGCTGTGAACGACGGCGTGTGCAAACATTCGCCTTGTCCCTTAATTACGACCACGGGTGCGCGACGGCGCCGGGAGTGCAAGTCCGCCTTGTAGCGGGAAGCCCGATGGAACCCCAGCGTACCCACTTGAACCCCGGGTTCAAGGTCGTTTCGCATGCATCGTCACGGCGGAGAATGCAATATTCCAGCAAGAGCGGCGTTCCCTTGGGACGTCGCTCTTGTTTTATCCGCTTCCCCCGCACGCTCCGGACCCAGGCATGACCGACCCGCGCTCCGCACTGCGCCAGCAGCTGCGCCAACGCCGCCGTGATCTCCCCGCCGCCGTGCGCCTGGCCGCCGCCGAACACCTGGCCGATGGCCTGCTCGCCCTTCCTTTCGCGCCCACGCAGGGCCATGTCGCCGGCTACTGGGCGATGGATGGGGAAATCGCGCTGCACCGCTGGCAGATGCAGTTGCCCGCCGGCCTGACCTACTGCCTGCCGGTCCTGCACGAGAAGACGCTGCGCTTCGCGCCCTGGCGCCCGGGGCAGGCACTGACCACCAACCGCTTCGGCATCCCCGAACCCGATCTCGCGCTGGACGACACGCTCGCACCGGAGCAGATGGCGCTGGTCGTGGCGCCGCTGGTTGGTTTCGACGCACAGGGCCGGCGGCTGGGCATGGGAGGCGGCTGGTATGATCGCAGCTTCGCATTCCGCCACCAGCGCCCGGCGCCGCCGTGGCTGGTCGGGGTGGGCTTCTCGGTCCAGCAGGTCGATGACCTGCCGGTGCACCCCTGGGACGTCGCGGTGGATGCGATCTGCACCGACATCTCCACCCACGTCTGCGTACCGACCAACGGTCGGCACCTACCGTAATCAAAGACTCCGCATGACCGCACGCAAGCGCTACTGGCTGATGAAGTCCGAACCGGACGCTTTTTCCATCGATGATCTGCAGCGCGTGGGCCGGGAGCCCTGGAACGGCGTGCGCAACTACCAGGCGCGCAACTTCATGCGCGATGGCATGAAGGTCGGCGACGGGGTGATGTTCTACCACTCCAACACCAAGGTGCCGGGCATCGTCGGGCTGGCCACGGTGGCCAGCGAGGCCTATCCGGACGACACCCAGTTCGATCCCGGATCGGACTATTACGACGCCAAGGCGACCCGCGAAGAACCGCGCTGGATGCTGGTGGACGTGGCCTTCGAACGCAAACTGCGCGACACCATTTCGCTGGATGAGATCAAGCTGCACGCCGATGCGCTGGGCGAAGGATTCCCGCTGACCGCGCGCGGCAACCGTCTCTCGATCCTCCCGGTGACCGCTGCGCAGTGGAAGCTGCTGCTGTCGCTGGAAAAGCACTGACCCCTTTCCTCCAAGAGTTGCCCGCCATGTCCGAAGCCAAGCGCCTGGCCGCTGAAAAAGCCATTGAATACGTCGAAGACGGCATGATCGTGGGGGTCGGCACCGGTTCCACCGTGGCCTACTTCATCGATGCCCTGGCCAAGATCCAGCACCGCATCAAGGGCGCCGTGTCCAGCTCGGACCAGAGCACCGCGCGCCTGAAGCAGCACGGCATCGAGGTGCTCGAGCTCAACCACACCGGCAACCTGTCGCTGTATGTGGACGGGGCCGACGAGTGCGACGGCAACAAGAACCTGATCAAGGGCGGCGGCGCCGCGCTGACCCGCGAGAAGATCATCGCCGAGGCCAGCGAGCGCTTCGTGTGCATCATCGACCCGAGCAAGCAGGTCAAGGTGCTGGGCAGGTTCCCGCTGCCGGTGGAAGTGATCCCGATGGCCCGCAGCCTGGTCGCCCGCCGCATCATGGACATGACCGGCGGCCAGCCGGCCTGGCGCGAGGGCGTGGTCACCGACAACGGCAACGTGATCCTGGACATCCACCACCTGGAGATCACCGATCCGGTCAAGCTGGAGCGCGAGCTCAACCAGCTGCCGGGCGTGGTCAGCGTCGGCCTGTTCGCGCGCCGCCCGGCCGATGTGGTGATCATCGGCGGTGAGCCGCCGATCGTGATCTGACCCCGTGGCCGACCTGTGCGCCGGCCACCCCAACGAGGTACGCCCATGTCCCTGTTGCGCCTGCTGCCCCTGCTCCTGCTGTTCACCCTGACCGGCTGCGCCAGCACCAACGCCCGCCACTGGGTGGAGCTGGACGGCAACCGTTACCACGTTGAACTGGCCACCAATGACGACACCCGCGCCCGCGGGCTGATGTTCCGCGACCAGATGCCCGAGGACCACGGCATGCTGTTCATCCACGAACGCGAAGAACTGCAGGCGTACTGGATGAAGAACACCAAGATCGCGCTGGACATCCTGTACTTCGATGCGCAGCGCCGCCTGGTCAGCCAGCAGCGCGATGTGCCGCCGTGTTCGGCCGGCGATCGTTGCCCGCCCTACCCCAGCAGCGAACCGGCCCGCTACGTGCTGGAACTCAACGCCGGGCAGGCCGAAAAGATGGCGCTCAAGGACGGCACCGAACTCACGTTCGGCCCCGGCATCGCCGACGGCAAGTAAAAGGGCACCGATAAACGCGCCGCGCCCTTGAATCGCGGCGCGTTTGTCGCCAGTCTTGTCCCATGCAGGGGCAGATCACATTGCCGACGTGGGACTCACTGGCCGAGCTGGATGACGAGGCGCTGCCGCTGTTGCCGACGGCGTTGCTGATCGCCCGGGACGAATACCCGGATCTGGACCCCGCCGTCTACGACGCGGTCCTGCAGAGTCACGCCGACCACCTGCGCACCGAGATCGCCACGATCGACATGTGGCCGCTGAAGATCGCCGCGGTCAACCGCCACCTGTTCGACGAGCTGGGCTACAGCGGCGACCACGGCGAGTACTACGACCCACGCAACAGCTATCTGAACCAGGTCTTCGAACGCCGCCTGGGCAATCCGATTTCGCTGGCGCTGGTGCAGATGGAAGTCTCGCGCCGGCTCGGCATCCCGCTGGACGGGGTGTCCTTCCCGGGGCACTTCCTGGTGCGCCTGCCACTCAACGACGGCGTGCTGGTGATGGACCCGTTCAACGGCGGCCGACCACTGGGCGTGGAGGAACTGCGCGAACGCGCACGCTCACACCTGGGCGGTGAAGTGCCCGACGACGACGTGCTCGCGCAGATCCTGGACCCGGCCCCGGCACGCGCGATCCTGATGCGGATGCTGCGCAACCTGCACGGCGTGTACGTGGAACGCGGCGAATGGGACCGCGCCGCGCGCAGTGCCGACCGCCTGCTGAAGCTGGCGCCCGAGCAGGACGACGCCCTGCGTGACCGCGGCATGGCCTACCTGCAGCTGGATTACGAGGCCGGCGCGCGCAGCGACCTGGGGCTGTATCTCAAGCGCAATGCCAAGGCCAGCGATGCCCAGTTCGTGCGTGAGAAGCTGGTCGGCCTCGGTGGCGTGGTGCCGCGTCTGCACTGACGGCGCCGCGACACGGCGGCTGGCTGGTGTCTCAGTCGACTTCGACCATCTCGAAATCATCCTTGGTCACGCCGCAGTCCGGGCACGTCCAGGTATCGGGAATGTCGTCCCAGCGCGTGCCCGGGGCGATGCCCTCTTCCGGCAGCCCGTCCTCTTCCCGGTACAGGAAGCCGCAGACAACGCACATCCAGGTGCGGAAGGTGGTGGCGGTTGCGTCGGTCATCGGATAATCACGGCAGGACAAGAGCTGACAGCGTTCATTGTCCCACTCCCGTTGCGCTACCGGTAGCCATTGATGAATCACGCTTCAGCCCCCACGCCGCCCCGCGGCGTCTACCTCATCACCCCCGACGAGCCCGATACCGCACGACTGCTGGCGCGCACCGCGCCGCTGCTGGCGGCTGGGGCCACCTGGCTGCAGTACCGCAACAAGACCGCCGATGCCGCCCTGCGCCTGCGGCAGGCGACCGCGCTGCAGGCGCTGTGCGGGCAGCACGGCGTGCCATTGATCATCAATGACGACCCGGCGCTGGCCCATGCCGTGGGCGCCGCTGGCGTGCACCTGGGCGGCACCGACGGCGACATCGGCGCGGCGCGTGCCCTGTTGGGGCCCGACGCCATCATCGGCGCGTCCTGCTACGACCAGCTGGCCAATGCCGCGCGTGCCGTGGCCGAAGGCGCCAGCTATGTGGCCTTCGGCGCGTTCTTCCCCACCACCACCAAGGTCACCGCCAGCCGTGCCACGCCGGACCTGCTGCGGCAAAGCGCCGCACTGGGCGTGCCGCGGGTGGCGATCGGCGGGCTCAGCCCGGACAATGTGGGTCCCATCATCGCGGCCGGTGCCGACCTGGTGGCCGTGGTCAGCGGCATTTTCGCCGCCCCCGACCCGGTTGCCGCCCAGCGCGCCTTCCTCGCCCAGTTTCCGTAAGACCCAGGACACTCCATGAACCACGACCAGTCCCACGCCCTGTTCACCCGCGCCCAGAAGCTTCTGCCGGGTGGCGTCAACTCGCCGGTGCGCGCGTTCAAGTCGGTCGGCGGCGAGCCGTTCTTCGTCAAGCGCGCCGATGGCCCCTATCTGTATGACGTGGACGACAACCGCTACATCGATTACGTCGGCTCCTGGGGCCCGATGATCGTCGGCCACAACCACACCGCCGTGCGCCAGGCGGTCAAGCAGGCGATCGGCAACGGCCTGTCCTTCGGCGCGCCGTGCGAAGCCGAAGTGACCATGGCCGAAACACTGACCCGGCTGGTGCCGTCCTGCGAGATGGTGCGCATGGTGAACTCGGGCACCGAGGCCACCCTGTCGGCGATCCGGCTGGCACGCGGTGCCACCGGCCGCAGCCGCATCGTCAAGTTCGAAGGCTGCTACCACGGCCATGGCGACTCGTTCCTGGTCAAGGCCGGCAGCGGCATGCTGACCTTGGGCGTGCCGACCTCGCCAGGCGTCCCGGCCGGGCTGAGCGAACTCACCCTGACCCTACCCTACAATGACTTCGAGGCCGCCACGGCGCTGTTCGCCGAACAGGGCGAGCACATCGCCGGGCTGATCATCGAGCCGGTGGTCGGCAACGCCAACTGCATCCCGCCGCGCGAGGGCTACCTGCAGCACCTGCGCGCACTGTGCACGCAGTACGGCACGGTGCTGATCTTCGATGAAGTGATGACCGGCTTCCGCGTGGCCCTCGGTGGCGCGCAGGCGCATTACGGCGTCACCCCGGACCTGACCACCTTCGGCAAGATCATCGGCGGCGGCATGCCGGTGGGTGCGTACGGTGGCCGCCGCGAGCTGATGTCGCAGATTTCCCCGGCTGGCCCGATCTACCAGGCGGGCACGCTGAGCGGCAATCCGGTGGCCATGGCAGCCGGCCTGGCGATGCTGGAACTGGTGCAGGAACCGGGCTTCCATGATCGCCTGAGTGCTTCGGCCGCGCGCCTGTGCGCGGGGCTGGAAGCAGCGGCGGCCGATGCAGGCGTGGCAGTGACCACCACCCAGGTCGGCGCGATGTTCGGCCTGTTTTTCACTGACCAGAAGGTGGAGACCTACGCGCAGGCGACCGCGTGCGACATCACCGCGTTCAACACCTTCTTCCACGCGATGCTGGAGCGCGGCGTGTTCCTGGCCCCGTCCGCATACGAAGCCGGCTTCCTGTCCAGCGCCCATGACGACAGCATCATCGATGCGACGCTCGAAGCCGCGCGCGAAGCCTTCAAGGTCGTCAAGGGCTGATAGAACGCGGTAGGTGACGACCGTTGGTCGTCACGGTGTGCGTACCGATCATCCCGGGTAGGTGACGACCGTTGGTCGTCACGGTGTGCGTACCGATCATCCCGGGTAGGTGACGACCGTTGGTCGTCACGGCGTCTACCGACCAATGGTCGGTAGCTACCGGCCGTTTTCGGCGCTCAGCCGAACAGAAAACGGCCTTTCATCATCGCGAAATGGCCGGGGAACGAGCAGAAGAAGGTGTAGTCGCCGCCCTTGGTCAGCTTGGCGGTGGAGAAGGTGACGCTGGTACTTTGTCCCCCGCCGATCACCGGCGTGTGCGCCAGCACGCGTGCATCGCCCTTGGGCAGGTAGCTGTCGGCCAACGTGGTGCGCATGCCGGCCATCGCCACCGGCTGGTAATCCGCGGCGCGGGTCAGTACCCAGTTGTGGCCCATCGCGGTCGCGGCGAGCTTGCCGGTGTGGCGCAGGGTCAGCTTCACCTGGGTGCAGTCCGCGGCAACCTTGAGTTCCTTCTGGCTGAAGCTCATCTGGTCGGTACTGTCGATGGCGATCGCGCAGACACGCGCATGGGCGGCCGGGGCCAGCATCAGGCCGGCAAGCAACACGGGGGCAAGCAGTTTCAAGGCGATCTCCATCAGGCAGTCCCCGCGATTCTAGTGACCGCCCGTGCAGGCGACGTGCGACGCGATGTCGCAGCGCAGGCACTGGGTGGGTTACGGTCAGCACTGGATCTGGACGAGACGGCCCCATGCCGCATGTGATCGAGTGCCTGCTGCTGGATTTCGATGGCGTGCTGGTGCGCTATGCGCGGCACCTGCGTGTGCGCCATCTGGCCGCGAGCGTCGGCTGCAGTGCGGCGCAGGTGCAGGCGGCGCTGTTCGACACTGGGCTGGAGCGCGCCTACGACAGCGGCATGGCCACGGACGCCTACCTGCAGCGACTGGGTGATGCACTGCAGACCACGATCAGCATCGCGCAGTGGCAGGCCGCGCGCATCGCCGCGTGCGCACCGCAAACAGGGGTGATCGAACGCGTGGCGCGGATCGCGCAGGCACTGCCGATCGGCATCCTGACCAACAACGGCGCGCTGATGGCGCAGACGATTCCACAGCTTGTTCCCACCCTGGCCGATGCCCTGCACGGCCGCATCCTGTGCAGCGGTGCGCTGGGCGGGCGCAAGCCGGATCCGGCGATATTCGCCAAGGCGGTGACGCTGCTGGGGGCGCGCGCCGAGCGCACGCTGTTCATCGATGACCTGTTCGTCAACGTGCGCGGGGCTCGGCTGGCCGGTCTGCCGGCCGAGACCGCGACGGACAGCCGCGCGTTCGGCAAGGTCATCAAGCGGTACGCCCTGGGTTAGAGCCGACCAACGGTCGGCTCTACCGCGCCACAACAACAGCAGCCGACCAACGGTCGGCTCTACCGCGACGCGATGAACGACTGCACGGCCGCGCGCAGACGCTTCAGGCCTTCGGCGATTTCCTCATCGGTGATGTTCAGCGACGGCACGAAGCGCAGCACTTCCGGCCCGGCCTGCAGGGTCAGCAGGCCGTGTTCGGCGGCGTGGTCGAGGATGGGACCGGCCTGGCCGGCAAAATCCTTGTCCAGCACCGCGCCCAGCATCAGCCCGCGACCGCGGACCTGGCTGAACACCTTGAACTCGTCGTTGATCTTGCCCAGGCCATCGCGCAGCGCCTGCGACTGACGGCTCACGTTGTGCGCGATCTCCGGCGAGGACAGCTTGCGCAGCGCCACCCGGGCGACGGCGGCGGCCAGCGGATTGCCACCGAAGGTGGTGCCGTGCGCGCCAAACTGCATCACCTCGGCCACCTTCGGGCCGGCCAGCATCGCGCCGATCGGGAAGCCGCCGCCCAGCGCCTTGGCCAGGGTGACGATGTCCGGTTTGATGTTGTCCTGCCAATGCGCGAACAAGGTGCCGGTGCGGCCCATGCCGGCCTGGATCTCATCCAGCACCAGCAGCGCGTTGTGCTGGTCGCACAGCTCGCGCACGCGCTGCAGGAAGCCCGGCTTGGCCGGCATCACGCCGCCCTCGCCCTGGATCGGCTCCAGCATCACCGCCGCGACATCGCCGGCGGCCATCGCGGTTTCCAGCTGGACCTCGTCATTGAAGTCGACATAGCGGAAGCCACCGGGCAGCGGCTCGTAGCCTTCCTGGTACTTCGGCTGGGCAGTGGCGGTCACCGCGGCCAGGGTGCGGCCATGGAAGCTGCCGCGGAAGGTCACGATCACGCGCTGATGCGCCGGCCGGCCCAGCGAGGAGGCCCACTTGCGGACCAGCTTGATCGCCACTTCATTGGCTTCGGCGCCGGAGTTGCACAGGAACACGCGCTCGGCGAAGCGCGAGGCGGTGACCAGTTCTTCGGCCAGGCGCAGCGGCGGCTCGCTGTAGAACACGTTGCTGGTATGCCACAACTTGCTGGCCTGCTCGATCAGCGCGGCCTTCAGGTCCGGATCGTTGTGGCCCAGGCCACACACCGCGATGCCGGCGGCCAGATCGATGAATTCACGGCCCTGGTTGTCCCAGACGCGCGCGCCCTGGCCACGTTCGAGCACCACCTGGCGCGGTTTGTAGACCGGCAGGTAGTAATGCGACAGGGACAACAGCGGATCGGTGGCAGCGGCAGTCATGGCAGTCAACGGCTCAGGAAAGATCCCATTCTCGCGCTTTGGGCCGGTGGGGCACAATGCGCCCCATGCGACCGTTCACTGCCCCCCAGCTCAACCCCGCCACCGAATCCGGCTGGCGCCGCCAGTGGTTCGACATCATCTACCGCCACGACACCCGGCCCTCGCGCAATTTCGACCTGCTGCTGGTCTACGCGATCGTCGCCAGCGTGGTGGTGGTCATGTTCGACAGCGTGCAGCGCTTCCATGCGGCCTATGCCGACGGGCTCTACGTGCTCGAATGGGGCTTCACGATCCTGTTCACCGCCGAGTACCTGTTGCGGCTGGTGGTGGTCAAACGCCCGCTGCGCTACGCATTCAGCATCTGGGGCATCATCGATCTGGCCTCGATCCTGCCGACCTACCTGTCGCTGTTCATTCCCGGCGCGCAGAGCCTGCTGGTGGTGCGCGCGCTGCGCATCCTGCGGGTGTTCCGGATCCTCAAGCTGACCCGCTACATCGAAGAAAGCGGCGTGCTGATGGAGTCACTGTGGCGCAGCCGGCGCAAGGTGCTGCTGTTCCTGTTCACGGTCATCACCATCACCATCATCGCCGGCACCATGATGTACGTGATCGAAGGCCCCAACCACGGCTTCACCAGCATCCCCAGCAGCATGTACTGGGCGGTGGTGACCATGGCCACGGTGGGCTTCGGTGACATCGTGCCGCAGACCGTGCTGGGCCGCTTCGTCACCTCGGTGCTGATCCTGATCGGCTACAGCATCATCGCCGTACCCACCGGCATCTACACCGCCGAACTGGCCAATACCATGCGCGATGCCGAGCATGCCGCGCGCCGGGATGCGCGCGGCTGCCCGCACTGCGGGCTGGAAGGCCACGAACCGGATGCCGTGCATTGCCGACACTGCGGCGAGAAACTGCCCCCGGTCTTCAACGTCTGATCAACGCGGGGCGGGCCGCCTGGCAGCCGGCCCCGCGTTCGCTCAGCGTGCGCCGCTGGTCTGGGCCAGGCGGTTGCTCATGTCGACCAGGTCGTTGTAGCTGACCAGCAACGCTTCGGCCGAGCCCTGCGGGTTGTTGATCCGGCCGCCGCTCTCGATCAGCATCTGCTCGCTGCGGGTGTAGGGCGTCCTGGATTCCACGCGCTCGATGCGACGGCCGGCATCGCGGGCCAGCGCATCGGCCGCACGCTCCACGTGCCCCCACATCGCATCGCCCTTGCCGACCTTGTCCTCCTGCGCCTGCTGCAGCAGCGCCTGGAACGCGGTGAGCTGGGTGCGGGCCACGGCCAGATCGGGCGTCTCGCTGTTGAGCAGCTGGGTCAGCTGCTTGCCGTCGCCGAGGATCTTGATCTGGTAGTACGCCATCGAGCGGCCTTCGGAGGCTTCAATCTCCTTGAGCTGTTCGGCACGGCGTTCGTCTTCGCGCTTTTCCAGTGCGGCATCCAGTGCGGTACCTGCATCGAAGAACGCCATATAGGCCTTCATCAACGGCGCATGCTGGGCGCGCATGCCGGCATGGTCATCGCGCAGGTAGTCCTCGCGGCTGTAGTAACGGTCGGCCTGCTCGATCAGGGCGTACAGGTCGACGAACGTCTTCTGGTAAGCGCTTGCCGCCGGATCCAGCTCGGGCTCCGCCGGCGTCATCGCCAGCGCCGCCACCATCGGGGCATTGCATGCCTCCACGCGATGCGACAGCACCGTACCTGGCCCACGCACCTTTTTCTCGTTGCCGGTCGGGCCGGCCTCGGGGTCCTGCATCCAGCCGATGTACTGCTGGAAACCTTCGTGGATCGGCTGTTCAACGGCGTTGAAGCAGGCGATGTAGGCGTTCACCTTCTCCACGCCCTGGGTATCGGCGACGCTGCCCGGCCCCTTGCTGCAGGCGCCGAGCAGGCTGATCAATGCGATGGCGGCGGCGAGCGGCGCGGTCCGTGTGCGAGATGACATGCGAGTGTCCATACCAATTGGGGGGACGCACCATAGCAGCCCAGTGTGTGCAGCTGTTGTCATCGCGCGCAGCGAACGCGCGTCACTCCAGGAACAGGTCCGGCATCAACGGGCGCGATGGATCGACGGCGTAGCCGCTCAGATCGGTGATGCCCGCCTGCGCCAACACCTCGTCATCGAGCAGGAACTGTCCGCTGAAACCGGCCGCCTCACGGCACAGCACCGCGTGCGCGGCGTCGGCCAGAATCGCCGGCGTGCGGCAGCCACGGATGTCCACGCCGGGAATCATGTTGATCGCATCGGTAGCGATCACCGTGCGCGGCCACAACGCGTTGACGGCCACGCCCTGCGGGCCGAACTCGGCCGCCAGGCCGAGGGTGACGAAGCTCATCCCCATCTTGGCCAGCGTGTAACCGGTATGCGGGCCCCACCACTTCGGGTCCAGCGTCGGCGGCGGCGCCAGCGTGAGGATGTGCGGGTTGGGCGCCTGCAGCAGATGCGGCAGGCAGGCCTGCGCGCACAGGAAGCTGCCGCGCGAATTGACCTGCTGCATCAGGTCAAAGCGTTTCATCGGCGTGTCCAGCGTGCCGCGCAGCCAGATCGCGCTGGCGTTGTTGATCAGGATGTCGATGCCACCGAAGGTATCCACGGTGGCAGCGACGGCCGCGCGCACCTGGTCTTCTTCGCGGATGTCGCACTTCAGTGCCAGCCCCTGCCCGCCTGCGGCGGTCACCGCCTCGGCGGCACTGTGAATGGTGCCGGGCAGCTTCGGATTGGGCACCGAGGACTTGGCCGCGATCGCGATGTTGGCGCCGTCGCGTGCCGCACGCAGCGCAATGGCCAGGCCGATGCCGCGCGAGGCGCCGGTGATGAACAGGGTCTTGCCTTGCAGACTGGCCATGCGCGGAATTCCTTGGATGCGGGTGCAGTGAATCCGCATTATGCCGCCCCGGCACACGCCGGATTCATGCGCCGCGCCGATACTGGGCGTTCACGTTCTGCATGGAATGAGCGACATGACGGCGATCCGCCTTCCCCTGACCGCGTTGGCCCTGGTGCTGGCCCTTGGCGCCTGCCAACCCGCTGGCGATCCTGCCGCCTCCGCGACGCAGAACGCAGCTACCGTCCCGGGCACCGCCGGGGGCACCTCCCCGTTCGGCGAAGCGGCGATCTGGGACGGCGAGGTCGATGCCTGCCGTGGCCAGGCACCGGTCGCCGATGATTGCCTGTCCAAGGCGATGCAGGCCGCCAAGGCCAGCCCGCAGGCGATCGCCGCCGCCCATCAACTGGGGGCGCAGGGCAATCCCGGCTACGTGAGCGCATGGCGGGACCAGGACGGCGTGGGCATCGCCACCATCGAATACCCGTTCCGTGCCAACACCAATGAAGGCACGCTGCTGGTCGACAGCGCCGGGCACACGGTGGATGTGGATGCGGACGTGCTGCCGGAAATGTCGCGCGCCGATGCCACCGTCAAACCGTTCCTGGATGCACACCCGGATGCCTCACCGTTTGCCCCGGCCGAAGCCAGCGGCAGCGAAGCACTGCCCAACGGCGGCGTGCGCCTGATCTACAGCACGCCGCTGCGCACCTGCCATGCGTGTGCAGAGGATGGGGTGCTGCGGGTCGCCTACGATTTCGATGCGCAACGCCGCTTCGCCGGCAAGCAGATCCTCGATCTGCGCTGATCAGCTGCGCGTGGTCAGCGTCTGCCGGGCGCTCGCCCGGTCATTGCGGCGCGTGCGCGCTGCCTGCGCTCACGGCTTGGGACCCTGCCCTTCGTTGTCTTCCCAGTGCAGGATCTTTCGCGTGACAAAGCGATAGACCGGCTTGCCGGTGCGGAACCAGAGATCACGCACCCACGAGGTGCGCTTGAGCAGCCGCTTTTCCACCGGGGTCAGCGACTGCCGGCAGTACATGCGCTTGTGCTTGAGCAGATGGCGCAGGTCCTCGCGGGCCAGCAGGCGCATCCAGCGTGAGCGCGGGTTGCCGATCACCGCCAGCTGGAAATCGATCAGGGCCGGCGAGCCGTCTTCGCGCACCAGCCAGTTGGCCTCCTTGGCCAGGTCGTTGTGTGCGATGCCGTGGCGATGCACCTGCTGCAGCAGACGTCGGGCCGCGCGGAAGTAGGCCAGGTCGCCACGCGGCGGACGCTGGTACATGGCATCTCCGTCCATGAAGCTGCGGTCCAGCCAGCGCCCGTTCCAGCGCAGCAGCCGCGGCGTGGCCGGCATGCCATCCAGATGCGCCAGCGCGCGTGCCTCGCGCCGGGCCAGCCACCACGCCGGTACCCGCAACCACCACGGCGTTGCCTCCAGGTCACGGCGCACGAAGCGCTGGCCATCCTCTTCCATCAGCAGGATGCGGCCAAAGCTGTCGGCTTTGAGGGCGGTCGGGGCGGGATCGGCAGGGCGTGTCATGCCGCCATTCTAGGCGGGTGATCGCGTTCATTCACTGCAGATGCCGCACATTCCCGGCGTCTGGCGGGCAGTCAGTCACTTTGCCCCCCCTATAATCCCCCGATGGACTCGTCATGGATCGATGCCACGCTTGCGTGGATCTCAGCTCACCCCGTGCTTGCCGGCGCGGTCATTTTCCTCATTGCCTTCTGCGATGCGGTCATCGTGCTGGGCGCGATCGTGCCCGCGTTGCCGCTGTTGTTCGCGGTCGGGGTGTTCATCGGCCTGGGCCAGATCTCCGGGCCGTATGCCGTGGCCTGCGCGGCGTTGGGCGCATTCGCCGGTGACGGCATCAGCTACTGGGTAGGCCGGCGCTGGGGCGATCGGCTGCGGGGCTTCTGGCCCTTCAGCAAATACCCGCAGCTGCTCGATCGCGGCGAGACGATGTTCCGCCGCAATGCCTTCAAGAGCATCCTGGTGGCGCGTTATGTCGGCGCGATCCGCCCGTTCGTGCCGGCCATCGCCGGCATGATGAAGATGCCGTTGTCGCGCTATATCCAGGCCAGCGGCATCGCCAGCCTGTCCTGGGCCGTCCTGTTCCTGGCGCCCGGCTGGGTGCTGGGCGAGGCCTACGACGCGGTCGCCGCGGTCGCCGGCCGGTTGGTGATGGTGCTGGCCCTGCTCGGCGTGATCATGGGCCTGGTGTGGGCGATCGTGCTGTATGGCTACCGCTGGTCGGCCTCGCGCATGGACAGCTGGCTGGCCAGTCTGCTGGCCTGGTCGCAGCGTCACCCGACGCTGGGCCGTTACTCGGTCGCCGTGTTCGACCCGCAGCGCCGCGAGTCGGTGCCGCTGGCGATGCTGGCGGTGATGTTGCTGCTGCTCGGCTGGGGCTGGTTCGTGCTGTTGATGGCGGTGGTCGCCCACGGCGAGCCGTTGATGGTCGATCTGGCCGTGCACCACGCGATGCTGGCATTGCGCAATCCGCTGGCCGATTACCCGATGGCCGCGCTGGCCTCGCTGGGCGCCTGGCAGGTCCTGCTGCCGGCCACCGCGGCAGGCATGGGCTACCTGGTCTGGCGCCGGCGCTGGATGGCGGCCGCGCACTGGCTGGCCGCGCTCGCCTTCGGGCTGGCGCTGTGCAAGCTGCTCGGTGCGACGGTGGACGTGGTCCGCCCGCCGGATGCGAGCAGCGGCTTCGGCTTCCCGTCCGTGTCGGTGACGATGGCCACGATCACCTTCGGCTTCTTCGCCGTGCTGATCGCCCGTGAACTGCCGGGGCGCACCCGCGTATGGCCCTACCTGCTGTCGGGCATCATCGTCAGCCTGATCGGCTTCGCCCGCATCTACCTCGGCGCGCATTGGCTGAGCGATGTGATCGGCGGCATGCTGTTCGGCCTGTTCTGGCTGCTGGTGCTGGGCATCGCCTACCGCCGCCGGTTCAACCGCTCGTTCTGGGTCAAGCCGGTGGCATGGCTGTTCTACGGCACCTTCGCCATCGCCGCGCTCTGGTATGCCCCACGCAACATCCCGGTGAAACTGGCGCGCTTCGAGCCTGCCCAGCCGACCCCGGCGCCGCTGGATGCCCAGGCCTGGTGGACGACCGAATGGCAGCACCTGCCCTCGCGTCGCAATGAGTTCGACGACGATCAGCGCTGGCCGCTGGATGTGCAGGTGGCCGGTCCGTTGGCGCCGCTGCAGCGCCGGCTGGAAAGCCAGGGCTGGCGCGTGCAGCCCCAGGCGGGCTGGGAGCAGGCGTTGTTGATGCTCGACAAGTCCTCCGACAAGGACAAGGTGCCGGTACTGCCGGCCACGCTGGATACCCAGGTCGAATCGCTGCTGATGCTGCGGGCTGGCAATGCGCCCAATGAGATCTTCGCGCTGCGCCTGTGGCCGGCACCGGCACGCCTGGCGGCGCCGGACAATGAACCGCTGTGGCTGGGCAGTGCGCAGACGCTGCATTACCAGCAGCACTTCAAGCTGATCGGGATGTGGCGGCCGATGCGTGGCATCGACCCGTCGCTCAATGCGGTCCGCCAGGCACTGGACGGGCTGCCGCTGCAGGTCGATACCCATCCAGACACCGAGATGCCGGTGCTGCGCGTGCGCATGCCACCGGCCGAGTGATGCAGCGCCGGAGCTACCCGGCCGAGGGGGCGTAACGCGGGGGGAACCGCGCGTTACGGCATCCAGTCCAGCAGCGCCTGCAGGCGCTGGTGCGGGTCATCGTGTTGCAGCAGTTGCAGGCGTTGCGCATCCTGCAGCGGCAGCAGTTCGGCCAGGCGCCAGCCAACCCAGCTGGCCTGCTCCATCTGCGCCGGGCTGACCGGTGCGAAGGCCGCGCCGGCCTGCTCGATGATGTGCTCCAGCACGGTGGCCATCAGCGCGTGTTCGGGCTGCAGTTCATCGTCACTGTCGGCGGCGCACCAGGTCACTTCGGCAATGATCAGCCCGTTGTCGCGCACGCGGGTGTGATCCCCATGGAAGCGGCGCTGGCCGCGCAGGCGCAGCACCAGAACACCATCGGCGCCCACGTCGAAATCCTCGATCCGCGCCTCAACCCCGTAGGCGGCCGGCAATGCCGGCGCACCGACCTCCTCACCGTCCAGGATCAGGCACACCCCGAAGGCAGTCCCCGCACGACTGCATTCGCGCAGCATGTCCAGGTAGCGGCGTTCGAACACCCGCAGGCCGAGCGCCGCGCCGGGCAGCAGCACGGTGTGCAGCGGGAACAGGGGCAGTGAAGCGGTGTCGGTCATGGCCCGCGTCCCTCAGGGGTGCTGCAGCTGCGCCAGGAAGCGGCGCGGGGCCCCGTCGAAACCGCCGTTGGACATGAACACCACATGGTCACCCGGCGCTGCGATCGCGCCCAGCTGAGCCAGCAGCGCATCCGTATCGGGCACGGCATGGGCCTCACCCCGGACGGCGGCGATCACGCTCGCCGCATCCCAGGCCAGTTCCGGGCGATGCAGGAACACCACCGCGTCGGCACCGTCCAGCGAGGGCGCCAGCGCCTGTGCGTGTGCCCCCAGCCGCATCGAATTGCTGCGCGGCTCCATGGCCACCACGATGCGGGCATCGCCCACCTTGGCGCGCAGGCCTTCGAGGGTGGTACGGATCGCGGTGGGGTGATGCGCGAAATCGTCGTAGAGGGTGATGTCGCGTGCCTGGCCGATCACTTCCATCCGGCGCTTGACGCTGCGGAACGCGGCCAGCGCCGGGATCACGGTGGCCAGCTCGACGCCGACCGCATGCGCGGCAGCCAGGGCGGCCAGCCCGTTGAGGACATTGTGGCGGCCGAGCAGCGACCAGCGCACCTCACCGACCCGCTCGCCGCGATGGTGCACGACGAACACACTGCCGTCGGCCTCCACCAGCTCGGCATGCCATTCCAGCGAAGGATCGAAACCGAAGCGCTCCACCGGGGTCCAGCAGCCCATCGCCAGCACGTCGGCGAGATAGGCATCTTCGCCGTTGACGATCAGGCGCCCACGCGCGGGCACGGTGCGGATCAGGTGGTGGAACTGGCGCTGGATCGCGGCCACGTCCGGGAAGATATCGGCGTGGTCGTATTCGAGGTTGTTGAGGATCGCCACCAGCGGCCGGTAGTGCACGAACTTGCTGCGCTTGTCGAAGAACGCGGTGTCGTACTCATCGGCCTCGACCACGAACTCACGGCCGCTGCCCACACGCGCGGAGACGCCGAAATCCTCGGCCACGCCACCGATCAGGAAGCCGGGTTCACGCCCGGCGCTGTGCAGCAGCCAGGTGAGGATGGTGGTGGTGGTGGTCTTGCCGTGGGTGCCGGCGACCGCCAGGGTATCGCGGCCCGGCAGCACCTGCTCGGACAGCCACTGGGCGCCGGAGATGTAGCGTTGGCCTGCATCCAGCACCGCTTCCACGGCGGGGTTGCCACGCGACAGCGCATTGCCGATCACCACCTCGTCGCAGTCCGGCGCCACGCTGTCGGCGCGGTAGCCCGGATCCAGGGCGATGCCCAGCCGTTCGAGCTGGGTGGACATCGGGGGGTAGATCGCCTGATCGCTGCCGCGGACCGTATGGCCCTTCTCGCGCGCCAGTGCGGCCACGCCGCCCATGAAAGTGCCTGCAATGCCAAGAATGTGGATCGTGCTCATGCGTACGATTGTCGCCGATCGCCACCGTCGATGGAGATCGCCGTCAGACAACTCCTAGTCGACTATCAGAAAAATCCAGCGCGGTGTCGGGGAATTCCCGATAGCGCCATACTGTGAAGACGGACACAATTCTATTGGCCAGCCGCAGTACCCCATTGGTCCTACTCCCCAAGAGGCCATCCCCAGGGGGGCTCATGCTGCGGGGCTCTGAGCAAGCCCGCTCGCTGGCACCTTCAAACCACACGCCTGGTCCCTTCGGGGGCCGGGCGTGTGTGTTTGCGGCGCCGGCAAACGTACAGCCGGCGCGGTGCCGCCGTAGCGGCACCGACCCGCATCAGGCCTGGATCGCGGCGCGGATGCGCGCTTCCACGTCGTTCAGTTCGCCCACGCCATCAACGCGCGCGAGGGTGCCGCGGCCAGCGTAGAAATCCACCACCGGCGCGGTCTGGTCGTTGTAGACCTGCAGGCGCTGGCGCACCGATTCGGGATTGTCATCGGCGCGGCCCTGTTCGGCGGCGCGGCCGGCGATGCGCTCGACCAGCAGTTCGGTCGGCACGTCCAGCTGCACCACGGCATCCAGCGGCTGGCCGATCTTGGCCAGCAGGCTGTCCAGCGCGTTGGCCTGGGCCACGTTGCGCGGGTAACCGTCGAGGATGAAGCCCTTGGCCACATCGTCCTGGCCCAGGCGCGACTCGAGCATGCCCAGCAGGATGTCATCGGACACCAGGTTGCCGGCATCCATCACAGCCTTGGCCTGCTTGCCCAGCTCGGTGCCGGCGGCGACTTCAGCGCGCAGCAGATCACCGGTGGAAATGTGCGCAATCGAGAGATGTTCCTTCAGGCGCGTCGCCTGCGTCCCCTTGCCCGAACCGGGCGGTCCCAACAGAACCAATCGCATCAACCTGACTCCAACTTGGTAAGAAAATGGAAGGGCGCGCGCCCCGGGATTGCCCACAATCACGCTGCACCGCAATACGCGCACTTTACCCCATACCGGTAATGTCTCTGCAATGTCCTTCCCCCAGACCAAGGTCGCATCATGTCCAACGGTACCCTGCTCTACGCCCAGTCAGGCGGCGTCACCGCCGTCATCAATGCCACCGCCTCGGCGGTCATCAGCACCGCAAGGGCCAAAGGAATCAAGGTCTTGGCCGCGCGCAACGGCATTCTCGGCGCGCTCCGCGAGGACCTGATCGATACCTCGAAGGAGACCGCCGCCGCCATCGCCGCCCTCGCCCATACCCCCGGCGGCGCGTTTGGCTCGTGCCGCTACAAGCTCAAATCGCTGGAGGCCGACCGCGATAAGTACGCGCGCCTGCTCGAGGTGCTGCGCGCCCATGACGTGCGCTGGTTCCTCTACAACGGCGGCAACGATTCGGCCGATACCGCCTGGAAGGTCTCCCAGCTGGCCAAGGCCTTCGACTACGACCTGACCTGCATCGGCGTGCCCAAGACCATCGACAACGATCTGGCCGTGACCGATACCTGCCCGGGCTTCGGCTCGGCCGCCAAGTACACCGCCGTCTCCGTACGCGAAGCAGCACTGGATGTGGCCGCGATGGCCGAGACCTCGACCAAGGTATTCGTCTACGAGGCGATGGGCCGCCACGCCGGCTGGCTCGCGGCGGCTGCGGGCCTGGCCGGCCAGGGCGCCGATGACGCCCCACACATCATCCTGCTGCCCGAGCGCGCGTATGACGAAGCGGCGTTCCTGGCCAAAGTGAAACAGGTGGTCGAGCGCGTGGGCTACTGCGTAGTGGTCGCCTCCGAAGGCATCCAGACCGCCGACGGTCGCTTCGTCGCCGATGCGGGCGGCGGCACCGATTCGTTCGGGCACACCCAGCTCGGTGGCGTGGCTTCGCAGCTGGCCGCGCGGGTCAAGGATGGGCTGGGCTACAAGGTCCACTGGACCCTGCCCGACTACCTGCAGCGCTCGGCACGCCATCTGGCCTCCAAGACCGACTGGGAGCAGGCACAGGCGGTGGGCAAGGCGGCGGTGCAGTTCGCGCTGAAGGGCCAGAACGCGGTGATGCCGGTGATCGTGCGCACCAGCGACACGCCTTACCGCTGGAAGATTGAAGCGGCCCCGCTGCACAAGGTGGCCAACCACGAGAAGAAGATGCCGGCCGGCTTCATCCGCCGCGATGGCTTCGGCATCACCGACAAGGCCCGCGCCTATCTCGCCCCGCTGATCAAGGGGGAAGCCCCGTTGCCGTACGGGTCCGATGGGCTGCCGAAGTACGTGACGCTGAAGAACGTGGCGGTGAAGAGAAAGCTGCCTGCCTTCGAGGCGTAATCGACCCGGTAGTGCCGGCCGCTGGCCGGCATCGTCGGGCTGTCCGGCGCTCGGGTAGTGCCGGCCGCTGGCCGGCATCGTCGCGCTGTCCGGCGCTCGGGTAGTGCCGGCCGCTGGCCGGCATCGTCGGGCTGTCCGGCGCTCAGGTAGTGCCGGCCGCTGGCCGGCATCGCGGCGTCCGGGAGCGTCCTGGGCGCCGGCCAGCGGCCGGTTTCATCGCGCATCTGACGGTCCGCGTGGAGCCGGCCAGCGGCCGGCACTACCCGCCGTTACGGGGCGTCAGTTGCAGGCCTTGCCCTCGACCTTCATCTGCGCGGCGAACATCGGCACCTGGGCGATCTTGCCGGCAGCCGCCTGCTTCTTGGCGTCTTCCAGGTAGATGCGCGACTGGCCCTGCCCATCGAGTTCCGGCTTGGTGGTAACCGGCATCCGCCACACGCGCACCACCGCCTGCTGCGCCGGGCAGGAGGCATTCGGCACGCGGATCACATCATTGAGCTTCCAGCCCTTGGCTTCGCTGGGCTGCGCCTTCTCGTAATCGACGAAGCGGGCACGCGGCTGGCACTGCTCGCTGGTGCGGACCACGGCGAATTTGTACGGCTGTGCCGCCTCGCCGGTGAACACGCCTTCCAGCCGTGCGCAGGCTTCGGGAATCTGGCGCAGCGTGTGGGCCGCGAGTACCGCCTGCGGTGTGCCGGCGGCGCGCTGCAGCTCGGGGGTTTCGGCGGCGAAGGCGGACACGGCGGGCAACAGGGCCAGCCACAACAGATGACGGGGGGACATGGCAGGACTCCAACGGCGGGGGATGGGCCGAGGCTGCCAGTGGATGGCTGAACGGCGTGGCAAAGGCGGCCCTTCGTCCGGATCTGCGCGGTTGCCGGCCAGCGGCCGGCACTACCTCCATCGTTGGCGATCCGGGCACGCACGCGCAGTTTGAAATCCTTGCTGGCATGCATCGAGGATTTACCCGCATACTCCGGCCACCAGGGATTGCTGAACACCGCCACACGCTTGAAGACCGGCACGGTCTGAACGGGTTGGTTCATGGTTGCAGCCTGTTGTGCCCCCGCGTGGAGACGTTCATCCGTTCACTGGATGTCATTCCATCACCCGGGAGGGGACATGCTGGAACGTTACGGGCTTTCTCTGGCGCTGTTCTGCGCCATCCTCGCGATTCTCTACGGCATCGTGTCGGCACGCTGGATCCTCCGGCAACCGGCTGGCAATGCCCGCATGCAGGAAATCGCCGCCGCCATCCAGGAAGGCGCGCGCGCCTATCTCAACCGTCAATACCTGACCATCGCCATCGCCGGTGCCGTGCTGTTCGTGCTGGTTGGCCTCTTCCTCAGCTGGTACACCGCGATCGGCTTCGCGATCGGTGCCGTGCTGTCCGGCGCGGCCGGCTACATCGGCATGAACGTTTCGGTGCGTGCCAACGTGCGCACGGCCGAGGCTGCCCGCAACGGCCTGAGTGCGGCCATGGATGTGGCCTTCCGCGGCGGTGCGATCACCGGCATGCTGGTGGTCGGGCTGGGCCTGCTGGGCGTGGCTGGCTACTACGCGCTGCTGCTGCGACTCGGGCTGGATGTGGCGCAGACGCTGCACGCCCTGGTCGGGCTGGCGTTCGGCTCGTCGCTGATCTCGATCTTCGCGCGGCTGGGCGGTGGCATCTTCACAAAGGGCGCCGATGTCGGCGCGGACCTGGTCGGCAAGGTCGAAGCCGGCATCCCCGAGGATGACCCGCGCAACCCGGCGGTGATCGCCGACAACGTGGGCGACAACGTCGGCGACTGTGCCGGCATGGCCGCCGACCTGTTTGAAACCTACGCCGTCACCGTGATCGCCACGATGCTGCTCGGCAACCTGATGATCGCCGAGGCCGGTGCGAATGCGGTGCTGTATCCGCTGGTGCTGGGCGGCGTATCGATCATTGCCTCCATCGTCGGCGCGCTGTTCGTCAAGGTGAAGCCCGGTGGCTCGATCATGGGCGCGCTGTACAAGGGCGTGATCGTGTCCGGTGTCCTGGCCGCCATCGCGTTCTATCCGATCACCACCCAGCTGATGCCCGACAACGCGCACGGTGCGCTGAACCTGTATTTCTGCGCCTTGATCGGGCTGGTGCTGACCGGGCTGATCGTGTGGATCACCGAGTACTACACCGGCACCCAGTACAAACCGGTGCAGCACGTGGCGCAGGCCTCCACCACCGGGCACGGCACCAACATCATCGCCGGCCTTGGTGTCTCGATGAAGTCCACCGCCCTGCCGGTGATCGCGGTGTGCGTGGCAATCTGGCTGGCGCACTACTTTGGTGGCCTGTACGGCATCGCCATCGCCGCGACCGCGATGCTCTCGATGGCCGGCATGATCGTGGCGCTGGACGCTTACGGTCCGATCACCGACAACGCCGGCGGCATCGCCGAGATGGCCGAACTGCCGCCGGAAATCCGCGACATCACCGATCCCCTCGATGCCGTCGGCAACACCACCAAGGCGGTGACCAAGGGCTACGCGATCGGCTCGGCCGCGCTGGCCGCGCTGGTGCTGTTCGCCGACTACACGCACAACCTGCAGGCCGCCAATCCCGGCGAGGTCTTCGCCTTCGACCTGTCCAACCATGAGGTGATCATCGGCCTGCTGATCGGCGGCCTGATTCCCTATCTGTTCGGCGCGATGGCGATGGAAGCGGTGGGTCGTGCGGCGGGCGCGGTGGTGGAGGAAGTACGCCGCCAGTTCCGCGAGATTCCCGGGATCATGGACGGCACCGGCAAACCGCAGTACGACCGCGCGGTGGACCTGCTGACCCGCTCGGCGATCCGCGAAATGATCATCCCGTCATTGCTGCCGGTCGCGGTGCCGGTGGTGGTCGGCCTGCTGCTCGGGCCGCGCGCACTCGGCGGCCTGCTGATCGGTACCATCGTCACCGGCCTGTTCGTGGCGATCTCGATGACCACCGGCGGCGGTGCGTGGGACAACGCCAAGAAGTACATCGAGGATGGCCACTTCGGCGGCAAGGGCAGCGAGGCACACAAGGCCGCGGTCACCGGCGATACCGTCGGTGATCCCTACAAGGACACCGCCGGCCCGGCGATCAACCCGCTGATCAAGATCATCAACATCGTGGCATTGCTGCTGGTGCCACTGCTCTGAGGCAGGACGGACGCGCTGGCCTCATGCCAGCGCGTCCGTGCCGCGCGTGTGACACCCGCTTCAGCGCCGCCGGAGAAAGAACGTCACCGGCACCATCACCTCCACCGGGTCGCCGGTGATCTCCGCTGGCGGTGGCGGCAACGGGCTGCCGCGCCGCACCGTGGCCAACGTTTCCTCGTCCAGCAGCGGATGGCCGCTGCTCTGGCCCAGCCGGATGTTGGAGGCGTTGCCCTGCCGGTCCACCGAGAAGCGCACATGGGCCACACCCTGCTGGCGCAGACGCTCGGCCTGGCGCGGGTAGCGGCGGTACTGTTCCAGATGGCCCAGCAGCAGGCCCTGCCAGGTCACGGCCGCGCTGCCCTGGCGGCCGGCGACCGTCTGCGTGGCGGCATAGCGCTCGGATGGCCGTGCGGACACCGCCGGCGGCGCCAGCGTCTGGTCCACGTTGTGCTGGTCCGTCGGCGCTGCTTCGCGCGGTGTCTGGCGACGCAGGACGTCCTGCGCGTCCGGGGTGTCGTCCGGCGGCAGATCCACCTTCGGCACCGGCGTCGGCTCGGGCCGATGCTGTTCCTGCTGCAACGGCCCGGGTGGGATTTCTTTCGGCGGTACGGACGGCGCCTCGGGTACCGGCGCCAACTCCATCATCACCGCTTCCACCGGCGTATCGTTGACCCGCACCGGCGCTCGCTGCTGCCACCACAGCGCGCCGCCGATCAGCACGGCATGCGCGGCAAGGACCAGCGCCAGACTGCCTACCCAGCGCAGCATTGCGGCGGTGTCGCGGCTCATTCGCTGCGCTGCTCCACGCCCACCAGCGCGATCCTGCGATACCCGGCCGCGCGCAGCGCGTTCATGGTCTGCATCAGCTCGCCATAGGGCACGCTCTGATCGGCACGCAGGTAGATGCGCTGTTCGTGGTCGCCAGCGGTCAGCCGCTCCAGCGTGGCATCCAGCCCGTCAGTGCCGACCGGCACATCGTTGACGCTCAGCGACAGATCGGCCTGCACCGAGAGGAACACCGGTTCGGCATCGCGTGGCTGCGGCTGCGCGGTGCTGGCCGGCAGATCCACCGGCGTATCCACCGTGGCCAGCGGCGCGGCGACCATGAAGATGATCAGCAGCACCAGCATCACGTCGATAAAGGGGGTGACGTTGATGTCGTGGCTTTCTTCCAGTGCGTCGTCGTCGTGGCGGGCGGTCTTGATGGCCATGGCCGGTCCTCAGCGCGCGTCGCGCACGGCCGGCGCATTGCCGAGGCGGTCCAGATCGCGCGAGACCAGTTGCTGCACGCCGGCCGAGAGGTCACCGAGCAGCCCGCGGATACCGGCCAGCACACGGGTGAAGTGGTTGTAGATCACGACGGCGGGAATCGCCGCGACCAGGCCGAGCGCGGTGGCCAGCAACGCCTCTGCGATACCCGGCGCGACCACGGCCAGATTGGTGGTGTTGGCGTGGGCGATGCCGATGAAACTGTTCATGATCCCCCACACCGTGCCGAACAGGCCGACGAACGGGGCGATCGCGCCGATGCTGGCGAGCAGGCCGACCCCGGTGCGCAGCTGGCGTGCATGCGCCAGTTCGATGCGTTCCAGGCGAGAGGCGACCCGCTCCTTGATCCCGACCGGATCCTGCGCGTCCTGCGAGAGGCGCAGCTCGGTGCGGGCCGCGTCGATCAGGTCATGCGCTGCGCCGTCGTCCAGCAACGGATGCGTCTGCGGCACCGGCAGCTGTGCGGCCTGCAACAGCAGCGCGCGTGCCTGGCGCAGCCGCGTGCGTTGCCGGCCCAGTTCCCAGGTCTTGGCCACCAGCACCGTCCAGGTGGCGATCGAGGCGAGCGCCAGCCCGATCATCACGGTCTGCACGACGCCATCGGCGGCCTGGTACATGCCCCAGGGGGTCAGGTCAAGCGGCAGTGCCGCCACGGCGGCAGGAAGAGCGATGGGCAAGGTCATGGGGACGTCATCAGTCAGAGGCATCGCGGCACCGTGCAGCGCCGGAGGCAGGAAAGGGGCGAAGAGTATCGGGGCTAGGCGGTGGGAATCAGTACCGGGCAGACAGCACGTTCAGCGCTCCGGCGGACGGTCGGCCGTGGCCGACGGCCGCGGCGCAGGCCGTGACAGCACATAGGCCGCACTGGCCGCAAAGAACAGGCCGACGCCCACCAGCAGCGGCCAGGACGGATGCGCGCCCCAGCAGAACATGACGAAGCCGAACGCCATGCCGGCGCCGGCGAAGGCCTTGCCCTTGCGGCTGATCGCGCCCTGCTCGCGCCACAGGCGCAGCGGTGGACCATAACGAGGATGCTCGAGCAGCCGACGTTCGAACGTCGGCGAGCTGCGCGCGAAGCAGCCGACGGCCAGGATCAGGAAGATCGTGGTCGGCATCACCGGCAGCAGTGCGCCGATGACGCCCAGCGCCACCATGATCCAGCCCAGGCCGAACCAGAGCCAGCGCATCATTGGCGGCGGTTGCGGCCCGGCGCGACGCGCCTGGAAGGCGCAGCGGTCATGCGAATTCTTCCTCGACATGCCCGTGCACGCTGCGGAACGCCGCATCGGCCGCATCGATCACCTGCTGCTCCTGCACCTCGGTCAGCGCGACACCATCCAGCGCGGCGGTGAACTCGCGCCAGTGGCGGGCAGCACCATCGGGATGGGCGGCCAGATGGCGCGCGCCAAAACCACTGTCCAGACCCAGCCTGGCAGCCATCTTGTAGAGCACGGTGCCACCGAGGTTGGAGCCTTCGGCGACGTACAGCCAGCCCAGGGCGACCGGCAGCGGCAGGTCGCCATCCAGGTACGTGGATGCCGGGAGCGGCAGGGTCTGTTCCAGGTCGGACAGGTCGCGGGCGATCAGCGGCAGCCGGCGGCGCTCGTCCAGATCGGGCAGCAGTGCATCCAGCGCGGGGTTGCCGTACAGCGCGTCGATATCGCGGTGGAAGCGGTACTGCACGCGCAGGAACTTTGCGAACAGGTCGCGGCTGGCGAAGATGTCGCCGGCCATGATGCGCTTGTCCAGCGCGCCGTGGCTGTCACGGGTGGCCGCCTTGAGACGTTGGCTGCGGGTGGCTTCGGGAGTATCGATGACGATCATGGCACTGCTTGGGTGGGGAAGTGGGGCACGGTTCTCTGTTGAAGACGTCTGGCACGGGGGCAACCCCAAGCCCATTGTCGCGTGATCAGCGGTGCGACCGTCACATGCCACCGTCACGGCCTTGCCCCGATAATACGGACCACGCCCTGCCACTGGAATGACACGATGATCACCACCGAACCGCGCATGACCAATCTGTTCCTGCAGCTCGGCCTGGACGCCAGCGAGGAAGCGATTGCCGCCTTCATCCGCGATCACCAGCTGTCCAACGAGATCCGCCTGATCGAAGCGCCCTACTGGAACGACGGGCAGCGCCAGTTCCTGACCGAGCAGCTGCGCTCGGATGCGGAGTGGGCGATCGTGGTCGATGAGCTCAGTGAAGCGCTGCACGCCGATGCGACCGTACAGGCCAACGCCGGCTGAGCGATCGCCGGATGCCGATACCGGCCGCGCACCCTGTGTGCAGGCCGGAGGCACGCAGGGGCCGGCAATGCCGGCCCCTGTCGTGTCCGGACATCAGTAGCGGTAGGTCAGCGCCAGCCGCACGGTCCGGCCCGGTGCGGGCATCACGCCCAGCGCCAGCGGATCGAGGTAGTAGCGGTCGGTCAGATTGTCCACGTTGAGGTCCACCGCGAACTGCTCGCTGGCCTGCCAGCTGGCGAACAGATCCACGATGGTCGCCGCGCGGTACAGCTGCTGGATCGCCGACAGGCCGACGTTCCATTCCTTGTCCAGCGCGCTGATCGGGCCGGCGTTGTGGATCACCCGGGTACCAAAACTCAGGCGCTGGTCGAACAGCCGCGAACCCAGGGTCAGGTTGACGTTGTAGCGCGGCGGGTTCTGGGTGTTGCTGTAGGACCCTTCAAAGCCACCATCCACGCAGTCCGGGGTGTTCTTCAGTTCCTCGATCCTGCGCTGGATACCGTAGGCGCGGCGCTCGGCGGCAATGTCCGGCGCACAGGTCTTGGCCTGGAGGTAGTAATGCGCGGACAGATCGGCGAACACCGAGCCGCTGTCATAACTGGACTGGAACTCCACGCCGGCGACCTTGAAGCGGTCCACGTTGCGGATCAGGCCGGCCGACAGGGTGCGGTAATCGCGGGTGATCAGATCATCGATGCGCGTGTTGAAGTAGGCCAGCTTGAACCCGGCCTGGTCGCCCTCGGTGAACAGGCCGTGGCGCACCGTGCTCGCGCCGATTTCCCAGGTCCCTGCCCGCTCCGGTTTGAGCTCACCGGTGGGCTTGGCCGCGGTGAACAGGCCCAGCGTGGTTTCGAACAGGCTCGGCAGCTTCACGCCTTCGGCGTACTTCACGTACACCATCGTGTCTTCGTCAAAGCGGTAGGCGACGCTGGCGCTGGGCATGAAGGCACTGTCGCGGCGACGGATCGGCTGCGACCAGGTCCAGCTGACCGGTACGCGCAGGTCTTCGGCGTCATCGGCGTCGTAGAAGTTCCAACCGGTGATGTCACCGACCGTCCCCTTCTCGTACGGGGAGGCCAGCAACGAGGCCTCGGTGAACTGGCCGTTGGCATCGGGATACCAGTTCAACATGGCGATGCGCTTGGCGCGCCATGCCGGCAGGTTCGGGTTGCCGTCCAGCAGCTGGGTGTAGCGATACTGACCGATCACGCCGTAGCTGTCCGGCGTGGCCAGGCGGTTGCGGTCGTGCACATTGACGCGGTTGTAGCGGCCACCGACCACCACTTCCCAATGCTCGTCCGGCTGCCATTTGACCGAGGCCACCGCGCTGTACTCCTTGCGCTCGGCGTTGCGCAGGAAGCGGTTGTTGACCAGGTCGTCGTGCATGACCGGTGAATGCGGGCCGGGGCCGACGTCCTCATCGCTGAAGGACAGGCCGTAGTCCAGCGTGAACAGCCCGGCGCCGGAATCCAGGTGCGTGGTGTTGCCCACATCGAAGCCGAGCCGGGTCTGGGTCAGCTCATTGCGGTAGGCGTCCTTGTAGCCCGGATCGGTATTGAACGACGGGCCGTCGTACCACTCGGTGCGGCGATCGAAGTACCACGGAGTGATGCCGGTCAGGCCGTTGTACATCAGGCTGTCGGCGTCGGTGTACCAGAGGTTGGCCTTCAGATCGATCAGCTCATTGTCCGGGTTGAAGCGGTAGCGCAGGTTGTAGGCATCCATGTCCACATGGCCCGGATCCCACTGCGGCACGCGGTCGCGGTCCACGCGGATGATCTGCGAGGCCATGATTTCGCCGGCGGTGCCTTCATAGCGGCGGTAGCCGGCTTCCAGCGTCTGGTTGTCGTCGATGCGCCAGGTGCCCTTGAGCAGGAACGACGCCGAGCGCGAGGAGGTGTTGAACACCTCGGTATCCGGCGGATTCAACGGCGCCAGGGTGCGCCGCGTCTGCGGGAAATCGTCGTAGCCGTGCTTGCCCGAGAAGTAGTTGCCGTTCTCGCGCCATGCGTACGCCGCGACCAGGTCGACGCGATCCCACTGCTTGGCCGTGGCGATGTTGAAGAACTGGCTGCCCAGCGCGCTGCGGTCGGTACGCGGTGCGGCGTCATAGGCGGGTACGTTGTTGGCGCTGGCATTGGCCATGCCGGTGCGCACGCGCAGCCCGGCATCGCGACCATCACGCAGTACGTCGTCGATCTTCAGCGTTTCCATCTCGACCACGCCACCGATGCCACCGGACGCATTGACGCCCAGACTCGGCCCCTTGGTGATGGTGATGTTGGAGATCAGGTCCGGATCGAGATAGGTGCGCTGCGACTGGCCCGCGTAGCCACGGTAGGTATCCATGGTGGACTGCCCACCGTCGATGATCACCGGGATGCGGCTCTGGCCCTGGATGCCGCGGATGTTCACGTCCAGCGCGTTGGCGGTACGCGGATCGCCCGCGGTGACGCCGGCCACGCCCTTGACGATGTCCGAGGTGGAGGTGCCGCGGAAGCGCTCGATGGTGGCGCGCGCGATGTAGGCACTGGAACCCGCCGTGCGGTACACCTCCAGCGCACGCTCGGCATCGCCGCCGCCCTCGATGCGGTTACCGGCCACGCTCAGCGCATCGGTGACGATCAGGCCATCGTCGTTGGCTGCCGCCACGGCACGCTCCAGCGTGACCGCTTCCGGCCCGACCTGGCGCAGGCTCAGCCCGCTGCCCTGCAGCAGGCGCAGCAAGGCAGACTGCACATCCATCTGCCCGGCCACCGCCGTGGAGGTCACGCCTTCGGCCAGCGCGGCCGGATAGGCGACCTGCACACCGGACTGGCGCATGTAGGTGCGCAGCGCATCGGACAGCGGCTGGGCGGGAATGTCGAACCGCAGCGTTGCCGCAGCGGGTGCCGCGCTGGATTGGGCGAATGCCGGCAGGCCGGGCGCAGCCGCCAGGCCAGCCGTGAGCAGAGCGATGCAGAGACGTGACGGGCGCGGACGATGGCCCGCGCGGGTGGAGATGCGCATGGAAAAACCTGTCAGAAGATCAGTGCCGCAGAGGCGGGTCACCCGCACACGGGTGCGGATGCAGCGGACGTACGTGGCGGCGGCGGGTACGTTGTGCCGAGTAAGACGAACGAACCGGGCACAGCCCCAAGACCGGTGCGTGTGCGTGATGCCACGACGGCGGATTCGCGGCGCTACTCCGCCGTGATGCTGGCCGGTGCCACGATCGCCACCCCCATCGGCAGCCGGGTGACGCTCAAGCCAGCGCTGACCGCCAGCGCGTCCAGTGCCTGTTCGGGCCGGTCGATGCGGAAGGCGGCGTTGACGGCGGGCAGAGCCGACAGATCGCCACGCACGAAGGTGGCGCCAGCGCGATAGCGCGCGATGCGCCGCACCGCATCCTCGACCCCGGTCGCCTCGAGCAGCAGTTCGCCCTCGCGCCATGCGGCGATGCGGTCAAGGGCGACGTCCTGCTCCCGCGTGACCCGCCCGCCCGGTGCAAAGCGCGCGCGCTGCCCCGCGTCGAGATACGTCCAGCCCGCCCGATCGGCCGCTGCGACCCGGACCCGGCCCTGTTCGACCCTCGTTTCCACGTGATCGTCTTCTCTGGCGACCGCGAACGCCGTGGAGATGTCTTCGATCACACCGCCCTGCGCCTCCACCTGGAACGGACGCGCCGGATCGGGCGTCACCTGGAACCAGGCGTGCCCGCGCAACAGCGCGATGCGGCGCACCTGCCCGTCGTACCGGACCGCGATGGCACTGTCGGCATCGAGCACGGCGCGGCTGCCATCGGGCAGCGCCACGGCCTGGATGCCCGTCCCGCTGCGGTGATCGGCCTGCAGCCGCAGCCACGCCTCCGGTGCCATCCACGCCAGCGCGAGCGCCGCCGCGGTTGCCGCCCCGACCAGCGGCCACCGCGGCCGACGCCGTGACCGTGTTGCCGCCGCCGCGGGTACCGGTCGCGGCCCGAGGCTGCGCCACAGCTGGCGCTCGTATTCGAAGGTGCGGCGATTGTCCGGCTCGGCCAGCCACTGCTCGAAGGCCTGCATCTGCACCGGCTCGACCGCGCCGGACGCCAGCCAGGCAATCCAGGCACGGGCCTGGACGGCAGCAGGGTCGGATGGCGGCAAAGGTCGGGACATCGGAGGCTGTTGGGGCGGGCTCATGGCTGGCGGTGGATCGCGCGATCACGCGCGGACGAAGAAGAGGCCGGAAGGGACGGCATTATGATCAAGACGGATGGGAAACGGGCTTCCCCAAGCCCAGCGGGTGCCGCTCAGCGCCCGGTGCGCGCCCAGGCCAATCGCTGCAGTGCAGTGCGCACGTGGTTTTCCACGGTCGTCACGGACACGCCCTGGCGTTTGGCGACGTCCACCTGGGTCATGCGCTGCAGGCGGTTGAGGCGGAAGATGGTGCGGGTCGGCTCGGGCAGGTGCTCGGCCGCGTCCAGCACGCGCTGCAGTTCGTCCTGCGCCATCGCCTGCTCTTCGGTCGAGAGCGCCTCCTCCGGGCCCCACAGGTAGTGCTCGGCCAACAGGCGCGTGCGGCGCGTGCGCTCACGGCCATGATCGGTCGCCAGGTTGGCGGCCAGCCGGTACAGATAGGCACGCGGGTTGCTGATCGGTTGCCCGCTGTCCACGCCCCGGGCCTTGAACCAGATGGACTGGATCACATCCTCTGCGCCGCTGTCGCTGCCCAGAATGCGCTGCACCAGACGCAGCAGCGCCGGGCGTTCGCGGATCAACAGCTCGGTCAGGGTAGTGGCGTTGGTGGACATGGGCCGATGCACGAAGCGGGACCGCAGGGACACGGCAACCCGTAAGGCGCGGCATGTTACTCCGCAAATGAGAATCAGTCACGTTTGGCGCAGCCGTCATGGCGACAGCCCCTGGCTCACAGACAGACGGTCAGACCCTCATAAATGCTGTCGCGGGTACCAGGCAACGGCGCATGGAGTGGATCCTCGCCTTCCAGCGTACCCAGCAGATCGGACAACGGCGTGTTGCCAGCCAACGGCAACCGGCACGCCCAGGTCTGCGCATCCACCTGTATCCGGCCGCTCCTCATGTCTACACGGGCCGTACTGCCCGTAAACGTCCACAGACACTCGCCGACGTGGCCGGTAGCCGCGTCCACCGAGCAGCGGAAACGAAGCGCCTGCAGGTTGTGGTATTCCCCCTCGCAGAAGGTATCGCCACAGACCTGATCGAAGCCGCGCACCAGGCGTGCCTCCGCCGCCCGGAAGCGCTCCCAGCCCGCCGTCTGGTTCGGATACAGCCGCGCATCGACATACGCGCGTCCGCCGTTGGCCTCCACGGCAGCAGCGCCCCAGGCAGTAACCAACAGCACTACACCGGCGATAGCCGTACGCATGAGTGTTCTCCTGTAGATGGCATCCAATGCCGGGCGATCAGTTCAGGCAATCAGACAAGGCGTCATGCAGCGAGAAGAACGAGCCTGGCAAGGGCCGGAGCAAGGCCCCCCGGCGCTCAAGCGCTGCCTGCAGCATCTCCACCGGCGTATCGGCGCCCAATGGGGCGGCGCAGACCCAGGCACGGCTGTCAGGCAGAACCCGGCCCGTCGGGGTGTCCACATCGAGGTTGCCGGCGCCGACGACCAGCGCGCACGCGTGTACCGTCCCCGTCGCCCGCCACACCGAGCATCGGAACTGCAGCAGCACGTGGTTGCTGTACGCCCCTTCGCAGTAGGTATCCCCGCACAGGTCATGGAACTCGGCGCCCAGGTGGTCCTGCAGCGCGTAGAAACGGTCCCAGTTGGCCTCTTTGTCCGGGTAGTCGACCAGGTCGACATACCTTCCCGGGTGGGCATCGGCGGGCTGGACACCCGCGCTGGCCACCAGCGAGAAGGGGAGCAGCGTGCGGGCCATCAGGCGGGTCAGTGTCATCGGCATGCTCCTGGCGGGTAGAGCTGCATGATCCTCATGCGCTCTGGTTCCCGACATCAGGCGCCATCCCGATGAACGGTCGGGGTTCCCGGCAGGCCGATGTGGCCAAGCCCCCACCCAGCGGACGCCCCCTTTCGGGTGCAGCGCCCCATCCGCGCCGCCGTCGCGCTGCACGCTGGCCGCCAATGGGCCTAAAATGGCGGACTTTGCGCCGTACCCCCTCTCAGCTGGAGCACACCCATGGGTCTGGAACTCGTTTCGCCGGGCAAGAACCCGCCGGAAGAAATCAACGTCATCATCGAAATCCCGAAGGATTCCGAGCCGGTGAAGTACGAAGTGGACAAGGAAACCGGCGCGATCTTCGTCGACCGCATCCTCTCCACCCCGATGCGCTACCCGTGCAACTACGGCTACGTGCCGAGCACCCTGTGCGGTGATGGCGATCCGGCCGACGTGCTGGTGGTGCTGCCGCTGCCGCTGGTCCCGGGCTCGGTGGTGCGTTGCCGTCCGGTCGGCGTGCTCAAGATGAGCGATGAAGCCGGCAGCGACGAGAAGATCCTGGCCGTGCCGATCTCCAAGGTGTTCAGTGGCTATGCCCACGTCGAGGACATCGAGCAGGTGTCCAGCCACTGGCTGGAGCGCATCGGCCACTTCTTCGAGCACTACAAGGACCTGGAAAAGGGCAAGTGGGTCAAGCTCGATGGCTGGGGCGGCGCCGCCGAAGCCAAGAAGATCCTGGTCGAAGCGCACCAGCGCTACCTCGGCAACATCGCCTGAGACTGACCGGCGTCGCTCCGGCACACCGTTGCCGGAGCGATGCGCATCACGTTTTTTCAATGCGGCACATCACTATTCGTGCCGGATTGGGTACATTGCGTCTCTTCACACCGTCCACGGTGCGTTTCACCGTGGTCAGCCAGGGGACCGTGTCGTGCGCATTCTGCTTGTTGGGGACGAAGCCAGCCTGTCGGCTGAGCTGTTGGAATTCATTGCCGATCTTGGGGAAGAGTGGCAACCGCTGACCGCGACCGATGGCCAGAGCGCCATGGGCATCGTTGCCGGCTCGCCGGTGGATGCGGTGATCGTGTGCCCGCAGTTGCCCGATCTCAACGCTACGACACTGCTCGGCCAGATCCGCACGCTGCGCCCTGAAACCATCCGGATCGCGCTGGTGGATGCCGAGCATGGCAACCGCCCGCCGCCGGCGCGCCTGATCGGCGTGGCCCATCGCTTCCTGCCGATGCCGCTGGCCCCGGAGGTCCTGCTCGAAGCCCTGACCAGCCTGGAAGAGCTGCGCGAACTGCTGGACAGCGCGCGCCTGCGCAGCGCCATCGGCCGGATCGAGAAGCTGCCCTCCCCGCCGCATCTGTACCTGACCCTGACCCAGGCGCTTGAGCACGACGACGATACCAACACCGCCGACGTGGCCAAGCTGGTCGCGGCCGACCCGGCCATCGCAGCCAAGGTGCTGCAGCTGTCCAACTCGGCATTCTTCAACAATGGCCGGATCATTTCCGACCTGCGCACCGCCGTGACCCGCCTGGGGCTGTCGACCCTGCGTGATCTGGTCCTGGCCAGCGAAGTGTTTTCCGCGCAGCCGCTGTCCGGTGCCGAGCGCAACTCGCTGCAACAGCGTGCGCTGCTGGCCTCCCGCCTGGCCGCCAAGCTGCTGCCGGAGTCCAGCGCCGAACTGGGCGCCACCGCGGCCCTGCTGGCCGACATCGGCCTGCTGCTGCCGGGCGTACGCAACGAACGCACCGCCGAAGACCCGGCAGAGAATCGCCCGGGTCACGCCGAGGCAGGCGCCTACCTGCTGGGGCTGTGGGGCCTGCCGATGCCGATCATCGAGGCGGTGGCCTTCCACCTGCAGCCGCAGCGCTCGAACACCCGCAGTTTCTGGGTGACCGGTGCGGTGCATGTAGCACTGGCGCTGATCAATGGCGATCCGGTGGACGAGGAGTATCTGCAGCGGGCCGGCGTGCTCAACAAGCTCCCGCAGTGGCGCGATCACGCCAACGCACTGATGGGGCTGGTCGCCAGCGACGCCTGAGTGCGGGGTAAAGCGTTCTCAAAGGATGGCGCGCCCTGTGGCGCGCCATCGTCGTTTCAGCGCTGCGGACAGGCGTCCAGCACGCACAAGCGCCACAGGCGCTCGCACATGGCGGCGGAGCCACCGTCGGCGAGGCATTCGATGCGGACCTCTTGGCAGTAACGCCCTCCTGCGCAGACGATCAAGCCGGGCGATGCACTGGCCGCGGTCGCCAGGGAGGCAAGCAGTACAGCGGAAATCTTCTGAGCGAGCGTCATTTTCATATCGATCTCTCAATCGTCCACGATTGGACCGATTGACGGTATCAACTGAATTTACGCCCGAAACGTGAGGCGGATCACCTTTCGCTGAAACTCAGACTTTCCTTACCCCACAACGCAAGGAGGGCGGACCTTGCGGCCCGCCCTCCTTTCTTTTTACGCCATTGCTTCGATGGATCAGAAGCGCTGGGTGTACTTCAGGTAGTAGAACCGACCGATGTCGAAGCCGCCGTAGTAGGAGAAGCTCGAGTTCGGCTGGCTGTACATCACCGGGCCTTCGTGGTTGAACACGTTGTTCGCGCCCGCCGAGATGGTGGCATCCCACGGGGTGGTGTAACGCACCTGCAGGTCATGGAACGTGTTCGAACCGGTGTTGCGCACCGGGATCGCCAGCGTATAGGCCGACGAGTAGCTCGGGTTGTTGCACTCCGGGCCGCCTTCGCGATCGTAGGCGCACTCTTCCTTCAGGCCGGAGTAGTAACGCATGCCCCAGTTGACGCCGAAGTTGCCCAGGCTCCAATCGATGTTCAGGTTGGAACGCACGCGGAAGTTGCCGCCCCAATCGCCGGTGCCCCAGCCAGTGTGCTGCTCGACAGCGGTTTCAGCTTCGTTGTCGCGCTTGTACTCGAGGTAGTCCACATAGGTGGTCTTCCAGTCGATGACGACATTGCCGAAGGACAGTTCCGGCAGACGGTAACGGATACCCAGGTCGTAACCTGCGGTTTCCTGGTAGCCGCCGTTGATCAGCGTACGGGTCACGTCGACGACCTGACCGGAGTCGGTGTCACGGGTGACACGGTCACAGGCGTTGGCGTTGTTCAGCACGTAGCACTGGTTGAGGATCGAGGTGACCGACTCCGCCGCGATGACGTTGTCGATGCGGATCTTCCACCAGTCCAGGCTGACATCCAGGCCCTGCACGAAGTTCGGGCTGTAGACCAGGCCGACGGTCCAGGTCTTGGAGGTTTCCGGCAGCAGGCCATCATTGGAACCGGACAGGTACGGGTAGTTCGACTGTGCACCCGGGCCGGTGGCATCAATGCCACCCGACGCTTCCTGACGGAAGTTGGCCGGCACCGCGCCGCCGCAACGGGCAGCGACGTCGGGGTTGCGCACGGCTGCACCGAAGGCGGTGTCGCACGGGTCGGTGTACTTGTCGAAGCTCTGCGAAGTGCCACCGTACAGGTTGGCGACGGTCGGCGCACGGAAGCCGGTGGCATAGGTGCCACGGACCAGCAGGTCGTCGATCGGCTTCCACTTCAGGCCGAACTTGGAGTTGAACGTGTCACCGAAGGTGTTGTAGTCCGAGTAACGGCCGGCCATATCGACCGACAGTTCCTTGGCGAACGGCAGATCGGCGAGGATCGGCACGTTCAGTTCCAGGTAGAACTCGTCCAGCTTGTAGCCACCGGCGGTCGGCGCACCGGCCAGGTCGGTGCTCAGGCCCGACTGCAGCAGCGCATCCGGGTTGTACTCGGCTTCTTCTTCGCGGTGCTCGTAGCCGGTCGCGAAGGACAGGTCGCCGGCCGGCAGGGTCACGATGGCGCCGCTCAGGTTGGCGCTGTAGACCTTGCTGGTGGTCAGCGAGGTGTCGTGGGTCGGCAGGAACAGGTACTTCTGCAGATCCGGGTTGGACAGCGAACCGTCGGCGGTGGAGCCGTACGGCAGCAGCGGGTTCCACGGGGTGCAGCCGGCGATCGGAGCCGCGGCAGTACCGCACTGGGCAATACCGTTGGCATCCAGGTACGACGGGCCCACGGCATTCTTCACGTTCGGAATGAACAGATTGCCGGTGCCGGTCTTGACGCCCTTGTTCCGGTTGTAGACGTAGCCCACATCCCAGTCGAAGTACTTGTCGGCAAACTCGAACGAGCCTTCCAGACCGCCGCTGAAGCGGAAGGTGTTGAGCTCGGACTTGGTCTGACGCGGCACTTCCCACGTACGACGCATGAAATCAACGTCGGTATCGAGCGGGTTGAAGACGCTGTTGGCGTCCATCTGGGTGTCGTAGGCAGCCGAACGGTACGGGTAGCCGGCGATCTGCTGGAGCGCTTCGCGTTCGGTGTACAGAACGCTGGCGGTACCGCGGATGTTGTCGGTGAAATCGAACTGGCCGTTGGAGAAGACCGAACGACGCTTGATGCCGGTCGACAGGAACATCTGCTGCGACGGGTTGGACAGATCGGCGTTGCCCAGATCGTGGTAATCGCCGAAGTTGTTCGAGGCGCCGCCCGGGTTCAGGACGTAGTTGCCATCATCGGTAACCAGCACGCCCTTCTCGGTGATCGCGCTCCAGCCGTTGGTGTCCTCATCGGTCGGGACCGGATGGCGGTAACCGTTGGCCGAGGCGCTGTAGCGACGGTTCTTGGCCAGAACCGGCTTTTCCTCGCTGTACTCGGCGCCAAGGGTGATCGAACCGCGATCGCCGGTCTGGCCGTACACGAAGTTGTAGGTGGTCTTGTCGCCGTCGCCCTGGCCGTACTGGCCCTTGTAGACGCTGGCTTCCAGACCGTCGAAGTTCTTGCGGGTGATGATGTTCACCACGCCGGCGATCGCGTCGGAACCGTAGATCGCCGAAGCGCCATCGGTCAGGACTTCGATGCGCTCCACGACCGAGGTCGGGATCGAGGCGAGGTCGGTGTAACCGCCGGAGCTGACGCCCATGCGCTTGCCGTCGAGCAGCACCAGCGTGCGCTCCGGGCCGAGGTTGCGCAGGTCGACGTACTGGCCGCCAACTTCTTCACCCGAGGACAGCGCATCGGCGCGGCTGATGGCCGGCGAGCCGGTGGCCGACAGGTTCTGGACGATGTCGGCGACGCTGGTGAAGCCCTGCTTCTCGATGTCGGCGCGCTGCAGCGCGATCACCGGCTGGGCGGTCTCGGTGCTGGCCTGACGGATACGTGAGCCGGTGACCTGGATGCGGTCCAGGTCGGTCGTGCCGCTTGCTTCCTGCGCCGAAGCAAAGGCCGGCGTCAGGGCAAGCGCAATGCCGGCGGGCAGAAGGCCCAGCCGCACTGCGGGAGTACGAAAATTCATTTATCTCTCCGAGGTACGTTAGTAGCGTGTTAAAAACGCCTCGGAAAGTTACGATTGCGTTGCAGTGAATTATTTGCGTGAGACAACCGAAGACTTTGCCGAATCTGGCGAGAGATTCGCACCGGCCTCACGATAGCGTGACGCGGACAGTCCGAAGCGGGCTCGAAACGCCCGTGCGAAGCTGCAGCAGTTGTCAAATCCACTCGCTGCCGCCACCTCGCCCACCATCATGTCCGTGTCGCGCAGCAGATCGGCGGCGCGCTCCAGGCGCAGGCGCGCGGAAAGCGATTGCGGGCTTTCCGCGTACAGGCTCTGGAACGTCTTTGACAGGTACCAGCTGGAGAAATTGGTCAGTTCGGCCAGCTCACCAATGCGCACGACGCGGTGGCTGTTGCCCTCAAGGTACAGACGGGCGCGCTGCATGCGTCCGAAGACCTGGCGCTTGCGGCTGCGCGAACGCCCCGGGCAGCGCTGTACGCCCGTCGCCATGCCCTGCTGCAGGGCGGCCAGATGCAGCAGCACCGGGCGCAGGGCCTGGGTAGGATGGCCAGTGGCCAGGACGTCACGCCACAGCCGCAGGGCGACGCGGGCGTCGCTGCGGCTCATGCTGCCGCGGCCCGCGTAGAGACTGCAGTCGGTGAGCTCACCCAGCGCGCGCAGCGCGTCCGGCGCCAGGCTCAGCCCGATGCACAGGCCGTCGCGGCCGGCCTGGACCATGGGGCGGGATTCCTTCTCGAAGGCGATCCACTCACGCTGGCGCAAGCGGAACCGCCCTTCCTTGGACTCGACCCACGCACTGCCCCGCAACTGGATCCACACGGTGAAGGTCGTCCCGGGACTCTGCAGACTGCCCAACCGGGCCACACCCAGACAGGTGGGCAACGGACCGTCGTCAACGACCTTGTCCAGGGAGAGCGATTGACCGCGATCGGCCAGGGAGAGCTGACGCATGACTTCACCAAGAGTTTGCCTTTGCTGGCCTGCAGTCTTGCCAAATCAGGCCGCTGCCTCAGGAAGTCCTGGCGAGATTGATACGAATTCGAGACGAGGACGCCACGAAGAAGTTACGAAGGGTTTTTTGTTTTTAAAATCATAGACTTGACGAACCCCGGAAAGAGCGACGGTACGCGCTCGGGGAGCGACATCACGCCGATGTCAGTGCCATCGGCCACCGCCAGCGCGACATACAGCGCCTCCCCGCCGGGCCCTGCGCTGAATCCATTGCTGGCGCTGAGGCGGTCTGCATCCAGGCAATGCTCCTGATCGGCGATCGGCTGTGCGATCCGGGTGAACACCGTGGCGCAATCAGAGCGATTGGAAAGATAGTCGATCCCCCCCTGCGCGGACACGGTCCAGGTGCGATACCGCCAGCGCGTGGGGCGGTCTTCGCTGATCTGGCGGATGCTCTGTGAACTCAGCGCAGCGTCGGCCTGCCAAAGCCCCCCTGCCGAGAGCCGGGTGAACAATACGCGCTCGCCGGCGACGTCATAACGCGCCTGGGAAACGCCCTCGATGCTGCTGATCAGTCGCCACGGGGTCAGGCTGCGATCGAACAGCGACAGACGCATCCGCTCATCACGGTCGCGTTCCACCACCAGCACCTGCAGCGGATCCTTGCCGTACAGCGCCTGCAATGGCTGGCGCACCGGAACCGGCAGACGCAACGTCTGCTCATCGCGCGGGGAGACCTCATAGATCCCGGGGTTGGCATGCTCATCGCGCCCCAACACCAGCACCCGCTTGCCGTCATGCGACCAGTCCGAGGCCTGGCGCGCTTCGGGCCTGAGGCCCTCGATCGGACGCAACGACTCAGGTCGCTGCAGATCCGCCCACCACAGCGCATAGCTGCCCGAACGGTCCGAAGAAAACACGATCTGCTGACCGTCCGGAGAGACCATGGGCTGCGAGTCACGGCCTCCCGAGGGGAACAGTCGCTGCGGCACACCCAGCCCGCCTGCCTCCACCGGCACACGGAACAAGCCGAACTGGGGGCGCCGATGTACGAAGGCGAGCATGTCGTTCGCCCGGGAAACGGTGGGCGACTGCGCATCGTCAAGACCAACGTCGCGCAGAACGCGCGTATCGGTATCGAGCTCATACAGACGCGATTCGCTGTCGACCCGGCGGCCGAACACGATGTGGCGACTGTCGCCGCGCCAGGCCCAGCCACGGATCTCCGCCGAATCATCGGTCAGCTGCTCCGGACTGCCCCCCTCGGCCGGCATGCGCCACAGATCGCCGATCTGCGGATTGCGCACGAACACGATCCAGCGCCCATCCGGTGAGTACCGCGGTGCATATTCGAAGTTGTCGCTGCCAATGTCGTAGTCGAGCGGCTGCCAGCGGCCGCTGGCGATATCCAGGGTGCGGATGCCGCGCTGCGCATACCGTCCGGACAGCGAGCCGAAGACCAGGCCGCGACCGTCCGGGGTCCAGTCGAAACTGAGCAGCTCAGTGCCGTCGCAACGGGTCACATGGCGCACCGCCCCACCCGTCGCACTGGCGATCAACACCTCGCAGCTTTCGGCCGGGCCGAACCGGGCGAACGCGATCTCACGGCCATTGGGCGACCAGCTCGGGAAGCGGTCGGACATGCCCGTGGGCGGCTCGACCAGCACGCGTGCCGGTGCATTACCGGAGGTCTGCACCTTGATGACACTGCCCGGTCGGCTGGGCACATCGGCTTCATAGGCGATCTGCGATCCATCCGGGGACAGCGTGGGATACGTTTCAAATCCTGCCGTGGCGGTAATCAGGCGATACGGGCGTTGAGGACTACCGATCACCCGCGTGCCGTCCTCCACCGCGGCCTCGACCGCTGAGGCCGGCGGATCGCGTTGCATCAGCATGGCGGCCATCACCAGCAGCGCCACCACCATCACCAGCCCGACGACCATGACCGCGTAGCGGCGGATGCGCCGCCGACGACGTTTGATCGGGTCCTGCGGGGGCGGTGCATGCGGCAGTGCCGCCGGTACGTGCGCGGCGGCGAGCACAGGCGTGGAGGCCGACGGCAGCGCGGGCTCGAGCAGCAGCACAGGTGCGGCATCGTCGACCACGCTGACCGGCATCAGCAGGCGGTAACCGGTCTTGGCAATGGTTTCGATATAGGGTTCGGCCGCATCGTCATCAGTGGCGAAGGCCTTGCGCAGCTGGGTGACCGCCTGGGTCAGCACGTCGTTGGTCGGCAGCGTATCCGGCCAGACCTCCGCAAACAGTTCATCACGGGTAACCACCGCCCCTGGAGAACGCAGCAGCGCCTTGAGAACACCCAATGCTTTGGGTGTCAGTCGACGTGGGCGACGCAGGCCTTCGCTCATCACTTCCCGCGAGGAGAGAGTAACGAGGAAGTCGCCGATTCGAATCACATCGGCGGAGGGGCGCTCACTGTCGTTGCTGATCATCCAGGACACGAGGAAAATGCAAAAAACCACTGGAATTCACGCGAACGTCACAATCGATACACGAGGACGAACCGCCAGATTCCGCACACGCCATCGGCGCAAACCGCAAAAACACCGAGGCGCGCGAATACTAGCCTATGCCGGTTAACCGCGCCTGTGCGTGCGGCCGACAACAGGCTCTCTCTCGCCGATGAATTCACATAAAACGCGTCAACATTCGCGCCTTCTGGCGCGAATTTTTTATGTTGGATTCAGTTTCGTGCACGGGTCAGCATGGTGAGTCCCACCAGCCGCGAGACCACCAACGCCACGTACATCACGCCTGCGAACTGCTCCAGCATCACCAGCGCGCGCGCCTGGGAATGGATGGGCACCACATCGCTCAAACCGACCCCGGACAGCAAGCTGAAGCTCAGATAAAGCAGCTCCATCCAGGTGCGCAGTTCGCTCTCGCTGGCCGCCACGAAACTGCCCGGGTACCACTGCTGGCATACCGCGAAAGCGAAGGCGAAGGCCCACGCCAACAGCGTGAAGGTGGCTCCCGCCGCGAACAGCTCATCGCGGGTCACCTTGTGGTCCTGGAGCATGTAGGCGATCAGGCTGCCCGCCGTATAGAAATACAGCAGGCATTCCAGCAGCTGCGCGGTGGTGACCAGCGCCGGGCGCTCCAACAGAGCGCCTGAGATGGAAAACACCACCGAAGGAATGGCCAGCACCAGCGCCACCCACATGCCGAGCGGGCTGCGTCGTACCACCCACAACGCCAGGCCAAGCACGGCGATGCCGAACGCCCCGAACAGGGCGCGGCTGGCGCCAGCCTCGTCCATTGCCGGATACAGCAGCACCCCGAGCAGCTGCACGGCCAACAACCAGGCCGAGGGATGCCGGCGCGCGATGGCCAGCCATTTGGTGCTGCGTGCTATCGCCATCGTCGTCCCCATCCCTGCCTGGTCGCGCCGAGCTTAGCGGGAATCACGCAGGCGGCGGATGATGGCCGTGGCGTTGTGCGCCGCCACGGCCGCTGCCTCACTCCTGGCGATACACCTGCGCCCCGAGCTCGCGGAACTGGGCGGACTTCTCGGCCATGCCGGCCTCCAGCGCCGTGTGCGCCTCCAGCCCCTGCCCGGCGGCGTAATCGCGCACATCCTGGGTGATCTTCATCGAACAGAAGTGCGGGCCGCACATCGAGCAGAAGTGGGCGAGCTTGTGCGCGTCCTTGGGCAGCGTCTCGTCATGGAATTCCTTGGCCTTTTCCGGATCCAGCCCGAGATGGAACTGGTCTTCCCAGCGGAATTCGAAACGCGCCTTGCTCAGCGCGTTATCGCGGACCTGCGCGCCGGGGTGGCCCTTGGCCAGGTCCGAGGCGTGCGCGGCAATGCGGTAGGCCATGATGCCGTCGCGTACGTCCTGGCGGTTGGGCAGGCCCAGGTGTTCCTTCGGGGTGACATAGCAGAGCATCGCGGTGCCGTACCAGCCGATCATGGCCGCACCGATCGCACTGGTGATGTGGTCGTAGCCCGGCGCGATATCGGTGGTCAGTGGGCCGAGCGTATAGAACGGGGCTTCACCGCACTCGCGCAGCTGTTTGTCCATGTTCTCCTTGATCAGCTGCATCGGTACGTGGCCGGGGCCTTCGATCATGGTCTGCACGTCATGCTTCCACGCGATCTTCGTCAGCTCGCCCAGCGTCTCCAGCTCGCCGAACTGCGCGGCATCGTTGGCATCGGCGATACAGCCCGGGCGCAGGCCGTCACCCAGCGAGAAGGTCACGTCGTAGGCCTTCATGATCTCGCAGATGTCCTCGAAGTGCGTGTAGAGGAAGTTCTCCTTGTGATGCGCCAGGCACCACTTGGCCATGATCGAGCCACCGCGCGAGACGATGCCGGTCACGCGCTTGGCGGTCAGCGGCACGTAGCGCAGTAGCACGCCGGCGTGGATGGTGAAGTAGTCCACGCCCTGCTCGGCCTGCTCGATCAGCGTGTCGCGGAAGATCGCCCAGTTCAGTTCTTCGGCGCGGCCATCGACCTTCTCCAGGGCCTGGTAGATCGGCACGGTGCCGATCGCCACCGGCGAGTTGCGCAGGATCCACTCGCGGGTTTCATGGATGTGCTTGCCGGTGGACAGGTCCATCACGGTATCGCCGCCCCAGCGGATCGCCCAGACCAGCTTTTCCACCTCCTCGGCAATGCCCGAGGACACGGCGCTGTTGCCGATGTTGGCGTTGATCTTGGTCAGGAAGTTGCGGCCGATGATCATCGGCTCGCTTTCCGGGTGGTTGATGTTGTTGGGTAGCACGGCACGGCCACGCGCAATCTCATCGCGGACGAACTCGGGGGTGATGATCCTGGGGATCGAGGCACCGAAGGACTCGCCGGGATGCTGCTGCAGCAGTGCGGCGTCGCGGATCGCATCGAGTCGCTGGTTCTCGCGGATCGCCACGAACTCCATCTCCGGCGTGATGATGCCGCGGCGTGCGTAGTGCATCTGGGTGACATTGGCGCCGGCCCGCGCACGGCGTGGCTGCAACCGCGCGGGGAAGCGCACCGCGTCCAGACGTGCATCGGTTTCGCGCGAGCGGCCGAATGCCGAGCTCAGGCCGTCCAGCACCTCGGTATCGCCGCGCTCGGCCACCCAGGCCGCGCGCAGCGCAGGCAGGCCGACGGAAAGGTCGATGGCGACAGCCGGATCGGTGTAGGGGCCGGAGGTGTCGTACACCGTGACCGGCGCGTTCTCTTCGCCACCGAACAAGGTGGGCGTGCGGGTCAGCGTGATCTCGCGCATCGGCACCTGGAGGTCGCTGCGCGAGCCCTGCACGTGGATCTTGTGCGAGCCGGGAATCGGCCGCGTGACCGATTCGGAGAGTTGCTGGGCCTGTTGCTGCAGGGCGGAGAGCTGTGCGTTCATCGAGGCATCGTCCTAGGTTCAATCCCCGCACAGGGACTGTGCGGTTCTATGCGAGGGATTCGCATGGGAGGGACGAAACGGCGGCGCTCGACGGACGGATTGCGGGCGGTCTCCGGGCGCGGTGGCCCTACGGCGCAATGCATCTGCAGATGCGAAGCTTCCCTACGCCGGTATCAACCGGATCAGGTTCGAAGGGACTGTCTCAACCTTGGCCACTGGGCCGCGGTACCCCCGCTTCGGGGCGAATTAGAGCACAAAGCGGCGCCCACGGGCGCACGACCGAGCCGCACACTGACGTGATGGGCCTTTGCATGTGAACAGAGCGCCGACACCCCATGCACTACCATGCTGCAGCGCGGTATGCGGTGCGGTCAGGGGGTAGCCTCCCGATCGTGCGCACACCGCGCTCTGCTCGACGCCATTGACGTCCGTACTGACCGGCCTCGACCGGCTTGATCCGCCCCAGTTGTTGCCGTTGTGCCGCTGGAGATTGCAAGCCTCGGCTCGCCCCTACTGATCGGAGACACGCCTGCATGGTGTTCCGCATTTCCATCGCACTGGTCGCACTGCTGGTGCTGATCGCCGGCCTCGCGCCGGGCCCCTTCAACGAGGTCGTCCAGAGCGGCCTGTCCACCATCATCCGCAGTACTGGCTGGCTGTATCTGCTGGTGGTGTTCATCACGCTGTCGTTCCTGATGTACCTGGCCTTCGGCCGCTTCGGTTCGCTGCGCATCGGCGGCGAGGATGCCGAGCCTGATTTTTCCAATGCGAGCTGGATGTCGATGTTGTTCGCCGCCGGCATGGGCATCGGCCTGGTCTTCTGGGGCGCGGCCGAACCGATCTCGCACTTCGTGAAGCCGCCCGAGGGACTGGCCCCGCAAAGCATGGAAGCGGCGCGCGCATCGATGCGCTATGCGTTCTTCCATTGGGGCCTGCATCCCTGGGCGATCTACGCGCTGATCGGCCTGGCGATGGCCTGGTTCCAGTTCAACCGCAACGGCCGCGGGCTGATCAGCGATCTGCTGCAGCCGATCATCGGCGCGCATCACCGCGGCTGGATGGGTACCGTGGTCAACGTCGCCGCCGTGGTCGCCACGGCGATCGGTGTGGCCACGACGCTGGGCTTCGGCACGATCCAGATCGCGGCCGGCCTTGAGCGCGTGTTCGGTATCCAGGCCTCGGTACCCGTGCAGTTGACCATCATCGCGGTGGCGTTCGTGCTGTACATGGCCTCCACCACCAGTGGCGTGCACCGCGGCATCAAATGGCTCTCGAACTTCAACCTCGGCCTGGCGGCATTGCTGCTGGCGCTGATCCTGGTGCTGGGGCCGACCGGCTTCATCTTCGATACGTTCACCACCACGATCGGCTCCTACCTCAATTCGCTGGTGACGATGAGCCTGCGGATGTCCCCGTTCTCGGGCAGCACGTGGGTGGCGGACTGGACGATCTTCTACTGGGCGTGGTGGATCGCGTGGGCGCCGTTCGTGGGTTCGTTCATCGCGCGCGTCTCGCGTGGGCGCAGCATCCGCGAGTTCGTGCTGGGCGTGGTGATCGCACCGAGCGTGCTGGGCTTCCTGTGGTTCTCGGTATTCGGTGGCACGGCGCTGTGGTCGCAGATCTTCGGCCACGTGGATCTGGCCCAGGCGCTGGGCAATGGCTACGAGACGGTGCTGTTCACGATGTTCGACAGCCTGCCGATGCCGACGGTGCTGTCGGTGATCGCGCTGGTGCTGTTGATGATCTTCTTCGTGACCTCGGCCGATTCGGCGGTGCTGGTGCTGGCGACGATGTCGACGGAGGAGGCCGGCGATCCGCCGCTGGCGCGCCGGATGGTGTGGGGCGTGGCGATTGCGTTGATCGCGGGCGTGCTGCTGTTGGCCGGCGGCCTCAATGCGCTGCAGGGTATGATCACGATCGCGGCACTGCCGTTTGCGTTGTTGATGCTGGCGGTGATGTGGTCGTTGTACCGGGTACTGGATATGGAGCATGCGCTGCAGCGGCGCCGTGCGCAGCGCGCGCGGCGGTTGATGGACGAGTGGATCGAGCGGGAGATCGCGGCGCAGGAAGAGACACGCGATGAGGCGGCTCGGGCGCCTTAGGGTGGCTGGGTTGGTCGCTTAGAGCGGCACGCTCCCGGGCTATCGGTGGGCGGGCCGGGGCGGGTGGGTTAGCGGGACACGCCGTGAATCCGTCCTTGGAGGCTCATGTCGCGCCATCCATGGCGCTCATGGTGCCGACAACCCACCCGCCCCGTCCCGCTCACAGTTTCAAGGTGGTTCTGGGGAGAGCCGCCGGGCCAAGCTCGGCGCAGCAGCGTGCACCTGACGCCTTGGCTCCTGGTTGAGGCAAAGCAGCCACGCATGGCGTGGCTCTACCGCTTCGGCCGTGTTCGCTTTTGCCATGCGCACCGACCCACTGTGGGTGGGTCGGCGTGGGGGGGTTGGCGGGACCATGAGCCGCATGGATGCGGCGACATGAGCCTCCATGGATGGATTCACGGCGGGTCCCGCCAACCCACCCAGGGCGGCCCACTACCCGCAGCCCCAAAGCGCCCTGCTTTACGCCCTGCTTGACGCTCTGCCCTGCGACTCTGCCGACCAACGGTCGGCGCTACGAAGCACGAGGGAATCAGTACCCCGCCGCCTGCCCATCCTTGCGGCTTTCCGACGCGCCGTAGTACACCCCGGTCTCCGGATCACGCAGGATCGCCTGGTACCCACCGTAGGGACCATCCGCGAACACCACCCGGTGGCCCTTGCGCATCAACGCGCGCACTGTTTCGTACGGGAAGCCGGTTTCCAGGTTGACTTCGCCACCGTCGCTCATCGCGGTGGCCTGCCCGGTCGGCTCGGTCGAGCCCTCGTGCTGGATGCGCGGCGCATCCCCGGCTTCCTGCAGATTCATTCCGAAATCGACCATGTTCATCACGATCTGGGCATGGCCCTGCGGCTGCATCGCGCCCCCCATCACGCCGAAGCTCATCCACGGCTTGCCGTCCTTGGTGACGAAGCCCGGGATGATGGTCTGGAACGGACGCTTGCCCGGCGCATAGCCGTTCGGGTGATCCTTCTGCAGCACGAACATCTCGCCACGGTCCTGCAGGATGAATCCCAGGCCCGGAGGCGCCATGCCGCTGCCCATGCCGCGGTAGTTGGACTGGATCAGCGAGACCATCATGCCGTCGGCATCAGCGACGGTCATGTAGATCGTGTCACCTTCCTGCAGCTGCTTCGGCGTACCCGGCTGCACTTCACTCAGCGCCTTGTCCATCGAGATCAGCTTGCGGCGCTCAGCGGCGTAGCCTTTGGAAATCAACCGGTCGACCGGGGCCGGGTGGAACGCCGGATCGGTGTAGAAGCGCGCGCGGTCGGCGAAGGCCAGCTTCTTGGCTTCCACGAACAGGTGCACGTGTTCGGGCGAGCCGAAGGGGATGTTGGAGAAATCGTAGCCTTCCAGCACGTTGAGGATCTGCAGCGCGGCGATGCCCTGGCTGTTCGGCGGCAGCTCCCACACGTCATAGCCGCGGTAGTTGCTGCTGACCGGCTCCACCCACTCGCCGTGATGGCTGGCCATGTCCTCATAGCTCAGGTAGCCGCCATTGGCCTTGAAGTAGGTGCCGATGGTGCGGGCGATCTCGCCTTTGTAGAAGGCATCGCGGCCGCCCTGGGCGATCTGCTCCAGCGTGTGGGCCAGGTTCGGGTTCTTCCACATCTCGCCCTTGCGCGGGGCATGGCCGTTGATCGTGAACTGCTCGGTGAAGCCAGGGTACTTGGACAGTCGCGGCACCGAGCGGTCCCAGTAGTAGGCGATCACCTCGGCGACCGGGTGGCCTTCGCGGGCGTAGCGGATGGCGGGCGCGAGGTTGTCGGCCATCGGCTTGCGGCCGAAACGGTCATGCAGGGCGAACCAGCCATCCACCGCGCCGGGTACCGAGACCGGCAGCGGACCGGTGGCCGGAATCTCCTTCAGGCCCCGGCGCTGGAACTCGGCCAGGGTCAGCGACTTCGGCGAGCGACCCGAGCCGTTGTACCCATACAGCTTCCCGCTTTTGGGGTCCCATACGATCGCGAACAGATCACCGCCGACGCCGTTGCCGGTGGGTTCCATCAAACCGAGAGCGGCATTGGCCGCGATCGCGGCATCCACCGCCGAACCACCGGACTTCATCACGTCCAGGGCGATCTGGGTGGCCAGGGGCTGGGAGGTGGCGGCCATCGCGTGCGGGGCGATCACCTCCGAGCGGGTGGCGAAGGTGTGGCCGGTGATCCGGTCGGCGGCGATGGCGGCCGCAGGCAGGGCACACAGGACGGCGGCGGCGAGCAGGCCGCGGGCAAGGCGTGAGGACACGGGGTGGTTCCTGAGGGTGGTAGCGAGCTGATGGTGGCGGCAGATGCCGCCGGAGCACATCCCACTATGGTCATGCACCTCCCACAAATCCGCCGCGAATCCGCGCAATCAGGCCCTGCAAAATGCTGAATTCCAGTTCATCGGAACGCTTTCAGCCGCAACCATCCTTGTACGGCGGGGCCTTGCGGTGGATGCAGGCGAAACCGATGGAAATTGTGTTTCCAGGGTTGACACCGCCAAAAGCCGTGTGGTTTTCTCGATCTCATGTTGCAGCGCACAGCCACCCGCGAATCCATCGAGCACGCCGACCACGGCGCGGCCTCCATCCATTCGCTTCTCGTCCTCGTACTTATTACCCAACCAACAGGTGCGGGACGGACCGGCGTGTAAGCAAGACTGCCAGGTATCCATCAAAACCCGCACCCGACCAGGTGCGGGTTTTTTCGTTTCAGAACCCTTTGATTTCCCACCTCCCTCCGAGTTGCCTTCCACCATGACCCGCCAGCCCACCTCGAGCCAGCCGACGCCTACCGCCCCCACGGCGGGTGCGTTCGCGTGTGGTCGCGGCCAGGCCGGTGCCACCCCTTCCCCTGATGGGCCGACGCGTCGCTGACCGTCGGCCCTCTTTTTTCTTGCCTCCAAAGGACCTCCCCCATGAGCACCAACGACCTGCCCCAGATCAAGATCGCTGTTGTCGGCTACGGCAGCCAGGGCCGCGCGCACGCGCTGAATCTGCGTGAATCCGGTTTCGATGTCGTCGTCGGGCTGCGCCCGGGCGGTCCGACCGAGGTCAAGGCACAGGCCGACGGCTTCACCGTCAAAGCCCCCGCCGAGGCGGTGAAGGATGCCGATCTGGTCGCCGTGCTGACCCCGGACATGGTGCAGAAGAAGCTCTACGAAGACGTGCTCGCGCCGAACATGAAACAGGGCGCGGTGCTGCTGTTCGCGCACGGCCTGAACGTGCATTTCGACATGATCAAACCGCGCGAGGATCTGGACGTGGTACTGGTCGCGCCGAAGGGCCCGGGTGCACTGGTCCGTCGCGAGTATGAGATCGGCCGCGGTGTGCCGTGCATCTGGGCGGTCTACCAGGACAAGAGCGGCAAGGCCGCCGAGTACGCCCTGGCCTACGCCGGTGGCCTGGGCGGCGCGCGCGCCAACCTGATCCAGACCACCTTCAAGGAAGAGACCGAAACCGATCTGTTCGGCGAGCAGGCCGTGCTGTGCGGTGGCGCCTCGGCCCTGGTGCAGGCCGGTTTCGAAACCCTGGTCGAAGCCGGCTACCAGCCGGAAATCGCCTACTACGAAGTCCTGCACGAACTGAAGCTGATCGTGGACCTGTTCTACGAAGGCGGCATCACCCGCATGCTGGAATTCATCTCCGAAACCGCGCAGTACGGCGACTACGTCAGCGGCCCGCGCGTGATCGACGCCGGCACCAAGGCGCGCATGAAGGACGTGCTGACCGATATCCAGAACGGCACCTTCACCAAGAACTGGGTGGCCGAGTACGAAGCGGGCCTGCCGAACTACAACAAGTTCAAGCAGGCCGACCTGGAGCACCCGATCGAGAAGGTAGGCAAGGAACTGCGCGCCAAGATGGTCTGGTTGCAAAGTCAAGCCGCGTAACCGCGCGGCTCCCCCACCCGCTTTCGTAAAGGTCACCGCATGAATACCTCCGCACACAGCACCGCGCCCCGCAACGGCGCACGCTGGTTGACGCAGGCCCTGGAAGCCGAGGGCGTGCATACGCTGTTCGGCTATCCGGGCGGCACCATCATGCCGTTCTATGACGCCCTGGTGGATTCCGGGCTGAAGCACATCCTGGTCCGCCATGAGCAGGGCGCGGCCCTGGCCGCCAACGGTTTCGCCCGTGCCAGCGGCCGGGTCGGCGTCTGCGTCGCCACCTCCGGCCCGGGCGCCTCCAACCTGGTCACCGGCATCGCCGATGCGATGCTGGATTCGGTGCCGATGGTCTGCATCACCGGCCAGGTCGCCACCCCGCTGCTGGGCACCGACGCGTTCCAGGAACTGGACGTGTTCGGGCTGACCCTGCCGATCGTCAAGCACAGCTGGCTGGTGCGCTCGGTCGATGACCTGCCGCAGGTGGTCGCCGATGCGTTCCGGATCGCCCGCGAGGGTCGTCCTGGTCCGGTGCTGATCGATCTGCCCAAAGACGTGCAGGTGGCCGATGCGTCGCACCTGCCCGACCACGTGCCGTCCACGGTGGTGGCACCGCCTGCGCCGCAGGACGAGGCCATCGCGCAGACCATCGCCGCCATCGCCGCGGCCGAAAAGCCGGTGATCTATGCCGGGGGTGGCGTGGCGCTGGGCGATGCGGTGGAGGACTTCCGTGCCTTCGTCGAGGCAACCCGTATTCCGACCGTGCTGACCCTGCGCGGCCTGGGGGCGCTGCCGCCGCAGCACCCTCACTACCTGGGCATGCTGGGCATGCACGGCACCCGCGCGGCCAACATGGCCGTGCAGGAAAGCGATCTGCTGGTCGTGGTCGGGGCGCGTTTCGATGACCGCGCGACCGGCAAGTTGAACGAGTTCGCCCCGTTTGCCCGCGTCGTGCATATCGATGCCGATGCGTACGAGATCTCCAAGCTGCGCACCGCCGACATCGCGGTGCCGGGCAATGTCGGTACGGCGCTGCGCGCACTGACCGCCGCGGCCACCGCACCGGCCACGCAGGAGGCCTGGGCCAAGCGCTGCCAGGGCCATCGTGAACGCTTCGCCCCGCGCTACGACGCACCGGGCAAGCACATCTACGCACCGGCGCTGCTGAAGCGGCTGAGCGAGCTGGCGCCGAGCGACGCGATCATCGCCTGCGATGTCGGCCAGCATCAGATGTGGGTCGCCCAGCATTGCCGTTTCACCCACCCGCGCAACCACCTGACCAGCGGTGCGCTGGGCACCATGGGCTTCGGCCTGCCCGCGGCGATGGGTGCGCAGTTCGCCTGCCCGGATCGCACCGTGGTGCTGGTCTCCGGCGATGGCAGTTTCATGATGAACGTGCAGGAGCTGGTCACCATTGCCCGCTGCCGCCTGCCGGTGAAGATCGTGCTGCTGGACAACAGCTCGCTGGGCATGGTCCGCCAGTGGCAGGAACTGTTCTTCGCCGAGCGCTACAGCGAGATCGATCTGTCCGACAACCCCGACTTCGCCGCACTGGCCCAGGTGTTTGGCATTCCGGCCACGCGCATCGAGGCGCGTGACGATGTCGAAGGTGGCCTGGCCGCGATGCTGGCCCAGCCCGGCCCGGCGCTGCTGCATGTGGCCATCGATGCGCGTGCCAACGTGTGGCCGCTGGTGCCGCCCAACAACGCCAACAGCACCATGCTGGAAAGCAACCCCGCTCATCAGTCCCAGGAGTTCCCCAATGCAATACCGGCTTGACCTGGTGCTGACCCCGGCCGAAGGCGCGCTGCTGCGCGTGATCGGCATGGCCGAACGCCGCGGCTTCGCGCCGCGCGCGATCGCCGGTGCGCCCAATGCCGCCGACGACGGCCGCTGGCACCTGCAGCTGGTGGTCGATTCCACCCGCCCGCCGGAAACCCTGCGTCGCCAGATCGAGAAGATCTACGACTGTGTTTCGGTGCGCATCAGCGCGCTGGAACCCGGAGTATCCGCATGAACGCCCGCACCGTTGCATCGGTGCCGGTACGGAGGTGTCTTCTTGCAGCACATGGATGTGCAAATGGTGCGCGTGCAGGATGCACAACGTCGCACCGCGCTGCAGGAGGCACGACGTCGCACCGTGCGCCGTCGCAGCGCGTACCGCGCCGCGACGATCACCATGGCCGGGTGCGTGATGCCGGCTAGCCGTACCCCGCAGGAACCGGAGGTAGGCGACGTAAGCGTCGCCGATGTGTTGGCCGCGCAGGCGCGGCTGCGCCGCTTCCTGCCGCCCACGCCGCTGCACTACGCCGAGCGTTTCGGCGTCTGGCTGAAGCTGGAAAACCTGCAGCGCACCGGGTCCTACAAGGTGCGCGGTGCATTGAACGCCCTGCTGGCCGGGCGTGAGCGCGGCGATGACCGCCCGGTCATCTGCGCCTCGGCCGGCAACCACGCCCAGGGCGTGGCGTGGGCCGCCTACCGCTTGAACATTCCGGCGATCACGGTGATGCCGCACGGTGCACCGGCCACCAAGATCGCCGGGGTCGCCCACTGGGGCGCCACCGTGCGCCAGCACGGTGAGAGCTACGACGAGGCCTACGCCTTCGCCCGTGCCCTGGCCGACCAGCACGGCTATCGCTTCCTGTCCGCCTTCGACGACCCGGACGTGATCGCCGGCCAGGGCACCTTGGGCATTGAACTGGCCCCGCATGCGCCGGACGTGGTGATCGTGCCGATCGGCGGCGGTGGCCTGGCCTCCGGCGTCGCGCTGGCGCTGAAATCGCAGGGCGTGCGCATCGTCGGTGCGCAGGTGGAGGGCGTCGATTCGATGGCCCGCGCCATCCGCGGCGACGTGCGTGAAATCGCCCCCGTCGCCACACTGGCCGACGGCGTCAAGGTGAAGATTCCCGGTTTCCTGACCCGCAAGCTGTGCAGTGCGCTGCTGGACGATGTGGTGATCGTGCGTGAAGCCGAGCTGCGCGAGACCCTGGTGCGGCTGGCGCTGGAAGAGCACGTCATCGCCGAAGGTGCCGGCGCGCTGGCACTGGCCGCCGGCCGCCGGGTCGCCGGCAAGCGCAAGTGCGCGGTGGTCTCCGGCGGCAACATCGATGCGCTGGTATTGGCCCAGCTGCTGGCCGACATCCGTCCCCGCCCCCCGCGCAAACCGCGCCGCCGCGCCAGCGAGCGAACACGCCCGCCCCTACCAACCGTGCTCGCGACATCCCCGATTTCCGCTTCGATTCCTACCTCTGCCATCCCATCCGACCTTGCCGTCGAGGAGACCTCCTGGTGACCATGCCCAACTCCCCCCGAATCAGAATTTTCGACACCACCCTGCGCGACGGCGAGCAATCGCCCGGCTGCAGCATGAGCCCGCAGCAGAAGCTGGTGATGGCCCGCGCACTGGACGAGCTGGGCGTGGATGTCATGGAAACCGGCTTCCCGGCCAGCTCCCAGTCCGACCGCGAAGCGATGGCCATGATCGCCCGCGAAGTCCGCCGCCCGACCCTGGCCGTGCTGTCGCGCTGCCTGGCCGCCGATATCGAAACCTCGGCCAAGGCGCTGGAGGCAGCGGCGAACCCGCGCCTGCATGTATTCCTGTCGACCAGCCCGCTGCACCGCGAGCACAAGCTGCGCATGAGCCGCGAGCAGGTGCTGGAGTCGGTGCACAAGCACGTCAGCCTGGCCCGAAGCTATGTGGGTGATGTGGAGTTCTCCGCTGAAGACGCCACGCGGACCGAGGAAGACTTCCTGATCGAGGTCGCCCGCGTGGCGGTAGCCGCCGGCGCCACCACCATCAACCTGCCCGACACCGTGGGCTTCACCACGCCGGAAGAGATCCGCGGGATGTTCCAGCGCGTGATCGCCGGCGTCCCGGACAGCGACCGCATCATCTTCAGTGCGCACTGCCATAACGATCTGGGCCTGGCCGTGGCCAACTCGCTGGCCGCCATCGAAGGCGGCGCGCGTCAGGTCGAGTGCACCGTCAACGGTATCGGCGAGCGCGCCGGCAACTGCTCGCTGGAAGAAATCGCGATGGTGCTGAAGGTACGCAACGCCTTCTACGACGAAGACACGCACATCAACACCCAGCGCATCGTCGCCACCTCGCAGCTGCTGCAGCGCCTGGTCGGCATGCCGGTCCAGCGCAACAAGGCGATCGTCGGCGCCAACGCCTTCGCACACGAGTCGGGCATCCACCAGCACGGCATGCTGCGTCACCGCGGCACCTACGAAATCATGCGCCCGGAAGACGTGGGCTGGGAATCCTCGCAGATGGTGCTGGGCCGCCACAGTGGCCGCGCTGCGGTCGAACAACGCCTGCGTGCGCTGGGCTTCTTCCTGTACGAGGAGGAACTGAAGCACGTCTTTGAACAGTTCAAGGCACTGTGCGAACAGCAGCGCGTGGTCACCGACGCCGACCTGCAGACCCTGATGCAGGGCAGCGCTACCCAGAACGGCTACCGGCTGGCCTCGATGACGATCAGCGACGTCGGCAGCCGCGCCAACGCGCTGGTCGAGCTGTCCGATCCTGACGGCAACCGCGTTGCCGAGACGGCGCAGGGCGATGGTCCGGTCGATGCGCTGTTCGGTGCATTGTCGGCCGCCACCGGCGTGCAGTTGATGCTGGACAGCTACCACGTGCACAGTGTGGGCATCGGCGCCGATGCGCGCGGCGAAGCCAACCTGAGCGTGCGCCATGAGGGCGTGGAGTACGAAGGCACCGGCACCAGCCGCGACATCATCGAAGCCTCCGCACTGGCGTGGCTGGAGGTCGCCAACCGTCTGCTGCGCCAGCGCAACGCGACGGCCGAGCAGCCCGCGGCCACCGCCGCGGCCTGAGCACCCCCACTACGTACCCCGAACCGCAGCAAGGCCAGTCCATGACCCCAGCTCCCCGCACCCTGTACGACAAACTGTGGGATGCCCACGTCGTCGTTCCCGAGACCGACAGCGCGCCCGCCGTGCTGTACATCGACCTGCACCTGATCCACGAGGTGACCTCGCCGCAGGCCTTCACCGAACTGCGCGAGCGTGGCCTCTCCCCGCGCCGGCCGGACCGGACCAAGGCGACGATGGACCACTCCACCCCCACCCTGCCGGCCGGTGCCGACGGCAAGCTGCCCTATGCCAGCGCCGCCTCCGAAGCCCAGGTGGCGATGCTGGCCGACAACTGCGCCACGCACGGCATCGAGCTGTTCGACCTGCAGTCGGCCAGCCGCGGCATCGTGCACGTGATCGCCCCCGAGCAGGGCTTCACCCAGCCGGGCATGACCATCGTCTGCGGCGACAGCCACACCTCCACACATGGCGCGTTTGGCGCGCTGGCCTTCGGCATCGGCACCAGCGAGGTCGGCCATGTGCTGGCGACGCAGTGCCTGCTGCAGCGTAAAGCCAAGACGATGGCGATCACCGTCGATGGCGCGCTGGCCCAGGGTGTCGGCGCCAAGGACGTGGTGCTGCACATCATCGGCGTGATCGGCGTCAACGGCGGCACCGGCCACGTGCTGGAGTTCCGCGGCAGCGCCATCGAGGCGATGGACATGGAACAGCGCATGACGTTGTGCAACATGTCCATCGAGGCCGGCGCTCGCGCCGGCATGGTCGCCCCCGACCAGACCACCTTCGACTGGGTCGCCAACACCCCGCGCGGGCCCAGGGGCGCCGACTTCGATGCGGCCGTTGCCGCCTGGTCGCAGCTGCGCAGCGATGCCGGCGCGCGCTTCGATGTGGAGGTCCACATCGAGGCCGCCGACATTCGCCCCACCCTGACCTGGGGCACCCACCCCGGCACGGCGATCGCGGTGGACCAGCCGATCCCGGCGGCCAACGATGCGGCCGACCAGAAAGGCCTGGACTACATGCACTTCCACGCCGGGCAGACCCTGGCCGGCACCCCGGTGGATGTGGTCTTCGTCGGCTCCTGCACCAACGGCCGGCTGAGCGACATGCGCGAAGTGGCACAGGTGCTGCAGGGCCGCCGCGTTGCCGACGGCGTACGCATGCTGGTGGTGCCCGGTTCGGAGATCGTCAAGCGCCAGGCCGAAGCCGAAGGCATCGATGTGGTGGTGCGCGCGGCCGGCGCCGAATGGCGCGAGCCGGGCTGCTCGATGTGCATCGCCATGAACGGTGATCTGGTCGCGCCGGGACAACTGGCGGTCAGCACCAGCAACCGCAATTTCGAAGGCCGCCAAGGCCCCGGTTCGCGCACCCTGCTGGCCTCGCCGATGACGGCCGCCTGGGCTGCGGTGAACGGCCGCGTGGCCGACCCACGCGAACTGTACGCCACGCTGGAGGTGGCCTGATGAGCGGCTTCCGTACCCTGACCTCGACCAGCGTGGTGCTGCGCGAGACCAATATCGACACCGACCAGATCATCCCGGCGCGGTTCCTGTCCACCACCGAGCGCGCCGGCCTGGGCAAGCATGCCTTCAACGACTGGCGCTGGCAGAGCGAGGGCGTGCCGAACCCGGCATTCGCCTTCAACCAGCCACACAACGCCGGGCGCAGCATCCTGCTGGCCGGGCGCAACTTCGGCTGCGGCTCCTCGCGTGAGCATGCGCCGTGGGCGCTGACCGACCTGGGCCTGCGCGCCATCGTCAGCAGCGAGATCGCCGATATCTTCCGCGGCAATTCGCTCAAGAACGGCCTGCTGCCGATCGTGCTGGACGAGGCCGATGTGCAGACCCTGATGCAGCGTCCGGATGACGAATTGACCATCGACGTGGCCGCGCGCGAACTGCGCACCCCCGATGGACGCGTGTATGCCTTCCCGCTGGACGGCTTCTCGCAGACCTGCCTGCTGGAAGGCGTGGACCAATTGGGGTATCTGTTGGGTCGTACCCCTGACATTGAACGTTACGAGAGTGAACATGCACGCTGAGATTGTCGTATTGCCGGGTGACGGCATCGGTCCGGAAGTCGCCGCCGCCGCCGTCGCGGTGCTGGAAGCCGTCGCCACCCGTTTCGGTCACACCTTCGGGTTCCAGGAACACGATATCGGGGGCATCGCCATCGATCGCCACGGCGAGCCGCTGCCGGCCACTACGCTGGAGGCGTGCCGCAAGGCAGACGCCATCCTGCTTGGCGCGGTCGGCGGCCCGAAGTGGTCGGACCCGAATGCCAAGGTCCGCCCGGAACAGGGCCTGCTGGCGATCCGCAAGGCGCTGGGTCTGTACGCCAACCTGCGCCCGGTGCGCACGCACGCGGCCGCGCTTGGCGCCTCGCCGATCAAGGCCGAACTGCTGGAGGGTGTGGACTTCGTGGTCGTGCGTGAGCTGACCGGCGGCATCTACTTCGGTGAGAAGACCCGCACCGCCGACACCGCCAGCGACCTGTGCAGCTACAGCGTGGGCGAGATCGAGCGCGTGCTGCGCACCGCGTTCCGCCTGGCCCAGACCCGCCGCGGCAAGGTCACCTCGGTGGACAAGGCCAACGTGCTGGAAACCTCGCGTCTGTGGCGCGATGTCGCCGCGCGGATCGGCCGCGAGGAATTCCCGGACGTTGCACTGGAACACCAACTGGTCGATTCGATGGCCATGCACCTGCTGGCCAAGCCCCGCGAATACGACGTGATCGTGACCGAGAACATGTTCGGTGACATCCTCACCGACGAGGCCTCGATGTTGGCCGGCTCGCTCGGTCTGCTGCCCTCGGCATCGCTGGGCGAGCCCGGCGCAGTGGGCATCTACGAGCCGATCCACGGCTCGGCGCCGGACATCGCCGGCAAGGGCATTGCCAATCCGTACGCGACGATCTTCAGCGCCGCGATGCTGCTGCGGCATTCACTGGGGCTGGACGACGAGGCTGCTACGGTCGAGGCCGCGGTGTATGCCGTGCTGGATGACGGCGTGTTCACCGCCGATCTCGCCGCCAAGGGTTTTGCGGTGAGTACCGCCGCAGCAACCGACGCGGTCCTTGCCAAGCTGCAATGATCGTCACGAACGCGGCCTGAGGGCCGCGTTCGTGTGTCTACATCCCGCACGGCCTCCCTGTCCCGTCGGCCACGTCGCAGCCAGCGGCCGGCCCCCAACAAGGAAAGCCTTTGAACCCTCGTTCCTCTGCCGACTTTCTCGCCCACGTGGCCCAGCGCGATCCGCATCAGCCGGAGTTCCTGCAGGCCGTCAAAGAAGTGATCCAAAGCCTGTGGCCGTTCCTGGAGCGCAATCCCCGCTACCTGGAACAAGGCCTGCTGGAGCGGCTGGTGGAGCCCGAGCGGGTGATCCAGTTTCGCGTGGCCTGGGCCGATGACGCCGGCAAGATCCATGTGAATCGCGGCTGGCGCGTGCAGCACAGTTCGGCGATCGGCCCGTTCAAAGGCGGCATGCGCTTCCATCCGTCGGTCAACCAATCGATCCTGAAGTTCCTCGCGTTCGAGCAGACCCTGAAGAACGCGCTCACCACCCTGCCGATGGGCGGTGGCAAGGGCGGCTCGGACTTCAATCCCAAGGGCCGCAGCGACACCGAGGTGATGCGCTTCTGCCAGGCGCTGATGCTGGAACTGCATCGCCACCTGGGTGCCGACACCGATGTACCGGCTGGCGATATCGGCGTCGGCGCGCGCGAGGTCGGCTACATGGCCGGCATGATGAAGAAGCTCACCAACAATGCCGCCTGCGTGTTCACCGGCAAAGGTCTCTCCTATGGTGGCAGCCTGATGCGCCCGGAGGCGACCGGCTTCGGCACGGTCTACTTCGTCGAGCAGATGCTGCACCATGCCCGCCGCGATACCGATGGCGCCAGGGTGTTGATTTCCGGCGCTGGCAACGTGGCCCAGCATGCCGCGATCAAGGCCATCGAGCTGGGCGCGAACGTACTCACGCTTTCCGATTCCGGCGGCACGCTGTACGCCCGCAACGGCTTCGACGAAGCGGGCCTGCAGGAGGTGATGGAACTACGCAACGAACGTCGCGGCTGCCTGTCCGAACTGGCTGATGACAAACGCTTCGAGTACCTGGACGGCAAGCGCCCCTGGCACATCCCGGCCGAGATCGCCCTGCCCTGCGCCACCCAGAACGAACTGGACGAGGACGACGCCCGCGCCCTGGTGGACAACGATGTGCTGTGCGTGGCCGAAGGCGCCAACATGCCGTCGACACTGGAGGCCATGGAGGTCTTCCTCAAGGCGGGCACCCTGTATGCGCCGGGGAAGGCCAGCAATGCCGGCGGCGTGGCCACCTCGGGGCTGGAAATGAGCCAGAACGCGCAGCGCCTGTCATGGCATCACGCCGATGTCGATGAGCGCCTGCACGGAATCATGAAGGATATCCACGCCAACTGCGTGCGCCACGGCAAGCGGGCCGATGGCAGCGTGAACTACGTGGATGGCGCCAATATCGCCGGCTTCGTGAAAGTGGCCGATGCGATGCTGGCGCAGGGCGTTTACTGAGGGCAGACCGCTGTAGAGGCGCAGCGGTGTTCATCCGCTGCGCCCTGCAGTACGTCCTGCCAACGTGATCAGTACGCCGAGCGGACCTCGCTCGTCATGCAGCCGGCCAGCACGGCACCGCTGTCGGTGGGTATCACGCTGAATGCCCGCACGCGCGTGAATCCAGCGGCCCGCTCCCGCGTTGCTTCGCGCTTCCAATACCCTTCCACCTGACGATCCACCGCGCCCAGGCCAGTGGCGTCGAGCACCGCCTTCAGCGGCGCATCGCCCATGTCGGCTGCGAGGTAGCCGCCATACGCGAGGACGATCGACGTCGCAGCCAAGCCCTTCAACGCCACCGGCTGCTCCAGGGTGATGACCATGACCGGCATCTCCTGGCCATCAGCACGGTACTCACGCTCGGCCACCGCGCGGACATTGTCCGGCCATGCCAGCGGCGACAGTTCCGAGACACGCTCCCGCAGGTTGGCGATGCGCCGCATGGCAGCGTCGTCCGCCCGGCATTCGAGCGCGGCGCCCATATCATCCGCCGTGGCCGTCTCGCGCAATCGGGGTGGAAGGCGCGCCTCGCGCATCGGACCGGGGTAGTCACAGCCCAACCGATAGCCCGCACCATCGCTGCTCACCACGATGGCGCCCGGCGATGCCGGATCGCCTGATGCGGCGGGCGCTGACCACATCTGGAACGGCTCACGCAACGTATTCGACCGGTGCCGAAGTCCGTTCCTGCTGACGATGCGCGCACGCTGCCCTGCATCGATGGGAATCGAGAAGCCCATGTCATCCGCCACCACGCGGTGCGTTGTGACGCCGTGTGCCGTCAACGTCACCGGCATGTCGATGAGGGTCGTCGCGTGCTCCTCGTCACCGCTGCGCGTGAAGCTCCAGCCCTGCAGATGGGCCGGTCGTTCCTGCGCCGTGCCATACGCTGCACCACGCAACGCGGTCGTCACCGCCTGCATCGTCGCCGGTGAGGCACGGCACTCCAGCAGCTCGACGAGATCGCGCTGGAAACTGGCAGCGGTGGTCGCCTGCGCTGGCAACGCGGAAACCATCAGCAGAACGATCGCCGCCGCAGTGGCGAACGGAGAAGAGGAACGTGACGACATCATGTGCGACCGAAGAAATCCGGTGTGCATTGTGCGCTTGCTGGCACGACGAAGGCGACAGGCCTTTGCGTCGCACTCAAACGATGAAGCCGGCCACCGGCCGGCTTCATCGTCCCTCAGCCTTCGCTGGTCTTGGCCTCGTCCGGCTTCACCCGGAACCACGCCGCATACAGTGCCGGCAGGAACACCAGGGTCAGCACGGTACCGACGATCAGGCCGCCCATGATCGAGATCGCCATCGAACCGTAGAACGCACTGCGCGACAGCGGAATCATCGCCAGCACCGCGGCCAGCGCGGTCAGCACGATCGGGCGGAAGCGGCGCACGGTGGCGTCGATGATGGCGTGCCAGCGGTCGTGACCGGCATCGATGTCCTGCTGGATCTGGTCGATCAGGATCACCGAGTTGCGCATGATCATGCCGGCCAGCGCAATGGTACCCAGCAGTGCCACGAAGCCGAACGGCGCGCGGAACAGCAGCAGGAACAGCGTGGCGCCGATGATGCCCAGCGGCGCGGTGACCAGCACCATGGCCGCACGCGAGAAGCTGCGCAGCTGCAACATCAGCAAGGTCGCCACCACGATCAGGAACAGCGGCATGCCGGCCTTGATCGAATCCTGGCCACGGGTGGAATCCTCCACCGTACCGCCGGTTTCAAGCAGGTAGCCGGACGGCAGCTCGGCACGGATCCCCTCCAGCGTCGGCAGGATCTGCTGCACCACGTCCAGCGGCTGTTTCGCGTCGGCAATGTCGGCGCGCACGGTCACCGTCGGCAGGCGGTTGCGGTGCCAGATGATGCCGTCCTCGAACACGTACTCCAGGCGCGCCACCTGCGACAGCGTCACCGAGGTGCCGCTGGCGGTCGGAATGGCCAGGCTGCCCAGCATGTCCAGCCGCACACGTTCGTTGTCCGGGCCACGCAGCAGCATCTCGATCAGGCGGTTGCCTTCCCGGTAGGTGCTCACGCTCATGCCCGACAACGAGGTGCCCAGCAGCTGGCTCACCTGCGCGCTGCTCACACCCAGTGCGCGTGCACGATCCTGGTCGATCACCAGCCGCACCACTTTGCTCGGCTCGCTCCAATCCAGGTTGACGTTCATCACGTGCGGGTTTGCGCGCACCTTGGCTTCCACCTGCCGTGCGATGGCCTGCACCTGCTCGATATGCTCGCCGGAGATGCGCATCTGCACCGGGTAGCCCACCGGCGGGCCGTTCTCCAGGCGGGTCACGCGCATCTGCACGTCCGGGAACTGCGGAATCACGTCCTTGAGCAACCAGTCGCGGGTCGCCTCACGTGCGGTTGCATTCTCAGTCAGCACCACGAACTGCGAGAAGTTGGTGGCCGGCAGCTGCTGGTCCAAAGGCAGGTAGAAGCGCGGCGAGCCGGTACCCACGTAGGCCACAAAGTTGCTGATGCCCTCACGGTCCTTGAGCAGCGTTTCCAGCTTGGTCGCCTGGGCCTGGGTGGCCTGCAACGAGGCCCCCTCGGCCAGTTCGATGTCCACCATCAGTTCCGGGCGGGTCGAATCCGGGAAGAACTGCTGGGGCACGAAGCGGAAGATCAGCAGCGAGAACACGAACAGCGCGGCCGTGGCGGCGATCACCCACCAGCGATGGCGCAGGCACACATCGAGGAACCTGCGGAAGCGCACGTAGAACGGACGCTGGTACGGATCATGGTCGTGCGCATGCACCTTCGGCGCGATCCAGCGCGCGAACGCGGGATGGCGGTCGGCCCACTGCAGGCGGCGGGCATGCCAGCGCCCGGCCAGGCTGTCCGGCTTGGGCGGCTGCGGGTTGAACAGGTCCGGCAACATCTTGTCGCCCAGGTACGGGATGAACAGCACGGCGGCGATCCACGACACCACCAGCGCGATGGTCACCACCTGGAACAGCGAGCGGGTGTATTCGCCGGTACTGGAGGCGGCCGTGGCGATCGGCAGGAAGCCGGCCGCCGTGATCAGCGTACCGGTCAGCATCGGGAAGGCGGTCGACTCCCACGCGAAGCTGGCCGCGCGCAGGCGGTCGTAGCCCTGCTCCATCTTGGTGGCCATCATCTCCACCGCGATGATCGCATCGTCCACCAGCAGGCCCAGCGCCAGCACCAGCGCGCCCAGGGAAATCTTGTGCAGGCCGATGCCGAAGTAATGCATGACGAAGAAGGTCATCGCCAGCACCAGCGGAATCGTCACGCCCACCACCAGGCCGGTGCGCAGGCCGAGCGAGAAGAAGCTCACCAGCAGCACGATCACCACCGCTTCGGTCAGCACCTGCACGAACTCGCCGACGGACTCTTCCACCGCATGCGGCTGGTCGGAGACCTTGCGCAGCTGCATGCCGGCCGGCAGTGTCTTCTGCAGTCGCTCGAACTCGGCATCCAGCGTACTGCCCAGCTTGAGGATGTCGCCGCCGTCTTTCATTGCCACCGCGATGCCGATGGCGTCTTCGCCCATGAAGCGCATCTTCGGCGACGCCGGATCGGCAAAACCGCGCTTGATCTCGGCGATGTCGCCCAGGTGCACGGTGCGGTCGCCAGCCTGGATCGGGAAGCTGCGGATGTCCTCCACGCGCTTGAACTGGCCGGTGACGCGCAGCTGCACCCGGTCGGTCGGGGTTTCAAAGAAGCTGGTCGCGGCAATGGCATTCTGGTCGGCCAATGCCTGCTGCACCTGCTGCAGCGACACGCCCAGCGTGGCCAGCTTGGTGTTGGACAGCTCGATCCAGACCTTCTCGTCCTGCAGGCCTTCCAGCTCGATCTTGCCCACATCCGGCACGCGCTGCAGTTCCAGCTGGATGCGGTCGGCGTAGTCGCGCATCACCGCGTAGTCGAAGCCCTGGCCGGTCAACGCGTAGATGTTGCCGAAGGTGTCGCCGAATTCGTCGTTGAAGAACGGGCCGACGATTTCGCGCGGCAGCGTCGGCTTGATGTCGCCCACGCGCTTGCGCACCTGGTACCACAGGTCGGGAATCGCCTTGGAGCGCAGGCTGTCGCGCGCCACGAAGATCACCTGCGATTCGCCCGGGCGTGAGTAGGAGCGGATGAACTCGTACTGCCCGGTGTTCAGCAGTGCCTTCTCGATCGGCTCGGTGACCTGGCGTGAGACCTGTTCGGCGGTCGCGCCGGGCCAGTTCGTGCGCACCACCATCACCTTGAAGGTGAACGGTGGATCTTCGGACTGGCCCAGATGCTTGTACGACCACGCGCCGATGATCGCGAAAGCGAGCATCGCAAACAGCACCAGTGGCCGGTTGCCCAGCGCCCATTCGGAGAGGTTGAAGCGGCGCACGGGATCAGTTCCCCTTGCCGGCAGCAGGCGCGGCAGGCTTGGCCGCCGGTGCCTGCACCGGGCGGTTCTGACGATCCACCGCGGTCACCGGCTGGCCCTCGCGCAGCAGATGGCCGCCGGCAGCCACCACCCAGTCGTTCGCGCTCACCCCGCTCAGCACCGGAACGGAGTCAACGCCATACGCCCCGACCGTCACCGGCGTGGCTTTCAACGTGCGCTTGGCCGGATCGACCACCCACACGCTGCTGCGCCCATCGGCACCGCGCTGCACCGCCGCCAGCGGCAACTGCAGCGTGCCCTGGCGACCGGCCGCGGCGAACACGCGCGCGCTCTGGCCCAGCTCGACCTCGGTCAAGGCTTCCGGTGCGAGGCTGACGCGGGTGGCATAGGTACGTCCTTGGGCATCGGCGGCCGGGGCGATCTCACGGATCGTGCCGGCCAGCAGCTGGCCCGGGCGGTTCCACAGTTCCACCTGCACCGGCTGGCCCACCTGGTAATCACGGATGTTGCTTTCCGGCAGGGCGATCACGACTTCGCGGCCGCCATCGGCGGCCAGGGTGAACACGGTCTGCCCGGCGCTGACCACCTGCCCGGCTTCGGCCTGGCGGCTGGCGATCACGCCATCGGCGGGCGCACGCAACTGGGCGTACTCGGCCTGGTTGCGGGCCACGGCCAGATTGGCGCGGGCGGCATTGGCCTGGCCCTGCGCCGCCTTGAAGGCAGCGGTCTGGCTGTCGAGTGCGGACTGGCTGACCAGTTGCTGCTCGGCCAGCGTGGCGTAGCGCTTCTGGTCATCGCGGGCGCGGATCAGATCGGCTTCGGCGGCCGCGAGCTGCGCCTGCGAGGCACTGGCCTGTGAGGCGTAGTCGGCGGCGTCCAGCTCGGCCAGCAGCTGGCCCTTGCGCACGCGCTGGCCGGCATCGACATGGCGCTTGATCAGGCTGCCCCCGACGCGGAACGACAGCGGGCTTTCCTCGCGGGCGCGGATCTCACCGGGATAGGCAGCCACTTCCTGGCCGGTCACAGTGCCCGGGTGGACCACCAGCACCGGCATCGGCGCGACCGGCTCGGCGTCCTGCTTGCCACATGCTGCCAGCGCGATCGCCAGCAACCCACCACCCATCCATCGCATGTTTTTCATGAGGTCCTGGACCTGAAAAGTAACCCGGGAAAAGCCGCTGGAGACACACTGTTCCAGCTGCTTCAATATTGAACCAGCCGGTATAGTATAAATATCGAACCGATTGGTCTAGTATTGATTGGATGACTGATCCGACCTCCTCCACATCGCCCTCCAAGCCGGCCGCCAAGGCCGCCGGGCCGGGGCGCCCGAAGGATCTGGGCAAGCGCGCGGCCATTCTGGACGCCGCCAAATCGCTGTTTGTCGACCAGGGCTACAACGGGGTGAGCATGGACAGCATCGCCGCCCAGGCAGGTGTCTCGAAGCTGACCGTTTACAGCCATTTCGGCGATAAAGAGACCCTTTTCACCGAAGCTGTGCAGTCCAAGTGCGTCGAGATGCTGCCTGACGAACTGTTCGTCACCGACGTCGAAGGCCCGCTGCGCGACCAGCTGATGGGCATCGGCCACGCCTTCTTCAGCCTGATCACCTCCGATGCGGCCGTCGCGGTGCAGCGGGTGATGATGTCCCCGGATACCGATGACCGGATCCGCGAGATGTTCTGGCTGGCCGGCCCGCAGCGGACCACCGACGCGCTCGCTGACTTCCTGCGCGCCCGCACCGCCCGCGGCGAACTGGAGATCACCGACTGCCAGACCGCCGCCCTCCAGTTCCTGACCTTGATCAAGGGCGAGCTGCATACGCATATGATGTGCGGGTTGCGGCCGGCCCCGGCCGAGTGCGATGCCGACGCCCACGTGTCCGCCAGCGTCGACTTTTTCCTGCGGGCGTATGCCCGGCGGCACTAAACTGAATGGACCGGAGGTCGCGGTGACTTCCGGCACTGCGACCCCGGCGCGACGGCAGCGATGCTTTCAGCGCGCCGCCGGCTCCCGGCACCGGTAAAATGGCCGGCCCACTGCGCTGGATATAGAACCTCATGACGATCGATTACTCCCACGCCCGCGAACTGATGGTTGAACAGCAGATCCGCCCCTGGGATGTGCTGGAAATCCGCGTGCTCGATGTACTGGCACGCTTGCCGCGGGAGGCGTTCGTCGCTGAATCGCACCGGGCCCTGGCTTACGCCGATATCGAGCTGCCGCTGGGCAACGGCCAGAAGATGATGAAGCCGGTCATCGAAGGCCGCACGCTGCAGGCGCTGGATCTGCAGCCGGGCGATGAAGTCCTGGAAATCGGCACCGGCAGCGGCTACCTGAGCGCCTGCATGGGCGAACTGGCCCGCGAAGTCCTGAGCCTGGAAATCGATGCCGACCTGGCCACCACCGCGCGCGCGCGTCTGGACGCTGCCGGCCTGGGCAACAACGTCCGCATCGAAACCGCCGACGCCCTGACCTGGGACACCGAGCGCCGCTTCGATGCGATCTGCGTCACCGGCGCGGTGGATGTCATCCCGTCACGTTTCGCCCAGTGGCTGCGTCCCGGCGGTCGACTGTTCGTGATCCGTGGCCGGTCGCCGGTCATGGAAGCGGTGCTGGTCAAGGCGGACGGCACCACTGAATCGCTGTTCGAAACCGATATCGACTACCTGCGCGGTGCCGCCCCGGCACCCCAGTTCCAACTCTGAGTCCAAGGAAGCCGCAATGATCCGCCGATCCCTCGCCTTTGCGCTGGCCGCCGCCCTGCTGCCGATGACCGCCTCTGCCGCCGACCTGCTGCAGGTCTACGAAATGGCGCGCAACGGCGATCCGCAGCTGTCGGCTGCCGAGTCGACCCGTCTGTACGACAAGGAAGGCGCTGTGCAGGCGCGTGCCGCCCTGCTGCCGCAGCTCAACGGCGAGGCCTCGCTCAACCGCAGCCGCACCAACCCGAACCATGATCTGACCTCCAGCTCGTTCACCACCAAGAGCCGGAACTACACGATCAACGGCAGCCAGACCGTCTTCAACTTCACCCAGTTCGCCAACCTGCGTTCGCAGCGCGAACTGAGCCGCGCAGCCGATTTCACCCTGGATTCGGCCAACGACGACCTGATCGTGCGCACCTCGGCGGCGTACTTCAACGTGCTGGTGGGCATTGAATCGCTGTCGGCCGCGCAGACCAACGAAGCCGCTGCCAAGAAGCAGTTCGACTTCGCCGACAAGCGCCTGGAAGTGGGCCTGGCGCCGATCACCGACGTGCACGAAGCCCGCGCCCAGTACGACCAGGCGCGCGCCAACACGATCATCGCGCAGAACACCTTGGCCGACGCATACCAGGCGCTGACCGAACTGACCGGCCAGCCGGTCACCGACCTGCGCGCCCTGCCGGCCGATTTCCGTCCGGAGCTGCCGGCCAAGTACGCCACCATCGATACGCTGGTGAACGAGGCCGTTGCGCAGAACCCGGCGCTGAAGGCGCAGGAACTGAAGGTCAACGCTGCCGAATCCGGCGTCTCGGCCGCCCGCGGCGCGCACTACCCGACCCTGTCGCTGGGTGCCACCGCCGGCAAGTCGGCCAGCTGGGGTGATGTGGTCGGCGACGGCGGCAGCAGCTTCAGCCCGGACCGCCGCACCAACAGCGTCGGCCTGACCTTGAACGTGCCGATCTTCTCCGGCGGCGCCACCCAGTCCGGCGTGCGCCAGGCCCTGGCCCAGCGTGATATCGCCCAGGACGGCTACGAGCAGCAGAAGCGCGCGCTGGATCGCAACACGCGCAATGCCTACCAGACCCTGGTGGCCGGCATCAGCGAAGTGGAAGCGCGTCGCCTGGCCGTCGTGTCGGCACAGAGCGCCTATGACGCCTCGCAGGTCGGCCTGGAAGTTGGTACGCGTACCGTGCTGGATGTGATCCAGAACCAGCGCATCCTGTTCTCCGCGCAGCTGGACTACGCCAACGCCCGCTACACCTTCCTGCAGAACCGTCTGCAGCTGGGCCAGGCGGTCGGCACGCTGGACATCGCCGAACTGCAGGACATCAATCGCCTGCTGACCCAGAAGGCGGCCACGCCGAGCACCACCGTCAACTGATCGACGGCACAGCGCTTGACAGAAAACCACCCGCATGCGGGTGGTTTTTTTATGCGTGCACGTGGTTGATTCCGACACCTCGCGCGCGTCACACACGCGATCACTGCCGTGGCGATTTCATCGCGTAATGCCTACCCGCGCACACTCTCCACCGTGAACCGGTCCACAGTCCGGTACGTGTCGTTGAAAATGGCTTGACCCCTCGGCATGGGCCGACTATGGTCCGCCCCGCACCACCTTCCCTTTCCCTCCAGAGGCCCCCTCCTTGGACAGTCATAGTCGATCTCGTTGCTGCTCCTGAGCCGACGGACCCACTGACCCCAAGGTCGGTTCCGTCCGCACAGGACGGGGCCCACCGGCGCAGCTGACACGCTCGCCCGCCTCGCATCATCCGTATCGCCGTTCCACCGACCCCAAGAAGGGTGCCGCTGGCGTTTCCGTTTGCCTGGAGATTGCCCATGCACGTTTCCCGTGTGTTCGCCCTGCCGCTCGTGGCCGTGGCGATGCTTCCGTTCGACACCCGCGCCGCCGCCAGCCTGATGGTGGATGACGCCTCGATCACCGATGCCGGTCGCTGCCAGCTGGAAAGCTGGGGCCGCCATACCGATGCCGGGTCGGAGTGGACCGCCGTGCCGGCCTGCACCTTCGCCGATACCGAGTGGTCGCTCGGCGTGAGCCATCAACATGCTGCTTCGTCCACGCAATGGGCGCTGGGTGCCAAGCGCGTGCTGCGCGACATCGACCAGCGCCGTTGGGGCCTGGCGCTCAGTGCGGGCGTCGGCAGCGACTGGCGTCACCTGCGTGGCGATGACTGGGGCGTCAACGCGCCCCTGACCCTCGCCCTTGGCGCAAGCGATCGCACGCTGCTGCACCTCAACCTGGGCTGGGCCCGCACGGCCGGCGCACGCGGCCGCACCGAGGGCATCGGCCTGGAAATCGTCACCGCCCCACACTGGTCGCTGCTGGCCGAAACCGCGCGTGACGTCACACGCCAGCGCAGCAGTCAATTCGGCGTCCGCCACGAACTCTGGCGCGGCGCCAGCGTGGATCTGCTGGCCGGTCGTGTGCACCACCAGCGCGATGGCCACTGGATCACGCTCGGCTTCAATCTGGCCTCTGCACCGTAACGCCCTGCGTGCCGACTGACGGCACCGACCGACCGGACCGCGTGCACCTCCGCACACGGCCCATGCACCCACCGATACCTGCCCCGCTCGAGCCCTGCCCGCGCGTCGGCCTTGTGTACCTCAGCGCGCTGCGCTGCTTTTTGCTGGAGAACCACCATGAACCGCGAAGACCTCCTGTTCTCGATCCGCACCCTCTCGCTTTCCCTCGACACGGCCGGCTTTGTCAGCATCGCCGCGACCACGCATCCCTCCGACCTGGTCGATGCGCTCGATGCGCTGAGCGTGGACAAGACACTCCCCTTGCTGATGATGCTCGACCCGCAGGCACGCGCCGAGCTGTTCGCGCACTTCACCGAGATACGCCAGGATCAGCTGCTGGCCGCGATGCCGCGCGAGGCGGTGGTGCAGCTGTTCGAACACATGCCCTCGGATGACCGCGCCGATCTGTACAACCGGCTCGGCGATGATGCCAAGCAGAAACTGCTGCCGGCACTGACCAAAGTCGAGCGCGACGACATCCTCAAGATGGCGTCCTATCCCGAAGGCACGGTCGGCTCGGCGACGACGTCCGATTATGTGTGGGTGTCACCGGAGATGACCGTTGCGCAGGCGCTGGCCCATATCCGCGCCACTGCGCTGCACAGCGAGACGGTGAACATCCTGTTCGTGCTCGACCACACGCTGCGGCTGCGCGGCACGGTGGCCCTGCGTGATCTGGTGTTGGCCAACGAGAACCGCACGGTCGCCTCGATCATGCATGAGCAGCCGGTCGCCGCAAAAGCGCACTGGCCCAGGCTGCAGGCCGCCGAACTGATCCGTCGCTACGATCTGCTCGCGCTGCCGGTGACCAATGGAGGGGACCGCATGATCGGCATCGTCACCGTGGACGATGCGATGGACATCGAGAAGGAACAGGATGCCTCGCAGCTGGCACGCTTTGGCGGCACGGCCAGCGGAAACGGGAACGATCTTGATGTGCGCAGCACGCCGCTGAAGCAGATGTTCCGGGTACGTGTGTTCTGGCTGGCGATCCTGACCTGCTTCGGCATCGTCACCAGCACGTTTGTCGCCGCGCAGGAGGAGCTGCTGTCGCAGGTGATCGTGCTGGCCGCCTTCATCGCCCCGATCGTGGACATGGGCGGCAACACCGGCAGCCAGTCAGCCACGCTGGTGATCCGCAGCATGGCGCTGGGGGAACTGAAACTGAGCTGGCGCGATGTGTGGTTCGTGATCCAGCGCGAACTGCCGGTCGCGGCGGGGCTGGGCATCACCATCGCCGTACTCGAAGCGATCCTGGCCTACTTCAGCAAAGGCGTGGGCATGGACGTGCTGATGGTGGTGGGCTCGAGCATGCTGGTGTGCACCGCGTTGGGCGGCATCATCGGCGCACTGCTGCCCTTCGCCGCACGCCGCATCGGGGCGGATCCGGCCACGCTGTCGGCCCCGTTGATCACCTCGGTCATGGACCTGATCGGCGTGTTCATCTACTTCGGGTTCGCGTATGCCTTCCTGGGTGACCTGCTGGTCTCCGCGGGCTGATGGATCGGCAGGCCTGGTCGCCGCGCATCGCGGCCAGGCCGGTCTCGATCACGCCACCGGCGGCGGCAACTGCGGGGCGATCAGGGCCACGGTGCGCTTGAGCGCACCGCGGCCGTTGCTCACCAGCGCACACCCCGCGCGCGCCATGTCTTCGCGTGCCTGCGGATCGCGCAGCAGGGTCAGCAGTGCATCGCCGACACCGTTGGCATCCTCGGCGATCACCACCGCACCGGCTTCGCGCATGCGCCGGGAAATCTCGGCGAAGTTGTGCAGGTGCGGGCCGGTGACGGCGGCCGTGCCCATCGCCGCCGGCTCCAGCAGGTTGTGCCCGCCGATGGCCTGCAGGCTGCCGCCGACGAAGGCCACCTGCGCACAGCCGTAGAACGACATCAGCTCGCCGAGCGTGTCGATGACGAAGACATCCGTATCGGCCTGCGGCCACTGCTGCTGGCGGCGTGTCGCGACCTTCCAGCCCTGCTCGCGGGCCAGCGCTTCCACCCGCGGGAACCGCTCGGGATGCCGCGGCGCCCACAACAGCAGCAGCCCCGGCATCGCCTCGCGCAGGCGGCGGTGCAGATCGAGGGTGGCCTGCTCTTCGCCCTCGTGCGTGCTGGCGGCGATCCAGACCGGGCGCGTGGCGGGCACCAGATCATGGAAGCGCGCGATGAAGTCCTGCACGTTCGGCGTGGCGATGTCGAATTTCAGATTGCCCAGCGGCTGCACCTGGTCCGGGCGCGCCCCGAGCTGGATGAAGCGCTCGGCATCATCGGCCGACTGTGCGGCCACGCAGGTGACGGTGCGCAGTGCACGGCCGATCAGCGGCCGCAGCAGCCGATAGCCACGCAGCGAGCGCGCCGACAGTCGGGCATTGAGAATGTAGACCGGAATCCGGCGGTCGCGGCAACCGAACAGCAGGTTCGGCCACAGCTCGGTTTCCAGGATCAGCGCCAGGCTGGGCTTGAAGTGACCCAGGAAGCGGCCGACGCTGCCCGGCACGTCGTAGGGCAGGTACACGTGGTCGACCGCATCCCCCCATAGCGCGCGGACCCGTTCGGAGCCGGTCGGGGTGATGGTGGTGATCACCCAGCGGATGTCCGGGCGCAGCGCGCGCAGGGCATTCACCAGCGGCGCGGCGGCATTCACCTCGCCCACCGAGACCGCGTGCAGCCAGACCCGCGGCTGGCCGCTGGAGTGCGGATAGGAGGCATAGCGCTCATCCCAGCGCTGGAAGTACTCGCGCACCCGGAAGCCCCGCCAGACCAGGTGGTACACGGTGATCGGCAACAGCAGGTACAGCACGGCCGAGTACAGGCCGCGCAGGATCCATTCGACAGGACTTTTACGCATGCGCAAAGGATACGGGAGCGGCGCGGGGAAGACACGCCGCGCCGCCGTGATGGCCGCGCCGGGACGCATCCGGGCGCATCCATTAGAATCGAGGCATGTCCGATAACGCTTCCACCGCCACCCGGCCGTCCCTGCGCAATCCGCGCCACTGGCCGACCTTCGCTTTCATGCTGGTCGCCTTCGCGATCGCCCGCCTGCCCTGGATGCTGCAGCGCGCGCTCGGCCGCGGCGTCGGCACGGTCGCCTACCGGCTGGCCAGCAGCCGTCGGCGTGCCGCCGAGGTCAACCTGAAGCTGTGCTTCCCCGAGAAGGACGACGCCTGGCGCCAGCGCCTGCTGCGCGACAGCTTCGACGCGCTGGGCGTGGGCATCTTTGAATTCGCCCGGGCCTGGTGGGGCAGCATCGACAGCATCCGCCCGCAGGTGCAGATCGAAGGGCTGGAACACCTGCACCGCATGCAGGCGCAGGGCCGTGGCGTGCTGCTGGTCTCCGGCCACTTCATGACCCTGGAGATGTGCGGCCGCCTGTTGTGCGACCACGTGGAGCTGTCCGGCATGTACCGCAAGCACCGCAACCCGGTCTACGAATGGGCGGTGAAGTTCGGCCGCCTGCGCTACGCCAAGGCGATGTACGCCAACGAGGATATCCGCGCCACCGTGCGGCACCTGAAGAAGGGCGGCTTCCTCTGGTATGCCCCGGACCAGGACATGCGCGGCAAGGACACGGTGTTCGTGCCGTTCTTCGGCCACACTGCCTCGACCATCACCGCCACCCATCAGCTGGCCCGGATGACCGGCTGTGCGGTGATCCCGTATTTCCACCGTCGCGAAGGCGGGAAGTATTTCCTGAAGATCGGCGCACCGCTGGAGAATTTCCCCAGCGAGGATGTCGAGGCCGATACCGCCCGCGTCAACCAGGCCATCGAAGCGATGGTGCGCGAGGCGCCGGACCAGTACCTGTGGATCCACCGCCGGTTCAAGCGCCAGCCCGGTGGGCGGAGCGATTACTACCGGTAGAGCCACCCCATGGGTGGCTGCACGCCCCCCTCGGTAGAGCCACCCCATGGGTGGCTGCACGCCCCCCTCGGTAGAGCCACCCCATGGGTGGCTGCACGCCCCCCTCGGTAGAGCCACCCCATGGGTGGCTGCATGGTGCCAGACCGCGGGCAGCCACCCATGAGGCGGCTCTACTCTTCCATGGGCCACCGCGACCACGCGTGCGGGTACTCCCCCAGCGCACTGGCCAATCCCGCACGTATCGGGTTGGCGAGGATGTACAGCGCCTAACGGCGCAAGGATTCCTCATTTCTCACGGCGTGGTCGAAGTACCCGTGCTGCCAGAGCTTTCCCGTTCGCTGCAGACGCTCATTCAACAATCGGCTGCTGCGTGATTTGAACAGCAGCATGCAACGAGCCAAGGTGTCTTGCCGCAGTTGGATCAACCAATGCACGTGGTCCGGCATTACCACCCAAGCTAACGCGCAACTGACCCCGCAACGATCCATGTAACGCAGCGTGTCGATGATTACTTCTGCATTGAGGGGATCCTCGAACCACTTGCGCCTGTCGTGCGTGGTGGTGGTGAGCGCGTAGCAATACCCTGGATGCGAGTATCGGCCGCGTTGGAGGCGTGGGCTGGCCATCGCACGAGGGTGCGTTGACCGGGGCGTGGAGCCCATCGGTGGATGGCGCGCGTGTGCGTCGGTATGTCCCCATGCCCGGGCCACAAGCAGCCACGCATGGCGTGGCTCTACCCGTCGTCGCGTGCCAACAGACTGCCCGCATACAGCGCGGCCAGCAGCAGCGTGAGGCCGCCCCAGAAGGTCGAGTAGAACGCCAGATGGGTATTGAGCGGGAACACCGTCACCGCCAGCGCGAGCATCGCCGGGCGCGCGCGCTCGCGGGCCTCGGGGGGTGCAAAACGCCACGCGCGCCACGCCTGGGCCACGGCCGCCAACCACAGCAGCAGGCCGAGGAGGCCGGTTTCGGCGAGGATCTCGAGCACGATCTGGTGCGCGTGCAGTGCTGGGCCGGCGCCCCACACTTCCTGGGCGGCCGGGTCCGGATTGCACGCGGGGTAAGCGTCGCGGAAACCACGCGCACCGACGCCGTTGATCGGATGCGCCTCGATCATGCAGGTTGCTGCGGCCCATATCTGGGCGCGGCCGGACAATGCCTGATTGACGCCGTCGTTCTCACCTTCCCACGCCATGGCGGTGCGCGCGACCCGGTCACCGACCTGCGGCACGCTCACGGTGAGGACGATCGCCCCCACCGCGCCGACCGCAACGCAGGCCAGCAGGCCGCGCACGCCGATCAGCCGCCAGCCGGAGAGCACCAGCACCAGGGCATAGGTCAGCCACGCCGCGCGCGAACCGGCCAAGACCAGCACGACCCCCACTGCGGCGGCCACCAGTGACCAGCCGAGAATGCCGGCACGCCGTGAGGCGGCGAACAACAGGAACGGCGAGAGGCTGGCCAGCACCTGGCCGAATTTGAGGTTGCACGGGCCGAGCACGCCGCTGAGGCGATCCACCGCCGCCATCTCCTGCGGTGAACACAACCCATGGCCGCTGACCGCCCACTTGAGCTGATCCATTGACCAGAACAGCGGGCTGCTGCCGACGATCGCCTGTGCCAGCGCATCCACCGTCCACAGCCCGGTGATCACCGCCAGCCCGCCCAGCGTCAGCGCGCGCCGCTGCGGAGTCGCCACGGCGATCGCCACCAGCCACATGAACGGCAGATAGCGCAGGCCGGCGGCCGCCTTGCGCCACGCAGTGCCGGGGTCGATCGCATCGAAGGCGGAAAATGCCTGCGGCAGCCAGTAACCCAGGAACAGGATGCTGGTCAGTGCCCACGCAGGACTGCTCAGCAGACGTTGCTTGCCCTGCAGGCGCAGCTGCACCATGCGCACCGCCGCGTACAGCGCGCCCAGCACCAGCACGCCCTCGGCGATGCCGGGCAGCGGCCACAACGCGACAAACGCAATCACCCACCACGGCGCCCAGCGGCCCGCACGGGAGCCCGGCGAACCGGGAAGGACGGTGGGCTCAGCCGATGAGGGAGGTATAGAGCTGGAGCGTGTCACGCTGCATGGCCTGCAAGGTAAACGGGATCCGCGTCGGCAGTGAGGGCGGCTGCAGCAGCAACTGCTGCGCGCGCGCCAGCAGTGCATCGGCGTCGCCCAAGGGTACCGCGCCGGAGGGTTGCAGCTGAGTCAACAACTCGCCGACGCCGCCATGGTTCCAGCCCAGCACGGGGCGGCCCACCGACAGCGCTTCGACCACGGTGCGGCCAAACGCTTCGGCCTTGTCCGAGAGCTGCAGCACCAGATCACTGGCCGCATAGGCCTGCGCGATGCGCGAGGTCGGCGCGGTCATCAGCACGGCATCGAACACACCCAGGCTGCGCGCCTGGGCGTCCAGTTCGGCGACATAGGATTCGCGGCCCGGCTCGCGCGTGCCCGGCATCCACAGCTTGGCCGGCACGCCGGCGGCATGTAGTCCTGCCAGCAGGCTCAGCGCGTGGCGATGCCCTTTCAGGCGGGTGCCACGGCCAGGCAGCAACAGCAACGGTGCCTCGCCGACCAGCGCGGGATGCTGCTCGGCCACGGCCAGGCGCGCACGCCGATCCTGCCGGCCCACGCGCGGGAACTGCGCGACATCGACACCACGGGGTATCACCTGCAGGCGCTCGGCCGGCACACTGGGGTAGTGCGCGCGCACGAACTCACGCACGCTGTTGGACACGCAGATCACGCGCTCGCCGCTGGTCATCACCGCGCTGTAGCGACCAGGCGAGTTGAGCCCGTGCACGGTGGTGACCCAATGTGGGCGTGTCGCCGCCGGCAGATTGCGCACGGCGTACAGGCCCAGCCAGGCCGGCAGCCGCGAGCGCGCATGCACGATGTCCGCGCCCACCTCGTTGAACAGGTTGCGCAGGGTCAGCACATGGCGCAGCGTCAGCAGCGATTTGCGGCCGATATCCAGGGTCAGGTGTTCGGCGCCACTGGCGAGCAACGGCTCGACCAGGCGCCCACCGGCGGACACGACGATGGCCCGGTGGCCGGCGGCAACCAGGGCGGAGGCGATCTCAAGGGTGGAGCGTTCGACCCCGCCGGAGTGCAGCGCCGGCAGCAGCTGCACCACGGTCAGTCGGCGCACAGTGTGGTCCGCGGATCAGTCGGCGAGCACGAACACGGCGCCGCAGTACGGGCACGCGGCCTCGCAGTTGGGCTCGTCTTCGATCGGCAGGTACACGCGCGGGTGCGAGTTCCACAGCGCCATTTCCGGCGTCGGGCAGCTCAGCGGCAGGTCGCTGCGGTGCACGGTGTAACGCTTCTCGGCATTGGCGGGCGCGGTGGCGGTATGGCTCATGGCGTGGACACACAAAGGGGGTTGCGAGACCGCCGATTCTAGCATCTGGCGGCCGCCGAAGGCCGCTGCACCCCGCCGGGCACGGCGCGGCGCCGATCACGGCATCCTAGCGGCCACCGGTGTTTTTAAATCGATCCAAATTCATTGTCAATAATGGGCGTTGAAACGAATTTGCCGGATTTAGATCGAACTAATTTCACTTGTCAGGGCCAGTTGTCGTGATGCAGGATCGTCCGGGTACCGATCATCGACCCGATCGCCTGCCCGCCCCCCCACCGGACATGCATCGCCTCTTTCCTGCCGTCTGCCGACGGCTGGGGCGACGCCGTCCGCCGTGGCCATCGATGCGGGTCCTGCCTGCCGCCTGCCCTTCCCGGGAGACCCTTGCATGACCCTGTCCGACCTGCGCCCCGCCCGCCGCGCCCTTCCCCTCGCCCTGGCCCTGGCCTGCGCCTCGATCGCCCTGCCGTCTGCCGCGCAGGGCCTGCAGACCTCGTTCGAGCCGGGTCAGCCCGCCCCGGCCGCCGGCGACGGCGCGCTGCAGGTGCGGATCGGCACCGGGCCGGTGGCGCCCTATGCCGCCAAACCCGGCGTCGGCTACAGCGGCCTGCATGCGCTGCAGTACGCCAGCGCCGGCGGCCACGCGCGCCGCCAGCTGTTCACGACCGACCTGGCCATCGACGCCGATACCACCCTGTCCTGGCTGGTGCTGCCCGAGATCGTCGGCAAGGACACCGTCGCCTCGACCTACGTCTCGCTCGATCTGGTGCTCGACGACGGTAGCCGCGTCTCGGCCAGCACCGCACGTGATCACCACGGCGTGGCGCTGGGTGCGCGTGCGCAGGGCGAATCGAAGACGCTGTACCCGCAGCAGTGGGCGCGCAAAGCCGTTCGCCTGGGCGACACCCCGGCCCTGCGCGGGCGTCGCGTGGTCGCGCTCGAGTTGGAGGTGGCCAGCGCCGACGGCGCACCGGTGGCCGGCTGGATCGACGATGTCCGCCTGGACGCGCAACCGCGCAGCACGCCGCAGCGTCCCTCCGACTGGGTGCTGACCACCCGCGGCACGCAGGCCAATGGCACCTTCTCGCGCGGCAACAATTTCCCGGCCACCGCCGTGCCGCACGGCTTCAATTTCTGGACGCCGGTGACCGACGCCGGCTCACTGACCTGGCTGTATCGCTGGAACGAGCAGAACGATGCGGCCAACCGGCCCCGCCTGCAGGCGCTGGCGCTGAGCCACCAGCCCAGCCCGTGGATGGGCGACCGCCAGACCTTCCAGGTGATGCCGTCGGCGACCCGTGGCGTGCCCGAGGCCGACCGCAGCAAGCGTGCGCTGAGCTTCTCGCGCGACAATGAGCAGGCCCGCCCGTACCGCTATGACGTGCGCTTCGACAACGGCATCGCCGCCTCGATCGCACCGACCGACCACGCCGCGGTGTTCCGCTTCGCGTTCCCCGCAGGCGGTGATGCCAACCTGCTGTTCGACAACGTCGACGCGCGCGGCGGGCTGACGCTGGATGCCGCCACGCAGACACTCTCCGGCTATACCGACACGCGCAGCGGCCTGTCCACCGGCGCCACCCGCATGTACGTGGTGGCCAGCTTCGACCGCCCGTGGCGCAGCAGCGGCACGGTGAAGACCGGACGCCCGACCGGCTACATCAAGTTCGATGCGGGTTCCGACCGTCGCGTCTCCATGCGCATCGCCACCTCGTTGATCTCTGTCGAGCAGGCCCGTCATAACCTCGCCCTGGAAGTGGCTGCTGCCGACGATGTGGATCGCGTGGCCGCGCGTGCGCAGGAGGCGTGGGACCAGCGCCTGGCCCGCTTCGATGTGGGCGATGCCAGTGACGACCAGAAGACCACCTTGTACTCCAACCTGTACCGCCTCTACCTCTACCCCAATTCCGGCCATGAAAACGCCGGCACCGCGGCGGCACCGGACTGGCGTTATGCCAGCCAGGCCAGCGCCTCGGATGAGAACACCGATGGCAGCGCCACGCGCAGCTTCGCGCCGGTGCGCGACGGCAAGGTGTACGTCAACAACGGCTTCTGGGATACCTTCCGCACCACCTGGCCGGCCTATGCGCTGTTCACCAAGGACGATGCCGGCGCGCTGGTGCAGGGTTTCCTGGAGCAGTACCGCGCCGGTGGTTGGGTCGCGCGCTGGTCCTCGCCCGGCTATGCCGATCTGATGGTGGGCACCAGTTCGGACGTGGCCTTCGCCGATGCGTGGCTGAAGGGCATCGGCGGCTTCGACCCGCAGGAGGCCTACGCTGCCGCACTGAAGAACGCGACCGTGGTGCCGCCGGACCGCCATGTCGGACGCAAAGGCATGGACCGCTCCACCTTCCGTGGCTATGCCACCGCCGATGTGCACGAAGGCATGTCGTGGACGATGGAAGGCGCACTCAACGATTTCGGCGTGGCCAACATGGCCGAGGTGCTGGCCAAGCAGGCCGATACGCCGGCCGCGCGCGAACGCTATGCCACCGAGGCCGACTACTTCCGCCACCGTGCGGGCACCTACGCCACGTTGTTCGACCCCGCCGCAGGCTTCTTCCAGGGTCGCAAACCAGATGGTAGCTGGCGCCTGGACGCCAAGGACTATGACCCGCGCGTGTGGGGCCATGACTACACCGAATCCAACGGCTGGACGTTCGCTTTCACCGCCGCGCACGACGGCGAAGGCCTGGCGGCGCTGTACGGCGGGCGCGCGCAGCTGGCGGCCAAGCTGGACACGTTCTTCGCCACGCCGGAGACCGCCGACGCCGCGTTCTCCGGCTCCTACGGCGGCACCATCCATGAAATGACCGAAGCGCGCGATGTGCGCATGGGCATGTACGCGCACAGCAACCAGCCGGCGCACCACATTCCGTGGATGTACCTGTATGCCGGGCAGCCGTGGAAGACCCAGCAGCATGTGCGCGAAATCCTGTCGCGCCTGTACCTGGGCAGCGAGATCGGCCAGGGCTACCCGGGCGATGAGGACAACGGCGAGACCTCGGCGTGGTATCTGTTCGCCTCGCTGGGCATCTACCCGCTGCGCATGGGTGCACCGGAGTACGTGATCGGCTCGCCGCTGTTCCGCCATGCCCGCGTCGAGCTGCAGGGCGGCGCGGTACTGACCGTCAACGCACCGGAAAACTCGGACCGCAACATCTACGTGCAGTCGCTGAAGGTCAACGGCACGCCGTGGACCAAGACCTGGCTGCCGCACGAGTTGCTGGCCAAGGGCGCCACGCTGGACTTCGTCATGGGCCCGGAACCCTCGCGCTGGGGCACCGGCCCGGATGATGCACCGCGCTCGCTCACCGCGCGCGGCCAGCAGCCGGCCCTGCTGCATGATCTGCTGGGCGGTGGGGCCACCGCCCAGCTCGGCGATGGCCGCGCGGCGGAGGCCCTGATCGATGACGATGCGGCCACGGCACTGCCGTTGGGCGGCTCGAGCACGATCACCTTCAGCAACGTCGCCGCGGGCACGCCGTCGATGTACACGCTGACCAGCGGCAATGGCCCCATCCGCGGCGGTGAATGGACCCTGGAAGCGCGCACCACCGGTGGTCGCTGGGTGCAGGTCGACCAGCGCCGCGGCGAAGCCTTCGCCTGGGCGATGCAGACCCGACCGTTCCGCATCGCCCAGCCGGGCCGCTACGCCGAGTACCGGCTGCGCATCGGTGCACCGGGTCGCCTGCAGCTGGCGGAAGTCGAACTGCTCGCACCGGCGGCGGCGCGATGAGCACTGCCCTGCCGATCACCCGCTGCCTGCTGACCGCCCTGCTCGTCAGCGCCGGGCTCGCCGATGCGCACGCATTCGAGACCACGCAGACCCGCGAGGACGTGACCCTGCACTACCGCGACGCCAGCGATGCGCTGGCCGCGCCGGTCCGGGAGCGCATCATCGAGACCTTCTTCGGCGCGTATCTGCGCGAGCGCGCCGATTTCCATCCGGCCGCACCGACGCAGGTCGGCATCGTGATCGACCCGGCTTACGACGGCATCGCCTTTGTCGGCGAGAAGGCGCAGGCGGCGACGATCACGATCAATCCGGCCTGGCTGGCCAAGCACCCGGGTGACATCGATCTGGTCACGCATGAGGCGATGCACATCGTGCAGGGCTACCCGGAGTACGCCAATGCGCGCGTGCCGGGCTGGCTGGTGGAAGGCATCGCCGATTACGCGCGCAACCGCTACGGCAAGGACAACGCCGGGGCGGGCTGGGCATTGCCGACGCAGGTCAAACCGGAGCAGAACTTCGATACCGGCTACCGGGTCACCGCTGCGTTCCTGGCGTGGAGCGAGGCGCAGCACCCCGGGCTGGTGAAGGCGCTGGATGGCGCCCTGCGTGAGGGCCGTTATACGCCGGCGCTGTGGGAAACGCTCAGCGGTACATCGCTGCCGCGGTTGTGGGCGCAGTACGTGCGGACACGCTGATTGCTCCGCGGGCCTGATCGGCGTCTGCGAGGAGCCGGCCAGCGGCCGGCACTACCGGTGCCATCGGTGCCATCGGTGCCCACGGTGCCATCGGTGCCATCGGTGCCATCGGTGCCATCGGTCCCATCGGTCCCATCGGTGCCATCGGTCCCATCGGTCCCATCGGTGCCCACAGGGCCATCGGTGCCATCGGTGCCATCGGTGCCCACGGGGCGATGGCAGGTAACGACGGTGGGTCGGTAGGCTTTCGTGGGTCAGCGCGCGCCGACCAAGCCGGCGTACAACGCGAACAACTGCTGGAAATACCGCTTCGTGCGTGGATCGCGCATGACACCGTTCCCGTGGCTGATCGTGGAGGAGCTGGTCGGGCCCAGGGTGGCGACGCCCCCACCGGAGCGCCACCACGGCCGGGCCGCGTGGGGGTATTGGGCGCTTGGGAGGTTGCAGAGCCATGACGTCTGTGCGGCGCGTGTGTGGCAGATGCACGTGCCACAGCGACCGCACGGCGAAGGCAAAAAGGGACCGTCGCGTCGTTCCTGTTACTGAGGCCTGCCGACCCACGGTCGGCAGCTACCCGTTTCGCAGCGCGAAACCAAAACGCGCCCCGAAGGGCGCGTTTTGGCAACTTGAGGTGGAAAGAACGCTTTAGGCGTTCTTCTCCGCCTCAAGCTGCTTGCGGATCTGCGCATCCACGGCCGCGATGGCGGTCATGTTGAGCACGCGGCGCGAGGTCGCGCTGGTGGTCAGGATGTGCACCGGCTTGGCCACGCCCATCAGGATCGGGCCGATCGCCACGCCGTCGGTGAACACGCGCACCAGGTTGTAGGCGATGTTGGCCGCTTCCAGGTTGGGCAGCACGAACAGGTTGGCACGGCCCTTGAGCGTGCTGTTGGGCAGCAGCTTCTGGCGCAGGGCTTCATCCCATGCGGTATCGCCCTGCATTTCGCCATCCACGTTCAAGCGCGGGTTGCGCTTGAGCAGCATCTCGCGGACCGCCCGCATCTTCAGCGCGTCCTTGGAGTCGTGGCTGCCGAAGTTGGAGTGCGACAGCAGCGCCACCTTCGGTTCGATGCCGAACAGCTTCATGCGATACGCCGCCTGCAGCGTCGCTTCGGTGATCTGCTCGGCGGTCGGGTCTTCCTGCACGTGGGTATCCACGAAGAAGAACACGCCCTGCTGGTTGATCACGCCGGTCATCGCCGAGGTGGAGGTCACCTTGGCTTCCAGCGGCAGCACGCTGCGCACGTAGCCAAGCTTCTTGTGGAAGCGGCCGACCACGCCGGTCAGCATCGCATCGGCTTCGCCACGCGCCACCATCACTGCCGCGATCAGGGTCGGGCGCGAGCGCATCAGGTTCTTGGCGGCGGCCACGGTCACACCGCGACGGCCGGTGAGGTTGTGGTAGTACTGCCAGTACTCGTTGAAGCGCGGATCGTCGTTGATGTTGGTGATGTCGAAATCGACACCGGCCTTCATGCGCAGGCCGAGGCGCTCGACCCGGGCCTCGATCACGTCCGGGCGGCCGATCAGGATCGGCTGCGCCAGGCCTTCATCGACCACGTTCTGCACCGCGCGCAGCACCACTTCTTCCTCGCCTTCGGCGTACACCACGCGCTGCTTGTCCGAGCGGGCGCGGTCGTAGACCGGCTTCATCATCAGGCTGGTGCGGTAGACGAACTGGGCCAGCTTCTCGCGGTAGGCGCCCATGTCGGCGACCGGACGGGTGGCTACGCCGGAATCCATCGCGGCCTGCGCCACGGCAGCCGACAGCTCCACCAGCAGGCGGCGATCGAACGGACGCGGAATCAGGTAGTCACGGCCGAAGCTCGGGGTCTCATCGCCATAGGCCGAGCCCAGGTCGCTGGCCTCGCGGCGTGCCATCGCGGCGATCGCGTGCACGCAGGCGATCTTCATTTCTTCGTTGATCGCGGTCGCGCCGACGTCCAGCGCACCGCGGAACAGGTACGGGAAGCACAGCACGTTGTTGATCTGGTTCGGGTAGTCCGAACGACCGGTACCGATCAGTGCGTCCGGGCGGACCGAACGGGCCACTTCCGGCATGATTTCCGGGGTCGGGTTGGCCAGGGCGAAGATCACCGGATCCTTGGCCATGGTCTTGACCATGTCCGCGGTCAGGATGCCCGGGGCCGACAGGCCCAGGAAGATGTCCGCACCATCGACGATCTCGGCCAGCGTGCGCTTGTCGGTATCACGCGCGTAACGCGCCTTCTCCGGGTCCAGGTCGGTGCGGCCGGTGTGGATCACGCCGTCGCGGTCGAAGGCCAGGATGTTCTCTTTCTTCAGGCCCAGCGAGACCAGCATGTTGACGCAGGAGATACCCGCTGCGCCCATGCCGGTGGTGGCCAGCTTCACGTCTTCGATCTTCTTGCCGGTGACGAGCATGGCGTTGAGCACGGCCGCGCCGACGATGATCGCGGTGCCGTGCTGGTCGTCATGGAACACCGGGATGTTCATCCGCTCGCGCAGCTTGCGCTCCACGATGAAGCATTCCGGCGCCTTGATGTCTTCCAGGTTGATGCCGCCGAAGGTCGGCTCCAGCGAGGCGATGATGTCGACCAGCTTGTCCGGGTCGTTCTCATCGATCTCGATGTCGAACACATCGATGCCGGCGAACTTCTGGAACAGCACGCCCTTGCCTTCCATCACCGGCTTGCCGGCCAGCGGGCCGATGTTGCCCAGGCCCAGCACGGCGGTGCCATTGGAGATCACGGCGACAAGATTGCCGCGGGCGGTCAGTTCACTGGCCTGCTGCGGGTCGGCCATGATCGCCTCGCAGGCGTGTGCCACGCCCGGGGAGTACGCCAACGACAGATCGCGCTGGGTCAACATCGGCTTGGTCGCGGTGACCTTGATCTTGCCGGGCGGCGAGAGCCGGTGATAGTCGAGGGCTGCCTGTTTGAAATCTTCGTTGGACATCGCTTTCTGCAGATGAATGGGCGAGAGGAACAGGGGATCATACCCCCGTTGGCGTGGACGGACCTGTCGCTACGCTGTCGCGGTCATGCTGCAACCGCACATATTCCAGCGCCGCGCACCGGGCCTTCAAAATAAAACATGGCCGCGACGCCCCGGCAGGAACGGCACGACCATGCACCACACAATCAGGTCATCGGGCTCAGTGCGCCGGGGCCGGCAGCGTGTCCGGCAGGTCGGCGACGACCAGCGGCGGCAGCTCGGCTTCGCGGCCGTCCAGCACCATCGCCAGGCGGTCGCGATCCAGCGCGTTCTCCCAGCGCGAGACCACCACAGTGGCCACCGCATTGCCGATGAAGTTGGTCAGCGAGCGGCATTCGCTCATGAAGCGGTCCACCCCCAGGATCAGCGCCATGCCGGCCACCGGCACTTCCGGCACCACGGCCAGGGTGGCGGCCAGGGTGATGAAGCCGGCCCCGGTGACGCCGGCGGCGCCCTTGGAGCTGAGCATCGCCACCAGCAGCAGGGCGATCTGGTGGCCCAGGGTCAGCTCGGTATTGGTCGCCTGGGCGATGAACAGCGCCGCCAGGGTCATGTAGATGTTGGTGCCGTCCAGGTTGAACGAGTAGCCGGTCGGGACCACCAGGCCCACCACGGACTTGCTGCAGCCGGCCTTTTCCATCTTCTCCATCAGCGAGGGCAGCGCCGATTCCGAGGAAGAGGTGCCCAGCACCAGCAGCAGCTCGGCCTTGAGGTAGCGGGCCAGCTTGAACACCGAGAACCCGCACAGGCGGCAGACCACGCCCAGGATCACCGCCACGAACAGGAAGGCGGTCAGGTAGAACGAGCCGACCAGCCAGGCCAGGTTGACCAGCGAGCCGACCCCGTATTTGCCGATGGTGAAGGCGATCGCGCCGAACGCACCGATCGGAGCCGCCTTCATCAGGATGTGGACCAGGCGGAACACCGGGGCGGTCAGCGCTTCCAGGAAGGTCAGCACCGGGCGGCCCTTGGCGCCGGTCAGGGCCAGCGCGATGCCGAACAGCACCGCCACGAACAGCACCTGCAGGATGTTGCCTTCGACGAAGGCGCTGACCAGGGTGGCCGGGATGATGTCCAGCGCGAAGCCGACCAGGGTCAGCTCATGCGACTTCTGCACATAGCCGTTGACGGCGGTCTGGTCCAGATCGGCCGGGTTGATGTTCATCCCCGCGCCCGGCTGCACCACGTGTGCCACCACCATGCCCACGATCAGGGCCAGCGTGGAGAAGAACAGGAAGTAGGCCATCGATTTGGCGAAGACCCGGCCCACGGTGCGCAGGTGGGTCATGCCGGCGATGCCGGTGACGATGGTCAGGAAGATCACCGGGGCGATGATCATCTTCACCAGCTTGATGAAGGCGTCGCCCAGCGGCTTGAGCGATTCGGCGAAGGCCGGCTCGTAATGGCCGAGGATGGCACCGAGAACGATCGCCACCACGACCTGGAAATACAGTTGGCGGTAGAACGGCAGCGGCTTGGCCGCCAGCGGGGCGGTGGTGGGAACGTGCATGGAAAGCTCCGGCAGTGTCACGAAGGATGCCGGCCGCGCTGGGCGGCATCTGGCGTGGCCTTTTTACGCCCGCATCTCGCCAACGCAGATAACCTATTGGTACTAGCCCCCCGGTTCAGCTGGCCGGACTGCCTACACTGCCCCGGCACCGCGCCCCCACGGCGGCGGGTGGCCCGGCAGCGGATCAGGGGGAGAGACCCACAGATTTGCCGTCCGCGGCCGTTGTTGTTCTGCCCCACCCTTATCTAGCAGCTACCGCCCATGCGCCCTACGCCCCTGTTCATCGCCCTGGCCCTGACCACCGCCCCGCTCGCCGCCACCGCGGCCGACTGGGACAACTGGCCGACCAAGACCACCTTCAGTGACGGTACCGAGCTGGCAGCCACGGCCAACATTGCCTACGACCTCAACGACTTCTCCGACGGCAGTGGCATCGAAGATGCCGACGCCGTGCGCCGCAAGGAGTTCGGCGCGACCCTGAAGAAGAAGGGCGTGTACGACGCCATGGTCTATTACGACTTCCAGGCCGACACCTGGCTGGATGTGTTCGTGCGCTTCGAAAGCAAGGCCTTCTTCGGCAGCGACATCGGCCGCTTCCGCTTCGGCTACATGAAGACCCCGGTCGGCCTGGATGCCGGCACCTCCTCGCGCGCCGGCAGCTTCCTGGAAACGGCCCTGCCCGTGCAGGCGTTCTACGAAGGCCGCCGCACCGGTGCCGAATGGGTGCTGGAGCGCCCGCAGTACCTGTTGCAGGCCGGCGCCTATGGCGGCAAGGACCTGCAGGGCGACAACCCCGGCACCACCCAGGCCGTGCGCGGCGTGTGGACCCCGGTCAAGGCCGCAGGCGACGTGGTCCACCTGGGCCTGGCCTATTCGCAGGAAAACCCGCGCGGCTACCGCGATGGCCGTGATGTCTCGCATGCCGCCAGCGCGCGCCTGCGTGCGCGTCCGGAAGCCGGCCTGACCGACATCCGCCTGGTCGACTCCGGTGCCCTGACCACCGCCGACAAGATCGTGCGCGCCGGACTGGAAGGCATCTGGATCCGCGGCCCGTTCTCGCTGCAGGGCGAAGCGCTGCAGACCACGGTCAGCCGTGACGGCAAGCCGGATTACACCGGCAATGGCCAGTACGCGATGGCCAGCTGGATCCTGACCGGCGAATCGCGCCCGTACAACGCCGGTGCCGTGGCCAACGTCAAGCCGGCCCACGACTACGGCGCGGTGGAGCTGGTGACCCGCTACAGCCGTATCGATCTGGACGATGCCGACGTGTTCGGCGGCCGCCAGCATGATTGGACCATCGGCGCCAACTGGTACCTGACCTCGCACTTCAAGTTCCAGGCGAACTACGTCAAGGTCGATGCCAGCCGGCGCGGCGTGCGCAGCCAGCCGGAAATCTTCGAACTGCGCGCGCAGATGCACTTCTGAGCCCTGCGCCGCCGACCGCAACCGGCGCGGCGGGCGTGCACACCACGCCCGCCGCGCGATCGTAGACTGCCGCCCATGTACTGGCTCGGCCGCCACCGCACCCTGCTGTTGACCCTGCTGGTGATGATCGGCGGCACCGTGCTGTGCGCGGCCGCGGCCGGCCACTACGCCTGGCGCCGCGCGCTGGCCGCCGAGAGCGGCCAGGTGCAGCGCCAGCTGGAGCTGTACGCGCAAGGCCTGCAGCAGCGCATCGACCGCTTCGGCACGCTGCCGCAGGTGCTGGCGCTGGACCCGGACCTGCGCGGGGCGCTGCAGCGGCGCCCCGATGCCGCCGCCCGCCAGCGGCTGAACCTGAAACTGCAGCGCGCCAACCAGGTCACCCGCGCCTCCACCCTGACCCTGGTCGGGCGTAACGGCGTGGCCGTGGCCGCCAGCAACTGGGACCAGGCCAGCAGCAACGTCGGCGAGGACTACAGCTACCGCCCCTACTACCGCCAGGCGCTGGCCACCGGCCACGGCCGGTTCTACGGCATCGGCATGACCACCGGCGTGCCCGGCTACTACCTGTCGCAGGCGATCGAGGAAGACGGCGCGCGCATCGGCGTGGTGGTGATCAAGATCGAACTGGCCGCGCTGGAGCAGGAATGGCTGACCAGCCCGGACGTGGTGCTGGCCAGTGACGAGCACGATGTGGTGTTCCTGGCCAACCGCGACGCCTGGCGCTACCGGCTGCTGCGCCCGCTGGGCGCCGCCGAACGCCGCGAGATGCTCGACAGCCGCCAGTACGCCGACCGCTCGCTGCAACCGCTGCGGGTACGCACCGGCAGCGTGCTGGACGATGGCGGCCGGATGGTCCACCTGCTCGATCCTGTGCTGCCGGGCGAGATGCTCTGGCAGACTCTGGCACTGCCCGAGGAGCAGTGGAGCCTGCACCTGCTGCACGATGCCGGCGCTGCCACCAGCGCCGGGCGCAGTGCCGCCATCGGCGGCGGTGCGGCATGGCTGGCACTGGGCTTCCTGGTGTTGTTCATCCAGCAGCGGCGGCGCCTGGCCGCCCATCGCCAGCGCAGCCGGCGTGAGCTGGAAAGCGTGCTCAAACAGCATGCGCAGGAGCTGCGTACCGCGCAGGACGGTGTACTGCAGGCCGCCCAGCAGGCCGACAGCGGTCTCAGCCGCAGCCTGGCGCACCTACCGCAGGGCGTGGTGGTGATCGACAACGAACAGAAGCTGGTGGCGTGGAACGCGCGCTATCTGGAGCTGTTCCGGTTTCCGTCCGGCCTGATCCAGGTCGGGCGGCCGATCGAAGAGATTTTCCGCTTCAACGCGCGCCGTGGCCTGCTCGGGCCCGGGCCGATCGAAGAAGCGATCGAGCGTCGCCTCAACCATCTGCGCAGCGGCCGCCCGCACATGCGCGAGAGCGAGAAGGACGACGGCACCGTGCTGGAAATACGCGGTAATCCCCTGCCCGACGGCGGCTTCGTGACCAGCTATGCAGACATCACCAGCTACAAGAACACCGCGCGCGAGCTGCGCTCGCTGGCCGATGCCCTGGAGCATCGCGTGGCCGAGCGCACCCGCGATCTGGACGAAGCACGGCGCGAGGCCGAGCGCGCCAACCGCTACAAATCACGATTCGTGGCCTCGGCGGTGCACGATCTGCTGCAGCCGCTCAACGCGGCGCGCATGTTCGTCTCGGTGTTGCGCGGCAAGCTGGGCGGCGATGCGCGGGAATTGAGCGAGCATGTCGACGCTGCACTGGCCGCGCAGGATTCCATCCTCAACAGCCTGCTGGACATCTCGCGGCTGGAGTCCGGCACGTTGCAGACCCACGTGCATGCCTTCGCGCTGTCGCCGCTGCTGGAAACGCTGGCGCGCGAATTCGGCATTGCCGCCGAAGGCCGTGGTCTGCAGCTGGACTGGGTGGACACCTGCGCGGTGGTGGTGAGCGACGAAGCCCTGCTGCGCCGCATCCTGCAGAACTTCCTCTCCAACGCGCTGCGCTACACCCCGCGCGGCCGCGTGCTCATTGGCTGCCGGCGCGCCGGCGATCAGCTGCGTATCGAAGTGCACGATCAGGGCCCGGGCATTCCCGAGAGCCTGCAGCGCGAGATCTTCGAAGAGTTCCGCCGCCTGGATGACGGCGTGGACCAGGAGCGCGGCGCCGGGCTGGGCCTGGCGATTGTCGAGCGCATCGGCCGCCTGCTGGGGCACCGCATCCACCTGCGTTCCACCCTGGGCAGCGGCAGCGTGTTCGCGGTGGACGTACCGCTGGGCGCCGCCGCCGACGTACCCCTTCCCGCCGCCGCCCCGGTGCCGAACGCCGAGCCGGGCGACGACAGCCCGCTGCGCGGCTGCCGGGTTTGGAGCATCGACGACGACCCGCGCGTATGCGCGGCTACCCGCGCGCTGCTGGAACGCTGGGGATGCACGGTGGCGCTGGCCGATGGCCCGCAGCCGGCGCTGGAGATCGCCTCGGCCTTCAACCCGCCGCAGTTGCTGCTGCTGGACGTGCGCATGGGCCAGTGGCACGGCCCGGACCTGTACGAAGCACTGTGCACGCTGTGGCAGGCACGCCCACCGGTGATCCTGGTCACCGCCGAGCGCGACGATGCGTTGAAGGCGCAGGCGATGGAGAATGGCTGGGGCTTCCTGTCCAAGCCGGTACGCCCACCGGCGTTGCGGGCGCTGATGACACAACTGCTGGTGCGGCATCGCAGCTGAGGTTGAGCCTCTACAGTCCGGCGCCGGCATCCCCTTCCGGCTCCAGCGCTTTCACCAGCACCGCCGCCTGCGTTCGGCTGTGGCACTCGAGCTTCTTCAGGATGGCGGTGACGTGCACCTTGACCGTGTTCTCGGCCAGGCCCAGTTCGTAGGCGATCTGCTTGTTGAGCAGGCCGTCGGCCAGGCTCAGCAGCACGCGGAACTGCTGCGGGGTGAGCTGGGCCAGGCGCGCGGCCAGCAGGGCATCGGATTCAGAACGTTGCGCAGCCATTGCCGGGAACCACACGCCGCCGTCGAGCACGGCGGCCACGGCCTGGCCGATGGTCTCGGCCGGCGCCGACTTGGGAATGAAGCCGGCCGCGCCGAACTGCTGCGCACGCCGGATCACCCGCGGGTGGTCGTTGGAGGACACGATCACCACCGGCACATCCGGATGCGCGCCGCGTACATGCAGCAGCGAGGAGAACCCGCGTGCACCGGGCATGGTCAGATCGAGCAGGACCAGCTCGATCTCTGCATGCTGATCGAGCGCGCTCTCCAGCGTCGCGGCGCTGGCCACTTCGATCACATTGACCTGCAGCAGCGCCTGGCGCAGCGAATGCACGACCGCAGCACGCAGCAGGGGATGGTCGTCGGCGACCAGAACGGTGATGTCACTCATGGGGTCGATTGTAATGAGGTTGACGGCCAGCGGCCGTCACTACCGCTTCCTGGCGGCGCAGATGGAATGCGCGGGCAGCAGGGGCGGGGGGGGCGCCCCCCCCCCCCCCCTGCTGCATGCTGCCCCGCCATGCGTCCAGGAACTGGCGGCGCTTGAGGCCGTCCAGGTACACCAGCAGGCCAGGGCCGAGTTGGATCGGGCGGTAGCTGCGCTCGGGCGAGGCGCCCCGCCGTTGGCCCGCCGCGGGCAGGATCGGCATCAACCGCGCTTCGCGGGAGAGCACCTGTTGTCCACGGGGCGACAGCAGATAATCCAGGAACCGGCGGGCTTCATCGGGGTGCTTGCCGCCGCGCGGGATCACCGCGGTGCGCAGCATCACCAGGGTGTAGTCCTCCGGCTCGATGATGCCCAGCGGCGCACCGGCATCGATGCGCGCCTGCGCATACGAGCCCAGCACGTTGTAGACCAGCGAGAGCTGGCCGCTGCTGACCCGGTCGAGCAGCACGCCGGTGCGCTCCTCCAGCTGCACGCGGTTGTCGCCCAGCGCTCCAAGCAGCGCGCCGGCCATGCTGCCGCGTTGGCCGTCCTGGGTGGCAAGCAGATAGCCGACACTGCTGCGCTGCACATCGTAGGTCCCCACCCGGCCCAGCAACGGCGCATCCGGCGCCCGCAGCAGCTCCAGCAATTGACGCCGCGTGTGCGGCACCCGCGCCGCCGGCAGCATGCGCGTGTTGTAGACCATCGCCACCGGCTCGTAGCTGATCCCGAATGCCTCATGCCGCCACTGCGCCCAAGCGGGCAACGCATCGGTCTGCGCCGAGCGGTGCGGTAGCGCATGGCCGTCGTTGACCAGCTTGGCCTGCAGGTCCATGCCACTGCTGATCAGCATGTCCGGTGAAGCCGGACCGCTGCGATCACGCAGGTAGCGCGCATACATGTCCTGCGTGATGATGTCCTCGTAGACGATCTCCGTGCCGGGATGCAGGCGCTGGTAGTCGGCGATCACCGTGGCGAAGACTTCGATGTCGGTCGAGCCGTGGATGCGCAGCTGCGCGGTGGGCGCGCCCTGTGCCGGGAAGCGCTGCACATCACCCGGATCAGCGAAGACCGTGGTGGTGAACAGCAACATCAACAGGCCATGCCAGCGTTTCATGCGTGCCTCCTCGGCAGCCGGATGGTGGCGACCAGCCCGCCACCCACACGGTTGGCCAGATCGATGTGGCCGCCATGACTGTCGACCACGCGTTTGACGATCGCCAGGCCCAGTCCGGCGCCGCCGGCCGCCGCGCCTTCGCCGCGCGCGAAGCGTTCGAACACCCGCTCCGCATCGGCGGCCGCGATCCCGGGACCGTGGTCGGCGATGGTCAGCACGCAGTGGCTGTCATCGGTGGTGAGCGCCAGCTGCAGTACGCCGTCGCCGCCATATTTGAGCGCATTGTCGATCAGGTTCTTGATCGCTTCGCGCAGCAGCAGTGCATCCCCGTTGACCCACGCCGGATCGCTGGTCACCGCCAGCTGTACGCGAGGTGCGGGCAATGCCTGCGGCAAGGCCTCGTGCAGGGCCTGGTGCACGATCTCGGCCAGGTCGACCAGGGCGAAACGCTGCAGGTTCGCGCGATGGATCACACTGGCATCGCTGAGCAGCTGATTGAGAAGGCGGCTCATGTGCGTCGCGTTGCGCTCGATCGCCTGCAGGCTGCGCCGCATGTCCTCCGGATCTTCATCATCCAGCGCGAGCTGGGCCTGCGCGCGCAGGGCCGCCAAAGGCGTGCGCATCTGGTGCGCGGCCTCGGCCATGAAGGCGCGCAGCGTTTCATTGCTGGTCGACAGCCGGCCCATGAAGTGGTTCAGCGCACCAACCATCTGGTCCATTTCCTGCGGTGTGGCGGCGTCCAGCGGCCGCAGGTCGGACGGTTCGCGTCTGGACAGTTCGCGTTCGACCCGCACCAGCGGCCGCAGCGCCCGGTGAACGCCGAGTGCGACCAGCGCCAGCGACAACAGCGAAAGCACGACGATCGCGACCAGCGCGCGGGTGACCATGTCCTGTGCCAGCGCCTCGCGCGCCCGCCGGGTCTGCCCGACCTGCACACGCACCTCGGCCTGCGCGGACGGTGATGACACCCGCCGCGAGACCACCACGAAGCGCACGGTCTCACCGCTGTAGGGCGCGTCGAACAACTGCGGGCGATCGCTCGGCGCGCGCGGCGGCGCCGGCAGATCGCCGTAGCCGGTCACGGTCTGGTTGCGCGCATCGAAGACGCGATAGAACACGCGGTCTTCCGGCGCCATGGCCAGCAGGTCGAGCGAGGCGTACGGCAGATCCACCTGCCACTGCGCATCCACCAGCGCCACCGAATCGATGATCGAAAGCGCCGAGGACACCAGCAGGTGATCGTAGGAACGGTTGGCGGCACGCTGGCCGTAGTCACGCGCACCGAAGAACAACGCGACCGCGAACAGCGCCATCAAGCCGCCCAGATACAGCCACAGCGTGCGCCGGATCGAGGTGGGCGCGCGGGCCTCAGTCACCATCGGCACTGCCCTCGGCCGCCGCATCGTGCGCCTCAAGCAGATAGCCGCTGCCGCGCACGGTCACGATGCGCAGCGGTGCCTCGGCCAGTTTGCGGCGCAGGCGCCCGACATACAGTTCGATCGCGTTGGGACCGGCCTCATCGTCGAAGCCGAACAGGCCGTTGCCGATCTCGTCCTTGCCGACCACCTGCCCCAGGCGACCCATCAGGATCTCCAGCAGACGATACTCGCGGTTGGGCAGCTCGATCGGCTGGCCGTCCAGACTGACCCGGTGCGCGGCGTTGTCGAACTGGAAGCCACCGATCTGCACCACCTCGCTGGCCTGGCCACGGGTGCGCCGCAAGAGCACGCGGCAGCGCGCTTCGAACTCGCGGAAATCGAACGGCTTGCCGAGGTAATCATCGGCGCCGACATCCAGCGCCTGCACCCGGTCTTCGATGCCATCGCGCGCGGTCAGCATCAGCACCGGGGTGCTGTCACCGCGCTCACGCATGCCGGCCAGTACGCGCAGCCCATCCAGTTTGGGTAGGCCGATATCGAGTACGACCAGATCGAACGACTGATAGCGCAGCACGCTCGCTGCGGCGAGGCCGTCGCTCTGCCAATCCACGGCATGCCCACTGCGCCGCATGCGGCGGACGATCGCGTCGGCCAGGTCCGGGTTGTCTTCCACCAGCAGGATGCGCATCGGTCGGGATCGGGAAAGGTGCACGAATGCTAGCGCGTGCGGCCGCATCCGTGCGCTTCGCTGCGGTGCAGCAATGGCTGACAGGTGGATGACAGCATCCCGGCACTAGGCTGCGCCAACGCGACACCACCGAACACACGGTACCTGGGAGGGGCCATGGAACTGAACACACTGCGCTGGTGCCTGCCGGCCGCCTGCACGCTGTTGTTGGCCGCACCCGCCTGGGCCGCCGACGACAACACTGACGACCGCCCGGTCACGGCCAGCCTTGGCGGCCGCCTGCACCTGGACTTCGCCGATTTCCACAACGACCGCCGCGGCACGCCGAACAAGGACGACACCGAGATCCGTCGCGCATGGCTTGACGTATCCGGCAAGTTCTTCGTGGTCGACTACAAGCTGGAAGCGGATTTTTCCGGCGACCGGGTCGAGGCCAAGGATGTGTTCGTCAGCCGCAGCTTCGGCGATGCCGGCAAGCTCACCGTGGGCCAGTTCAAGCAGTTCTTCTCGCTGGATGACCGCACCAGTTCGAACTACGGCAGCTTCCTGGAGCGCGGCAATGCCGGCACCACGCTGGCGCCGCTGTATCGCCTCGGCGCCTCCTGGCAGGCCGCGCGCGGCGACATGACGTGGGCCGCCAGCGCCTACAGCCTGGAGAGCATCGACGCGTGGCAGGTCAAGGGCCGTGCCGCCGGTGGCCGTGCGACCTGGGCCCCCGGCGCCACCGCCGGTGATGTCCTGCACCTGGGCGTGTCGTTGGCGCATGAGCGCTACGACACCCCTGGCGCCGACGGCGTCCCCGCCCTGCGCATCCGCCCGCGCCCGGCCGGCCATCTCTCGGACAACAGCCGCCTGACCCTGGTCGATTTCTCGGCCGGGCGCGACACCGACGTCAACAAGTGGTCGCTGGAGTACGCACAGGTGAACGGGCCGCTGTCCTGGCAGGGCGAATTCAGCGGCGCCACCTTCGACGACGGCAGCCAGCGCGGCAAGGTGCTGGCCGGCTACAGCCTGGTCAGCTGGTTCGTCACCGGCGAATCGCGCGTGTACGACCGCAAGACGGGGCGCTTCGGCCGGGTCAAGGATTTCCAGCACACCGCCGGCGCGTTCGAACTGGCACTGCGCTATGACCAGATGCGCGGCGACCAGCACCTGATCGGCCAGCCGGACCTGCGCGACGGCCAGACCGAGGCGTGGACGCTGGGTGGCAACTGGTACATGCGCCCGAACCTGCGCTTCATGCTCAACCTGATCGAAAGCCGCAACCGCGACCGCCTGGCCGACGCCACCGTGGATCGCACGCGCGCGGTCACCGGCCGCCTGCAGTACGACTTCTGATGCCTACTTTCCGCACCGTTTCTTCTGGAGAATGCAGATGATGCTGAGCATCCTCGGCTTTGGCATGGTCATTACATTCATGTATTTGATCATGAGCAAGCGGCTCTCGCCGCTGGTCGCCCTCATCACCATTCCGATCCTGTTCGCGCTGATCGGCGGCTTCGCGGCCGGCATCGACGACATGATGCTGGAAGGCATCAAGAAGATCGCGCCGACCGGCGTGATGCTGATGTTCGCCATCCTGTACTTCGGGGTGATGATCGATGCGGGCCTGTTCGATCCGCTGGTGCGGATCATCCTGCGCTTCGTCAAGGGCGACCCGATGAAGATCGTGCTCGGCACCGCCATCCTGGCGATGCTGATCTCGCTCGACGGCGATGGCTCGACCACCTACATGATCACCGTGTCGGCGATGCTGCCGTTGTATCAGCGCCTGGGCATGAACGCGTTGAACATGACCTGCGTGACCATCCTCGCCGGTGGCGTGATGAACCTCACCCCGTGGGGCGGGCCGACCGCCCGTGCCGCCACCGCGCTGCACGTGGACCCGGCCGACGTCTTTGTGCCGCTGATTCCCTCGATGGTGATCGCCTGCGCCGGCGTGCTGGTGCTGGCCTGGTACCTGGGCATGAAGGAACGCCGTCGCCTGGGCGTGGTGACCCTGCCGCAGGGCGGGAGCTGGATGGACAACAGCGTCTCCGATGATGGCAACACGCTGCCGACGGTGGAAGACGCCGAGGACACCAAGCGCCCGAAGCTGCTGTGGGTCAATCTGGGCCTGACCATCGCCCTGATGACCGCGCTGATCCTGGGCGTGCTGCCGATGCCGGTCCTGTTCATGGTCGGCTTCGCGATCGCCCTGGTGATCAACTACCCGAACCTGGCCGAGCAGCGGCGCCGCGTGGTCAACCATGCCGGCAACGTGCTGTCGGTGGTCTCGCTGATCTTCGCGGCGGGCATCTTCACCGGCATCCTCAACAACACCGGCATGGTCGAGGCGATGTCGCACAGCTTCCTGGCGATCATTCCCGACAGCTGGGGCCCCTACCTGGCGGTGATCACCGCGCTGGCCTCGATGCCGTTCACCTTCTTCATGTCCAACGACGCCTTCTACTTCGGCGTGCTGCCGATCCTGTCCGAAGCGGCCGGCAACTACGGCATCACGCCGGTGGAGATGGCGCGTGCCTCGCTGGCCGGCCAGCCGGTGCATCTGCTCAGCCCGCTGGTGCCCTCGACCTACCTGCTGGTCGGCCTGGCCAAGGTGGAGTTCGCCGATCACCAGAAGTTCACCCTGAAGTGGGCCATCGCCATTTCGATGCTGCTGATGTTCGGTGGGCTGCTGTTCGGCCTGTATCCGCTTGCGTCCTGATCCGCCTACCAAGGAGCCTTCCGCCATGACTCTTCGCATCGCTTACGTCACCAGCGCCATGGGCAGTGTCGGCACTGCCATCTGCCAGAAGCTGGCCCGCAACGGCCACACCGTGGTCGCCGGCTGCGCCCCCAATTCACCGCGCAAAGCCGCCTGGCTGCGCGAGCAACGCGAACTGGGCTTCGATTTCATCGCCTCGGAAGGCAATGCCGCGGACTGGGCGTCGACGGTGGCCGCGTTCGCCAAGGTGAAGGCCGAAGTCGGCGAGATCGATGTGCTGGTCAACAATGCCGGCGGCAGCCGCGATGTGCTGTTCCGCCAGATGAGCCCGGATGATTGGAATGCGGTGATGGGGTCGAACCTGCATGCGCTGTTCAACATCACCAAGCAGGTGATCGATGGCATGAGCACGCGCGGCTGGGGCCGGATCGTGAACATCGGCTCGGTGAGTGCGCACAAGGGCCAGATCGGCCAGGTGAACTTCGCGACGGCGAAGGCGGCGATGCATGGTTTCAGCCGGGCGTTGGCCAATGAGGTGGCGACGCGGGGCGTGACGGTGAATACGATTTCGCCGGGGTATATCGCGAGTCAGTCGATCAGCAGTTTTCCGCCGGATGTGCTGGATCGTCTGGCGGGCTCGGTGCCGATCCGCCGCTTGGGCAAGCCGGAGGAGGTGGCGAGTCTGTGTGCGTGGTTGGCGTCGGACGATGCGGCGTATGTGACGGGTGCGGATTATGCGGTGAACGGTGGTCTGCACATGTTCTGACGGTTTTGCGCATCCCACGTGATGCGTGGCCTCCCCCACGAGGTGAGCCGCGATGCTGGTTGGCATCGCGGCTTTTTTTTGGCTGATTTGCGTTGTGTGGACGTCGTCTTGGTAGTGCCGGCCGCTGGCCGGCGCCTCGCGATGACGGGTTCATGGGGTTGCCGGCCCGCGGCCGGCACGACCGGCACCACCGACCAACGGTCGGTGGCTACCGCGATGGACGGTTGGCGGTGCCCGCGTTGGTCAGAACTCCGCAGCGACCGTCATGAACAGCTGACGCGGCGCACTGGCGTGGATCGCATAGCGGGTACCCGTCGGATCGGTGGGGGCGAACGAACTGAGCTGGCCGGCGTAGCGCTTGTTGGTCAGGTTGGTCGCGTTGAGCGACACCTTGATATCGCGCAGGCCCATGCCCGGCCCGAACGAATACCCCATGCCCGCATCGAACGTCGTCACCCCGGGCACCGACTGGTCATTGGTGTAGGTGTAGTAACGCTTGCCTGTGTACTTCGCGCGCAGGCTGGCGAAGAAACCATCGCGGTTCCAGCTGATCTCACTGGAGGCCATGCGCTCGGGCGTGTCCACCGTGATCTTGCCGGCCACCGGCACGATCGCACCGCCCGAGGTGTAGTTGTCCTCGTAGGTGGTCTTGTTCCACGAGAGCGCGTTGTACCACTGCAGGCCGTCCATCGGCTTGAGGATGAAGGTCAGTTCCGCACCGCGGCTCTTCACCGAACCCACGTTGATGAAGCGCGTGATGCACTCCGGGCGCGTGCCGACTTCAATACTGGTGCAGGGATTGAGCGAGAGCAGGCGGTTGTCGAAGGTCACGTGATAGGCCGCGATGGAGGCCTGGTACTTTTCGCCGAAGGTGCGGAAGCCGGCTTCCAGCGTCTTGGACTTCTCTGGTTCCAGCCCGGCGCTGGCCGCGAAGGATTCCGGCGAGACCTGCAGCGGGCCGCCGCTGCCGCCACCGACGAAGGCGGCGATGTTCTCCGAGTACGAGGCGAACACTTCCTGGTTCGGGCTCAGCTTGAAGCCGATGCCGGCCTGCGGCAGTACCGATTCCTTGGCGGTCAGCGTGCCGGAGGCGTAGCTGGCTTCCGTGCCCGGCTTCGCGTTGGCCGTCATGCGGGTGTTCGGGCTCTTGATGCCCACATCCACGGTCAGGCGGTCGTCCAGGAAGCGCATGCGGTCCTGCACGTAGAACTGGCGCGTGCGGATGTCGAAGTCCTGATCGAACAGGCGGCGGTCGGGGTGGTTGAGGTAGCCGTCATCCAGGAACGGACCGGTGATGTAGTAGAAATTGCGCTCGACGTTGTGGTCGTTGCGCTCATACCACAGCCCTGCTTCCAGCGAATGGATGCCCCACTGCCAGCTCAGCGCGGCGGTGATGCCCTGGCGGTTGATGGTGTAGTTGGTGCTGCGGATGGAGATCGGCAACATCTCCGGGGTGCCGGGGTTGGACGGCTGGCCCGGTGCCCACCAGTGGCCCTGGCCACGGTTCTCATGGTGGTAGCCAAGCAGCTTCAGGCGGGCGCTGTCGCCCAGCGCGAGGTCGGCATCCAGCGAGTACAGGTTGTCGTCGCGCAGCGCGCGGCTCTGGTAGTACGCGTCATCGATGCTGTTGACGCCACCGGTGAACGCACACTTCTGCGCGTTGTAGGTGCCCGGTGCGCAGTACGCGGCGGCGACCGCGCGATCCCAGTCCGGTGCGTAGATGTTCCAGTCCCAGCCGAGGCCACGTGCGAGCATGCTCTTGGACAGGTAGGCGTAGTTGGCCTGGCTCACGCGCGAGGTGGCAGCGAAGGCACCGAAGCGGTTGTCACCCACGTTCCAGACCGCCTTGGCGTTGAACTGGCGGGTGGTCTGGTTCTGGTTCGGTTCGGCCCACATGTCCGAATCCTGATGCACGCCGGACACATAAGCCGAGAAGCCATTGATGTCGCCGGTGTCCACGCGCAGGTAGCCGCGGCGCTGGTTGTCATCGCCGACGGTGACGCTGGCCTTGCCGCCGAACTCGGTGGACGGGTCCTGCGAGAAGTACTGGATGGTGCCGCCGAGGTTGCTGGTCGAGGCGACGCCCAGCGAGCCGATGCCCTGCGACAGTTCCGCACCGGCGAGATTCTCGGCGATCAGCGCACGGGCGATGCTCAGGCCGTTGTAGTTGCCGTAGCTGTTGTCGCCCAGCGGAATGCCATCCAGCGTGTAGCCCAGGCGGCTCTTGTCGAAGCCGCGCAGGCTGATCGTCTGCGATTCTTCGTTGGCACCGAAGGCATCGTTGGACTGTACCGAGACGCCCGGCAGGCGATCGAGGATCTTCTGGCCGCTGGTGCCAGGCGGCAGTACTTCCTTGTCCACGGCCGTGATGCGCTGCACCTGGCGGGTCTCGCCCTGGCCGATCACCGAAACGGTGTCCAGGGTCTGCGCACTGAGCGCGACGTTGGCAGCGGCGGTGGCGTCTACATCGGCAGCGTTGGCGTTGGCATGGGCGGCGCACAGCGCGAGCGCCACCGCGATCGTCAGGGGTCGGGTAAGCATGGTCGTCCGTTACATGGGGGAAGATGACCTGCGCAATGCAGGTGCATGACCAGCATGCGAGCGGAAGATGAAAGGATGTTTACGGTTCAGCGCATCGCAGATGAATTGCGATGCAGTGCTCATTGACGCACTGGGTGCCTGTGGAAGGCGCGCGAGCTTGCCGGCCAGCGGCCGGCACTACTCGGGGGCGAGCTGATCCATGCGGATGCGATTGGCGAACAAGGAGAACGCAAGCATGCCGGCCAATCCGTTCGCGCGACTGACCCAATGCGGCAACCAGCGCGGCGGGCGCAGGATGCCCTCTTCGAACAGCGGTGCGAAGGCGATCGCATCGGTCAGCGACATCTTGCCGGCAAACAGCCAGCGGCAGACCTGCAGGCGGTCTTCGGCCAGCATGTGGCGGAAGAAGGTGTGCACCGAGACCAGCCCGCGCAGGTACACCGTGTCCTTGGTGAAGGCCGCGCCACCGCTCGGGGGCACGCCGCGGAACACGCGCTGGGCGGAGGCGAAGCTCTCTTCGTTGTTCTGGCCGGCCTCGCAGAAGTAGCGGAACACCTGGATGAAATCGGCTCCTTCGCGCGCCATGGCAATGGCTTCGGTGCGCAGGCTGATGCGCTTGAGGCGCTCGATGTCGATGCTGCCGGTGATCTGCTCGGCAAAGGTCGCCAGTCCTTCCTGGGTCGCGGTGACCCGCGGCGAGGACAGCGCCAGGCTGGGCAGGTGCGGCTGCTCGCGGCCGTTGAGCGCGGTCAAGGAATGCACCAGCGCCTCGTGATGGAACAACTGCGCACGGTCGTAGGCGCTGAAACGCGCACTGGTGCGCAGGCGGATCCGGTTCGGGCCGGCGGCCGCCTTGGAGATCAGGTCCGGATCGAGCTGGACGCTGATGATCCGCGATTCGAAGAAGGCATCCAGATCACTCTGCAACTGCAGTTGCAGCGCGGTGGCCGAGACCGGCACCTGTTCTTCGGGCGCAAGCAGCTCGTGGTCCAGTTCCTGCGCGATCTGGATGAAGTGGCGGGCGGCGTCGCGGGTGCTGGGGCCGTTGCCGGGCAGCGGTTGCTCGGGCGCGCCGAACAGTTCCACCGAGTAACGATCCACCTCGGCGGTGCCCAGCGATTCCAGCAGGCCGGCAGCCTGGTCCCAGCTGTGCGCCGAGCGCTGCACGTACAGGCCGATGGGATGGTCGGGATCGCATTGCGCGCTGATCGCGGCCAGCCGGTGGCGGGTATCGGTGAAATCGAGCTTGGGGTAGTCGACCTGCGGGAGCACCGGCTGCCCGCGGGCGACGCTGGCCAGGAACGGCGCCTGCAGCGCGGCCGGCCAGCTGGTCAGCCCCAGCAGTTTGATCCCGCCCACCGCCTCGACCAGTTGGGCATCGAGCGCGGTGTGGTGGGCGACGTCACGATCCACGGTCATTGGCGTGTCCATGGACGGACAGTAGCAAAAGCTATCGTCGGCCGCCCTTTCCGCCCGGCCGCCACTGCGCGCCCTTGCCCACGTGCTTGCGCTCGATGGCCTGCTGCGCCTGGCGCACGGCCAGCTTGGCCGCGGCGGCAGCCACTTCTTCTTTCAGCTTGAAGTAGTTGAGCAGGCGCTCTTCATCCAGCGTGCCGTCATCGATGGCCGCGCGGATCGCACAGCCCGGCTCACGCTGGTGGGCGCAGTCGCGGAAACGGCATTGCGCCGACAGGGCTTCCACGTCGGAGAAGCCGCCTTCGCTCAGGGCCTCTTCACCGGTCGGCTTCAGCTCGCGCATGCCAGGGGTGTCGATCAGGCAGGCGCCGGCCGGCAGCGGAATCAGTGCGCGGTGGGTGGTGGTGTGGCGGCCGCGCGAGTCGTTGACGCGCACATCGGCGGTCTTCATGCGCTCGTGGCCGAGCAGCGTATTGGTCAGGGTCGACTTGCCAGCACCGGAGGAGCCGACCAGTACCACGGTCTGGCCAGCGGCGAGCCACGGCAACAGGGCCGAGGCGCTGGCCGGGTCTTTGCCGTTGATCGCCAGCAGCGGAATATTCTGCGCTGCCAGTTCTTCCAGCACGTCCAGGGCGTCCTGGCTGTACTCGGTCTGGTCGGCCTTGGTCAGCACCACCACCGGCTGTGCACCGCCCCCGCCGACCAGCAGCAGGTAGCGCTCGATCCGGCGCGGATTGAAGTCCGCATCCAGCCCGCAGACGATGAACACCGTATCGATGTTGGCCGCGATCACCTGCTGGTGGTAATGCTCGCCGGCCGCGCCGCGCTTGATCGCGGTGCGCCGCGGCAGCAGGGCCACGATCTTGATGCCCTCCAGCAGCACCCAGTCGCCTACCGCCGCGCGCTCGTGGCTGGGGAAGCGTGGGCGCTGCCATTCCGGCGGGGATTCGGTCTTGATCGCCGCTTCGGGCGCATCGGAGACGATGTAGCCGGTGCGATGCTGCTCGATCACCCGGCCCGGGCGCGCCTGCGGGAACTGCTCGAACAGGGCCTGCCAGTCCGGCAGCTCCGGGCCGCCCGGCCAGGGCCAGCCAATGGTCTGCAGGGCAAGGTAATCAGTGGGTTCGCTCATCGTGCCCATTCTAATGGGTGTGGCGACCAGGCGTTGCCGCGGCGGAGCGGCGCAGGCGTGGACGGGTGGAAATCCTTTCATCTGCAACTGCCTTGCAGGGCTAGGCGTTGGGCCGGAAACGCTTGCCCTGCAACGCAACAATTCCGCTACCATGCGGTTTCCATGCCTGAATGACGGCCCGTTCATGTCCACGCCCCCGCTGAAGCCGCTCGCCACCCGCGAGCGCCTGTCCGAAGTCCGCTACGAGATCCGGGGCGAACTGGCGCGACGAGCGCGGGAGCTGGAGGCCCAGGGCCGCAAGCTGATCAAGCTCAACATCGGCAACCCGGGCAACTTCGGGTTCCGCGCGCCTGAGCACCTGCAGCGCGCGATCGCCGATGACATGGGCCGCACCGACCCGTACACCCACCAGCAGGGCCTGCCGGAGGCGCGCGAAGCCATCGCCGCCGCCTACGCCCGTCGCGGCGCACCCGATGCGCACCCGGATCGGGTGTTCATCGGCAATGGCGTCAGCGAGCTGATCGACCTGTCGCTGCGCGCCCTGCTCAACCCGGGCGACGAAGTGCTGGTGCCCTCGCCGGATTACCCGCTGTGGTCGGCCGCGACCATCCTCAACGATGGCCGCCCGGTGTATTACCGCTGCGCACCGGAGAACGGCTTCCAGCCCGACCCGGTCGAGATCGAGGCGCTGGTGTCCTCGCGCACCCGCGCGATCGTGCTGATCAACCCGAACAATCCCAGCGGCGCCAGCTACTCGCGCGATCTGCTGGAGCGCATCGTGGCCATCGCCGCCAAGCACAACCTGCTGTTGATGGTCGATGAGATCTACGACCAGATCCTGTATGACGACGCGCAGTTCCATGCCGTCGCGCCGCTGGCCGGCGAGCACCCTTGCATCACCTTCAGCGGCTTGAGCAAGGTGCATCGCGCCTGCGGCTGGCGCGTGGGCTGGGCGATGCTGTCCGGCGCGGCCGAGCGGCTGGGCGAGTTCCGTGCGGCGATGGACCTGCTCAGCGCGCTGCGCCTGTGCGCCAACGTGCCGGGCCAGTACGCCATCGATGCCGCGGTCAACGGGCCGGACACCATCTCGCCGCTGTGCGCGCCGGGTGGCCGTCTGTATGAAACCCGCCGCGCGGTGATCGAAGCCTGCAACGCCAGCGAGCATCTGTCGCTGGTGGCCCCGGCCGGCGCGCTGTACGCGTTCCCGGCGGTGGTCGGTGCGGCGGCACGCAGCTTCGACGACCATGATTTCGCGCTGGAACTGATGAACGAAGAAGGCGTACTGGTGGTCCCGGGCTCGAGCTTCAACGTGCCTTACCGCCACCACTTCCGCGTGACCCTGCTGCCCGAGCCGGAGGTGATGCGCGATGTGTTCGCGCGCATCGACCGCGCCCTGGCACGCCGTGCCGAGGCCAACACCAAGGTGGTCCCGCTCAAGCCGCGCAGCGCGGTGGCCTGATGGGCCGGCCGTACCTGGCGCTGGGCGATTCCTACACGATCGGCGAAGGCGTCGAGCCGTCCGGGCGCTGGCCGACGCAGTTGGCCGCCGCCCTGCGCGATATCGGCGTGGACGTGGACGATCCAACGATCATTGCCACCACCGGCTGGACCACCGACGAGCTTGAGGCCGGCATCGATGCCGACGCACCGCAGGGTCCGTTCGCGCTGGTAAGCCTGCTGATCGGGGTCAATGATCAATACCGTGGACGCAGCGTGGACGAGTACCGCCCGCGCTTCACCGCGCTGTTGCAGCGCGCGCTCGCCTTCGCCGGCGAGCGTGCACCGCGCGTGCTGGTGCTCTCGATCCCGGACTGGGGCGTGACCCCCTATGCCGTGGCATCCGGCCGCGACCGCGTGCAGATCGGGCAGGAACTGGATGCCTACAACGCTGCCGCTGCGGCCATCTGCGCCGAACATGACGTGGCCTTTGTCGACATCACCGACCTGAGCCGCCAGCTGGGCGGCGAGCGCGTCATGCTGGCCGAGGATGGTCTGCATCCGTCCGCCGCGATGTACACGCTGTGGCACCAGCGCGCCTTCGAAGTCACGCGCGTGCTGTGGGCGGAGCCGACCCGCTGAGCGAGGCCACGCTGCCGCTGGCCAGGGAGCAGGCCCGCCGGATCGCCACGGCGTTCCTGCCGCCGCAGCGGTTCGGCAATCGCCGCGATTATTACTACAGCCGCGGCAAGCTCGGCAGTGATCCGCTGTATCCCGGCGTGCTCGCGGCGTTGAACGATGCGCCTGTGGCGCCGTTGCTGGATATCGGCTGCGGCCTGGGGCTGCTGGCGCACGTGCTGCGCCAGCAGGGCAGTACACTTCCGTATCACGGTGTGGACATCGACGCTGGCAAGGTCGCCCGCGCCGAGCAGGCCGGTGCCCGGGCCGCGCTGCCGGATGCACGGTTCACCTGCATGGACGCCAGCGCGGCCCTGCCCGCCCACCTCGGCAACGTCGCGTTGCTCGACGTGCTGCAGTACCTGCCCGCACCCGCGCAGACTCAACTGCTGCACGATGCCGCCGCGCGCGTGGCACCCGGGGCGCGGCTGGTGATCCGCACCACGTTGGCTGACCACAGTGGCCGCGACCGGACCACGCGGATCACCGACATGCTCGCGCACCTGGTGGGCTGGATGGGCACGCGTCCACGCCACTATCCCGATGCCGGGAGCCTGCGCACTCCGTTGGAAACCGCCGGGCTGCAGCTGCGGATGACACCGCTGTACGGCAATACCCCGTTCAACAACTGGCTGATCGTCGGCGATCGTCCGCTCGCTGCGTAGTCGCCGTGGCTCGCGCCGCGGGCCGCACACGCGCATACTCCCGCCCCCCTTCCGGCAAGGAGCCGCCCATGCCCCGACAGACCCGACATTCCGCGCTTGGCATCGCCGCGCTGATCGTCAGCGCCTGTGGCCTGGTGATGCTGCTGCTGAGCATGCATTACGCGCATGCGCCCGAACACGCGGCCATGCGCGAGCTGCCGTGGTCGCTGGCGGCGCTGCTCGGCAGCAGTGTCGGCCTGGCCATCCTGGCCCTGCTGCTCGGCCTGGGCAGCGTGCTGCAGCCGCGCCGGCGCCGCCTGTTCGGCATCATCGCGCTGCTGGTGACGCTGGGTCTGCTGATCGCACAGCTGTCGCTTGGCGGTTGGATCCGCGACCAGTGGCACGCCTCGCATCCGCCAACAGACGCCGCGGCCGCGCAGCCCCTCGCCCCCTGATTCCTCCGTTTCACCGCATCGACAAGGAGCCCTGATGCACACCCCTCATTCCGGCATGGGTATTGCCGCGTTCATTACCGCCCTGTGCGGTGCCGTGTTGATGCTGGGCCTGATCGTCATCGCCGGCATCATCGAGACCACCACGCCCGGCGGCATGGAGGAGACCTCGATGTCGGCGATCCTGGTCGGCCTCGGCTTGATGTGCACGGCCCTGATGCAGCTGGTGGCCTTTGGCCTGGGCGTTGCCGGTGCAGTGCAGGCAGACCGCCGCCGCGTGTTCGCGATCCTCGGCCTGGTGATCTCGATCGGCAGCATCCTCGGTGTGGTGCTGCTGATGATCATCGGCTCCCTGAGCTGATCCCCGCACTCCCGCCGGCGTAGCCCTCGGCCTCAGTCCGGCAGCCCGGCGTGCAGGCCACGTGCCTGCACCGCCTGCAGCACCGCCTCGATGATGGCCAGGTTGTGGCCATGTGCGGCGCCCTCGTGCAGCAGCACGATGCTGCCCGGCACCAGATCACGGGTGATCCGGTCGACCACCTGATCGGGCGTGCACTCCACCCCGTCGAAACCGCGCGCGCTCCAGCCCACCCGGGTCAGCTGCCACTGCTTCAACGCGGGGGCCACGAATGGATTGGTCATCCCGACCACCGAGCGGTACCAGCGCGGTGGCGTGCCGGCGATCGCGGTGAGGGCCTGCTGGCATTGCGCGATCTCCGCGGCCATGGCCTGTCGCCCCAGCCGCCAGAAACGCGTCTGCGGGTGGCGGTGGCTGTGGTTGCCCAGGCTGTGCCCCCGGGCCAGCATCGCGCGGACCAGGTCCGGCTGCGCCTGCGCGCGTTCACCAACCAGGAAAAAGGTCGCCCTGGCCTCGTAGCGGTCCAGCAGATCGAGCACCGCCGGGGTTTCCGCCGACGGGCCATCATCGATGGTCAGCCAGACCTTGCGGGCATCCCCGGGCAGGCGGCTGAGCACGGGGGCGTAGAAGCGGCTGTTGGGGAGGAAGACCGGCACCATGAACAGGGCATGCGTGGCCACCATCAGCGGCAGGCCGTAGCGCCAGCCCCAGGCGGCCCAGACCAGCACCACCAGCAGCTGTGACAGCACCAGCCACGGCACCCAGCGCCACGGGCGCCGGGGAATGCGATACAACGTTTCCGGTACGGTCATGCCCCATGATGCCATGCCGCGTAGAATAGGCGGTTCGCATATCCGGACCCTGACCGTCATGTCCCTTGATCCCGCCCTGCGCTCGCGCATCGAATCCATTCTCAACGCCAACCGCGTCGTGCTGTTCATGAAGGGTCAGCCGAGCATGCCGCAGTGCGGTTTCTCGGCCAAAGCCGTCGGCGCCCTGCAGGACCTCGGGGTGGAGTTCGACCACGTCAACGTGCTCGCCGACGCCGACATCCGCGAAGGCATCAAAGCCTATGGCGAGTGGCCGACCATTCCGCAGCTGTACATCGACGGCGAGCTGATCGGTGGCAGCGACATCATCCTGCAGATGGCCGGCAACGGTGAGCTGAGCAGTGTGCTCGGCCTTGCCGCCCCCGACCGCACCCCGCCGCGCATCACCGTGACCCCGGCCGCCGTGGAAATGCTGCGTGGCGCGCTGGCCGATTCCCCGGGTGCCTCGCTGCAGCTGGGCATCGACGCGCGCTTCCAGCCGAACTTCCAGCTCGCCCCGCACGACGACAACGCGATCGCCGCCGAGTCCAACGGCCTGCGCGTGCAGTTCGATCTGGCCAGCGCCCGCCGCGCCGAAGGCATCACCATCGACTGGGTGGACGACATCCGCGGCAAGGGCCTGGCGATCGACAACCCGAACGCGCCCAAGGCCGTTCAGGAACTGAGTGTGCGCGACGCTGATGACCAGCTCCGCGCCGGCAGCATCACCGTGGTCGACGTGCGTCCGGCCGACGAGCGTGCGATCGCGGCGATCAACGCCCCGTTCGAAACCTTCGACGGTGACAACCGCGCCCGCCTGGAAGCCCTGCCCAAGGACACCGCGCTGGCCTTCCTGTGCCACCACGGTGGCCGCAGCGCGCAGGCCGCCGAGCAGTTCCGTGCCCTGGGCTTCACCAAGGTGTCCAACATCACCGGCGGTATCGACGCCTGGTCGAACGAGGTGGACAACGGCGTGCCGAAGTACTGATCTTCAGCACGTTGCGGGTAAGAAAAACGCCGGCATTGCCGGCGTTTTTTTGTTCGTGGCGCCGGTGGCGTCCTTCCACCGGTCAACCCGCAAACCCACCCTCGGCCAGATAATCCAGCTCTTCCGGCGTCGGCATCCTCCCCAGCACCGCATTGCGGTGCGGGAAGCGCCCGAAGCGGCGGATGATGTCGCGATGCAGTTCGGCGAACTGCAGGTATTCCTTGTCGCCCAGCGCATCGAACATCGCCACCGAACGTTCCTGGTCCTGCGGATCCTCGGAGTGCTCGAACGGGAGGTAGATGAAGGCCCGCAGTTTGGGCACCAGTTGCAGATCCAGGCCCTCTTCCACCGCACGCATGGCGTAATGGCGCGCCAGGCCATCGGTGGCGTAGGCGTGCGCCGTATCGCGGAAGCAATTGCGCGGGAACTGGTCGAGCAGGATCATCAGCGCCAGCGCGCCTTCTGCGCTGCTCAACCAATGCTCGCGCGCGCGGCGGGCGGCGGCAAAATGTTCTTCCTGGAATTGCTGGCGAAACCGCGCATCGAACGCGTCATCGCGCGCGAACCACTGCTGCGGTCCGGCGTCGCGCCAGAACTCCACTACTTGTGCCGCCACGTCCATTCACTACCCCTGTGGATGGCACGCCCCAAGACGTCCATCCGTTCCATTGCCGTTACTCGTCAAAACGCAGGTGGCGGACCGACTTGCCGTTGCGCCGTATCAGCTTAAGCGCCTCGATACCGATCTGGATATGGTTCTCGACGAACTGTGAGCTGACCTTGGCGTCGGAGACCTCGGTCTTCACGCCGTCGGGAATCATCGGCTGGTCGGACACCAACAGCAAGGCCCCGATCGGGATGTGGTTCGCAAAACCGGCCGCGAACAGGGTCGCCGTCTCCATGTCGATGGCCATGCAGCGCATCACCCGCAGCTTTTCCTTGAAGGCCTCGTCGTGCTCCCAGACCCGGCGGTTGGTGGTGTAGACGGTGCCGGTCCAGTAGTCGTGGCCGAGGTCGCGGACCATGGTCGAGACCGCGCGCTGCAGGGCAAAAGCCGGCAGGGCCGGGACTTCCGGCGGCAGGTAGTCGCTGGAGGTGCCCTCGCCGCGGATCGCGGCGATCGGCAGGATCAGATCCCCCAGCTGGTTCTTGCGCTTGAGCCCACCGCACTTGCCCAGGAACAGCACCGCCTTGGGCATCACCGCCGACAGCAGGTCCATGATGATGGCCGCGTTCGGGCTGCCCATGCCGAAGTTGATCAGGGTGATGTCGTCGCTGGTGACGCTGGCCATCGGCCGGTCCGCGCCTTGGATGGGGGCACCGGTCAGCTGGGAAAAGGTGTGCAGGTAGCCACCGAAGTTGGTCAGCAGGATGTGCTGGCCAAACTGCTCCAACGGCACGCCGGTGTAACGCGGCAGCCAGTTTTCGACGATGTCCTGTTTGGTTTTCATGGGGCTGTTCCGACAAACGACAGGCGACAATTCTGCGAGACCGGCCGCGCGGCGTCGAGCGTGGCCGCTTACTCCCGGTGGTCGATCCCATCGGCCCTGCCCTTGAGGACAAGGGAGACCAGCGAAAGGAGGGCAGCCGGTATGGCCAGCAGCAGGACGAGGGCCGTTGGCGCACCGAACGCCCAGAGCGAGGCGGCAAAGGCGATGGACGATATGCCGACAAACGGAAAGGCGTACTGGATCTGTTTGATCACCAGGTAGCTGGCGGTGGCCGTCAGCAGGGAGAGTGCTGCGAGGAGGATGCGCGCTTCTTTGGGCAGCGCGCTGGGCGACTGCTCGAAGAATCCAGCCACCAGCATGAGGCCGGACGCGAACGCCAGCAGGACAAGCAACCGGTGGTAATGCGTGGCGTGCTTGCGATCGAAGCCTTCGGTGACGTTCATCGACACTTCCTTGTGAATGCAGAGTGGCACGGACGGCCCCCGCCTGTCTGACCCTCCCACGCTGGATGATCACGGGGCAAGTGGCGATCGCGACCTCACGGCCGCAGGCAAGAAAAAGGCGGCCAATGGCCGCCTTTTCCCGTTTACCAGTACCGCTGGATCAGAACTGCACGGACCAGCGCGCGGTGACGCTGCGGTCGCGGGCGTCGTCACCGAAGGTGCCGTTGTAGCCCAGCTCCAGCTGGTTGCGCGGGCTCAACCAGGCCGACAGGCCCAGCTCGGCGACCACGGCGTTGTCGGCAATCGCCGCACCGCTGACCGCGAAGCTGCTGCCGCCGGTCCAGGCCAGATCGGCGACCTGGCTGCGGTCGCCGGAGGCACGGCGGTAACCGACGCCACCGCGCACGTGCAGCCAGCTTTCCTGCTGCCACGAGGTCTTCAGGCCCTTGTCGAACCGAACACCGGCGGTCGCCACGTTGGTGCGGGTGTCGGCGACCTGGCCGTGCAGTGCCGCAGCACCGCCCTGCTCGGTGATGCCGTCCACGTCCACCTCAATGCGCGCGAACTGCAGGTACGGCTCCAGGCCACCTTCGCGACCACCGAAGCGGTATGCGCCCTCGATGAAGCCCTGGCGGGTGGTGGCGTCGTACGTGGCCGACAGCGCGTCCTGGTAGCCGGCAAACGTCAGCTGACGCTTGCTGTCCACGTCATGGCGGGAATAACCCAGACCGGCGCGCAGACCGAACGCCCCCCACTGATTGCCCACGTAGGCACCGAAGTGGGTGTTGTCGATCTCCGACCGGGCGCCGCGACCCGCGGCCTGCTTGATGTCGGTCCGGCCGGTACCAACCAGCCCACCGACCTGCCAACCGCCGCCGAACACATGATCGGCACCGACCAGCAGACCATTGCTGTTGGAATCGGTGCGCGCGGCATTGGCATCGCCGTCGAGCTTGCCGCTGCCACCGATCGCCTGCACCCACGCGCCGCCACCGGCCGCCTCATCCGCGGCCCCCGGCGAACGCACACCCACGGCACGGCTCAGCGCCGCATCACGCAGGTAACGGCTGCTTTCCACCAGCGCCATCGGCGTGGCGGCGTGGAGTTCACCACTCAGCGCGTCCAGTGCCGCACCGACCTGGGCCGGGAACAGCTGGGTCAGCGGCTTGGGCAGGCCCTGGTTGATGGCCAGGCCATCGGCGCTGGTGGCCACGGCGATCTGGTTCGGCGTGACCGCAGCGCTGGCCAGCGCGTTGCCGCGGGCGACGTCGATGCGCAGCCCATTGGCGCTGTAGCCCAGGCTGAACTTCAGGAACGGCGAGAAGGCCGAGAAGTCGGTCGTGGCGAACTGACCGTTGATGCCACCGGCAGCCTGCAGGAAGTTGAACTGCTCACCGAGGTAGTACACGCCGGCTTCCGGCAGTGCCTTCAGGGTGCCATCCAGCGTGGCCGTACCGGTGACGCGCAGCAGATCGCTGCGGCTGCCCGGGGCCAGCTCGGCCTGGTAGATGCCGGTGGCGGTCTGCACGTAATCGCCGTTGATGGTCAGCGTGCCGATCGAGTTGCCCGGGGCGATGATGCCTTCCACGCGGGTGCTGCCCAGCGTGCCGACGCCCTTCAGCGTGCCCTTGGCGCCGACCACGGTCGAGCCGCCCTGCTGCACGCCGTTGAACGACACCACGCCGCCGGTCACGTTCAGCGCCGAGCCATCCAGCACACCCGTGCTGGTGATCAGGCTGGTACCGCCAAGGCTGTTGAGCGTGGTGGAGACCAGGCTGCCGTTGAGCAGGAGCTGGCCGCCCTGTACATCGACCGAAGCGGTCAGTGCATTCGCACCGTCCAGTTCCAGCACGCCGTCGCGCACGATGGCGCCGTTGAAGCTGTTGTCACCGCTCAGGCGCAGCCAGCCGATACCGGACTTGGTCAGCTTGCCCGGGCCGCCGATGTCATTGGTCCAGTCGTCCCACGCATCGCCTTCCCAGACCTTCAGGCCACCGGCTTTCTGGTTCATGACCACGTCGGTGTCCACGCGCAGCAGGCCGTAGCCTTCGATGGCGGTCTTCAGATCGACCATGCCCCAGCCGTAGATCGCATCGACGCCGGGGGCGCCCAGGTCGCGTGCCGTGGTCAACAACACATCGCGCACCTGTGCGTTGTCGAGGTACGGGAAGCGCTCCATCAGCAGACCGAGCGCACCGGTGATGTGCGGTGCCGCCATCGATGTGCCGGTCTTGTAGCCGTAGGTGTACTCAGGGCTTTCGCTTTCGATGAGAAAACGCAGGTAATCCTCGGTCAGCTCCATGCGACCGTTGATCTCGCCGGCCACGATCGTGCTGGCGATGTTGGTGCCCGGTGCGGACAGGCACCAGTTGGCCGAAGCACCACAGATGCTGGAACTGGCATCAATGACGTAGTCCGTCTCACCTGCGGTGGGGAGACGGACATTCGCGACGGCCAGCCAGTACGGCTCGATCTCCGGGTTCCAGCGCGGCAATGCCGCCGTGATGCCAGCCATGCCGCCAGCAGAGTTGCCTGCCGACCACACCTGGATCAGCTTGGAACCCGGTGCACCCTCCGTTTCACCATAGATGCTGCCGTAGACGCCGTAGTCCGCGCCGATCGCAGCGTACTGCGCATCCAGGCTCTCCACCGTGGCATGGCGGGTCGAGATGCCCCAGCTGTGATTGAGCGCGCGCACGCCCTGCGCGTCTGCCTGGGCATACATGTCCAGTGTGGCGGCATCGTCCGGATCCGTGCGATACAACGCGCGCGGCCGGTAGAAGTTGTCAGGATCCAGGCGCCACTCGTAATACGTGTCGCCAAAGACGCGGGCAGCGGTCAGGTTGGAGCCAAAGGCCACGCCATGCATCCCGTTGCCATCGCGGTTGGCGCCGACGGTGCCCAACACGTGCGTGCCATGGTCGGCGTAGCTGAAGCCGTACGGCTGGCCTGCCGCGATCAGGCGATCAGCAAGCGCAGGCGGCACACCCGGCCCCAGACCGTAGTAGTTATACCCGGGCTGGTCGCCCCGGGTGCTGCCGCAGGCACCTTCGCCCGCCACGATGCTCGGGTCGGCGCAGCCGCCGTTGCCGATGGAGATGCTGGACGTGTTGCGTCCGGCGAATTCGTCGTGGGCAAGGGCAGAGCCCGAATCGAACACGCCCAGGCGCACACCCTGACCGGTAAGGCCGCGCGCATACGCGTAATCAGCCCCCATTGCGGCCAGACCCCAGTCGGCATTGAACTCATCGCTGTGCCAGCTTTCCACATCACCCGGCTTGCCGAGGATGGGGTTGGCCGCCTCGGCGCTGACGCGCGGGCTGGTGAGGTAACCGGCCTGGCCAATGGAGGCGGTCGGCGCGGCAAACGCCGCCGCCAGCGAGGCGGTCTGCAGATCACGGCCGAATGCGGCGGACTGCTCGGCGCGCTGCTGCTGATAACGCTGCAGGGCATCGCTGGTAGGAGCGGCCAGCGCCGGAACGGCGCTGGCGGAAAGCAGGGTGCCGATGATGGCCGAGGCCAGCAGGGACGGCGAAGGGCGACGGAACGTCGCGCGGGACAGTGAATTCACGGTCATGTACTGAGAACTTCCTTGATCTGGTTCGAGTGTTGGAATCTGGAACTGGATGCACTGCGACTCTCTTGCGACGGGCGCGCATCGGTCCTCGCCGCCGCTTTGAGCCTACCCGAAAAATTCATGAAAAGTTCACAATTGTTTCTCATATCAGTGCTAGGTCTCATTTGCTAAAACTATGCAGAAGGTCACTTGGCAAACGACCCGCGTCCCGGATAGCGTCGAAGAATTGTGTCCATGCGGCTTGGGGAGAACCATGCAGAAGTTGTTGAGCGTCGGCGTTGGCCTGGCGTTGATGTCGATCGTGTCCGCGCCGGCGCCCGCCGCGTCGCGCTTCCTCCAGGATCCCTACCCCAGTACCTATGCGCCGATCGCCTCGGCCCCGGTGTTGATCAGCAATGCCACCGTGCTCACCGGCACCGGCGTGCGCCTGGACAACGCCGATGTGCTGCTGCGCGACGGCCGCATCGCGGCGGTGGGTACCGGCCTCACAGCCCCGGCCGATGCGGTGCGTGTCGACGGCCAGGGCAAGTGGGTGACCCCCGGCATCATCGATGTGCACTCGCACCTGGGCGTGTATCCCAGCCCGGGCGTCAGTGCGCACAGCGACGGTAACGAGATGACCGCACCGGTCACTGCCAATGTCTGGGCCGAGCACTCGGTATGGCCGCAGGATCCCGGCTTTGCCGCGGCACTGGCCGGTGGCGTGACCTCGATGCAGGTGCTGCCCGGTTCGGCCAATCTGGTCGGCGGCCGCGGGGTCACGTTGAAGAACGTGCCCGCAACGACCTACCAGGCCATGAAGTTCCCCGGCGCGCCGTGGGGCCTGAAGATGGCCTGCGGCGAGAACCCCAAGCGCGTCTACGGCGGCAAGGGCACGGCGCCGGGCACGCGCATGGGCAATGTCGCCGGTTACCGCGCGGCCTTCATCGATGCCAGCGAATACATCGCCAAGAACACCCCGAAACAGCCGAAAAAGAAGCGCTGGTTCAGCGGTGACGACAAGGGCGACAGTGCCGGCGACAGTGGCGGCAAGCGCGATCTTAAGCTGGATACGCTGGCCGGCGCCATCCAGGGCGACATCCGCGTGCACATCCACTGCTACCGCGCCGATGAGATGGCCACGATGCTGGATCTCTCCAAGGAGTTCGGCTTCAAGATCGCCGCCTTCCATCATGCGGTGGAGGCCTACAAGCTGGCCGACCGGCTCGCCGAGGAAGGCGTGTGCGGTGCGCTGTGGGCCGACTGGTGGGGCTTCAAGATGGAAGCCTTCGATGGCATCCAGGAGAACATCGCCCTGGTCGACCGCCCCGCCAACAGCTGCGCGATCGTGCACTCCGATTCGCCCGAGGGCATCCAGCGCTTGAACCAGGAGGCGGCCAAGGTGATCGCCAACGCACGTCGTGCCGGCATCGAGATCGCCCCGGAGCGGGCCATGATGTGGCTGACCTCCAACGCAGCGCGCTCGCTCGGCGTGGAGACGCAGACCGGCAGCCTGGAGGCCGGCAAGATGGGCGATGTGGTGGTGTGGAACGGCAGTCCTTTCAGCTCCTATGCGCTGGCCGAGAAAGTCTACGTGGATGGCCACCAGGTCTATGACCGCCAGGACGTGAGGCGGCAGCCGCTGTCGGACTTCATGCTCGGCCAGGAGGCACGCCCATGAGCCGCCGCGTCCCGATGCGCCTGCTGCCACGCGCACTGCTGTTGCTTGCGGGTACCTGCGTGGCGACATCCGTGTTCGCGCAGGATCTGCTGATCCGCAATGCCACCGTGCATACCGCCGCCGCGCGCGGCAGCCTGGAGCACAGCGACGTGCTGGTCCAGGGCGGCGTGATCCGCGCCGTCGGTCCGGGCCTGTCGGCGCCGGCCGGCGTGGCCGTGGTCGAGGCGGCGGGCAAGCCACTGACCCCGGCGCTGTTCGGCGGCATCACCGATATCGGCATCGAAGAAGTCTCCGGCGAGTCAGCCACGGTGGACAGCACGCTGAAACTGGACGACCAGCCGCTGCGTCCGGAATTCGATGTCACCCTGGCCTTCAATCCGGATTCGGTGCTGATCCCGGTCGCGCGGCTGGATGGCATCGGCTTCACGCTGCTCGGGGCGAACACCGGCGGCGGCTTCATCGCCGGCCAGGGCGGCGTGATGCGGCTGGACGGCAGCGCTGACGCGGTCGGCCCGCAGGCGCTGTTCATCCGCCTCGGCGCGTCCGGTGCGGAGCTGACCGGCACCTCGCGTGCCGCCCAGTGGATGCTGCTGGAACAGATGGTCAGCGAGGCACGTGGGCGCGTGCCGGCGGACTCTCCGCATGCGCTGCTGACACCGGCCGGGCGCGCCACGCTGGGGCGCTACCTCGCCGGCCAGGGGCGGATCGTGGTGCAGGTCGACCGCGCCGCCGACATCCGCCAGCTGCTGCGCTGGGCCGCCCGTGAGAAGGTCAAGATCGCCATCGCCGGCGGTGCCGAGGCGTGGCGCCTGGCCCCGCAGCTGGCCCAGGCCGGCGTGCCGGTGTTCGTGGATGGGCTGGGCAACCTGCCGAGCAGCTTCGACCAGCTCGGTGCGACCCTGCAGAACGCCGCGCGACTGAAGGCGGCCGGCGTGCCGGTCAGCTTCGCCCAGCGCGACGATGCCTCGCACAACGCGCGCAAGATGCGCCAGCTGGCCGGCAATGCCGTCGCCAACGGGTTGCCCTGGGATGATGGCCTGGCGGGCCTGACCCGGGTGCCGGCCCAGGCGCTGGGCGTCGGCGACCGGCTTGGCACCATCGAGCCGGGCAAGCTGGCCGATCTGGTGCTGTGGGAAGGCGATCCGCTGGATGTCGGGCATTACGCCGAGCAGGTCTGGCTGGGCGGTCGCGCGATGCCGATGCGGTCGCGCCAGACCGAGCTGCGCGACCGCTACCAGGCGCCGGCGTCGAGCGAACCGCGCGCATACTCGCGCTGAGTCCCTGCACAGGGCCGCTGCCTGCGGCGGCCCTGCGTTCGGCGGCACTACCGTCCCGCAACGTGAGCATCCGATCATGGCCCTGCGCTGGTATTTCGATTTCGTCTCACCGTTCGCCTACCTGCACTGGCAGCAGCTCAAGGCCCTGCCGCAGTTCAAGAGCATTGTGCCGGTGCCGATCGCCTTCGGCGCGGTGCTGCACCACCTGGGCAATCTGGGCCCTGCCGAGATCCCCGCCAAACGACTGTTCACCTATCGGCAGGCGCTGTGGCAGGCCCGCAGCGCCGGGGTGACACTGCGTTTTCCACCGGGCCACCCATTCAATCCGCTGGCCGCCCTGCGCCTGTGCCTGTCCGCCGGGGCCACCCACGAGACGGTCGACCTCCTGTTCAACTGGATCTGGCGCGACGGCCACGCCGGCGACAGTGCGGCCGCGCTCGCCCTGCCCAGCGCGATGCTGGACATCGCCGATGTCGCCGCGGCGATCGGCGCACCGTCGGTCAAAGAGGAACTGCGGCGCAACACGGATGCCGCGCTGGCCGCGGGGGTGTTCGGCGTGCCGACGCTGGCGATCGGCAGCGAACTGTTCTGGGGCAACGACGCCCACCCGCTGATGCAGGCGGTGCTGGCCGACCCGCGCCTGCTTGAGCAGGGGGAGTGGGCCCGGATCAAGGATCTGCCGGTGGCGGTGGAACGCAGCCGCTGAGCCCGGGCCGGCTCCCCGGTCAGGCAAGGCGAGCCGTTTTGAGATAGCGTTCACGTTTCCGAACCTACAACCTGCCGGAGGGGCACAGGATGCGCATCGGAATCGTGGTCGACTCTGCGTGCGATCTGCCGCAGGATTTCATTGAACAACACAACATCGTGCTGCTGCCGATCACCGTCCGCATTGGCGAGGCCGTGCTGGCCGACCATCGCGACGAACAGGCGACACTGAGCTTTCTGCATGCCCATGTGGCCGAGCACGGCGCCGAGGCGGAGACCATTCCGTTCAGCGTCAACCAGATCCGGGACCTGTTCCTGGGCAAGCTGGTGATCGACTACGACCATGTGTTCTGCATGACGATCACCAAGACCCGCAGCCCGATCCACGACAACGCGATGCAGGCGAGCTTCGCGATCCTCAACGACTACAAGCCGGTACGGCAGGCGGCAGGGTTCAACTCACCGTTCGCGCTGCGCGTGCTCGATACCCAGAACCTGTTCGCCGCACAGGGCGTGACCGCGGTGGAAGCGGTGCGCCTGCGCGACAGTGGCGCGAGCGTGCAGCAGATCCGCGAGCGGCTGGAGCTGCTGGCCAACAACGTGCACGGCTACATGATCACCCGCGATCTGTACTACATGCGCGCCCGTGCACGCCATAAGGGCGACCGCAGCGTGGGCCTGATCAGCGCCGCGCTGGGCAGCGCGCTGGACATCAAGCCGGTGCTGCATGGCTACCGCGGCGAGACCGGGCCGGTGGCCAAGATCAAGGGCTTCGACAATGCGGTGAAGAAGCTGTTCGATTTCGTCGGCCAGCGGGTCAAGGGCGGCCTGATGACGCCAACCGTGTGCATCAGCTACGGCGGCGAGCTGGCCGACCTGCAGGCCCTGCCCGGCTACGCCATGTTGCGTGAGACCTGCCAGGCGCATGGCGTGGATGTGTTCGAGGCGGTGATGAGCCTGACCGGCATGGTCAACGTGGGCAAGGGCGCGGTGACGATCGGGTTTGCCGACGGCCCCCACACCTTCAACGGCTGACCGCACTGGTCAGCATCGCCGCGGCCATGCCACGATCCGGGCACGGCCGCGGGTTCTGCACGCGGATTGCACCGCGTCTCTGCCAGCCTTGCCGCATTCAATGGAGGTAACCATGCCAGTAACTTATGACATCAGCCTGCCGGACCCGGCCAAGGCGCGCGGCAACGATCCGGACCTGTCCTTCCACGCCCAGGGCGCGGCAGGGTTGGCCGAAGAACTTCAGAATGCCCTGCGCACCCCGGTGCTGTTCGACCGCTGGCGCGCCAAACAGGACGATCCCGACGCGGTCGACCCGCAGTGGGGCGCGACCGATCCGGCCGCCACCGTGACCGGCGCGCAGGATGATCTGCGCATCAACCTCTGCGCCACCACCAGCATCGACAGCGACGTGTTCAAGCAGCGCCTGCGCATGCTGGCCGGCAGTCACTGGGAACTGCGCAACGTGCGTTGAGCCATGTTGCCCGGCCCGCTGGCAGCCGACGCGCTGCCAGCGCGGGTCACGCCTACCCCCACATCGCGCCAGCCGCCACCCAGCGCGCGATACAGATCCACCCGTGCGATCGCAGCCGCCGCCTGGCTGTCAGCCAGCGCTGCCTGGTTGTCCAGCGCGATGCGCTGGGTGGTCAGCACGTCGAGCATATCGATCACCCCGGCCTGGTACTGACGACGCGCAGCCATCAAGGCACGATCACTTTCCTCCACCGCCACCTGCAGCGCCTGCCCGCGTCGCTGCTCCGCGCTGTACCCGTCTATCGCATCGTCCACGTCGTGCCACGCCTGCAGCACCGTCTTCTGGAACTGCAGCGCAGCTTGGCGTTCCTGCAGCCGGCTGAGAGCGAGGTTCGCTTTCAACCTGCCGCCCTGGAAGATCGGCAGACTGATCGCCGGACCGATGCTGAAACGATGGGCGTTCCAGCCGTCCAGGTCGTCGAGCTGTTTGGCCTGGAAGCCGGCATCGCCATTGAGGGTGATGCGCGGCAGGAAGTTGGCCTTGGCCACACCGATGCCAGCCGTCGCCGCATGCAGGGCCGCTTCGGCGCGGCGGATGTCCGGGCGGCGCTCGACCAGGTCGCTGGGTAGCCCGGCCGCCATGCCGGGCAACGCCGGCCAATCGCGCCGCGCGTTTTCCAGCTGTGCGTCCAGCGCCTGCGGGGAGCGCGCCAGCAACAGGGCCAGCGCATTGCGCAGGTGCGATTGCCGATGCTGCAGCGGTGCCACCCGCGCCTCCAGCGCTGCCACCTGCGCGGCCGCACTGGCCACCTGCAAGGTGGTCGCTACGCCCTGCTGCTGGCGGGAAAGGGTCAGCCGCTGCACGTCGCGCGCGATGTGCAGGTTGTCCTCGGTGATCGCCAGCAACTGACGCGTCGCGCGCAGCTGCAGATAGGTACCGGCGGCTTCGGCCATCACCGCGGTCTGCACCGCGTGCCAGTCTTCGTTGGCGATCTGCACGCGGGCATCGGCGATCTCCACCTGGCGGCGCACACGGCCCCAGAGATCCAGCTCCCAGCTCAGGCCGATACCGGCCTGGAACAGCCCATAGTCCTCCCGTCCGGCATTGCCGGACGGATCGTTCAAACCCACTTCGCTGTTGCGCGCACGGGTGGCGCCGACCGTCGCGCCGACGGCCGGGACGCGGTCGGCGGCGCTGCTCCGGCGCAGCGCGCGGCTCTGCGCGACGCGGTTGGCCGCCAGCTGCACATCCAGATTGGCGCGCATGGCCTGGCTCGCCAGCGCCACCAGCAGCGGATCCTCGAAGCCGTTCCACCACGCCGCGTCATCAGCGAAGGCCGCCGAGGTGATCACGCCACCCTCCCACTGCGCGGGCAGGCTTGCCTGGGGCCGCACGAAGTCCGGGCCGAGGGTGCAGGCCGCCAGTGCGGTGCACAGCGCGCTGCCTGCCATCAGGCGCACCGTCTGCCGGCGCATCATGCGCCCTCCCCCGGCAGCCCACGCCCGCCGCTGTCCAGATCCACGCGCGCCTCCACCGACATGCCGGCGCGCAGCTTGCCGGCCAGCGGCTGGCCTTCGTCGAGCACGATCTTCACGGGTATCCGCTGCACCACCTTGGTGAAGTTGCCGGTCGCGTTCTCCGGCGCGATCGCGGCGAAGGTCACCCCGGTTGCCGGGGCGATGCTGTCGATCCGGCCGTGCAGCGACTGGCCGGGGAACACATCCACCTGCACGTCTACGCGCTGTCCGGCGTGCATGCGCGTCATCTGCGTTTCCTGGAAGTTGGCGACGACGAATGCCTGCTGCAGCGGCACCACCGCGAGCACCGGCGTGCCCGGGGTAAGGTAAGCCCCCACGCGCACTGCGCGGCGGCCAACCATGCCATCGATGGGCGCGCGCAGCTCGGTATGCGACAGATCCAGTTCGGCACGGGCCTGTGCGGCGTCGGCCCGCTGCACGGCGGCCTGCGCGGACTGCACGCTGGCGGTCAGCAGCGCAGTGCGCTGGCGTGCATTGACCACGGCCGCGGTGCCCTGTTGCAGATGCGCACTGGCCACCGCCTGGCGCGACTGCGCCTGCTGTGCGTTCTGCACGGTGCCGGCACCGTCGCTGGCCAGCGCTTGATAGCGGCGTTGATCGGCCTGGGCGAGACTGAGCTCGGCGCGACTGACATCCACACTGGCCTGGGCCTGATCGATTACCGAACCCTGCTGCGCCAACGCGGCCTGCGCATTGGCCAGTTGCGCCCGTGCATTGGCGAGATCGGCACGCGCGGCCGCCAGCGCGACCTGATAGTCGCGATCATCGATGCGCGCGAGCACATCGCCGGCCTTGACCGTCTGGTTGTCCCGCACGCGGACCTCGCTGACGAAGCCAGCGATCTTCGGCGCGACCACGGTGAAGTCCGCGGTGACATAGGCGTTGTTGGTGGATTGATGGCGGCCATCGTGCAGCAGCCACCCGGCGCCGCCGGCGAGCAGCAGCAGGCCGGCAGCGATGACGAAGGGAACGGAGTTGCGATGCAGGGACACAGGGGAGTTCCTTGAATTCAAGCCACGGCACGTGGCGGATACATGCGTGTGGGCAGCCACGGAATCAGCGCGATCAGCGCCACCGCCACCCACGCGACGAGGAGATAGAGATCGGCCGAGGTCAGCGCCACGACCTGCGCATGCAGACGCGCGCCCAGCCCGGGTGCGGCGCCCGCGTCAAACCAGGGTGCGTTGCCGATCCGGTCGACCAGCGCGGTCGAGTGCAGATGGCTGCGCGCGGTGGTGACCGCCTCGAGCAGGCCACCGGCGAGGACCGCGGCGAAGCCTTTGACGGTGTTGAACCATGCTGAAGCGAAGGGGCCATCGGTCGGCGCCAGGCTGCCGGTGGCGAGCATCAGCAGCGGCAGCACCGCCATCGGCTGGGCGATGACCTGGATCACCTGCAGCCACACGAAGTTGTCGCGGTGCCAATCGGTGGTCAGCTGCGCGCCCAGGCCACAGGCCAACGCCAGCAGGCCCAGGCCGATCGCCTGCACCCAGCGGCTGTCCACCCGGCGCTGGTTGAGCAGGGTCGCTACCAGCGGCAGCGCGATCAGTTGCGGCAACGCGACCCACAGCAGCATCGGCGCGGTCTGCAGCGGCCGGTAGCCCTGCACCTTGGCCAGGAAGCTGGAGGGAATCATGATCACCGCCAGCAGCACGAACAGCACGCCACCGAGGGTGATCAGCGCGTAGCTCAGATTGCGGTTGGCCAGCAGCTGCAGCTTGAAGAACGGCAGCGGGTGTGACCATTCGTTGTAGAAGAACAGCGCCAACAGGCCGGTGCCACCGCCGAGCAGCAGGCAGATCAGCGGCGAGGCGAACCAGTCCAGGCGCGGCCCCTGCACCAGGCCGATGACCAGCATCACCAGCGCCGGGAAGCCGAGCGCCAGGCCGACCCCGTTGAACTGCGCGAAACGCTCCAGCCGCAGCGGGTCCTGCGGCAGGCCCCATGCCACCATGCCCAGCGCGGCCACACACCACGGCACGATCTGCCAGAACGCCCAGTGCCACCCCACGTAGTCCACCCACAGCGCGGCCATCGGTGTGCCCAGGCTCGGCCCGAACGTGGCCGTCAGCGCATAGCCGGCCAGGCCGTACAACTTGATGCCCGGCGGCAGGAAGCGCAGCGCCACGCTCATCAGCAGCGGTGGCAGCGCGCCGCCCGCCAGCCCCTGCAGCGCGCGCAGGATCAGGAACGAGGGCAGATCCGGTGCGAACGGACACAGCACGCCCAGCACCATGAAGGCGCCGATCATCACCAGTGCGAAGCGACGCAGTGAGAAGGTCACCGCGCACCACGGCGCAAACGCCATCGCGCTGACCGACATCGCCGTGTACAGCGCGATGATCCAGCTGCCGTCATCGACACTGAACCCCATCGCGCCCCGGATGTCGGCCAGCGCGACCTTGGTGACGTTTTCGTTGATACCCGAGATCAGCACAGCCAGCAGCACGCCGCACAGGCCCACGGCCAGACGCAGGCCGAACACCGCCTGCGCGGGCGGTGCAGCCGGCACGGCAGTTGCTGCCGGCAACGGGGCGGCAACAGCAGTCATCGAACACCCCCCGGGTACGGGGGATGCAGCGGGAACAACACGGACATGGGTCCACTCCACGACGGGGAGCGGCAGTCTAGGCAGCGCCGATGCTGCGAAAAATGCTGCGCCGGCCATCGCTGGCGTGCATCAGACGCACGCCTCACCGGTGACCGTGCAGGCGGCCGGGGTCGCAGTGCGTCAGGCCTGCGTGGACTCCGCGTCGCACATCGCCTTGATGCTGCGGCGCAGCCAGCGATGCGCCAGATCGCTGTCCAGGCGGGGATGCCATGCCTGCACGACAATCGCGCTGCGGACCGGAATCGGCAGTTCAAACAGGCGCAGCGGTACCCCGAGGCGTTCCAGCCGGCCCAGCATCACGCTGGGCATCTGCGGCAGGATCAGGTCCGAATCGGCCGCGGCGAAGATCGCCGAGTGGAAGGTCGGCATGATCTGCGCGACCCGTCGGGTCAGCCCCAGCGCTTCCAGGTCCTCATCGATCGGGCCATACCACCGGCCACGGCGCGATACGGCGATGTGGTCGAAGGCCACGAAGCGCTCGGCAGTGATCTCGCCGGCGAAGATCGGGTGGCCCTCGTGGGCGGCACCGAAGAACGAGGTACTGAACAGGTTCTGCACCTTGGTATCGGCGCTCAGCTTGCTGACAGCGCTGATGTGCAGATCGATCCGGCCCTGCGCCATCGCATCGTCGTCCCCATCGCCCTCGGGCACGAACCGCAGCACCGAGCACGGCGCCTGCGCCTTGAACAACTCGCGCATGCGGCCACCGTACGTGCCGACAAACACATCGTTGGCGCGGATGCTGAAGGTGCGCTCCAGCGTCAGCATGTCGACCTCGCGGCCGGCATTGAACACCAGGTGGGCCTGCTCGATCACCCCGCGCACCTGCTCACGCAGTTGCAGCGCGCGCGGGGTCGGGGCCAGGCCACGGCCGGCGCGGACCAGCACCGGATCGCCGATCGCCTCGCGGATGCGGCCCAGGGTACGGCTCATCGCCGGGGCACTGAGGTTCATCCGCCGCGCCGCGCCCACGACGCTGCCCTCCTCGATCAGGGCATCCAGGGCAATGAGCAGGTTCAGATCGGGCATGGTCACGGCAGTATCACCTTCAACGTGTGGCGGTGACTTTACTGCAATCCAAAACCGGTATTGATGCGCCCAACGCACGGCTCCGCTGCGGCGCACGGCATGGGTCCAGCGCCAACGGTGCGCGACCCTAGCGCCCCCTCTGCCGAGATTGCCGATGTTCACCAAGATCCTCGTCGCCCTGGATGGCGGCCCACAGCACGCCCAGGTACTGGACCTCGCCGGGTCGCTGGCCGGGCCTTCCACCCGGTTGCACCTGCTGTGCGTGCTGGACCCCGCCTTCGCGCTGGCCGACGACGCACCCCGTGCCGAGCACGCCGAGTATCCGGCCGCCGACGCCCAGGTCCACCAGGCCGAACAGCTGCTTGCCACCGCCCTGAACAGCCTGCGCGAGCGCGGTATCGACGGCATCGGCCACCACCCGGCCGGCGAGCCGGCGCAGGTGATCTGCGACCATGCCCGCCAGCACGGCTGTGACCTGATCGTCATTGGCCATCGCCACCTGTCGCGGCTGGAACGCCTGCTGGACCGCTCGGTCGGGCAATGGACAGTGGACCATGCGCCCTGCCCGGTGCTGGTGGAAGTGCGCGGTGGCGATGCCTGAGCGAACGCCGGCGTGCCGTCATCCATCGGCCGCGGCCGTGCCTTGGCCCGGCGGCGAACGGTGATCGCGCTCAGCCCGGTGCGCCGCCCGCTTCCACCCGATTGCGCCCGCCCCGCTTGGCGGCGTACAGCGCGGCATCCGCCGCCGCCAGCACCTCGGCAGGATCGGCGTCCAACACCCTCGGCACGGTCCCGACGCCGATGCTGATCGTCACCGGTCGTCCCGACTCAGCGGAAGGCAACTGCAGCTGCTCCACTGCACGGCGCATGCGCTCGGCGAGTGCAGGAGCGCCTGCCAGCGGCGTGGATGCCACCACCACGGCGAATTCCTCACCGCCATAACGGGCAACCAGATCCGTGCTGCGCACCGCGCACCCCGCCAACGTTGCAGCGACCAGGCGCAGGCATTGATCGCCGGCCGGGTGCCCGAAGCGGTCGTTGAACGCCTTGAAGCAGTCGATATCGACCATCAGCAACGCGATCCCCTGCCCGCTTCGCCGCGCCTGCTCCCACGCATCACGCAGGCTCTGGTCGAACTGGCGTCGGTTGGCCAGGCCGGTGAGGCTGTCGATCCGCGACAATGCATCGAGCTGGTCCTGCCGCGCGAACGAACGCATCTGCATCAACACACTGCGCAGGCCCGACCCCACGGTAGCCAATGCAAACCCGGCTACGGCCAGATAGGGATGCTCGCGCACCATCAATGCCGACACCACCATCAGCGACAGGGCCAGGATCAAGGGGCTCCCGGCGCGCACGGCCATCACCAGCGCGCGCGGCACACGCACTTCACTGCGTCGGGAAGGCCGCAGCGCCATGATCGCCAGCAACAGGAACGGGACATCGATCAGCAGATCGACCAGGCCGCCGTAGCTGCCCTCCGTCTCGACGTGGTTGATGTACGCGGCAACACCCAGGTACACCCAGGCGAACACGCACAACGTCCGGAAGAACACGCGCCGAGAGGGATCTTCGCTCGCCCGCCAGCGCAGCAGCGCAAAGCCAGCGATGAAAATGTTCTCCACATCGAACATCAGCCGCAGGGGTGCGATCCCGTCCTCGCCCGCATCGTTGAGCGTGGCGAAGGAGAACGTGTAAACGAAGAACAGGTAGCCGAGCAGCAGCGCGAGCAGCGCATCAATCAGGCTGAGGTACCACGGCTCATGCCGCGGATGGGCCATCGCGAAGGTGAGCGGCACGCCGTACAGCACGTACAGCAGCATGCTCAGCCCCGGCGTCGCATCGGCGTTGCCTCGGCCGACCTCCTGGTACATGTTCAACGCCATGCCTGCCGCCCACAGCCCCATGCCCAGCGCCATCGCGACCCAGCCGACGATCGAGGCGCTGCGGCGGCCCCGCCACACACAGGCCAGCCCGGCCAGCAGAGGCGCCCCGATCAGGAACGCATAGGACACCGGCAGCGCATGCGCGGGCATCAGCACCAGCGCGATGCCATGGCACAGCAGGTACAGCACCGACAGCCAGACCACCATGCGGCTTCCTACCCCGATGCGGCGTTTTGTCCAACATACAAGGTTACTGCGCGGCGCGGGATCAAGTCATCCCGCGTTGACGTCGCCACGGCGCGCTCATCCCGGAGGCTGGACGCGGCAAGCCGCCACCGCGATCCCTTGCCGGACCACCGGCACGCCACCCTGCCGGCCGGCCGGCCCCAAACGGGTAGTCGAACGCTATGCCTCAGGCGTACAACGCCTTGGCGTGGTGCGCGATGTGCTCGCCGATGAAGCTGCTGATGAAGTAATAGCTGTGGTCGTAACCGGGCTGCAGGCGCAGCGTCAGCGGATGACCGGCCGCCGTGCAGGCCGCCTGCAACCACTGCGGCTGCAGCTGGGTATCGAGGAATTCATCACCACCGCCCTGGTCCACCAGCAACGGCAGGCGCTCGGTCGCGGCGGCGACCAGCTCGCTGGCATCCCACGCCGCCCAACTGGCGCGGTCCTCACCCAGGTAGGCAGTGAAGGCCTTCTGCCCCCACGGCACGCGGGTCGGCGCGACGATCGGCGAGAACGCCGAGACGCTTTTGTAGCGACCCGGGTTCTTCAACGCGATCACCAGCGCGCCATGGCCGCCCATCGAGTGGCCACTGATGCTGCGCGCACCCGTTGTCGGAAAATGCGCCTCGATCAACGCTGGCAGCTCCTCCACCACGTAGTCGTACATGCGGTAGTGCGCCGCCCACGGCTGCTCGGTGGCGTTGAGGTAGAAGCCGGCGCCCTTGCCCAGGTCATAGCCCTCGGCATCGGCGACGTCATCGCCGCGCGGGCTGGTGTCCGGCGCGACCAGGATCACGCCATGCTCGGCGGCGTAACGCTGCGCACCGGCCTTGGTGATGAAGTTCTGTTCGTTGCAGGTCAGCCCGCTGAGCCAGTACAGCACGGGCAGCTTCTGCGTGGCGGCCTGCGGCGGCAGATACACGGCGACATTCATGTCGCAGCCCAGCACCTGCGAGGTGTGGCGGTACACGTCCTGCCAACCGCCGGACGCGGCGCGATGTTCGATGCGTTCCATGGTGATTCTCCGTAGGGGCGGCGCGGACCGCGCGCCGCCCGTAATGGCTCAGAAATGCACGACCGAGCGGATCGACTTGCCTTCGTGCATCAGATCGAACGCGTCGTTGATCTCGTCCAGGCCCATCGTGTGGGTCACGAACGGGGCCAGCTCGATGTCGCCCTTCATGGCGTCTTCGACCATGCCCGGCAGCTGGGTACGGCCCTTGACGCCACCGAAGGCGGTGCCCTTCCAGGAGCGGCCGGTGACCAGCTGGAACGGACGGGTCGAGATTTCCTGGCCCGAGCCGGCCACACCGATCACCACCGACTGGCCCCAGCCACGGTGCGCGCATTCCAGCGCCGCGCGCATCACGTTGACGTTGCCGATGCACTCGAAGGTATGGTCCACGCCCCAGGTGGTCATCTCCACGATCACCTGCTGGATCGGCTTGTCGAAGTCCTTCGGGTTGATGCAATCGGTGGCACCGAACTGCTTGGCCAGGTCGAACTTGGACGGGTTGGTGTCGATGGCGAAGATGCGGCCGGCCTTGGCCTGGCGCGCGCCCTGGATGACCGCCAGGCCGATGCCGCCCAGCCCGAACACGGCCACCGAATCGCCTTCCTGCACTTTGGCGGTGTTGTGCACCGCGCCGATGCCGGTGGTGACGCCGCAGCCCAGCAGGCACACGTGTTCCGGGTTCGCCTCGGGGTTGATCTTGGCCAGCGAGACCTCGGCCACCACGGTGTACTCGCTGAAGGTGGAGCAGCCCATGTAGTGGTAGATCGGCTCGCCGTTGTAGCTGAAGCGGGTCGTGCCATCGGGCATCACGCCCTTGCCCTGGGTGGCGCGCACGGCCACGCACAGGTTGGTCTTGCCGCTCTTGCAGAACAGGCACTCGCCGCACTCGGCGGTGTACAGGGGGATCACGTGGTCGCCCGGCTTGACGCTGGTGACGCCCTCGCCCACTTCCACCACGATGCCGGCGCCTTCATGGCCCAGCACGGCCGGGAACAGGCCTTCCGGATCATCGCCGGACAGGGTGAACGCATCGGTGTGGCAGACGCCGGTGTGGGTGATCTTGACCAGCACTTCGCCCTTCTGCGGCGGAGCGACGTCGATCTCGACGATCTTCAACGGTTCGCCAGCGGCGAAGGCAACGGCAGCACGGGATTTCATGGGGAGCACTCCAAGGCAGGGAACAAGACAGGTGCGCGTGCGGGTAGCCGCACGCTTATTTCAGGTAGGAACGGATCAGCGCGCTCATGTCGCGCACACGCTCGGCGCGCTGCGCATCGGACTGCGCCGGCTGGCCGAATTCTTCACGCAGGTGGGCTTCCATCACTTCGGACATCAACCCGTTGACCGCACCGCGGATCGCCGCGATCTGCTGCAGCACCGGCCCGCACTCGGCCCCGGCATCCAGCGCCCGATCCAGCGCATCGCACTGGCCGCGGATGCGACGCACGCGGGCCAGGACCTTCTTCTTTTCTTCCGGGGAGTGCGGCACGGGCGAATGACCAGAGAACTATACTGGGGGATAGTATACACAACCGGTCGCGGGGGTCACCTCGCGGTTGCCTTGGCGCGGTCCATCGGCTGCAACGGTGCTCCCTCCCGTGAACCGCCCGCCCGGCTCAGTCGAACGCACCGGCATCGGCCAGTGTCGCCAGCGCATCCACCACGTAGCGCACCTTCGGCCGCAGGTGCCGGGTCTGCGGCCATAGCGCGTGGATCTCCACATGGTGCTGCATGCAGTGGCCCAGCACCTGCTGCAACGCGCCCGACTGCAGGTGCCGCTTCACCAGGAAGTGCGGCATCTGGCAGATGCCCAGGCCGGCGATGGCCGCTTCGATTACGGCATCGCCATCGTTGAGCTGGTGGGTGCCGCTGGGAATGAAGCGCGCTTGCCCGGCGTCTTCTCCGATCCGCCACGCCACCGGCTGTCCATACCGATAGCCGACGATGCTGCGATGCGCATGCAGGTCGTCCACGGTGGCGGGCGTGCCGTGCCTGTCCAGGTAGGCCGGCGAGGCGCAGGTGATCAACTGCTGGGTGCCCAGCCGTCGTGCAACCAGGTGCTGGGCCTGGTCCAGCCCACCGAACCGGATCAGCAGGTCGATGCCCTCTTCGACCGGGTCCACGAAGTGGTCGGTGAAGGTCATGGTGAGCTGCAGTTCGGGGTGTTCGGCACAGATGCGCAGCAGCACCGGCAGAATCATCAGCCGCCCGAACGAGGACGGCATGTCGATGCGCAGGCGGCCTGCCGGCAGGTGCGAGGCCGAGCCCAGGCACGCCTCGGCCGAGGCGATCTCTTCCAGCGCGGTGGCGCAGGAGGCGAAGTAGGCCTGGCCATCGGCGGTGAGCGAAATGCGCCGCGTGGTGCGATGGAACAGCCGCACACCCAGACGCTCTTCCAGCCGCGCGATCGCCTTGCCGACCGCCGAGCGCGAGATTCCCAGGGTCTCGGCCGCTTCGGTGAACGTGGCCGAGCGCGCCGTGGTGACGAAGGTGACCAGCCCATTCAACGATTCCACTGGCAGCATCACCGCGCTCCATTGGGGACACAATGTCCCACTTGCTGGGAAATTGAAGTCCTTTATGTGCCTCCAGGTCAACCCTATCTTGAAGGGGTCGCGCCGCTGGCGCCCCCTTCCCCACGAGTTCGCCTTATGACCGCCCTGCTCTTCCAGCCCTACGACCTCGCCGGTACCCCCCTGCGCAACCGCATCGCGATGGCGCCGATGACCCGCGCACGCAACCCCGGCACCGTGGCCAACGCCCTCACCGCGCAGTACTACCGGCAGCGCGCCAGTGCCGGGCTGATCATCAGCGAAGGCACCCCGGTGTCGCCGCAGGGCCAGGGCTACATCGACGTGCCGGGCATGTGGTCGGCCGAACAGGTGGAGGGCTGGAAGCCGGTCACCGCTGCCGTGCATGCCGAAGGGGGCGTCATCTTCGCCCAGCTCTGGCACGTGGGCCGCATGTCGCACGCCTCACTGCAGCCCGACGGCGGCCAGCCGGTCAGCGCGGGCACCCGCCCGGTGGCCAGCGACCCGAAGAGCAGCGCCTTCGTGTACCGCGAGGACGGCAGCCGTGGTCAGGCCGATCCGACCCCGCCGCGTGCCCTGCGCACCGACGAGCTGCCCGGCATCGTCGACGATTTCGCGCGCGCGGCCGACAACGCGATCGCCGCCGGTTTCGACGGTATCGAACTGCACGCGGCCAACGGCTACCTGTTCGAACAGTTCCTCAACCCGGTCACCAATGACCGCACCGACGGCTACGGCGGCACGCTGCAGAACCGCGCGCGCCTGATCCTGGAGACCGTCGATGCGATGGCCGCGCGGATCGGGGCGCACCGCGTCGGCGTGCGGCTGGCACCGAACAACCTGCAGTTCGACATGCCCGAGTACGTCGGCAACGAAGCGGCGTATCTGTACCTGGCGCAGGAACTGGGCAAGCGCGGCCTGGCCTACGTGCACCTCAACGACAACCATGCACGGGGCGTGTCGGTCCTGAGCGAGGTGTTCCTGCGCACGTTCAAGCAGAGCTACGGTGGCACCCTGATCCTGGCGGGCAGCCTCACCCGCGAGCGCGCGCTGCGACTGGTGGACGAGGGCATCATCGATCTGGCGGCGTTCGGCCAGCCGTTCATCGCCAACCCGGACCTGGTGGCGCGGCTGGAGCGCGATGTGGCGCTGGCGGTGCCGGATCGGGCCACGTATTACGGCGGTGGGGCGGAGGGGTATACCGATTACCCGGTTGCCGGCTGATCATGGGGCCGGCGCGGGCGTGGTGATTCCGTGGGTGCGTGCAGCCACCCATGGGGTGGCTCTACCCGTGCCCCGCCGGCGGTAGAGCCACGCCATGCGTGGCTGGATTTTCGACGTCTGCGCTGCGGGCAGCCACCCATGGGGTGGCTCTACCGTCCGACCTGCGGGGTCATCGCAACAGCAGGCCCCTCCATGGATTGGGCACGTCGCCCATGAGGGCCACCACCGCCGCGTCGAGTTGCCCGGTGCCGGCCAGGGTAGCCACCGGGTGCGCGCGCAGGTGCGGCGGCAACGGCGCCGGCAACCGTCCGGCATCCAACGCCAGCAGATGGTCGGCCAGCTGGCGGACGTCCGCGTCGCTGAGTGCAGCAGACGCCGGCATGGCAGCCGTCATGCCGGTACGTAGCTGAAGTGGGTATCGATGCCCTCGAAACCGATCACGCGACGGATCAACGCGGTGGCGACATCCTCGCCCACGCCACCGGCCTGGATCGCAGGATCGGCATACAGCTCTTCCAACGCCTGCACCTGCGCTGCGCGCAGATAGGGGCGATGCGACTTCAGCCAACGCTGCAGGTTGTCGGCGATATCGCCTTCTTCCAGCAAGCCGTCGTCAAGGTCGGCCACCGCATCGACCATCATCCGGAAGATGAAGTCCTGCAGGTTGGTCGCTAGCAGGTCCACGCGGTCATCGTCGTGCCAGAGCAGCACCACGCGCGGCTCGCCCGGTGCACTCGGATCTTGCCAGAAGCAGTAGTAGTCGCCCGCCCCGGTACTACCGAATGGCAACAGCTGCAGGCGCTCGCGCAGGCGCACGTGACTGTCTTCATCGGTGAACTGTTCGGCGTGGCCCACGATATCGGCCGGCGCGATCAGCTCGAACTCACGCGCGTACAACAGCAGCGGCGGGCGCGCACGCAGCGTCGGGTACACGCTGGTGACCCAGCCGTGGCAGAACGTACCCCAGTCCAGCATGCGATCACCCTGCAGTTGGTGGTACAGCGCGGGAAACGCCTGGCCGAGCTGCTGTTCGATGTCGTGGGGCGTTGCGATGGGCATGCCAGGGTGCATCCGATGCGGCGGGCAAGCGTGCCACTGGCGGTGCAGCCGCGGCAACCACTTCGCACTTCAAACCGTCGCCCGCACCATATCCACGAACGCGCGCAGCGCCGACGACATCTGCCGTTGCCGCGGGTAATACAGGACGAAGCCGGGGAATGGTTCACTCCAGTCTTCCAGCACCGCCACCAGGCGGCCATCGTCCAGGTACGGGCGCGCGGAGTCTTCCAGCACGTAGGCCAGGCCAAGGCCGTCGACCACGGCCTGCAGGATGGTGTGCTGATCGCCCAGGGTGAGCCGGCCGGGCACGTCCACGTCCAGTTCCTGGCCGTCCCGTTCGAACTGCCACTTGTACAGATGGCCGCTGGCGAAACGGAAGCGCACGCACTCATGCTGCACCAGTTCGTGCGGATGCGCTGGAATGCCGCGGCGCTGCAGGTAGGACGGCGCGCCGACGATCAGGCCGCGCAACGGCGGGCCCAATGGCACCGCCACCATGTCTTCGGGCACTGATTCGTGCAGGCGCACGCCTGCATCGAAGCCATTGGCGACGATATCCACCAGGCCATCATCCTGCGCCAGTTCAATGCGCACGTCGGGGTGGGCTTGCAGGAACCGCGCCAGGCGCGGACCGAGCTGGGTCTGCACGGCGGCGCGGGTGGCGTTGATGCGCAGCAGGCCGGCCGGGGCGGCGCGGAAGTGATTCATTTCCTCCAGCGCGTCATGCACCTGATCCAGGGCCGGCTGCAGCCGTTCGAGCAGGCGCTGGCCGGCTTCGGTGAGGGCCACGCTGCGGGTGGTGCGGTGGAACAGGCCCACGCCCAGGCGCTCTTCCAGCGCGCGGATCGCGTAACTGACCGCCGAGGTGGACAGCGCCAGCTCGGCCCCCGCCTTGCGGAAGCTGCGGTGGCGCGCCACGGCGGCGAAGGCGGCCAGATGGGTCAGGTTGTCAGTGGCCATGATTATCCCGTTTCACTTGATGAATCATGCCGATATCCTGACTTTTTGTGCACGGGATCGGGGCGTATTGTAAAGCGCCTTTCTACAAACCTGCCAAGGATTCCCCATGTCCCTCGCCCATGGTTATGCCGTGCACGACCAGACCGCGCCGCTGGTGCCGTTCTCCTTTGAACGCCGCCCGGCCGGTCCCGATGACGTGCGCATCGAGATTCTCTTCAGTGGCATCTGCCACTCCGATCTGCATCAGGCCCGTGACGACTGGGGTGGTTCCAAGTTCCCGATGGTGCCGGGCCACGAGATCATCGGCCGCGTGACCGAGGTCGGCGCCAACGTCACCGGCTTCAAGGTCGGCGATTTCGCCGGCGTCGGCTGCATGGTCGATTCCTGCCGCCACTGCGCGGCCTGCGATGAAGATCTGGAGCAGTACTGCGAGAAGGGCGCGACCTTCACCTACAACAGCACCGAGCGCGAGAGCGGCCAGCCGACCTTTGGTGGTTACTCCGACCACATCGTGGTCGAGCAGCGCTTCGTGGTGAAGGTGTCCGAGACCCTCGACCTGAAGGCCGCCGCGCCGCTGCTGTGCGCTGGCATCACCACCTATTCGCCGCTGCGCCACTGGAAGGTCGGCCCCGGCCAGAAGGTCGGCGTGATCGGCCTGGGTGGCCTGGGCCACATGGGTGTGAAGTTCGCCAAGGCGATGGGTGCCACCGTGGTGATGATCACCACCACCCCGGAAAAGGGCGCTGATGCCAAGCGTCTGGGGGCCGATGAAGTGCTGGTCTCGCGCGATCCGGCGCAGATGAAGGCACATGCGGGCAGCTTCGATTTCCTGCTCAACACCATCCCGGTCAGCCACGACACCAACCCGTACATGTCCCTGCTCAAGCGCGATGCCACGATGTGCCTGGTCGGCGTGCTGACCGAGCTGGATCCGCCGCTGATGGGCGCTTCGGTGATGTTCGGCCGCAAGCACATCACCGGCTCGGCGATCGGCGGCATGGCTGAGACGCAGGAAATGATGGACTTCTGTGCCGAGCACAACATCGTCAGCGACGTGGAAGTGATCGACATCAAGACCGTCAACGAGGCCTGGGAGCGCATGGCGAAGAACGATGTGCGGTACCGCTTCGTCATCGACATGGGCACGCTGGAAAAGGCGGCCTGATCCTTCCACAGGTTCAAGTGAAACATCCCGGAGACACCGCAATACTGTTCGTCTGAGAGGAGCAGTCTTGACACCGAACGGATGATGGGATTTGGAGATCTTCACCGTCCTCGGCGTAGTTGGCCGAGGACGGTGCCCCAGGAGCGCCCCCTCTCCGATCGGAGCTGTGGACACCTAGCTGCCGGTTGCCAAGATGCGATCTTCCCATTGTCATCTTCCGCTGACGCGTCGCCACTGGCCTCGCCACTGCTCCCTGGCCCGACTCCCTTGGCGCTTGGCGCTTGGCGCTTCTCGCACGATCCGACCCGCCATGGCACCTTTGGCCTTGCTGAAGCAGTTCAGCCACAGGCCTCTCATTGCTGTGCTATCAATGGCACGCCTTGCTTCAAGGCTCTTTCAGGGATTGGAAGGATGCGCAGATTCGGTGGAAGTGCTGGCGGCACGTTTGCTCTCCGCAGAGAAGTGGAGAATTTCTTTCGGAAGCTGAGTGTCGTGGGCGCATGGCTCTGCTGTGTGCTACTGGTCAGCATGACCCTTGTGCCATCTGCACGCGCTCAGACCGTCACCTATATCCATACCGATGCACTCGGTTCGGTCGTTGCCGAATCTGATGCCAATGGCAACGTGATCAAACGCTACGGCTATGAGCCCTATGGCGCTGTTGTGGGCGGACAGGTCACGGATGGACCGGGATATACGGGGCATGTGAGCGATGCGGCCACGGGGCTCAGCTACATGCAGCAGCGGTACATGGATCCGCAGTTGGGCAGGTTCCTGTCGGTGGACCCTGTGACGGCGTATGACCAGCCGGTGGGGCAATTCAATCGATACCGATATGCGAACGGCAACCCATATCGCTTTACTGACCCAGATGGGCGTCAAGCGTTGGGAGCACCAAGGGATTTCTACAATCCTGTAACAGCTGAGCAAGCCCAGCAGATTCTCCCAGTGGTTGCCGACTTCACGCCGGTCCTGGGGGACGTCAAAGGTATCGTTGAGGCAATCCAAGCTCCAACACCTGCGAACATTGCCGGGGCGGCAATTGGTCTGATTCCATTGGCCGGTGACGCCGGAAAGGCAGTGTTGAAGCACGGTGACGAAGCCGCGCAACTAGGACGAAAGGTCGCCAGCCAGCAGAAGGCTTCTGGAACCATCTATGTCGATTCCAAGGGAAACGCGATCCCGACACCTCCAGGCGGAAGAATTGAAGGATCTCCAGATGGCCGCTTCGTTCAAGCGAAAGGCCCCGACGGCCAGCCTACTGGAGTGCGTATTGATGGAGGACATAAACCATCAACCCATCCCGATCCCCGAGCGCAGCAGCCGCATGGCCATGTGCCAGGTGTAACCAATGCCGATGGAACCCCTTGGCTTCCCGTAAAGCAATGAGTGAGGAGTGCGTGGAACATGGATAGCGAGGCAGAACTCATCCAGATGACGAGGCTTGTCAGAGAATTTGCACTCGGCGCTGTCAACGCCCAGAGCTTCATCGACACGTACTCTAATTTTTACTACTACGAGGCGTTGGACGGCCACGAGGTTTCAAGTGCAATACATGCGGAAGATAGGGTTCGGCTAGGTCCGGCTATCGAATTGCATCGCCGAATCCAGGAGGAAGTGGTGAACAGGATTTCGGTTGATCCGGAGTTTTCATTCGAAGCATTGAAGACGGCCGGGCGACTGACGGCCTCTGAAGCGCGGGAGCTCGCGCTCGAGATCTGTACAGACGTCGGAATTGAAGCTGTCTTGTCGGCGGTAAGGCCTGCCTGACTGGATGGCTGGGCCTGACGGCAGCAACATGATCTGGAACTGAAACGTCTGCCTGTCGTGGGGCCACGCAAAGAGCGTGCCGTTCTCCCGTAAGGCCTCGGGCGGACTCTGCCCTCCCCTGAGTTCGCAACGTCCAGGTGGCGTCGAAAATTCCCGACCTTGGTCGTAAGGTGTCAGGTGGAAAAACGGCGCTCACCCGGACCGGGCGAGCGCCGTTCTTCCACGGTGGTTTTGCGATCAGTACGCAAATTCCTTGAACACTGGATCGATGTTGCCGCCCCACTCGCCATGGAACAGCGCCAGCTTGCGATCGGCCGGGGTCAATCCGGAATCGACGATCTCCTGCAGCACCTCCAGGAACTTGCTTTCGTCCTGACCATCGGCATTGCGCGCGGCGCGGCGCTTGAGGCCGGCCACGGCGATCTTCAACGCTTCGCGCGACAGATCCAGCACGGTGCCGTTGCGGAACGGCAGCTTCAGCCCATGCCGCGGCACGCCATCACGCAGGACATTGCGCTCGACCAGGCTGAAATCACGCACCAGGTCCCAGGCCGCATCCAATGCGGCATCGTCGTACAGCAGCCCCACCCAGAACGCGGGCAGCGCACACAGGCGGCTCCACGGGCCCGCATCGGCGCCGCGCATTTCCAGATACTTCTTCAGGCGCACTTCGGGGAAGGCGGTGGTCATGTGATCGGACCAGTCGCGCAGCGTGGGCAGCTGGCCCGGCAGCACCGGCAGCTTGCCGACCATGAAATCGCGGAAGCTCTGGCCGCTGGCATCGTGGTACTTGCCCTCGCGGTAGGAGAAGTACATCGGCACGTCGAGCAGGTAATCGACGTAACGCTCGTAACCGAAGCCGTCTTCGAAGACGAAGTCGAGCATGCCGGTGCGATCGTTGTCGGTGTCGGTCCAGATGTGCGAGCGGTAGCTCTGGTAGCCGTTCGGCGCACCTTCGGTGAACGGCGAATCGGCAAACAGCGCGGTGGCGATCGGCTGCAGCGCCAGCGACACGCGGAACTTCTTCACCATGTCCGCTTCGGTGGCGTAATCCAGGTTGACCTGCACCGTGCAGGTGCGGGTCATCATGTCCAGGCCGAGCGTGCCGACCTTGGGCATGTACTCGCGCATGATCTTGTAGCGGCCCTTGGGCATCCACGGCATTTCATCGCGGGCCCACTTCGGCTGGAAGCCCATGCCGAGGAAGCCCAGCTGCAGTTCGCCGGCGACCTGCGCCACTTCATTGAGATGGGTGCCGGTTTCCACGCAGGTCTGGTGGATGGTCTCCACCGCCGCGCCGGACAGTTCCAGCTGGCCGGCCGGCTCCAGCGTCACCGAGGCGTTGTCGCGCAGCAGCGCTATCGTGCGGCCCTCTTCCTGCACCGGATCCCAGCCGAAGCGGGTCAGGCCGTTGAGCAGCGCTTCGATGCCGCGGTCACCGTCGAAGGTGGGCGGGCGCAGGTCATCCAGGCGGAAGCCGAACTTCTCATGCTCGGTGCCGATGCGCCACTGCGCCTGGGGCTTTTCGCCGGAGGCCAACGTGGCGACCAGTTCATTACGGTCGGTGATCGGCGTCTCGGCGACGTGGCTGGGGCTCGACAAGGGGAGGCTCGCAGAATTCTGGTCAGGGCGGGGATGTGGGGTTCACGCCCCCGCATCGCAAGGGCGCACTATATCGTGGCGTCCCCTGCCGTCGTGTCACCGTGACGGTTTTCAGCATCCTACTGGCATGGGCTTGACGCTGCCCTGGCCCTAAACTGACCCCATGAGCCGATCCCGACATCCGGAAGTCCATCGCTCCGACCGTGTCGGTTGGCTGCGGGCCGCCGTGCTCGGCGCCAATGACGGCATCGTCTCGGTGGCTGGCCTGGTGGTCGGCATCGCTGCCAGCGGCGCCTCGGCCTCGACGATCCTGGCCACCGGCATCGCCGGGACCGTGGCCGGCGCGATGTCGATGGCCGCGGGTGAGTATGTCTCGGTGCAGTCGCAGGCCGATACCGAGCGGGCTGACCTGGCAGTGGAAAAGCGTGAGCTGCACGAAGACCCGCATAGCGAGCTGGAAGAGCTGGCGGCAATCTACCGGCATCGCGGGCTGAGCCCCGAACTGGCACATGAAGTGGCCACCCAGCTCACCGCGCACGACGCACTGGGGGCGCACGCCCGCGATGAGCTGGGCATCACCGAGGAGCTGCGGGCGCGCCCGATGCAGGCGGCCCTGGCCTCGGCCGGTGCCTTTGTCAGTGGCGCCGCGTTGCCGGTGCTGACCGCCCTGCTTGCACCGCATGCGCTCGTCGGCCAGGCCACCACCGTGGTGACGCTGCTGGGGCTGTGCCTGACCGGCACGCTGGCTGCGCACGCCGGCGGCGCCCCACGGCTGCGCGGTGCGTTGCGGGTCACCTTCTGGGGCGCGATCGCGATGGCCGCCGCCGCACTGGTCGGCCAGCTGTTCAACGTGGCAGGCTGAGTCATGTCCGCACCCATCGATACGACCACTTCGCTGCTGGCGACCCTGGCCAGCCTGGCCGACTGCCAGCGCGCGGATGGCTACGCCTGCATCACTGCGCGCCGCGAGCATGGCGCCTCGTCGGTGGAGATCCCGCAGCCACAGTTCGCGATCCTGCTGCAGGGTCGCAAGCAGGTGCGCACCGCGCAGCAGTCGCTGGAATTCGCACCGGGCGATCTGTTCCTGATCACCCGGCGCTGCCGCATCGATGTGGTCAACATCCCCGATCCGCACAGCGGCCTCTATCTCAGCGCGATCGTGCCGATGTGCGCCGAGGCGCTCACGGCCGCCCGGGCGCTGTGGAACGAACCACTGCCCGAAGCCGGTGATGCACTGGCCAGGCTGCCGCTGGCCGAGCATGGCGCGACCCTGCTGCAGTGGCGGCAGGCGCTGGAACACGGTCACTACACCGAAGCACGCCTGGCCTTGGCCTCGCTCGCCGTGGCGTTCTGCCGGCGCGGGCACGGCAGCCTGCTGATTCCACCCGAACCCAGCCTGGGGGAACGCATCCGCGATCTGATCGCTGCCCAGCCCGAGCGCGATTGGCAGTCACGCGATTTCGAAGCGCAGCTGGGCCTCAGCGGTGCCACGCTGCGCCGGCGCTTGGCCAGCGAACACTCCAGCGTGCGCGAACTGATCACCGATGCGCGGCTCGCGCATGCGATGGGCCTGCTCTACACCACCCGGCTGCCGTTGAAGACCGTGGCCGCGCGCGTGGGCTACCGCTCGCTGGGCAGCTTCAACAAGCGCTTCGCCGAACGTTACGGGCTGGAACCGGCGGCGATCGGCAACAGCTGAGCGCGAGCGGATCGCGCGGCATTCTGAGCGGAACGCAGCGAACAGGACGCGCAGCATGGAGGCACCGCGGCGCTGCCGCCCTGTCCGGAATCTGTCATGCCCTTCCCCCGCGTTCGCACGCTCGCCACCGCCGTGTTGCTGGCCGTTGTCGCCAGCCCCGCACTGGCCACCACCTCGCACACCCCGCGCGAGCAGGTCCCCGGCGTGTATCACCAGACCATCGGCACGCTGCAGGTCACCGCGTTGTTCGATGGCACTGTCGCGTTGGGTCGGCAGCAGCTGGTCGGGATCGCCCCCGGCGCGGTCACCCGCCTGCTTGATCACCGCTATGTACCCGAGGATGGCAAGGGCCTGCAGACCGCGGTCAATGCCTACCTGGTGCAGCAGGGCGATCACCTGACCCTGGTCGACACCGGCACCGCGCAGTGCTTCGGCCCCGGCCTGGGCCAGGTGCTGGGCAACCTGCGCAAGGCCGGCTACGACCCGGCCGAGGTGGATGAGGTGGTGCTGACCCACGCGCACCCGGATCACCTGTGCGGCCTGCTCGATGCGCAGGACAGGATTGCCTACCCGAATGCCACGGTGTGGCTGTCGGCGGCCGATGCCGCGTTCTGGCTGGATCCGGCCAGCGAGGCAACCGCGCCGCAGGGTGTGCGCTTTGCCTTCGCCTTGGCGCGCAAGGCGGTGGCGCCGTATGAAGCGGGCGGGAAACTGAAGCGCTTTGCACCTGGCGACACACTGCCGGCGGGCATCACCGCCTTGGACAGCCACGGTCATACGGTCGGCCATGTGTCTTACCGGATCGATGGCGGCGCCGGCCAGCAGCTGCTGGTATGGGGCGACATCGTGCACTTCCACGCGGTGCAGTTCGCGCAGCCTCAGGCGTCGTTTGAAGCGGACAGCGACCGCGTGGCCGCGATCGCCAGCCGGCGCCGGATGATGGCGCAGGCAGCCGATCAGGGCTGGTGGGTGGCCGGCGCGCACCTGCCGTTCCCAGGGCTGGGACATGTGCGCCGCGAAGGAGAGGCGTTCGCGTGGGTGCCGGGCGAATTCTCGCCGTTACCGGCGAAATGAGGGGACACGACCGCGCCGTACACCGGGCGTCAGGCGCATTCGGGTAGTGCCGGCCGCTGGCCGGCTGCGCTTTCCATCAGATGTATCGGGAGCCGCCCGCCCGCGGTCTGCCCCCCACATCACCACTGCTCCCCCCCCCCCCCCCCCCCCCCCCCCCACACCCCCCGGCGCCGCGCGGCCCGTTGGACCGCGGCAACGCCCGGATCAGGCCGCTTCGGGCGCCGGCTTGTTCAGGCCCAGCCAGCCGCCGATGATGCCGCGGGCTTCATCCACGCCCTGGCGGGCGGGACCGGAGAAGGTCTGCACGCTGACGGTATCGCCGAAGGAGGACTGCAGTTCCTTGCGCACCTTCTGCAGGGCGATGCCCTGCTGGCCGCGGCCAAGCTTGTCGGCCTTGGTCAGCAGCGCGTGCGCCGGCAGGCCACGCTGCACTGCATAGGCCAGCATCTGGCGGTCGTAGTCCTTCAGCGGGTGACGGATGTCCATCACCACCACCAGGCCACGCAGGGCCTCGCGGGTACGGAAGTACTGGTCGATGAACGCCTGCCAGTGCGCCTGCAGATCCAGCGGGACCTTGGCGTAGCCGTAGCCGGGCAGATCGACCAGCTTGGCCTCCGGGGTGACCTCGAAGAACACCAGCTGCTGGGTGCGGCCGGGGGTCTTGGAGACCCGGGCCAGGCTGTTCTGGCGGGTCAGGGCGTTGAGGGCACTGGACTTGCCAGCATTTGAGCGACCGGCAAAGGCGACTTCCGCGCCCACGTCTTCCGGCAATTGCCGGGTGTTGTGGGCCGAAAGCAGGTATTGGGCGCGTTCGAGGAGCAATGACATGGGCATAGGATCGCATGTCCGGGCCCGATCCGCGCTGCCCGCGCTCGGTTTTGCTGCACCCTGCGTTGACCGTGGCGTGAAACGGCGTTGATAATCGGGCGATCCCCGCGGTTGCGGTCCCGCAACCGCCAGGCCGGTCCACACGGAGCTTCCGCATGCGCCATGCTCGCGTTCTTGCCGTTTCCGCACTTGCTGTATCGCTGCTCGCCGCCGTTGCCGTTGCCCAGACCTCGATCACGCCCCTGCCGGACAACGGGCCGATCAAGACCGCCTCGCTGGAGGTCGATTTCAGCAAAACCACCTGGGGCGATCCCAAGGCCGGGCAGACCAAGGCGGCCGCCTGCGCGGCCTGTCACTCGGCCGATGGCAATTCCACGGTGGAGATGTACCCGAGCATCGCCGGCCAGAGCGAGCGCTACAGCGCCCAGCAGATGGCCCTGATCGCCAATGGGCAGCGCACCTCCGGGGCTTCGGCGGCGATGGTGCCGTTCGTGCAGGACCTCACCCCGCAGGACATGCGCGACATCGGTGCCTACTTCGCCACGCAGAAGGCCACGGCCGGCATCGCCGACGATGGCGCGGTGACCGAGGGCCCGTACGCGGGCAAGAAGTTCTATGAGATCGGCCAGCAGCTGTATCGCGGCGGCGATGCCGAGCGCGGCATCCCGGCCTGCATGGCGTGCCACGGCCCCACCGGCGCGGGCAATCCCGGCCCGGCCTACCCGCATATCAGTGGCCAGCACGCAGCGTATGTCGCGCGCCGCCTGCAGGAGTACCAGGCCGGGACCACCCAGGAAACGGACAAGGCCCACTTCCAGATCATGGCCACGATCGCCAAGTCGTTGACCGAGCAGGAAATCCAGGCCCTGGCCAGCTACCTGCAGGGCCTGCACAACCGGGCCGATGACGTCGCCGCAGCCGCCACCCCGGTCGCCGGAGGCGCGCAGGCGCCCTGACGACCGCCCACCCCGCAGCGCATCCCCTTGGTCGGATGACGGATGCGGACGCCCCGGCCGGCGGGGTATGTTCACTGGCACGCCGGCGACTGGGCCGGCGTCGTTTTTTCTGTATGGAGATGGATGTAGATGACGTTGATGCCCCGCCTGATGTTGTTGCTGCTGGCCCTGAGCCCGTTGACCACCCTCGCCGCCACCCCGACACCGCTGGTGGAGGGCAAGGATTACGAACGCATCGCCGATGCCGGTCCGTTCGCGCCGCTGGCCGGCAAGATCGAAGTCGTGGAGATGTTCGGCTACACCTGCCCGCACTGCGCGCACTTCGAGCCGCAGCTGGAAGCCTGGGCCGCCAAGCTGCCCAAGGACGTCCGCTTCACCCCGGTACCGGCTGCTTTCGGGGGCGTGTGGGATTCGTTCGCCCGCGCCTACTACGCCGCCGACCAGCTGGGCGTGGCCAAGCGCAGCCACCGCGCCATGTTCGATGCCCTGCATGAGAAGGGCTCGCTGCCGATGCAGAACGTCTCGCCGGATGAACTGGCCGCGTTCTACCAGGGCTTCGGCGTGGCCCCGGCGCAGTACATCACCGCGCTCAAGAGCGACGCCGTGGATGCCAAGGTCAAGGCCGCCCGTGCCTTCGCGCTGCGCACCAAGGTGCCCGGCACGCCGACGCTGATCGTCAATGGCGTGTACCTGGTCAAGGGCGACTCGTTCGAGTCGATGCTGCGCAATGCAGATGCCCTGATCGCCCGTGCGCGCAGCGGCAAGGCGCTCTAACAGCGCTCGCTGAACCATCACGCACCGTGCACGCGGGACGCTCGTTTCCGCGTGTCATCATGCTTCCCTGGCCGGTGCTCCCAGCATCGGCCCCACCATGCTCATCCGCTGGAGATGCTTCGATGAAGACCCGTTTCGCCATTACGCTCATGGCCCTGCTGCCGATCCTGGCTGCCTGCAAGGCGCAGGACGGTACCGCCAACACCACCGCCCCGGCCGAGCCGGCCGCGCCGAGCAGCACCCCGGCCACCGAAACGGCCACCCCGAGCGAGCAGGCCCCGGCCGCCAGCGGTGAAACCGCCGCCGCCGAGACCGCCGCTGCCGAAGCCACCACCCCGGCGCCGGCGCCGGCCTCGTCGCGCCCGACCGGCCCGGAGCCGGTTGCCGGCACCGACTATGTGGTGATCGAGAATGGCCAGCCGTTCCAGCCGGCCACCGGCAAGATCGAAGTCGCCGAAATCTTCGGTTACGTGTGCCCGGCCTGCGCCGCGTTCCAGCCGCTGATCGGGCCGTGGAAGGCCGGTCTGCCGAGCGATGTCAATTTCGTCTACGTGCCGGCCATGTTCGGCGGCACCTGGGATGACTACGGCCGTGCGTTCTACGCCGCGCAGGCCATGGGCCTGCAGGAAAAGACCCACGAAGCCATGTACGCCGCGATCCATGCCGAGCAGAGCCTGAAGGGCGAGCGCGGCCGTGATTCGGTCGACGACATCGCCAACTTCTACGGCAAGCACGGCGCCGACCCGAAGCAGTTCGCCGCGATGATGGGCAGCTTCGCCGTCAACGCCAAGACCAACTCGGCCAAGCAGTTCGCCCAGCGCAGCAAGATTTCCGGCACCCCGTCGGTGATCGTCAACGGCAAGTACCTGGTCAAGGGCAAGGGCTTCCCGGACATGCTGCGCATCGCCGATCACCTGATCGCGCGCGAACGCGCCGGCAAGGCCAACTGATCCAGCGATAGCGAACCGTCGTGACCTCCCCCCACACGCGGACCCTGCGCCTGCTGACGGCCAATATCCAGGCCGGTTCGAGCACCCGCCGCTACAGTGACTACGTGACCCGCAGCTGGTCGCATGCACTGCCGGCCGGGCGTAAGCGAACCAGCCTGGATGCCATCGCGCAGATGGCCCGCGAACACGACATCGTCGGCCTGCAGGAGGCCGATCCCGGCAGCCTGCGCTCGGGCTTCACCAACCAGACCCACTATCTGGCCGAGCGCGCCGGCTTCAATTACTGGAGCCACCAGCCCAACCGCCGGATGGGTGGGGTGGCCTCCAGCGCCAACGGCCTGCTCAGCAAACTCGAGCCGGTCGAGGTCCAGGACCACGCCCTGCCCGGCCGGATCGGCGGGCGCGGCGTGCTGCTGGCCAAGTTCGGTGAAGGCAGCCAGGGCCTGGCGGTGGCGGTGGCGCATCTGTCCTTGGGGACCAATTCGCGCATGTCGCAATTGGCCTTCATTGCCGATCTGCTCTCCGACCACCCCAACGCCGTGCTGATGGGCGATTTCAACTGCCTGGCCGAACGGCCCGAAATGCAGGTGCTGTACCAGAAGACGACGCTGCAGCCGCCAGGCTGCGTGGTGCCGACCTTCCCCAGCTGGCGCCCGGACCGGGCGATCGACCACATCCTGCTCAGCGACGGCCTGCAGCAACGCAGTGCCGAAGCCGTGCCGGCCGCGTTCTCCGATCACCTCGCACTGGCGATGTCGATCGATGTGCCGAGCAGCGCGCTGCGCTGAGCCATGCCCACCCGCCGCCCTTGTGCGGCGGGCATCGTGAGCGTCTAAACAGGCTGTCCACAGCGCCTGTGCGATAAATCCGCCGTCCGCCGGACCGGCACCAGAGTATCCCTCCCCCCATGAGTACCGTGGAGCCGCCTCTGCCCGAGGTGCGCACGCTTCGACCCGTGTTCCTGCTTGCCGCCACCATCGTGGCGGCATTCGCCATTCTGGTCACCGCGTTTCCGATCGATGCCGGCGTGATGCTGCTCGATGCCCAGACCTGGGCCTCGCGCAATGTCGGCTGGTATTACCTGCTGGCGATGACCGTGTATCTGGTGTTCGTGGTCGGCGTGGCGCTGTCCGGCTATGGCAACGTCAAGCTGGGCGCGGACCATGACGAACCGGAGTTCAGCTATCTCTCCTGGGCCGGCATGCTGTTCGCCGCCGGCATCAGCATCACCCTGTTCTTCTTCTGCGTCTCCGAGCCGCTGACCCATTACCTGCTGCCACCGCAGGGCGGCACCGGCAGTGGCGAGGCCAGCGCGCGCCAGGCGATGCAGCTGCTGTTCCTGCACTGGGGCCTGCATGGCTGGGGCGTGTTCGCGCTGGCCGCGATGGCGCTGGCCTACTTCGCCTACCGCCACAACCTGCCCCTGGCGCTGCGCTCAGCGCTGTATCCGCTGATCGGCAAGCGCATCAACGGGCCGATCGGCTACACCGTGGATGCCCTGGGCATCGTGGCCACTGTGTTCGGCCTCGGCGCGGACATGGGCTTTGGCGTGCTGCATCTCAACGCCGGCCTGAACACTTTGTTCCCGGTGCCGCACGCGGCCTGGGTGCAGGTCGGGCTGATCGTACTGATGATGGGCGCGGCGATCACCGTGGCCGTATCCGGCGTGGAGAAAGGCGTGCGCTGGATGTCCAACATCAACATGCTGCTGGCGATCTCGTTGCTGCTGTTCATGCTGTTCGCCGGCCCCACCCAGTACCTGCTCAATGCCTTCATGCAGAACATGGGCGACTACCTGGGCAACGTGGTCGGCAAGAGTTTCGATGTGTACGCCTACGGCGGGCGCCCGGACTGGCTGGGCAACTGGACGGTGTTCTACTGGGCCTGGTGGATCGGCTGGGCGCCGTTCGTAGGTTTGTTCATCGCGCGCATCTCGCGCGGCCGCACCATCCGCGAGTTCGTGCTCGGCGTGCTGCTGATCCCGCTCGGTTTCACCCTGGCCTGGCTGTCGATCTTCGGCAACAGCGCGCTGGATCAGATCCTGCACCACGACCAGGTGCACCTGGCACAGATGGCGGTGGAGAATCCACCGACCGTGCTGTACGCACTGCTGGAAAGCTATCCGTGGAGCCGCACCGTCATCGCGGTCACGGTGATCGTCAGCTTCATCTTCTTCGTCACCTCGGCCGATTCCGGCACCGTGGTGCTGTCCACGCTGTCCTCGCAGGGCGGCAATCCGGAAGACGACGGCCCGCGCTGGCTGCGCGTGTTCTGGGGCGTGATGACCGGTCTGGTCACCGCCGGGCTGCTGCTGGCGGGCAGCATGGATGCGCTCAAATCCGCCGTGGTATTGGCCTCACTACCGTTCTCGGTGGTCCTGCTGCTGATGCTGTGGGGCCTGACCCGTGCGCTGGGCGAAGAATCGCAGCGCAAGAAGGCCTCGCAGTACTCGCCAATCCCGTTGATCGGGCAATCGCGGCATCAGCGCGGCTGGCGCCAGCGCATCACCCAGGCGGTGCATTTCCCGGTACGCGACGAGGTGTACCGGTTCATGGATACCGATGTGAAGCCGGCGATCGAAGCCGTCGCGGCGCAGCTGCTCGAACAGGGCCTGGATGTGCAGACGAAGTTCGAGCCGGGCGAGATGGAACTCACCGTGGATCACGGCGAGCAGCAGGTGTTCACCTACCAGGTGATCATGCGCGGCTATCTCACCCCCTCCTTCGCCGCGCAGCGCTTCCGCAACCAGCGTTACTACCGCGCCGAAGTGCACCTCTATGAAGGTGGACAGGACTACGAGCTGTTCGGCTACAGCCGCCAGCAGATCATCAACGACATCATCGATCAGTACGAGCGTCACCTGCAGTTCCTGCATCTCACGCGTTGACGCACTGATCTCCCGCTGCAAAGGAGTCATCGACATGCCTACCCTCCCCGACCAGCTGCTGTACATCGGCGGCCGCTACGTTCCCTCCCAGGGGGGAAAGACCTTCGAGGTCATCAACCCGGCCACCGGCGAGCTGCTCGCCAACGTCCACAGCGCCAACAGCGACGATCTCGACGCTGCCGTGGAGAGCGCCCAGGCCGGCCAGAAAGCATGGGCCGCGCTGACCACCGTGGAGCGCTCGCGCATCCTGCTGCGGGCGGTCGCGCTGCTGCGCGAGCGCAACGATGCACTGGCCGAGCTGGAATCGCGCAACACCGGCAAGGCCCTGAGCGAAACGCTCAGCGTGGACGTGGTCACCGGTGCGGACGTGCTGGAGTACTACGCCGGCGTCATGCACGGGCTGGAAGGCAGCCAGGTGCCGCTGCGTGAGAGCAGCTTCTTCTACACCCGGCAGGAGCCCCTTGGCGTGGTCGGCGCGATCGGTGCCTGGAACTACCCGATCCAGATCGCGCTGTGGAAGGCCGCCCCCGCGCTGGCCGCCGGCAACGCGATGATCTTCAAGCCCAGCGAAGTGACGCCGCTGACCGCGCTGAAGCTGGCGGAAATCTTCACCGAGGCCGGCCTGCCCGATGGCGTGTTCAACGTGCTGCCCGGCGATGGCGCCGGCGTCGGCTCGGCATTGACCGAGCATCCGCTGATCGAGAAGATCTCCTTCACCGGCGGCACCGCCACCGGCCGCAAGGTGATGGCCAGTGCCTCCAGCTCCACGCTCAAAGACGTCACCATGGAGCTGGGGGGCAAGTCGCCGCTGATCATCTGCGCCGACGCCGATCTGGACCTGGCCGCCGACGTGGCGATGATGGCCAACTTCTACAGCTCCGGTCAGGTGTGCACCAACGGCACCCGCGTGTTCGTGCCGCGCAGCACCCTGGCCGCGTTCGAAGCCAAACTGCTGGAACGGGTCAAGCGCATCCGCATCGGCGACCCGCTGGCCAAGGACACCAACTTCGGCCCGCTGGTCAGCGCCGCGCACATGCAGCGCGTGCTTGAGCACATCGCCAGCGGCAAGGCCGAGGGTGCACGGCTGGTCTGCGGCGGCGAACGGCTGACCGACGGCACGCTGGGCAAGGGCTGCTATGTGGCACCGACGATCTTCAGCGATTGCCGCGATGACATGCGCATCGTGCGCGAAGAGATTTTCGGGCCGGTGATGAGCCTGTTGGCGTACGACGACGAAGACGAGGCCGTGCGCCGCGCCAACGACACCGATTACGGTCTCGCCGCCGGCGTGGTCACGCCGGACCTGGCGCGCGCGCATCGCCTGATCCATCAGCTCGAGGCCGGCATCTGCTGGGTCAACAGCTGGGGCGAATCGCCGGCACAGATGCCGGTGGGCGGCTACAAGCAGTCCGGTGTTGGCCGCGAAAACGGGCTGGCCACGCTGCGTGCCTACACCCGCACCAAATCCATCCAGATCGAACTGGACCGCTACGCGTCGGTGTTCTGAACCGGCCTTACCAGGAGACACCGCGATGAAGCGCGAGTACGACTACATCATCATCGGCGCCGGGTCGGCCGGCAACACGCTGGCCGCGCGCCTGACCGAAGACGCCGGCGTCAGCGTGCTGCTGCTGGAAGCAGGCGGCCCGGATTACCGGATGGATTTCCGCACCCAGATGCCGGCCGCACTGGCTTATCCGCTGCAGGGCCGCCGCTACAACTGGGCGTATGAAACCGAGCCGGAACCCTACATGGACAACCGGCGCATGGAGTGCGGCCGCGGCAAGGGCCTGGGCGGTTCCTCGCTGATCAACGGCATGTGCTACATCCGCGGCAACGCGATGGACTTCGACCAGTGGGCCAGCTTCGACGGCCTCGAGGACTGGAGCTACCACGACGTGCTGCCCTACTTCCGCAAGGCGGAAACGCGCGACATCGGCGCCAACGACTACCACGGCGGCGACGGCCCGGTCAGCGTGGCCACGCCGAAGAACGGCAACAACGTGCTGTTCCACGCGATGGTCGAGGCCGGCGTGCAGGCCGGCTACCCACGTACCGATGACCTCAACGGCTACCAGCAGGAAGGCTTCGGCCCGATGGACCGCACGGTGACCCCGCGCGGGCGCCGCTCCAGTACCGCGCGCGGTTACCTGGACATGGCCAAGGACCGTGAGGGACTGGAGATCGTGGTGCACGCCACCACCGACCGCATCCTGTTCGCCGGCAAGCGCGCGGTGGGCGTGCGCTACCTGGCTGGCAACAGCGCCGAGCCGATCGACGCTACCGCCCGCCGCGAGGTGCTGCTGTGCGCCGGGGCGATCGCCTCGCCGCAGATCCTGCAGCGCTCTGGGGTGGGTGCGCCGGCGTTACTGGCCGCACTTGGCGTACCGCTGGTGCACGACCTGCCCGGCGTCGGCGAGAACCTGCAGGATCACCTCGAGGTATACATGCAGTACGCCTGCAAGAAGCCGGTCTCGCTGTACCCGGCGCTGCAGTGGTGGAACCAGCCGGCGATCGGTGCGGAATGGCTGTTCGCCGGCACCGGCATCGGTGCCAGCAACCAGTTCGAGGCCGGTGGCTTCATCCGCACCCGCGAGGACTTCGACTGGCCGAACATCCAGTACCACTTCCTGCCGGTGGCGATCAATTACAACGGCACCAACGCGGTCAAGGAGCACGGCTTCCAGGCGCATGTGGGGTCGATGCGCACGCCCAGCCGCGGCCATGTGCATGCCAAGTCGCTGGACCCGCGTGAGCACCCCTCGATCCTGTTCAACTACCAGTCCACCGATCAGGACTGGCAGGAATTCCGCGACGCGATCCGCATCACCCGCGAGATCATCGCCCAGCCCGCGCTGGACGAATACCGTGGCCGCGAGATCAGCCCGAGCGCCGAGTGCCAGACCGATGCGGAACTCGACGCGTTCGTGCGCGCGCATGCCGAAACCGCCTACCACCCCTCCTGCTCGTGCGCGATGGGCACCGATGCGATGAGCGTGGTGGACGGCCAGGGCCGTGTGCACGGGATGGAGAGCCTGCGTGTGGTGGATGCTTCGATCATGCCGCGCATCATCACCGGCAACCTCAACGCCACCACGATCATGATCGCCGAGAAGATCGCCGACCGGATCCGGGGGCGTGCTCCGCTGCCGCGCAGCACGGCGGCGTATTACGTCGCCGGGGACGCGCCGGCCAGGCGCTGAGGGCGCCGTGATCCATCGGTAGGCGCCGCCCGGTGGGCGGCGCCCGCAACCCGGCAATGCCCGCCGCGGGGCGGCTCCTCGCATCCCGGTAGTGCCGGCCGCTGGCCGGCTCCTCGCATCCTGGTAGTGCCGGCCGCTGGCCGGCTCCTCGCATCCTGGTAGTGCCGGCCGCTGGCCGGCTCCTCGCGTCCTGGTAGTGCCGGCCGCTGGCCGGCTCCTCGCATCCTGGTAGTGCCGGCCGCTGGCCGGCTCCTCGCATCCTGGTAGTGCCGGCCGCTGGCCGGCTCCTCGCGTCCTGGTAGT
>NZ_JBDJLA010000012.1:0-147647 GCF_039673135.1 Stenotrophomonas sp. TWI1151
TTAGCCCGGGGTCGCCTGGGGTCGGCGCGGCCTCGGCCCCCCCCCCCCCCCCCCCCCCACGACCGGTCTGGTCAGCGTGCGGCCGCCGCGGCCTTGCGCCGCTTGCGACGGCGCCACAGCGCCACGACCACGGCACCGACCGCCCAGACCACCACGCCGACCGGCACCAAGGCGGCGATCGCGCGGATCACGAAGGCGATGCTGGTGGTGAAGATCGCCCCGAACTCACTGAACGCCTTGCCGATTTCGCTGCGGCTGCGCTGCCCGGCCGGGCCTTCGAAGTGCATCGTCACCAGCTGGGTGTCGATCCGCCGGCGTTGCTGTGCCGCGTCCTTGTTGGCCTGCTCCAGCCCCGCCTCGATCTCCGCCATGCGCTGCGAGACCGCCAACAGGTCGGCCACCTTCATGTCACTGCGCTGCTGATACGCCTGCAGCTGCGCGTGTTCTTTCTGCAACCGCGTCTGGGTCAGCGCGGTATCGGCCACCTGCTGGGCCAGATCTTCGGCATGCGTGTTGCGCGAGGCCACATCGCCGCCTTCACCAGCCAGGGCGATGATCGGTTCCACGCCCTTGGGCGCGATGCGCACGCGGATGGAGCCGGAGCGGGTTTCACCGCCTTCCTCGCCTACCTGCAGCACGGCACAGTCCCCGAACCGGTTGCTCTGGCAGGCCGCGGACACGGCCTTGACCCGCTCACTGATGCGCTTGGCATCCAGCTGGATGCGGATGTCGTGTTCATACGCCAGGAACGCGCCCTCGGGGGACGCCACGGCCCCGGCGGCCGCATCGGCGGCGTAGTTCGGCCCGCTGCGGCCACAGGCCACCAGGACCAACAACAGCATCCCTGCCAGCCCGGCGCGGGCCCGTCCTTTCCACTCGGTCACAGTGCAGCTCCATCAAAAGCGGTGATCTTCACGGCGCATGGTAATCCAATGGCACGGGGACAACGGCGGCCATCGGCCCTATGCTCGGGGATTGTCCCCAGTACAGGAACACCGATGCGCCAGCATCTGCTTGCCCTCGCCCTGATCGCCGCCCTTGGTGGCTGCCAGCAGGCCGACTCCCCGACGCCCACCACCGGCACCGAAGCGGCCATCCCGGCTGGCGATGCCGCGGTCGATGCGGCCTTCGCCGATCTGTCCAAGCGCGCCCTCGACACCTGGATGCAGCTGTCCCCGATCAGCGCCACGCAGATCGGCGACCACCGCTACGACAGCGAGATCGACGACCTGAGCGCGGCCGGCCAGCAGAAGGTGCTGACCGCATACAAGGCACTGCTGGGCGATCTGGACAAGATCGACGTCAGCAAGCTCTCGCGCGAGAACCAGGTGGATGCGGCGATCCTGCGCAACCAGCTGCAGTCCGAGGTCTGGACCGCGGAAGTGCTGCAGTCGCCCAAGTGGGACCCGCAGATGTACAACGGCATGGCCGGCAGCGCGCTCTACGGCCTGATGGCGCGTGAGTTCGCCCCGCTGCCCGACCGCCTGAAGTCGGCGACCGCGCGCATGGAGAAGCTGCCGCAGATCTTCGCCCAGGCCCGCGAGAACCTGGACCCGGCCCGCGTTCCGAAGATCCATGCTGAAACCGTGGCCAAACAGAACCGCGGCATCCTGAGCATCGTCGATACCTTCATCACCCCGCACATCGGTGAGCTGCCGGCCGAGGACCAGAAGCGCCTGCAGGCCGCGATCGAGGGCTTGAAGAAGGCTGTCGACGAGCAGCAGACCTGGCTGGACAAGACCCTGGTGCCGAACGCCAAGGGGGACTTCCGCATCGGTGCGGACCTGTACGACCAGAAGCTGAAGTTCGCGCTGAACTCCTCGCTCTCGCGCGCCGAGATCGGCGAGCGCGCGCGTGCCGAGCTCAAGCGTGTGCGCCAGGACATGTACGGCATCGCGCAGACCGTGCTCAAGGACAAGCCGGGCGCGCCGGCGCTGCCGGCCAACCCGAGCGATGAGCAGCAGCAGGCCGCCATCGAAGCCGCGCTGGAGCTGGCCTATGCCGACAAGCCGGCCCGCGACAAGGTGGTTGACGACGCCAAGGCCGCGCTGGAGCAGTCCACCGAGTTCGTGCGCAAGCATGACCTGATGACCCTGCCCGATTCGCCGGTCGACATCATCCTGATGCCGGAATTCCAGCGTGGCGTGGCCGTGGCCTATTGCGACTCGCCGGGCCCGCTCGACAAGAACCTGAAGACCTTCTACGCGGTCTCGCCGATCCCGGACGACTGGACGGACAAGCAGGTCGATTCGTTCCTGCGCGAATACAACAGCCGCATGATCCACCTGCTGAGCATCCACGAAGGCACCCCGGGGCATTACCTGGAAGGCTGGCACTCGGGCAAGTTCCCCTCCACGCTGCGCGCGGTGCTGCGTTCGGGCCTGTTCGCCGAAGGCTGGGCGGTCTACACCGAGCGGATGATGCAGGAGCAGGGTTACCTGGACAACGATCCGCTGTTCCACCTGGTGCAGCTGAAGTTCTACCTGCGCACCATCTCCAACGCGATCCTGGATCAGGGCGTGCACGTGGACAACTGGACGCGTGAGCAGGCGATGCACCTGATGACCCACGATGCCTTCCAGCAGGAAAGCGAAGCCTCGGGCAAGTGGGTGCGTGCGCAGCTGACCTCCGCGCAGCTGCCGACCTACTTCGTCGGTGCGCAGGAACACTTCGATACCCGCAAGGCCGTGCAGGACAAGCAGGGCGCGAAGTTCAACCTGAAGGCCTACCACGACCAGATGCTGTCCTACGGCGCCCCGCCGGTGCGCTTCGCGCGCCAGCTGATGCTGGACCAGCCGATCGAGTAAACCCGCCTGGTTCCTCGTCAGACAGGCAACGGCCCGGTGCGAACCGGGCCGCTTTTTTATGTGGGGTTTCGTAGAGCCGGGTTCTACCCGGCTGCCTGCGCCACGCAACAGCAGGACCAGCCGGGTAGAACCCGGCTCTACGCGGGGAGCAGCCGACTGACAGTCGGCTCTACCCCCCGGCAGCGTCGGCACCGGTTAGGCATCGGCGGCGACGAAGCCCCCGGTCTGCCGCGCCCACAGCCGCGCATACAACCCGCCCGCCGCGATCAGCTCGGCGTGCGTGCCGGTCTCCGCGATGCGGCCCTGATCCATCACCACCAGCCGGTCCATGCGCGCGATGGTGGACAGGCGGTGCGCGATCGCGATCACCGTCTTGCCGGTCATCAACTCGTCCAGGTTGTCCTGGATCGCCGCTTCCACTTCCGAATCCAGCGCCGACGTTGCTTCGTCCAGCACCAGGATCGGGGCGTCCTTGAGCAGCACCCGCGCGATCGCGATGCGCTGGCGCTGGCCGCCGGACAGTTTCACCCCGCGCTCGCCGACGTGCGCGTCGTAAGCACGGCGCCCTTCCCCATCGACCAGCGTATCGATGAAGGCCGAGGCGCGTGCCTTGGCCACGGCGGCATGCAGCTGCGCCTCGGTTGCATCCGGACGCCCGTACAGCAGGTTGTCGCGGATCGAGCGGTGCAGCAGCGAGGTATCCTGGGTGACCACGCCGATCTGCCGGCGCAGGCTCTCCTGGGTGACACCCGCGATGTCCTGGCCGTCGATGCGGATCTGCCCGCTCTCCAGGTCGTACAGTCGCAGCAGCACGTTGACCAGGGTCGACTTGCCGGCACCCGAGGGACCCACCAGGCCGATCTTCTCACCGGGTTTCACCTGCAGGTCCAACCCGGCGATCACGCCCCCGCGTTTGCCGTAATGGAAATGGATGTGATCGAAATGCACGGCGCCCTGGCTGACCACCAACGGCACGGCGTCGATACGGTCCTGCACGGTCAGCGGCTGGGAGATGGTGGTGATGCCGTCCTGCACCGTGCCGATATCTTCGAAGATGCCGTTGATGGTCCACATGATCCAGCCGGACATGTTGTGGATGCGGATCACCAGGCCGGTGGCCAGGGTGATTGCGCCGACGGTGATGTGGCCGCCGTTCCACAGCCACAGCGCCAGGCCGCAGGTGCCCACGATCAGGAAGCCGTTGACGATGGCGATGGTGACTTCCAGCCCGGTGGTGACCCGGGTCTGGCCACGGTGCTTGGTGGCCAGTTCGTCGATCGCCTCGGCCACGTAGGCCTGCTCGCGCCCGCCATGGGCGAACAGCTTCAGCGTGGGCACGTTGGTGTAGCCATCCACAATGCGGCCCATCGCTTTGGAGCGTGCTTCGGAGGCGATCCACGCGCGCTCTTTGGCCCGCGGCACGAAGTACCACATGATCACCGCGTAGCCGGCCATCCACAGCCCCAACGGAATCATCAGCCGCCAGTCCGCCTGCGCGAACAGGTACAGCGCGGTGCCGGTGTAGACGATGATGTACCAGAGCGAATCGACCATCTGCACGGCCGATTCACGCAGCGACGTACCCGTCTGCATGACCCGATTGGCCATGCTGCCGGCGAAATCGTTCTGGAAGAAGCTCAGGCTCTGCCGCACCACATAGTTGTGCATCAACCAGCGCGAGCGGTTGCTCAGCCCCGGTACGATCGCCTGGTTCACCAGCAGGCTGTGCAACGACACCAGCAGCGGGCGCGCGATCAGGGTGATGCCGGCCATCCACATCAGCGTGTTGGCATGCCGCGCAAAGAAATCGCTGCCGGGCTGCTCGGCGACCATGTCCACGATGCGGCCAAGGAAATCGAACATCGCCACTTCGACCAGCGCCAACAGCAGGCCGGCGATCAACGTGGCCAGCAGCACCGGCCACACCGGGCGCAGATAGTGGATATAGAACGGCACCACCTTGCGCGGTGGCATGCGCGCATCGATCGGCGGGAAAACCGGAATCAGCGATTCGAACCAGCGGAACATCGCAGTGCACCAAAAACAAAACAGGCCGCGATTATCCCACCGCGGCCTGTCCTTTTACTCTCACCTCCATCACACGCCGGCGACGGGGTTCAGCCCTTGGCCTCGGGCGCGATCGGTGTCAGCAGCAGGTCCTGGAAATCGAAACTGAAATCGGTCAGCGAGGACGCCGCCTGCATGCGGACCTCACGGACGTTGCCGTCCGGATCCAGACTGAAATTCACGAAGGCGTCGGCATTGAGTGACCGGTCGTCCCAGCGCACCAGGAAGGTATCGTGCTGCCAATGCTCCAGCGTGCCGATCAACTGCGCGGTCTTGCCGAAGCGCAGGCGCAGCTTGCCGCCCTGCTGCTCAACGAATACATCGCCGTACCATGCGTCGCGGTAGCCCCCTGCGTAGCGCGCCAGTGGCAGCGACAGCTTGGATCTCGCATCACGTGCGGCCTGGTGCTTGGCCCAGCTTTCGTCTGCCTTCTCCTGTGACTTGGCAACGGCAGCGGCATACGCGGCGACCCAGTCGGTGGCCGGGGCCTGCAGATAGGCATCCAGCGCTTCCATCGTGATGGCATTGAAGGCCGCGCCGACTTCCTGGTTGGTGAGCACCACGATGCCCAGCTTGTGCTCCGGCACCAGGGTCACGCGCGACACCATCCCCGGCCAGCCGCCGGTATGCCAGACCAGCTTCTGGCCGCGGTAGTCGCTCAGGCTCCAGCCTTCGCCATAGCCGGCGAAGTTCGGCCGTGCGGCCGCCAGCTGCGGCACGCTCGGTTCGGGCACGACCTGAGGCGTAATCATCTGCCACATCGCCTGCTGGGTCTTGGCGGTGAACAGTGGCTGCCCGTTCTCCAGCATGCCGTGGGCCAGCTGCACGTTCATCCAGCGCGCCATGTCGTGCACGCTGGAATAAATGCCGCCGGCGCCGGCATTGTTGGACCAGGTCAGCGGCGCGACGGTGCGCAGCTGGCTGAAATCGTACTTGGCGTGACCGACCGCGGCGTTGTCGCCGGGCTGCAGATGATCGGCGTTGTAGCGGGTGCCTTGCATGCCCACCGGGGTGAAGATGTGCTGCTGCAGGAAGTCCGCATAGGTCTGCCCGGACACCTGTTCGATCACCTGCTGGGCGACCGCGTAGAGAATGTTGTCGTAGGCATAGCGATCACGGAAACCGGCCTTCAGCGGCACCTTGCCCAGCCGCTGCACCACCTCCTTGTTGCTGTAGGAGGTGGTCGGCCAGAACAGCAGGTCGCCCGCGCCCAGGCTCAGGCCACTGCGGTGCGAGAGCAGATCGCGGATGCGCATTTCGCCGGTGACGTACGGATCGGACATGCGGAAGCCGGGCAGATGATCGATCACGCGATCCTCCATCTTCAGCTTGCCCTGCTCGGCCAGCAGATTCAGCGCGGTGGCGGTGAACGCCTTGGTGTTGGACGCGATCGCGAACAGCGTATCGGCCTGGACCGGATCCGGCTTGCCCAGCTCGCGCACCCCGTAGCCGCGCTCCATCACTACCTTGCCATCCTTGACCACCGCCACGGCGATGCCGGGGATGTCGAACTCGGCGCGGGCGCGTTCGATGGTGGCGTCCAGCCGCTGCAGTTCGGCCGGCACGGCGGCCGATGCCAAGGGTGCGCATGCGAGCAGCACGGCGCCTCCGATCCAGGATGTGTTCAAGCAGTGTCTCCGGTTGCGTGTGGCGGGGGCGTCGAGGGTGTCGATGCCCCGGTTTCGCACGATGGTAACGCGGCCCGGATCAGGCTCGCCTGTGCCAGAAGGAGGCCCGCCATGACCGCGCCCGCCGAGACCACCGCCACGATCATTCCCTGCCTGCGCTACCGCGATGCACACGCCGCGATGGCGTGGCTGCAGCGCGCGTTCGGCTTCCAGAAACAGGCGGTGTATGCCGAGGGCGATATCGTCCACCGTGCCCAGCTGGTGTATGGCCACGGCATGATCATGCTCGGCTCGGTCGACAACGCCAGCGAGTGGGGCCGCTACAGCGTCCACCCGGACGAGGTCGGCGGTCGGCAGACCCAGAGCGCCTGCGTGATCGTGGCCGATCCGGATGCGCACCATGCGCGCGCCGTCGCCGCGGGCGCGCAGATCGTCATGGACATCGCCGACCAACCGTATGGCGGCCGCGGCTATGCCTGCCGCGATCTGGAAGGTTACCTGTGGTGGTTCGGCAGCTACGACCCGTGGGCCGACCATGCGGGCGGCGCATGAGCACACCGCCTGGCACCATCCGCACCGGCATCGGCGGCTGGGTCTTCCCGGCATGGCGCGGCGGCACGTTCTATCCGGCCGGGCTGCCGCAACGCGAAGAACTGGCCTACGCCAGCCAACAGCTGGGCTGCATCGAGATCAACAGCACGTTCTACCGTGCGCAGAAGCCGGCCATCTACGCGCAGTGGCGCGAGCAGACGCCAGCGGGCTTCCGCTTCTCGGCCAAGGCGCCGCGCACGATCACCCAGACCCATGACCTGACCACCGTTGGTGAACGCGCCGAGCGCTTCATCGAGGGCATCAGCGTGCTGGAGGACCGGCTGGGACCGCTGATCTGGCAGTTCGGCGACAGCCATCCCGCCGGTGCGGACGAATTCGAGCAGTTCCTGGGCATGCTCCCGCGCAAGATCGACGGTCGGCTTCTGCAGCATGCACTGGAGGTACGCAATCCCGCCGCATGGACGCCGGCGCTGTTGGCCGCTGCCCGCGCCCACGGTGCAGCGCTGGTATTCAGTGGCTCGGATGAGTACCCCAGCTTTGCCGACCCGACCGCGGGGTTCATCTATGCGCGGCTGATGCGCTCGCGCGCCAACCTGCGCGCCGGCTACCCGGCCAGGGCCATGGAGCAATGGTGCCTGCGTGCGATGCGCTGGGCCCGCGGCGAAGACAATCCGGACCTTCCCCACCTTTGCGCCGAACGCCCCGCGCAGCCACCGCGCGAGGTGTATATGCTGTTCATCGGTGCGGCCAAACAGCGCAATCCCGGCGCGGCGATGGCGCTGCGCGACCAGCTGCAGCTGCTTGGCGGCAGCTGATGGGTTAGCGGTTCCGGCGGCGCGCCGCCAAGGCACCATCCAGCCACCACAGCAGCGCACCGCACACGACGAACACCACCGCCACGGACAGCGCATTGCGCGCAACCAGCGCGATGCCCAGCGCGCCCAGGTCCAGGAAGGGATACGGGTACTGCCCACTGAGCCGCCCGACCAGCAGGGCCCAGCCGAGGTAGACCGTCGGCAACGCCAGTGTGCTGAGCAACCCACGCCGATGCAGGCCGCCATGCGGCCCGGCCAGCCAGCCAAGCAGATACAGCACGGGCACCGCGTAATGCAGGCCGGCATCGGCCCACCATTGCGCGCCCTGCGGGTGCCACAGCGGACGCAGGATGATCACGTAGATCAACCCGGTGATGCCGATGAACAGCGCCACCGCCGCGCGCGGGACCGGGCCGGCCAGCCCTTCACGGCGGCCCCGGGCCAGTGCCAGGCAGACCGCGGCGACGCCGATGTTGCTCAGGATGGTGAAGTAGCCCAGGTAGCGCAGCGTCGCGTCCGCAGCCCCCAGGCCGGGCGTGCGCAGCAGCAGGTGGTACTGCAGCAGCAGTACCACCACGGCGACCGCGGCGGTGAGGCCGGCCAGGGCACGCAGGGCGTGCGGCAGTCCGGCGGAGACAGGGGCGATGGGCAGGCGCGTCATCGCCGCAGAATGCCATGACCCCGCGCGGGATCGCGTGGAGGGCATCCTTCGCGGCGCGGCTTGTCGCACAATAGACGGATGCCGATGACCGATACCCGCAGAGCCCTGCTGCAAATCCATTTCTGTGTGCTGCTGTGGGGCGTCACCGCCATCCTTGGCAAGCTGATCACCCTGCCCGCGCTGCCGCTGGTGTGGTGGCGCATGTTGCTGGTGGTGGCGATGCTGGCCCTGGTGCCGCGCGTGTGGCGCGGGCTGCGCCAGCTGTCCCCGCGGCTGGTCGCCGGTTACTGCGGTGTGGGCGCGCTGGTCGCGCTGCACTGGCTCACGTTCTATGGCGCGGTGAAGCTGGCCAATGCCTCGGTGGCGGCGACCTGCATCGCGCTGGCGCCGGTGTTCACCGCGGTGATCGAACCCTGGGTGGCCAAGCGCCCCTTCCAGTTCCGTGAGCTGGCCTTCGGGATCCTGGTCCTGCCGGGCGTCGCGCTGGTGGTGGGCGGCGTGCCCGATGGCATGCGCCTGGGCGTCCTGATCGGCGCGCTCTCGGCGCTGCTGGTGGCGATCTTCGGCTCACTCAACAAGCGCCTGGTCAGTCATGCCGACCCGCTCACCGTGACCGCGCTGGAACTCGGTGCGGGCACGCTGACGCTGACCCTGCTGGCGCCGGTACTGCCCTTCCTGCTGCCGGCCCTGGCCAGCGACCTGTGGGTGATCCCGGACCTGCACGACGGCCTGCTGCTGTTGGCCCTGGCCGGGCTGTGCACGCTGCTGCCGTTCGCGCTCGCGCTGGTCGCCCTGCGCCACATCAGCGCCTACACCTCGCAGCTGGTGACCAATCTTGAGCCGGTCTACGCGATTCTGCTGGCGATGGTGCTGCTCAGCGAGCAACGGGAGCTGACCCCGCTGTTCTATGCCGGCGTGGCGATCATCGTGGGGGCGGTGTTCCTGCACCCGCTGCTCGACCGCCGCCGGAAGGTGCAGCACCCGGAACTCCTGGCGACGTCCGAGGCACGCAACATCGCCGATTGAGCGGGCGTACCGGCCAACACCCTGTACCTGCCGCGGATACGGCCCGTGCGCCTCAGTCGGCGCGGATGACCCGGTTGCGCCCCTCGCCCTTGGCCCGGTACAGCGCCGCATCGGCGCGGGCCAGGGTCTGCTCGATCGCATCGCCGTGGCGGTGCGCGGCCACCCCGATGCTGATCGTCAACGGCAGGCCCAGCGGCAGATCGGCTACCGCCATGCGCAGGAAATCGCACTGCAGCTCTGCCGTGGCCAACGGCGTGTCGGGCATCAGCACCACGAACTCTTCGCCGCCATAGCGCGCCGCCAGGCCATGCCCGGCGAAATGCGCGCGCAGCAGCCGGGCCAGTTCGGCCAGCACGTGATCGCCGGTGGCATGACCGTACAGATCGTTGACGGTCTTGAAGTGGTCGATGTCGAGCAGCGCCACAGCGGTCGCGCGCGGGTGACCATCGGCATCCACCACCGCCGCCTCCAGCGCGGTGCTCATCGCGCGGCGGTTGGGCAGGCCGGTGAGCGGGTCGGTGCGGCTCTGTTCGGCCAGGTCGGCGTTCTGCTGTTCCAGCAGTTCGTTGTACTCGGCCAGGCGCTGCTCGTACCAGGCGCGATCGGTCATGTGCTGCTGTATTTCATGCGCATACCGGCGCAGCTCCATCACCAGCGAAACCTGCCGCGACAGCGCCGACAGGGCATCGCGCTGGCCGGGGCTGAGCTGCCCGGGGGCGGCATCGAACACGCACAGCGTGCCCAGGGGCAGGCCGTCACTGCTCAGCAGCGGCGCGCCCGCATAAAAACGGATATGCGGCTCATCGACCACGACCGGGTTGTCGAAAAAGCGTGGGTCGGTTCGCGCATCCTCGACCACCATCACCTGGTCCGGCTGCAGGATGGCGTGACCGCAGAAGGAGATGTCCCGGCTGGTTTCCGGTGCGTCCAGCAGCTGCCGCGCCTTGAACCACTGGCGCTCCTGGTCGACCAGGGTCACCGCGCCCATGTGGGTGCCGCACAGCGCGGTGGCGATCGTGACCAGATCATCGAAGGACCGCTCGCGCGGCGTATCCAGGATCTGATACCGCTGCAGCGCCAGCAGGCGCTGTGCTTCGTTGTCCGGCTTGGACGGCTTGATCATCGTGGCAGGCGGTGGCGTGTGCCGGATCAGTCTAGCCCGGGTACGGTGTCACGGCGTGACGCACAGCATCACCAGTCCAGCTGTTTGGGCAGCAGGCCTTTGAGCTCGGCATCGGTGAGATTGCGCCACTGCCCCGGCTTGAGCGCACCGAGTTTGATGTTGTCGATGCGCACGCGGCGCAGCTGGGTGACCCGGAAGCCGAACGCGGCCGCCATCAGGCGGATCTGCCGGTTCAAGCCCTGCTGCAGCGTGATCCGGAACCCGAACTTGGCCAGCTTGCTGGTCCGGCACGGCAGCGTGACCTCATCGCGGATGCGCACGCCGCGGGCCATGCCACGCAGGAACTCATCGGTGACGGCCTTGTTGACCGCGACCATGTATTCCTTCTGGTGCCCGTTCTCGGCGCGCAGGATCTGGTTGACGATGTTGCCGTTGCTGGTCAGCAGGATCAGGCCTTCGGAATCCTTGTCCAGGCGGCCGATCGGGAAGATGCGCTGCTCGTGGCCGACGAACTCCACGATGTTGCCCTTGACCGAACTTTCGGTGGTGCAGGTGATGCCCACCGGCTTGTTCAGCGCGATATAGACGTGCTTGCGGCCGCCGGCCTTCTTCGCTTCGCGCGCGCGCAGCGGCTGGCCGTCGACCAGCACCACGTCCTGTTCGCCCACCACCGCACCGGTACCGGCCGGATGGCCATTGACGGTGACGCGGCGTTCGCCGATCAGGCGGTCGGCTTCGCGCCGGGAACAGAAGCCGGTGTCGGCGATATGCTTGTTGAGTCGGGTTGTCATCGGCCCATTATCGGGCAAAAGGCGGTCGCTGCTGCGTTTTTCCGCGTGCCGGCGGTTCAGGCCGGCAGCGGATCGCCGGCGGTCGTGGTGCGCTCGCCGTCATGGATCTGGTTGCGACCGTTGCGCTTGGCGCAATACATGGCGTGGTCGGCCCGGCGCAGCAGCCCGGCCAGGTCGTCGCTGCCCGGCTTGAGCACGGCCAGGCCGATGCTGGCCGAGACCGTCAGGCCGGGAATGCCGAGTGTCTGGGTGACTGCGGCCACCTGCTGGCGCACCGTCTCCAACCGCGCCACGGCGGCGGCATGGCCGGCGCCGGGCAACAGCACCAGGAATTCTTCGCCGCCCATCCGGATCACATCGTCGTGATTGCGCACCGAGCCGCGCAGCGCGCGCGCCACCGCGACCAGGACCTGATCGCCGACGTCGTGGCCGAACTGATCGTTGATGTTCTTGAACAGATCGATATCCAGGAAGCCGATTGCCAGTGCATGCGGTTCCTGGCGTGCCCGTTCCAGGTATTCGGCGAGCAGGCGCAGGCCGGCGCGGCGATTGGGCAGGCCGGTCAGCATGTCGGTATCGGCGAGCTGGCGCATTTCATCGCGCTGGCGGCGCAGCCGGCCCAGCCGCAGGTTCAGTGCATAGGCGGCCATCATCAGGAACCAGGTCGCCGACAGCTGCAACGCTTCGATCCGGTACGCTACCAGCCATTGCGCATCCAGCGCATCGGCCCCGATCATGATCCACCAGGGGGCCAGCGCGGCCAGCCCCGGCAGTGCATGCGCATCGCGCTGCCACAGCCCCCACAGGCCTGCGCCGAGACACAGCGTGCAGCCCGTGAGGAAGACCCACTCCAGCAGCTCGGACACCACGGCCAGGCCGTCCGGCCCCCACAAAGGCACGGTCAGCCCCATGGCCACCAGTCCCCATAGCACCGCATGCTGGGCCGGGCGGGAGCGCGGCCAGCGGCGATCGCCGCCGTTCAGTCGCCACAGGATGGGCAGCAGCAGCGCTTCGCTGAACGCGCTCAGCGCGACCAGCCACCACGAGGCGTGTTCGTGCACGGGCAGCCACGGCTCGGGATAGCCGCTCAAGCCCCCCAGCACCGCCTGCCACAGCACGAACACCCCGCACGCGCCGACATACACCAGGAACGAGCGGTCGCGGGTGGTGACCCACCCCATCATTGCCGACAGTGCCAGCGCGATCGCCACCGCGATGCAGGCGGCGCGCATCAGCAGCCGTGCCGTATCGTTCTGCTGCACCGGGCTCGGGGCCCCCAACTGGATGGTCGGCACCCAGCGCGGCTTGAGCGGGCGTGTCCAGGAGACCACGATCGGCTCATGGTTGCCGGCCTCGGGCACCACCACCAGCCCGACCCCTGCACGGAAACGCGAATCACGGGTACGCGCATCGTGCATGCTGCCGCAGATCTCGCGGTCACCGTGGCTGATGCGGACCTCGCCGGTGAGCACGCCGAACACATCCACGGCCTGGGGCTTGCCCGACCAGCCGGCGGCCGGGGCCGGGATGGACAGCACTTCCTGGTGGCGTGCCAGCACATCCGGGGTGCACGCGCGCTGGGGGGTGACCGCATCGGTCGCCCCGCCCAGCAACAGGAAATCCTGCCCCACGCGCGGGGCCGCCTGCAGGCTCCAGGGCAACAGCCACAGCAGCACCAGCGCAAGCGCCATCCACCCGATTGAATACCCGCCCCCGTTGCTCACACTGCGCCCTGCCCGCCCGTGATCGCCCGCGCACACCGTGTCCGCTGTCGTCGGCGAGGATTATCGCATCATGGCGCGCCCCGCCAGGCCTCGGAGGGCCGCCCCGCGCCCACCGGCCGTATCGCCAGCTGGGTCATCCGCTCCAGCGGAATCGGCCGTTCGATCGCATACCCCTGCAGGCCCTCCACGCCCATCTGCGCCAGCTGATCGGCGACCACCGCCGATTCCACCCATTCGGCCACCACCATCATGTGCAGCTCGCGGCCGACCTCGGTGATCGCGCGCACCGCGGCGCGGTTGACCGGATCCAGGTTCATGTCGCGCACGAACACGCCGTCGATCTTGAGCATGTCCGCCGGCAGTTGCCGCAGGTAGCCGAACGAGGACAGCCCCGAGCCGAAATCGTCCAGCGCCATGCGGCAGCCACGCGCTTTCACCGCATCGATGAAGGCGCGCGCCTGGTCCAGGTTGCTGACCGCCGCGGTCTCGGTGATTTCAAAGCACAGCTTGCGCGCCAGGCCGCGGTTGCGTTCAAGCAGATCGGTGACGAAGGCCAGGAAGCTCGGCTCGGCGATCGACTGCGCGGACACGTTGACGTTGCACAGGCCCAGCTGCTGCACATGGCTCGGGCACACCTGCAGGTGCCGGAACAGCAGCGACAGCACATGCCGGTCCAGTGCCATGCCCATGCCGTATCGCTCCACCGCGCCCATGAACTCGGCCGGCCCCTGCAACGCGCCTTCCGGGCTGCGCATGCGCACCAGCACTTCGTAATGCAGGAACTCCGGATCGCCGACCCGCTCGATACGCTGGGCATACAACAGCATGCGGTTCTCGGCCATCGCGCTGGAAACATGGGCCAACCGCTCCGCTTCGCGCCGCCGCTCATCCAGTGCCATGCGGCTCTCGTTGTAGCAGTGCACCCGGTTGCGACCGGCTTCCTTGGCCGCGTAGCAGGCACTATCGGCGGCGCTCATCAACCAGTTCACATCCGGCGCATCCGGGCTGATCTCAACGACCCCGATGCTGCAGCTCACCCGGGGTGCGCCGTCGCCCTGCTGGATGCTGACCTGGCCAAGCGTGCGCACCACCCGCTGCAGCACCTGCTTGGCTTCATCCTGCCCGGCATTGGCCAGGAACAAGGCGAACTCGTCGCCACCCAGGCGGCCGACCCAGTCGCCATCGCGCACCGCCCCCACCAGGTAATCGGCGAAGCTGCGCAGCAGCTGATCGCCAGCAGCATGGCCGAGCCCGTCGTTGACCAGCTTGAAGTAGTCCAGATCGATGTAGCACAGCGAGTGGGTGCCGCCCGCGGCCCGTACCGCCACCAGCGCCTGTTCGAGCAGCCGCTCGATCTCGCGGCGGTTGATCAGCCCGGTCAGCGGGTCGTGACTGGCGTGGTGCTCCACCTCGCGTGCCAGGGCATGGTTCTGCGAAACATCTTCCACCAGCGCGAACACCGCCGGCGCCCGCGCCCGGGTGTGCACCACGGTACCGCTCCAGCGCCCCCACATCAGGTTGCCGTCGGCACGCAGGAAGCGCAGCTCACCGGGGCGCAGCTGCCGCGGCCAGTCGATCCGGCCGTGCTCGTCCAGGACCAGCTCGCCCTCCACCAGCAGATCGGCCAGCGACAGACTGAGCAGCGCTTCGCGGCGTTGGCCGAGGATATCGGCCATTGCCTGGTTGGCCTCCATGATGCCGCCGTCCTCATCCAGCTTGAGCATGCCCACCGTGGCCTGGTAGAACGCGGCCCGGAAGCGGCTCTCCTGTTCGGTCAGGTCATTGCGCACGCGCCGCGCCAGCAGCACGGCGACCAGGGTGATCGCCAGCACCGACAGCCCGCCGACGATGAAGGTCGTCATGCGCACCATCGCCGCGGTGTGCAGCAACGCGCTGGAGAACGCACGCGCCTGGTTCTGCATCCCCACATCCAGCGCCTGCACCCGGCGCAGCAGGGCCTGCTGCGCCGCCGGTGTCAGTGTGCCGGCGGCATGCCCGGCCTGGACCCGGTCGGTGATGGCCACCAGTTGCAGCAGATCGTCATCGGTGTCGCGCCACAGCCGTACCGCATCGCGGAAATACGGCTGATCGCGCAGGTAGCGATACGAGAGAATCAAACGGTTGATGTCGCCACGGGCGTTGCCGCCCTCAATGAAGCCCTGGCGTGCTGCGGCGATGTCCGGGGCGGCCTGCTCGAGGGCACGGCGGGCGGTGAGATCGCCCAGCGGCACCCGCAGCGCCTGCCGGGTTGCGCCCAGGTCAACAGCATCCCCCGAGGCGATGTACCGCGACAGCGCGTGAGTGGCCTGCTGCTGGCCACGCGACCAGTGGCTCTGGCCCATGATCCACGCCGTGGAGGCCGCCTGCAGCTCCTGGATCAACGCGGAAATCCCGACCAGGCCGATGGCCATGCCGGTCAACAACACGAAGCGCAGGGTCAGGCCCCGCATCGAACACGGTATCGCGGTCCTGCCACTCTCCCTGCGACCTCCAGACATCGCCGATCCCCCCGGGGCTGCGGATGTGGAAACTCATTCCATTGGAGCATGGTCCAATCCGCAGGCTAGGGCCAGCACTGTTGAGACGGTGCGAAACCGGTCGACCGGGACGCGGAGGCCGGATACGACGACGCCAGCCCGGAGGCTGGCGTCGCGTTGATCACCCTGGGGCGATCAGAAGTTGCGCGGACCGCGCGGCTTGAAGCCGTCACGACGCGGCGGGCGGTCGTTGCCGCCCGGGCCGCTGCGCGGGCCACCCGGACCGCCCGGACCACGCGGCTTGCCACCGAACTTCGGCTTGAAGGCCGGACGCGCCGACGGGGTCAGGTCTTCACCCGGCTCGACCTTGCGCATCTGAAGCTGCTGGCCCGAGACCCACACCTTCTTCAGGTGGGTCAGCAGGTCCTGCGGCATTTCGGCCGGCAGGTCCAGCACCGAGAAGTCGTCGTGGATGTCGATGCGGCCGATGAAACGGCTTTCCAGGCCGGCTTCGTTGGCGATCGCGCCGACGATGTTGCCCGGCTTCACGCCGTGGACGTGGCCCACTTCGATACGGAAGGTTTCCATGCCCGGCTCGGCGGCACCGCGCGGGGCGATGTCACGGCGCGGGGCGCGCTCGACGCCGCCTTCGCTGTTGCCGAAGTCGCCTTCCGGACGCGGCGGACGCGGGCCACGGTCGTCTTCACGGCGCGGACCACGCTCGAAGCGCGGCTCGAAACGGGCCGGACGCTCGCCACGGTCGTTGCTGCGCTCGTTGCGCTGATGCGGGGCACGCTCTTCACGGGCACCACGGACCGGCGGGGTCAGCAGGAACGGCGAATCACCCTGCAGCAGCTTGGCCAGCGCCGCGGCGATCTCGATCGCCGGCACGTTCTTCTCGCCTTCCAGGCGCTGCAGCAGGTCGCGGTAGAACTCGGTGCCACCGGCATCGAGCACATCGCTGATGCGGCTCATGAACTTGGTGATGCGGGTGTCGTTGACCGCGTCCACGCTCGGCAGCTGCATCTCTTCGATCGGCTGGCGGGTGGCGCGCTCGATGGCCCGCAGCATGCCCTTTTCGCGCGGGGTGGCGAACAGGATCGCATCACCGGTGCGGCCGGCACGGCCGGTACGGCCGATGCGGTGCACGTAGCTTTCGGTGTCGTACGGGATGTCGTAGTTCAGCACGTGGCTGATGCGCTCCACGTCCAGACCACGGGCGGCCACGTCGGTGGCGACCAGGATGTCCAGCTTGCCTTCCTTCAGCATGCCGATGGTGCGCTCGCGCTGGGCCTGCTGCATGTCGCCGTTGATGGCGGCCGCGGCCAGGCCGCGTGCCTGCAGCTTCTCGGCCAGCTCTTCGGTGGCTGCCTTGGTACGCGAGAAGATGATCATCGCGTCGAACGGTTCCACTTCCAGGATGCGGGTCAGCGCGTCCAGCTTGTGCATGCCGCTCACCCACCAGTAACGCTGGCGGATGTTGGCCGAGGTGGTCGTCTTGCTGACGATGGTCACTTCGGCCGGGTTCTTCAGGTAGGTCTGCGCGATGCGGCGGATCTGCGACGGCATGGTGGCCGAGAACAGGGCGACCTGACGGGTCTCCGGCAGCTTCTTCAGCACGGCTTCGACGTCGTCGATGAAGCCCATGCGCAGCATTTCATCGGCTTCGTCCAGCACCAGCGTCTTCAGCTCGGACAGGTCCAGGGTGCCGCGCTCGAGATGATCGATCACGCGGCCCGGGGTGCCGACGATGACGTGCACGCCACGGCGCAGGGCCGACAACTGCTGGCCATAGGGCTGGCCGCCGTACACCGGCAGCACGCGGAAGCCGGGAATGCCGGAGGAATAGGTCTGGAACGCCTCGGCGACCTGGATGGCCAGTTCGCGGGTCGGCGCCAGCACCAGCACCTGCGGCTTGGTCTGGTTGAAATCGAGGTTGGACAGCACCGGCAGCGCGAAGGCGGCGGTCTTGCCGGTACCGGTCTGGGCCTGGCCGAGCACGTCACGGCCTTCCAGCATGGCCGGAATGGTGGCGGCCTGGATCGGCGACGGGGTTTCGTAACCGACAGTGGCGACGGCCTGCATCACAGCGTCGGACAGGCCGAGATCTGCGAACAGCAGCGGCGCGGGGGATTCTTGGGACATGGGAAACTCCGAAACACCGCCGTTTTGGAAGGCAGTGAGATAAAAAAGGGGGATGGTCCGCGCTTTGGGCGCCCTTTCTTATCGCGTGCCCTGGCGCTGCTCGGTCGGAGGAGAATTCACTCACTCAGGGGGCGATGATACCGCATCGTTCCTGAACACCGTATACAGATTCCAGGATGGATGCCGTTGCGCCGCCTGCTGGCGCACAATACGCGCCCTTTCACGGCCCGGTCCCACGTCCGCGCCTCTTCCCAGGATACCCGCTCCATGCAGACCCTCGAATTTGAACTGGACCGCGACTACGTCGAGCTCAAGCAGCTGCTCAAGCTGGCCGACCTGGTCACCAGCGGCGGCGAGGCCAAGACCGTGATCGGCGACGGCCAGGTCCTGGTCGACGGCGAGGTCGAGCTGCGCAAGGCATGCAAGATCCGCGCGGGCCAGCAGGTGCAGTTCGCCGACACCGTCATTCACGTGATCGCCGACAGCGACGCGCCCTGACCCTGTGTGACGACCAACGGTCATCACCTACCGGTGAGGTGGGCCGCGATCAGCTGGCGGAACGGGGCCACCCCGTGCGCCAGCCGCAGTCCGGCCCGGCGCAGCAGCCGCGCCGGCAGACGGTCATCGGTGTACAGCGAAGCGATCGCATTGGTCGCCTCGTAAAGCGGCCGCGAGGCCAGCCGGTGCCCGCGCTCGTAAGCGGCCAGCCCGGCGGGTGCGGCGATGTCGCGTCCCTGCCCGGCGGCCTTGCGCAGGCGCCCGGCCAGGCGATGCTGGCTCTGCAACCCCAGATTGAAGCCATGCGCGGTGACCGGATGCATGCCGACAGCGGCATCGCCGATCAACGCACAGCGATCGCCGGCGAACGCGTTGGCATACACCCCCACGAGGGGATAGGCCACCGGCGTGGCCACCGGCCGCATCGCGCCCAGCCGATGCTCGAAAAAGCCACTGAGGCTGCGGCCGAAATCGGCCTCGTCCTGGGCCATCAAGGCCGCGATCTGCCGCGGCGGCAGCGTGATGACGGCCGAGGCCTGGTCGCCATTGAGCGGCAGCAGGGCCATGGTGCGGCCATAGCCGAACCACTCCCAGGCGGTGTGCTGGTGCGGCACCTCGATCTGCATGCGGCAGACCAGCATCGATTTGCCGAAGTCACGCAGCTGCGCGCCGATCCCCAGCAGGCGGCGGGTGGAGGAGAAGCGGCTGTCGGCAGCCACCACCAGCCGCGCGGCCAGCTGGCGGCCATCGGCCAGGGTCACCACGCTGTGGGCCGGACCCGGGCTCACGGCCGTGACGCTGGCCTGGTCCAGGATCTCCAGACCGGCCTGGCCCTGCACGCTCTGCCAGGCGGCGCGGCGGATCAGATGGTTGGGCACCAGCCAACCGAGGTCGTCACCGGTGCGCTGGTCCGCGGCGAAGGTCAGCGCGAACGGCGATCCGCCGTCCATCACCTTGGCATCGCGCAGTGGGGAAATCTCGGCGGGATCCAGCTGCGCCCACAGGCCCAGCGATACCAGGATCTGGCGGGAGGCATGGGTCAGCGCGATTTCGCGGCCGTCGAACGCGGCCTGCGCCAACGCGGCACGCGGCTGCTGTTCGATCAGGGTGACGCTCAGGCCGGTATCGGCCAGCGCGCGCGCGAAGCACAGCCCGGTCGGGCCGGCGCCCACCACCACCACATCCACTGACTGCATGATCCCATCCTGCCGTTACGTGTCCATCGCAGCTTAACGCCGCAGCGCCGGCGCCGTCCTTGATCTGGATCAGGCGCGCCAGCGCGGGTTCACAGCAGCGCCCACAGCAGCATCACGATGCCCAGCAGCGATACCAGCCACACCAGGCTGCGCACATACGGCACGCCGGCGGCGTACAGCGGCAGATAGATCAGTCGTGCCCAGAAGTACAGTTGCACGGCCACGGCCGTCATCCCGTCCTGGCGCTGGGTCAGCACCACCGCCAGCACCGCCGCGGCGAAGAAGGGGAAGGTTTCCATGAAGTTGCTCTGCGCCCGCTGCAGGCGGCCAGCCAGCGGACTCGGCGCCGGCATCGGCTGATCGCGCGCCGACGCATTCCAGCCGATCCCGCGCTCACGGGTGATCAGGGTGGAAGGCGCAAACACGTGCACGAGGCCGAGCAGCATCGACCACACCAGCATCTGGATCTCGATACTCATCTGTGCAGGCTCCGGCAATCAGGGTGTGGCGGCACGCACGCTGTAACCGGCCAGTCGCCAGATGCGGTCTTCATCGAACCGGAAGGAGACCAGTTCGCGCACCGGTTGGGCACTGTTGGCAAAGCGCGTGGGGAAACTGACGTTGATGTACAGGCCCTCCGGGACGGTCGCGCCGGCGGCGTACTTGACCCGGGTGATCACCGGCTGGCCGCGCGAGGCCAAGGCCCCCAGGCGCTGGCGATCGGCCGTGAGCTGACTGACGAAGGCCTGCTCGGTCACCGATTTCTTCGCCACGGCGGAGGCGCCTTTCCAGGCCTCGCCCGCACGGTTGGCATCGATCAGATGGGCGACCTGCAGTGCGGCCGCGCTCATCTCCGCATCCTGCTTCTGTACCTGCGCCTGCTGCGCCGGGCTGAGTGCCGGGCGTGCCGAAGGAGCGGCGGCCGGCGCGGCAGCGGGCGCGGGGCGCGCCGGGGCCGGTGCAGGCGTGGCCGGCGGCGGAGGCGTCTGGGCCAGCGCGGCGAAAGGCAGCAGAGCGGACAACAGCAGCAGCGGAACACGCATCAGGACACCATTGGCTGGAAGGAACTGCCTGCCAGTCTACGGGATGGACGTGAGTCCTCCGTCAGTTGCGTTCGGCCGCCTCGGGCGGTGCGGGGCGAGCATCGCCGAGGGTCTGCTCCACCGTCTCCGGCCGACCCGGTGCCGTCGTGTCCGGCAGCAGCGTGGAGACATCGATCTCCGACAGCGGGCTCTCGTCCGGGCAGGTCTCATCCGGGAAGCCGAAGCGCTGCTTCAGTGCCTGGCCACAGCTGTTGACGGCCTCCAGTTCACTGCCTTCGCGCTTGCACTCCTGATCGAAAGCGACCAGGAACGCATCCTTGCGGCGGACAAACGCATCGCCGCATTTGCGCATCTGCTTGATCCGTTCCAGGTCATCCTGCACCGCGTTGGTGCCATCCAGCCCGAACTGACGCAGCTCCTCGGCGGTGAGCAGGCGCAGGCTGCGGTTGGGCACCGTCATCATCAGATCCGCCACGCCCACGGCCACGCCGTTGCGCTGCAGGTAATCCTTGACGTTGTCGTAGACCTCGTGGAGCTCGCGGTTGAGCTCGGCGCGCGAGGTGGCCTTGGAGCTGATCCGCATCATGCGGTGGATGCCGACCTTGCCCGATACCAGCCGGTTGTCGCCGGCGGCCAGCACGAACACGCAGGCGCTGTGGCAGACCGAGCCTTCGCGCACCCAGATCGTCCAGTTGGATTCGCCAATGCGATCCCCCGCCACGATGGCGGCTTCGACCTGGCCACCACTCGAATCCAGATCCAGAATGCGGCGGGAAATACGCTGGGCATCGGCGACCACGGCCAGCCGCGCGACCAGCTCGGAGAAACCGGGATTGATCTTGCCCACATAGCGCACGCGCAGCAGGCCACGTTCGGCGCACGGCTGCAGGGCGGCATCGATACTGGGCCTGTCCAATGCCTCCAGCGGCGCACCATCGCCCGCGTCGCCGGCATAGTCGGTATCGCAGCTGATCCACGCCTTGCCGTTTTCCAGGGCTGCTTCCGGCCAGCTCAGGTCACCGCGCTTGGGCGCGGGCGGCGGTGGTGGCGGCGCATCGGCGGCGTTGATCGAGACCATGTGGTCGCCATCGGCGGTCTGTGCCCGCACGGCCTTGTCGGCGGCAGTGACATTGCCCGGGTTTTCCAGCTGGCTGCAACCGGCCAGACCCAGGCACAACAACGGCAACCACCACGACTTGAGCAACATGGACAACCCGGAATCCTTGCGAGGGGGAATGCGCGGCAAAACCAGCGCAGATGCACAGTCTAGTGCGCGACCGGCGCGGCGCGGCAACCTGTCCTGAACCGGGCGACCCGGGGCTGGCATTGGCGTCCGAAAATGGCGAGCCAGCGCTGCTCACCGGGCATAGACTGGCCCCCATGGAGACCGCCCTGCCCCTGGACCACGCCGCCTGCGAAAGCGCCCGCCTTGCCCGCGATGCGCGCTTTGACGGGGTGTTCTTCACTGCCGTGCGCAGTACCGGCATCTACTGCCGACCGGTCTGCCCGGCACCGGCGCCGAAGCCGTCCAACGTCACTTACTATCCCACGGCTGCCGCCGCCGCAGCGGCCGGGTTCCGCCCCTGCCTGCGCTGCCGCCCCGAGTTGGCCCCCGAGGCGCAGGACGCACTCAACAATGAAACGCTGCAGCGCGCGCTCGCCCTGATTCACGATGGCTATCTGCAGGACCAGCCGGTGGCCGATCTGGCCACGCATGTCGGCTTGAGCGCCCGCCAGCTGCAGCGCCTGTTCGTGGCCCGGCTCGGTGCGGCGCCGGCGCAGATCCACGCGACCCGCCGGCTGTTGTTGGCCAAGCAACTGCTCACCGAAACTGCATTGCCGGTCACCGATGTCGCGATGGCCTCGGGCTACAACAGCCTGCGCCGTTTCAACGCGGCCTTTGTGGACGGCTGCGGCATGCCCCCGACCGCGATCCGCCGCCAGCGCGGTGCGCTGACCGAGGGCGCGCTGACCCTGCGCCTGGGCTACCGTCCGCCACTGGATTTCACCGCGATGCTCGGTTTCCTGCGCCGCCGTGCGATTCCCGGCATCGAGCAGATCGACACGGACAGCTACCAGCGCGTGATCGGGCCGTCCGAGCGCCCCTCACTGCTGCGCGTGACCGCCGATCCACGGCGCCCGGAGCTGTTGCTGCACCTGGGCCAGATCGATCCGCGTGCGATTCCGGGCATCGTGCGCCGCGTACGCCGCATCTTCGATCTCGATGCCGACCTGCGCATGGTGCACGCCACGCTCGCGCAGGAACCATTGCTGGCGACGGGTATCGCGCAACGCCCCGGGCTGCGCGTACCCGGGGGCTGGGATGGGTTTGAAGTGGCCGTGCGCGCCGTGCTCGGCCAACAGGTCAGCGTGGCGGCCGCCGCCACACTGGCGCGCAGGGTGGTGGATCGCTTCGGCGCCACCCTCGAAGGTATGCCGGCAGGACTGGACCGTCAGTTCCCCTCGCCGGAAGCGCTGGCCCAGGCACCGCTTGAAACCATCGGGCTGCCGCGTACCCGCGCGGCCACCGTGCGTGCGGTTGCGCAGGCGGTGGTCGATGGCCGGCTCGATTTCCGTGCCGGCCAGTCGCTGGCCGGCTTCGTGGCGCGCTGCGTCGCCTTGCCCGGCATCGGCCCATGGACCGCGCATTACATGGCACTGCGTGCGCTGGCACTGCCCGATGCGTTCCCGGCCGGCGATCTGGTGCTGCAGCAGGTGCTCGGTGGTGATACGCGACTGAGCGAACGCGCCACCGAGGCCCGCTCGCAGCCGTGGCGACCGTGGCGTGCCTACGCCGTTCTGCATCTGTGGCATCTGGCCTCACCGTCTTCGGGAGTTACCTCATGACCCTGCTCTACGACACCTTCGACAGCCCGATCGGCGCGCTCACCGTGGCCGGTGACAGCCAGGGCATCCACCACATCCTGTTCGAGAACAACCGTTACGACGCGAAGGGGCGCGAGCACTGGCAGCGCGATGCCCATGCGTTGCGCGGTGCACGTGGGCAACTGCTGGAGTACCTGCGCGGTGAGCGCGTGCGCTTCGATCTCCCGCTTGCCCCTCACGGCACGCCGTTCCAGCTGCGGGTGTGGAAGGCGCTGGCCGATATTCCGTTCGGCCAGACCTGGAGTTACGTGGCACTGGCGCGGCACATCAACCACCCCACCGCCAGCCGCGCGGTCGGTGCCGCCAATGGCCGCAATCCACTGCCGATCGTGCTGCCCTGCCACCGCGTGATCGGCAGCAGTGGTGCGCTCACCGGATTCGGCGGCGGCCTGGAAACCAAGGCTGCCCTGCTGCAACTGGAAGCACGGCGCGATTCGCTGTTCGCGTAACAGGGCATGCGCCGTGGGGTGGCGTATGCCATCGGTTGTCTTCGACGCGTCACCGCCACGCACTATCATGTCGTCATGATTTCCGTCCGCCTTCCACTGGCGCTTGCCGCCGCTCTCTCGCTGGCCGCCTGCGCCACCGCACCGTCTTCCCCGCCTGTCGCGTCTGCGGCGACCGTCGCCCGGAGCGTCCCGGCGCAGCAGCAGAAGCTGCTGCTGATCTCCATCGACGGCCTGCGCGCGGACATGCTCGACCGCGGCATTACCCCGAACATCAGTCGGCTCGTCCACGAGGGCGTGCGGGCGCAATGGATGACGCCCTCCTATCCCGCGCTGACGTTCCCCAACCACTACACGATCGTGACCGGCCTGCGGCCCAACCATCACGGCATCATCCACAACAGCATGCACGAGGATGCACTGGGTAGATTCCAGCTGCACGTGCGCGAATCGGTGGCCGATTCCCGCTGGTGGGGCGGTGAGCCGATCTGGGTGGGTGCGGAAAAGGCTGGCGTGCGCACGGCCGTGTGGTCCTGGCCGGGGAGTGAGGCGGCGATCCAGGGCATCCGCCCCAGCCAGATGCATGGCTACGATGAGACCGTGACCCTGCCCGATCGCGTGGATCAGGTACTGGGCTGGCTGGACCAGCACGGCCCGCAGGCGCCGCGACTGGTGACGCTGTACATGGAGCAGGTCGACAAGGCCGGCCACAATCACGGCCCGGAATCGCACGAGTACGCCGCCGCGGTGGCCCTGGCCGACGGCGCGGTCGGTCGCCTGCTGGACGGTCTGCAGGCACGCGGTCTGGCCGAGGCCACCAACGTGATCCTGGTCTCCGACCACGGGATGGCCGGCGTGCCGGACGGCCAGGTGGTGGCCACCGAAGACATGATCGATCCCGCCATTGCCGAGGACATCTCGGTCGGCCAGTCGATCGGGTTCGCCCCGTTGCCGGGCAAGCAGGCGCAGGCCGAGCAGATCCTGCTGGGCGCGCATGCCCAGTACGACTGCTGGACGCGCCAGACCCTGCCGGCGCGCTGGAAGTACGGCAGCAACCCGCGCATTCCACCGATCGTCTGCCAGATGCACGAAGGCTGGGATGCCCTGACCCGCGAGCGCATCGCCAAACGCGGGCCGGGCGATCGCGGCTCCCACGGGTATGACAATGCGCTGCCGTCCATGCGCGCGGTGTTCGTGGCGCGTGGCCCGGCGTTCAAACAGGGTGAGCGCCTGCCCCCGTTCGACAACGTGGATGTTTACCCGCTGCTGACCCGCCTGCTGGGGATTCCAGCGGCGCCCAACGACGGCGACGCCGAGCGACTGCTGCCTGCGCTGCGCTGAGCGCGCATCGGCTTCAGTCGGAACGCAGGCAAAAAAAACGCGGCGCAAGCGCCGCGTTTTTCATGACCCGCCTGGCTGGATCAGCCGGCCTTGGCCACCGCTTTCTTGGCAACGGCCTTCTTGGCCGGCGCCTTCGTCACGGTCTTCTTGGCAACCGGCGCAGCTGCGCCCACGGCCGCCTTGCTCACGACGTGCGAACGCGAATTGCCGTAGCTGGCATTGAAGCGCTTGCCCTTGGCGGTCTTGCGGTCACCCTTACCCATGTCGTAACTCCTTAGTCTGAATGCTGCGAAATCTGATTACCCCGTACTGACACGGGTTCGGCGGGGCCGCCCTCTCAGGCGCCCCCGCGCACGATCGGAAAGCCTACCATGCGCGCTCTCAATGAGCACAGCTGGCGTCATGGACGTGGCCGTGGTTCAGGCGCAGATTCACCAGATGGGCCACGCCCACCAGCACACCGCCCAGGGTCATCACCACCGCATGCGGCACCGCCGAGTGGTGCAGCGGGCCGTACAACAGGCCCGCCCACAACGCGGTCAGGCCCGGGATCAGGAAGCCCAGCGCGCGCAGCGCGCCATGCCGGCGCCAGCCCCAGACCAGGCTGAACAGGCCCAGCAGGGTGACGAAGCTCACCAGCGCCAGCTCCACGCCGTCACTCATCCAGACCGACAGGCCCAGTGAGGGCGCAGCGGCCAGCAGCACCGGGAGCACAGCGCAGTGCACGGCGCACAGCAGCGAGCCGGTGGCACCGAAACGATCCAGCAGATGGCGAACACGAGCGAACAAGGGCATGACTTCCAGCAGGGTCGGCGAAGCGTTATGGAATAATATAACATCAATCCTGACGCGCACCCTTGCCTCCCCCTGACTTCCCTTCCCCCGTCCCGTTACGGGATTCGCGCGCCCCACCATTGATATATTGTAACAATTGACCGAAGGCCCCTGCCCTATGCGCTCCAGCTCCGTCCTGCTCAAACACCACACCCTGTCGCTGGCCCTTGCCGCCGCGATGCTGCCCTCGCTGGCCATGGCCGCCGAGGATGCCGGCAACCACCGCGACCGCCACCTGACCGAACTCTCCACCGTGAAGGTCACCGCCTCGCCGCTGCAGGGCGATGCCGAATCGCTGGCCCGCCCGGTTGATGTGCTGGCCGGTGAGCGCCTGGACGAGCAGAAGGCCGGCACCCTCGGCGACACCGTGGCCAAGCTGCCCGGCGTGCAGAGCACCTTCTTCGGCCCCGGGGTCGGCCGCCCGATCATCCGTGGGCAGGAAGGTCCGCGCGTGGCGGTGCTGTCCAACGGCATGGGCAACATGGATGCCTCCACGGTGAGCGCCGACCATGCCACCAGCATCGAGCCGTTCCTGGCCGATCAGATCGAGGTCCTGAAGGGCCCGGCGACCCTGCTGTTCGGCAGCGGCGCGATCGGCGGCGCGGTCAACGTGGTCGACGGCCGCATCGCCCGCGAACTGCCGGACCGTCCGCTCAGCGGCCGCGCAGAGCTGCGCGGCAATTCGGTCAACGACGAGCGCAGCGGCATGTTCCGCCTGGACGGTGTCAGCGGCAACGTCGTGCTGCATGTGGACGGCCTGGTCCGCAACGGCGATGACTACCGCATTCCCGGCTACGCGGTGATCGATGGCCTGGAAGATCACAGCGGCCACGACCATGAGGAAGGCGACACCGACGAACCACGCCGCGGCCGTCTGGACAACAGTTCGATCCGCACCCGCGCCGGCGGCGTCGGTGCCACCTGGCTGGGCGATGACGGCTACTTCGGTGTGTCCGCCAGCACCTACCGCACCAACTACGGCATTCCCAACGGCGCGCACGTGCATGCCGACGACGACCATGATCATGACCACGATCACGACCATGGCGATGAGGAAGAAGGTGACGAGCATGACGTCCGCATCGACATGGTGCAGAACCGCTTCGAAGCCAAGGGCGGCATCTACCAGCCGACCTCGTTCCTGAAGAACATCACCCTGCGTACCGCCTACACCGACTACGAGCACACCGAACTCGAAGCCGGCACGCCGGCCACGCGCTTCACCAACCGCGGCATCGAAGGCCGCCTGGAAGCCGTGCAGGAACAGATCGGTGGCTGGGACGGCGCGTTCGGCCTGCAGTTCGGCAACAGCGACTTCGGCGCCAAGGGCGAAGAAGCTTTCGTGCCGGATACCGCGACGAAGAACATCGGCCTGTTCGTGCTGCAGGAAAAGCAGTTCGGCGCGTTCAAGCTGGAGCTCGGCGGCCGCCATGACCAGGTCAAGCTGGACCCGACCGGTGATTACCGCGCCCGCACGTTCGACGCCACCAATCTCTCCGCCGCCGGCATCTGGACCCTCAACGACGCCGTCGACCTGCGCTTCGGCATCGACAGCTCCGAGCGCGCCCCGACCAACGAAGAGCTCTACGCCGCCGGCGCGCACATCGCCACCCGCTCGCTGGAAATCGGCGATGCGAACCTGAAGACCGAACGCGGCCAGCGCGTCGAACTGGGCATCCACACCCACAGCGACCGTGTCGACTTCTCCGCCTCCATCTACCAGACCAAGTTCAAGGACTTCATCTACCTGGCCGACACCGGCGTGGTCGAATCGCTGCCGGTCCGCCTGTGGACGCAGCAGGACGCCACCTTCAAGGGGGCTGAAGCCGAAGCGCTGCTCCATCTCTTCGAAGGCAACACTGGCGACTGGGACCTGCGCGTTTTCGGCGACTACGTCAAAGCAGAACTGGATGGCAGCGGCAGCCGCAGCGTCGACATCGCCGTCCCGCACGGTGATCACAACCACAACTACACCGTGGATCTGGCCAACACCGGCTACCTCCCGCGCATCGCCCCGGGCCGTGTCGGCGCGGACCTGCGCTGGGCCAAGGATGGCTGGCGCGCCTCGGTCGGTGCCGTGCGCTACAGCAGCCAGAAGGACGTCGCCCAGAATGAAGAGCCGAGCAACGGCTACACCCTGGTCGATGCCCACTTCGCCTACCGCTGGGACCGTACCGACAGCAACAGCTACGAAGTCTTCCTGGACGGCAGCAACCTGACCAACCGCGAGGTCCGTCCGCACACCTCCCTGCTGCGCGACTACTCCCCGCTGCCGGGCCGCGGCGTGGCATTCGGGATCCGCGCTTACTTCTGATCGATTCACTGGGTGGTTGCTTGACCCGAGGGGGCCGAAAGGCCCCCTTTTTTGATGCTTGACCAACTACGTGCATATGCACGTATCATCCAGCACCCACCCCGGCGCACGCCCATGGACCCGCTGACCCAGAGCCCCTGCACCTGCTTCCGCCTGCGCCGCGCCGCACGCCGGCTCTCGCAGATCTATGACGCCCACCTCGCCCCCGCCGGGCTCAGCCTCAACGCGTACTCCATCCTGCGTCGCGCCCCCACACCGCGCCAGCTGGGCGACCTGGCCGAGGCGCTTGGCATGGACCGCACCACGCTCACCCGCAACCTCAAGCCCCTGCTCAGCGCCGGCTGGCTCGAACAACGCCGCGGTGATGACGCCCGGCAACGCCTGATCGTCATCACCGCTGCCGGCAAGGCCTGCCTTCGCCGCGCGCGTCCCCTGTGGCAACAGGCGCAACACGACGTGGAAACCACCTTCGGGCCCACTCCGACCGCCCGGCTCAACGCCCTGCTCGACCAACTCGACCACGCCCTGCCCACCGGAGCCGACGCATGAGCACGTCAACCCCTGCGACCCGCGCACCCTCCATGCATTGGGGCCTGCTGGTCGCGGCCTCCGCCATCCTCATGGTCACCATGGGCGTGCGCCAGACTTCCGGCCTCTACGTCGACCCCATCCACCGCGGCACCGGCGTCAGCATCGTCGAAATCAGCTTTGCACTGGCCATCGGCCAGTTCGTCTGGGGCGCGGTGCAACCCGTGTTCGGGGCCATCGCCGACCAGCGCGGCGCATTGCCTGTGCTCATCTTCGGTGCCCTGCTGCTGGCGGCCGGGCTGCTGCTGGCACCGCTGCTGACCAGCCCGCTGGGCATGACCTTCACCCTCGGCCTGCTGATGGCCGCCGGTGCCGGCGCCGGTAGCTTCTCGGTCCTGATCGGCGCCACCGCCCATCGCCTGCCAGCGGAAAAGCGGTCGTTCGCCGCCGGCCTCATCAATGCCGGCGGCTCGCTGGGCCAGTTCGTGTTCGCGCCGCTCGTCCAATGGATCATCGGCACCGCCGGCTGGGCGCGGGCCATGATCACCATGGCGGTGATCACCCTGCTCTCGGTGCCCTTGGCCTGGCCACTGCGACGTCGTGCCGGCGACCATGCGCCCACCGCCGGCGCCACCGATGAAGGCGGGCTGCGCGCGCAGTTGCGCGTCGCGGTGCGCGATCGCAGCTACTGGTATCTCCATCTGGGCTTCTTCACCTGTGGTCTGCACATCGCCTTCCTGGTCACCCATCTCCCCGGCGAGATCGCGCTGTGTGGCCTCTCGCCCACCGTCGCCTCATCCTCCATCGCGCTGATCGGGCTGTTCAACGTCGCCGGCAGTCTGATCGTCGGCGCCCTCGGCCAGCGCTACCGCATGAAGTACCTGCTGTTCTGGATGTACGCCAGCCGCGCCGTGATGATCGGGGTCTACCTCGTTGCGCCGCCCACCCCACTCACCTTCTACGTCTTCTCCGCCGCGCTCGGCTTCACCTGGTTGGCGACCGTTCCGCCCACCGCCGGCCTGGTCGGCAAGCTGTTCGGCCCGCGCTACCTCGGCACCCTGTTCGGCCTGACCCTGCTCTCGCACCAGTTGGGCGGTTTCTTTGGTGCATGGCTCGGCGGCCTGGCGCTGGCGCACACCGGCAACTACCTGTGGATGTGGTACGCCGACATGGGCCTGGCCGTGCTCGCCGCGTTGATCAATCTACCCATCCGCGAAGCCCGCATGGGCGGCTGTCACGGCGTGCCCGCGCCGCGCTGAGCTCACCCGCCCTCGACATTGCCCAGCGCGCGCCAACCCGCGCGTGCCAAAACCGACGCCCCCCCTTCCGCGCCGGACAGTTGTGTCCGATGATGCGCGCATGCCTACCCAACGTGCCGACGCGGCCGCCCGCCGTGCCCAGATCCTCGACGCTGCCGATGCCGTGTTCGGCCAGCACGGCGTGACCGCCCCGTTGGACCTGGTGGTCGAGCGTGCCCAGGTCGGCCGGGCCACGCTGTACCGCAACTTCCCTGACCGTGCCGCCCTGGTGGAGGCGCTGCTGCAGCGCACCGTCAACCGCATCGCGCGCCAGGTGCAGACCCTCGGCGACCGCGACGATGCACTGTTCGAAGTGCTGGAAGGGATGGCGAACCGGATCGTCCAATCGCCGGCATTATCGGACTACTGGCGCGCGGTGGATCCGGATCAGATCCCGATCCGGGCCGCGCGCGAAACGATCTTCGAACTGCTGCGCGAACCGATTGCCCGTGCGGTGGCCGCAGGTCTGTGCCGCCCCGATCTGGAAACGACGGACATTTCACTCATCTCAGGCATGCTGGGAGCCGCGCTGCGTGGCAAGACGCGTGACGAACGCGCCCGGCTGGCCACGCGCGCCCTGCAATTGCTGCGTGGCGGATTGCGGGGGCCTGCCGACGGGGAGGGATGATGACGCAGTACCTCAAGCCGGTTCCGGACTGGGAGGAGCACGAAAAACCGACCCTGCCGGGCTCGGCTTCGATGCCGTGGCATCCGCCGCACCGCCGCCTCGCCTATGCGCTGGTGGCGCTGCTGGTCGGGATCACCGGCGGCCTGGGCAATGCGCTGGTCAGCGCCAACCTGCCGTTCCTGCAGGGCCAGCTCGGGCTCACCCCGGCGCAGGGCAGCTGGCTGGTGGCCGCGTATGCAATGGTCAACGTCACCGCCAACCTGCTCGCCTTCAAGTTCCGCCAGCAATACGGCATCCGCCTGTTCGCCGAGATCGGGCTGGGCCTGTATGCCGCGCTGGCGGTACTGCATCTGTTCGTCGGCACCTTCGAAACCACCGTGCTGATGCGCGCGGCCAGCGGCTTCGCCGGTGCGGCCTGCAGCACCTTGGGCACGCTGTACATGCTGCAATCGCTGCCGCGCAAATACACCGGCAATCTGCTGGTGATCGGCGTGGGCATCTCACAGCTTGCGGTGCCGATCGCGTGGCTGGTCTCGCCCGGCCTGGTGGACACCGGGCAGTGGCACAACCTGTATCTGTTCGAGGCCGGGCTGGCACTGTGCGCGTTCGCCGCCGTGGTGGTGCTCAAGCTCCCGCCGGGGGCACAGATCAAGGCGTTTGAACCGCTCGACTTCCTCACCTTCGCGCTGCTCGCTCCCGCCGTCGGCCTGCTGGTCGTCGTGCTGGCGCAGGGCTACACCCGCTGGTGGCTGGATACGCCGTGGCTGGGCTGGGCACTGGTCGCCTCGATCGCGCTGTCCACCACCGCCTTCATCATCGAGCACTACCGCCGCAACCCGCTGCTGCAGACGCGCTGGCTGGCCAGCCTGCCGGTGATGCACTTCATCATCGGTGCGTTCCTGATCCGCTTCCTGACCACCGAGCAGTCCTATGGCGTGGTCGGCCTGATGCGCACGCTCGGCATGGGCCCGGACCAGATGCGTCCGTTGTTCGCGGTGATCCTGGCCGGCGTGATCACCGGCATGGCCGCCAGCTCGCTCACCTTCGGCCCGAAGCGACTCATTCCGCAGTTGTTGATGGCCATCCTGCTGCTGGGCAGCGCGGCCCTGCTCGACCAGAGCCGTACCAGCCTGGATCGCCCGCACGACTTCTTCGCCAGCCAGTTCCTGGCGTCCGTCGGCGCCGGCATGTTCATGGGGCCGCTGATCATGCTTGGCATCACCCAGGCGTTGAAGCAGGGCGTTGACCACATGATCACCTTCCTGGTCACGCTCTCCATCACCCAGACCCTGGGTGGCCTGGCCGGCTCGGCCGTGCTGGGCACCTACCAGCTGCACCGCGAGCAGGTGTATTCCGGTGCGCTGGTCAGCCAACTGGATCCGGCCGACAACGTGGTTGCCCAGCGCTTGAAACAGCAACAGCAGCTCTACGCCAGGCTGATCACCGACCCGGTGCAGCGCAGCGCGCAGGGCACCGCGCAACTGGCGCAGATCACCCGCCGCGAAGCCAACGTGCGCGCGTTCAATGACGTGTTCGCGCTCAGCGGCCGCGTCGCGCTGGTCTTCCTTGGCTGGTTGCTGCTGCTGGCGGTGCGCACCGCCGTGCTCAAGCAATGGCGCAAACGCCACGCGCCGACACCTCCCCTTTCCGCGCCGACGCCTGGCAGCGTCGCGCCCCGATGAGCCCGCCCATGTCGACCCAACCCCCGCACGACGATACCGCCCCGGAGAACGTCAACCCACCGCCGCCGACCGATGCTGCGCCCGCCCCTGCGCCGCCGCCCGCGGCGGCCCCCTCGGGCGTGCCCAAGTACCTCAAGCCGAGCCTGCGTGCTGTGATCATCATGATCGTGATCGCCCTGATCGGCATCGCGCTGATCCTGCGCGCCTGGTCACTGTGGCCGTTCGAGACGTCCCGGGTGACCACCGACAACGCCTACGTGCGCGGCCAGATCACCGTGCTCGCGCCGCAGGTCAACGGCTATGTGACCGAGGTGCTGGTCAAGGACTTCCAGCACGTCAAACAAGGCGAGCCGCTGCTGCGCATCGACGACCGCATCTACCGCGAGAAAGTCGTCCAGGCCGAAGCCGATCTGGACAGCGCCAAGGCCGCGCTGGCCAACTCCGATCAATCCCAGGCACAGAACCGCGCGCAGATCCAGGCCGCGCAGGCCAACCTGTCTGCCGGCCAGGCCGAGCTCTCGCGCTCGCGTACCGAACTCAAGCGCTACGAAGAACTCGCCGACCAGCAACTGGTCGCCCTCAACGACCGTGACAAGTTCCGCACCACCACGCAATCGGCGCAGGCCAGCGTGCTGCAGTCGCAGGCCCAGATCCGCATCGCCGAGGAAACCCTGACCTCCACCCAGGTTGCCCGCAAAGGCCTGGAAGCCCGCGTCGAGACGGCCCAGGCCCAGCTGGAACTGGCGAAGATCGATCTCGCCAACACGGTGATCCAGGCGCCGCGCGACGGTCAGGTCAGCGAAGCCTCGGTGCGCCTGGGCCAATACGTCACCGCCGGCTCGCAGCTGCTGTTCCTGGTGCCCGATGCCTTGTGGGTGGTCGCCAATTTCAAGGAAGGCCAGACCTGGAAGATGCGCATCGGCCAACCGGCCACCTTCTCCGTGGATGCCTTCGATGGCCAGAAGCTGCACGGCCACATCGAACAGATCGCCCCGGCCACCGGCTCGGAGTTCAGTGTCCTGCGTCCGGACAACGCCAGCGGCAACTTCACCAAGGTCGTCCAGCGCCTGCCGATCCGCATTTCCATCGACCCCGATCAGCCGCTGGCACCGCGCCTGCGTCCGGGCATGTCGGTGATCGTCAAAGTGGATACCGCTGCGGAAGGGCGCGAGCCGACCGATGCGACGCCTTGAAACGAAAAAGCCGCGCAGATGCGCGGCTTTTCAACATCAACAGCGTACCGACCAACGGTCGGTACCTACCCCGCACAGCGCGCGCACAGGCCATGCACTTCCAGCGTCTGCGCCTGCGGCTGGAAACCGAGCTCCTTCGCCCGCTTCTCCAGCTGGCTGACAATCTCCTTGTCCTCCAGCTCCACCGCACTGTGGCAACTGTTGCAGATCAGGAACGGCACCGAATGCTGCGCACTGCTCGGATGGTGGCACGCCACGAACGCATTCACCGATTCCAGCTTGTGCACGAAGCCATTGGCCATCAGGAAATCCAGCGCGCGGTACACCGTCGGCGGGGCGTCGGCACCGACGCCCTTGCCGTTGCGCACCCACTCCAGCAATTCGTACGCCTTCACCGGCTTGCCGGCCTCGGCAATCAGGCGCAGCACGTTCGCGCGGATCGGCGTCAGCCGCAGCCCGCGTTCCGAGCACACGCGCTCGACCACCTTCACGAAGTCGGAGGCGTCGTGAACGTGATGGTGCGGAGCGGTACAAGCGGTTTTTGCGGACATGCGCGGTCTCCTGTGGTCAGGCCGTCGGTACTTTAGTGAGTGCGACCTCGATGCGTTTCAAGGCCTCTTCACGCCCGGCCAGGAACACCGTCTGTGAAATGTCCGGGCTGACCTGGGTGCCGGTGATGGCCACGCGCAGCGGCTGGGCCACCTTGCCCATGCCGATCTCAAGCGCCGTCGCCACGTCATGCAGTGCCGCCGAAACGCTCTCCACCGTCCACTCCCCGGCCGCGCCCAACAGCTCGCGGGCCTTGCCCAGCGCCAGTTCCGCGCCCGGCTTGAAGTGCTTGGCCACCGCGGCCTCGTCGTATTCGGTCAGCGGCTGATACCAGACCACCGCCTTCTCGGCCATTTCCTTCAGCGTCTGCACGCGGTCGCGCAGTGCGACCACCACGTCGGCCGGCGCCGGACCGGCGTTCAGATCCAGGCCCAGCTTGTTCAGCTGGTAGACCAGGTGCGGAGCGATGTCGGCCGGTTGTTCGGTCTTCAGGAAGTGCTGGTTGACCCAGCCCAGCTTGGCCATGTCCAGGCGCGCGGCCTTGGAATTGCAGTTGGTCACATCGAACAGATCGATCAGTTCCTGGCGGCTGAACAGCTCCTGGTCGCCATGCGACCAGCCCAGGCGGGCCAGGTAGCTGAGCAGTGCGTCCGGCAGGTAGCCGGCGTCCTTGTACTGCATCACGTCGGCCGCACCGGTGCGCTTGGACAGCTTCGCGCCCTGCTCGTCCAGGATCATCGGCATATGGCCGAACTTCGGCACGGGGGCGCCGATGCCCTCGTACAGATTGATCTGGCGCGGGGTGTTGTTGATGTGGTCGTCGCCGCGGATGACCTCGCTGATGCGCATGTCCCAATCGTCCACCACCACCGCGAAGTTGTAGGTGGGGAAACCATCCGGACGGAAGATCACCATGTCATCGAGTTCGCTGTTGGCGATCTCGATGCGGCCCTTGATCAGGTCGTCGAACACCACCGTGCCCTCGAGCGGATTCTTGAAGCGGATCACGCGGTTCGGGTCGTCCTTGTACGGCAGGCCCAGCTCACGCGCGGCGCCGTTGTAACGCGGCTTTTCCTGCTTGGCCATGGCGGCCTCGCGCATCGCGTCCAGCTCTTCCCTGGTCTCGTAGGCGTAGTAGGCCTTGCCATCGGCGACCAGCTGCTCGGCCACTTCCAGATAGCGGGCCACGCGCTGGGTCTGGTAGATCGGGCCTTCGTCATAGCCCAGGCCCAGCCACTCCATCGCCTCCAGGATCGCGTCGATCGCGCCCTGGGTGCTGCGCTCGCGGTCGGTGTCTTCGATGCGCAGCACGAATTCGCCGCCACGGTGACGGGCCTCCAGCCAGCAGTACAGCGCCGTGCGGGCGCCACCAATGTGCAGGTAGCCGGTGGGACTGGGGGCAAAACGGGTGCGGCAGGTCATGGAGGGCTCAGGGCGGGAAACGGAATCCCGGCAATTTTACCCCGCCCCGGCCGCAAACCGGGCACTCCTTGCCCGGCATGGCGTGGGCGGCCATTTCCCGGCGGCCCACGCGGCAGCCTTCAGGGCGTCAGCAACGGCTTGCGCGGCAGCTTTTCATCGCGCATCGCCGCGTTGTAGACGAACGAGGCCACGATGGCGGCGGCCTGCTTCAGGTCCTCCGGCTCGGCGTGGTCCCAGGTGTCCAGGTTGCTGTGGTGGACGTTGGTGAAGTAGTCCAGGCGGTCCTGAATGAACTGGAACCCGGGCAGGCCAACGCGATCGAACGCGATGTGGTCGGTGCTGCCGGTGTTGCGGGTGGCCACGGTGGTCGCGCCCACGTCATGGAACGGGGCCAGCCACGCTTCGAAGATCGGCACCGCGGCCAGGTTCTCCTGCGCGTAGATGCCGCGGAAGCGGCCCGAGCCGTTGTCCATGTTGAAGTACGCCGAGAACTTGTCGTAATCGCGCTGGCGCTGCAGGGCGCCGGTGGGTTCACGCATCGAGGCCGGCAGCTTGAGCTGCGCCGGGTCGGTCGGCTCGGGGTAGCGCGCGAAGTGCTTGGACACGTAATCCTGGGAGCCGATCAGGCCCTGCTCTTCGCCACTCCACAGCGCCACGCGGATCGTGCGCTTGGGCTTGGCGCCAACCGCCTTGAGGATGCGCATGGCTTCCATCATCACCGCCACGCCGGCAGCGTTGTCGGCTGCACCGGTGCCGGTGTGCCAGGAATCCATGTGCGCGCCGAGCATCACGATCTCATCGGCCTTGCCGCTGCCGCGGATCTCGGCCAGCGTGTTGTAGCCCGGCTGGTCCTGCGTATCGGTGAAACGGGCCTCGACATTCACGCGCAGCTTGACCGCCTGCTTCTGGTCGACCGCCCGCACCAGCTGGTTGTAGTGCTCGGCCATCATCGCCAGCTCGGGCACGCCGACCGGTTCGCCCGCCTTGCGTGAGCCACCGCCGCCGACGCGGATGATGCCGTTGTCCCAGCCGCTGATGCTGATCGTGGCCAGCACGCCCTGCTCGGCGAAGAAGGCGTTGGTGGCACGGGTCAGTTCCTGCTTCTCCAGGAACTCCTTGGCCTTCTTGGCACGGTCGGCCTTGGCATCGGCGACGTCCTTGGGCACCGCGAACACCTGCAGCTCGGCCAGGCCGGCGTCATCGTGGCGGTGCGAATCGGACTTGGTGGCCCGTTCGTAGTCGCGTGCATCATTGAGCAGCAGGATCTTGCCGGCGATCTTGCCCTTGTACTGATCCAGATCGGCGAGCTTCTTGATCTCGACCTTGATCACCTCGCCCTCGACCGGGCCGTTGGTGCCCGGGGTCCAGGCCTTCGGCAGCGCATACAGCGGCGCCACGCGCGGGCTCAGCAGTTCCACGCTGGCGTTGCTGAACTCCCAGCCGCGGCCGAACGCATCGAAGGCCTCGTCATGGACGTTGACCAGGCCCCACTCGTTGAACTTGCTGCGGGTCCAGGTATTGGCCTCGCCCATCGCGGGCGAATTGGTCAGGCGCGGGCCGATCTGCTCGGTCAGATGGCTGAAGGTCGCCATCACCTGCGACCGGTGGAAGGCTTCCTGGCGGATGCGGCTGACCATGTCCAGGTCCACCGTTTCCTTCGTCTGTGCATCGGCGACGCCACTCAATGCCAATGCCACGCTCAACATGCCCCACTTGAACACGATTACCCCCGCCTCTCGGCCAGACCACGAACAATACCCGAGTCTATCGGGCGTGGTCCCGGTGCCCCCGGGCCAAGAGTCATGGTCACGCCATCCAGCCGTACCAGAGCTGGCCACGGGCAGGCAGTACCAGCAACCAGCGGCTGCGGTCTTCCGAGGCGCTGGCGTAGACCGCCGCATGCACCGGCCAGTCCGCGGGCAACCCGCGGATGCCGACCTCACGCAACGCCTGTGCACCCTCACGCCACGGCCGATAGTCGCCAAACCAGTGCGGCAGCGGCAGGCGTCCGCGCGCCTGCCGTGCCTGTTCCAGAAAGCGTAGCCCGTGCACGGTGATCGCCTCGCAGGTGGCCGGGGCCAAGCCGAAACGCAGCAGCCCCGGCGCTGCCGGCGTACCGGGCAGCGCCCTCAGCGGTGACGGCCATCCCGAGGCCTCGCCCTCCAGCAGCGAAGCCACCTCCAGCCGGGCGGGCAGCGCCCGGCGCACTCGTTCCTGCAGACAGCGGCGCAAGCTCATGTCCGTTCCTCAGCTCAGGCGTGCGCCGAGTTCGTACCAATCGACCCGGCGGGTCACCCACATCACCGCGGCCAGCACGCCGAACAGCAGCAGCGAGCCCATCAGCAGCGCGTTGTTCTCCGAGATCAGCAGCCCGTACAGCGCGCCATACAGGGCACTGAGCATCAGCGCGAAGCCCAGGCCGCGTTTCCAGCTCTTCAATACGCCGGACAGATACACGGTCTGGATGCCGATACAGGCGAGCGCCGAGAGTGCATAGGCCTGCCAGAACGCGATGTGCTCGGAGAGGCTGAGCAGCAGCAGGAAGAAGATCGCCAGCGCCAGGCCGACCATCAGGTACTGCAGCGGGTGGATGCGCAGCTGCTTGATCAGCTCGAACAGGATGAAGCCGACGAAGGTGAGCAGGATGAAGAGGATGCCGTACTTGCTGGCGCGGTCGGCCTGGGTATAGACATCGACCGGATTGACCAGCTCCACGCTTACCGCCTCGGCGTCGATGTCCGGGCGGTTGCGCAGCTGGTGCTGGGCACGCGAGGCCAGCGAGGACACCGCCCACTGGGCGTCGAAGCCCTGCGCGTCGACCTTGCGCTCGTTGGGCAGGAAGCTGCCACCGAACAGCGGGTGCGGCCAGGGCGAGCGCAGCGCGATGCGGCTGTCATCGCCCACCGGCACCACCGACAGCGACCGGGTGCCATCCAGCACCAGCTCCAGCTCGACCTTGCTGCCCTTGAGCACGCCACCCCGTTCATCCGCCAGGCCCGGCAAGCCGACATGCAGGCCCGTGCCGATGCCACTGACGCCGCCGGCATCGGGCAACAGCGTCACGGCGTTGCCATCCACGCGCAGGTTCGGCGAACCGACCAGGCCACGCACGTCGGCGATGCCCACGGTCAGGAAAGGCGTGCCATACACGCGGCCGGCTTTCACCGGGTAGTCGTCATCGGCGAACGCGGCGCTGATCGTGGCCTTCCAGCTATAGACCGGGACGCGGAACAGGCCGACGCGGCGCTCGTCCGGCTGCATCACGCCGTCCACCGTGAGCGTGGCCGGCATCTGCAGCCACTGGCCCTGCTCGACCTGCTTTTCCTTCTTTTTGGTGCCGGCCGCATCCACGACCTCGACTTCGCGGGTTTCGGTCCACGGCACCACCCGGATCGGTCCGGTCAGAATCTGCGCGCCGGCGCGGCTCTGCGCGACGCGTTGGTACGCCTCGTCGCGGTAGGCCTCACGCTCGCGGATCACCCCCTTGATCAGGCTCAGCGGAATCAGCAGCAACAGGATCAGCCCGCCGACAATGGCGAACCGCAACAGCATCTTCAGGGATTTCATGACCCGTCCTCGGTTGGGAGGGGGCCAGCTTCCCGCGCGCCGGTGTGCGGGGTTTGTGCCGAGTTTGAAGTCAGTGTGAAGTGCAGCGGCGGTCAGCGCCGCGGCGGGACCGAAGGCAGCCGCGACGGCAGCCACAACACCGCCTGCGCGCCGCCGTCATCGCGGTTGCGCAGGCTGACACGGCCGCCATGCAGGCGGGCCACTTCCTGCACGAACGACAGGCCGAGGCCGGAGCTGCGCTGGCCGGTGCCCGGGCGCGCCAGGGAATAGAAGCGCTCGAACACGCGGTCGAGCGCGTACTCGGGCACGCCACTGCCGCGGTCGGCCACGGTCAGCGCGATGCCCTCGCCTTCTGCACGCGCACCGAGCGTGATGCTGCTGCCGGCGGGTGAGAACGCCACGGCATTCTCCAGCAGATTGTTGAGCGCCTGGCGCAGCAGATAGCCGTCGCCCTGCACGCTCTCGGCCAGCACCTCCACATGGAGTGCTACGCCCGCCGCCTGCGCACGCACCGCCACCGCATCGGTCGCGGCCTGCAGCAAGGGTGCCAAGGCAAGCCGCTCGTGCTTGTGCAGCCAGCCGTACTGTTCCACCTCGGCCAACGCCAGCAGCTTGTCGATGGTTTCGGTGAGCCGCTGCGCCTGGCCTTCAATGCTGCGTGCAAAATGCGCACGGTCGGCATCCGGCAACGGCTCCTGCAACAGTTCGGCGGCACCGCGGATCGCGGCCAGCGGGCTCTTCATTTCATGCGTCAGCGATTGAACGTACTGCTCGACGTAGGCCTTGCCTTCCAGCTTGCGACGCATGGTTTCCAGCGCCTGGCCCAGATCGCCGATCTCATCGCGGCGCGGCTTCGGCGGCGGCACCGGCTCACCGGCGCTGACCGCCTTGGCGTAGCGATTGAGCCGGCTCACGCCGTGCATCAGCCACGCGGTCATCAGCAGGCCGATCAGCGCCGAGAGACCGATCAGCCAGGCACCGCGCTTCATGATGGCGCGCTGGCTGGCGGCGATGAACGGATCGATGCTGCGGTTGGGTTGGGCCAGGCTGAGCACACCGATCAAGCGGCGCCCATCGGCCGGATCGAAGATCGGCGCGGCCACGTGCATCACCGAGTGGGTATCGTCGCCCGGGGTTTCCGGGCTGGAACGCGCGCCGTATTCGCCACGCAGGGTGCGATAGACATCGTTCCAGCGCGAGTTGTCGCGCCCCACATCGCGCCCGGTCGAGTCGTACACCACGATGCCCTTGGCATCGGTGATGGTGACCTGGTAATCCAGCGTGCGCTTGGGAAAACGCCACACCATCGCCTTCGGGTCACGTCGCTGCGCACGCGCCAGATCGGCGACAAAGCGGCCGTCGCGGATGTGCCCGGCCTTGAGATCGGCGGCGGCCATTTCAGCCAGCACGTTGGCCGCATCGACCAACGTGGACTCCATCGCCTGGCGCACGCCAGGCTTCACTTCGTTGACGAAAATACGCATCACGAAGAACGCGGCGATACCCACGATCAGGAAGAAGCCCAGGAACAGTTTCAGGCCCAGCCGCATGCCTACACCTCCAGTGCGTAGCCCAGGCCACGGTGGGTGCGGATCGGGTCGGTCTCGGCACCGGCGGCACGCAGCTTGGCACGCAGGGTTTTGACGTGGGTATCGACGGTGCGGTCGGCGCTGTCGGCGTCGCTGTCCCAGCCGCGGTCCATCAGCTGGGCGCGGCTGAGGATCGCGCCGGGGCGCTGCAGCAGGGCCGCCATCAGCGCGTATTCGTAGCGGGTCAGGTCCAGCGGCTGGTCACCAAAGCGGATCCGGCTGCCCTCGCGGTCGATCGAGAAGCGCCCAATCTGCTGCCAGCCGGTGGTGTCGGCCGGGGCCGCGGACCGGCGCAGGCGCGCGCGCACCCGCGCCACCAGCTCGCGCGGGGAGAAGGGCTTGGCCATATAGTCATCCGCCCCCAGCTCCAGGCCGAGCACCCGGTCGAACTCGTCATTGCGGGCGGTCAGGAAGATCACCGGCACCTCGCTGAAGGTGCGCAACGTGCGGCAGACCTCGAAACCGCTCATGTCCGGCAGGCCGACATCCAGCACCACCACATCGAAGCCGTGCTGGCGCAGCCGGGCCAGCGCCTCCCCGCCGAGCAGGCAATGCTGGGCGCCGTAGCCTTCACTGCGCAGTGCATACAGAACGGTATCGGCGATGGCGGTTTCGTCCTCGACCACCAGGACGTTGTGCAGGGGATGGCTCATGCGCGCAGCATAGCCGCTGGGCCCGCCGCCCCGTACACTGCGCCGATGAATTACCGCCACGCCTTCCATGCCGGCAACCATGCCGATGTGCTCAAGCACATCGTGCAGCTTGCCCTGCTCGACACCTTCAAGCGCAAGGACAGCCCGTTCTTCGTGCTGGACACCCACGGCGGCGCAGGCCGCTACCTGCTGGCCAGCGAGGAAAGCCGCAAGACGCTGGAGGCCGAAGACGGCGTGATGCGCCTGATGGCCCAGCCGCAGCTGCCCGCGGTGGTGGAGCGCTATCTCAAGGCAGTCCAGGCCGACAACCCGGTCGGGGCGATGATCAGCTATCCCGGCTCGCCCCTGCTGACCGCCCAGACCCTGCGCGAGCAGGACCGCATGGCCGTCTGTGAAGTGCAGGATGCCGAAGCCACCGCGCTGAAGGCACTGTTCGCCCATGACAGCCGGGTGGCCGTGTATCACGCCGATGGCTATGCCCAGAACAAGAAGCTGCTGCCGCCCAAGGCCAACGGCGTGAAGATCGGCCGGGGGCTGGTCCTGATCGACCCGCCCTACGAGGGGCAGGACGCCGAGTACCAGGCCATCCTGGCCTCGGTGACCGAGATCCTGGGCCGTTGGCCGCAGGCCAGCTTTGCGATCTGGTTCCCGATCAAGCAGCGCCGCACCATCCTGCATTTCCTGCGCAAGGCCTGTGCGCTGCCGGTGAAATCGGTGCTGACCGCCGAGCTGCTGATCCGCCCGGACGACTCCCCGCTGCGGCTCAATGGCAGCGGCATGCTGCTGCTCAACCCGCCGTGGCAGTTCGACCAGGTCCTGGCCCCGGCCATGCCGGCGCTCAAGCAGCACCTGGGCGAGGCCGGCGCCTCGACCCGCCTGCAGTGGCTCAAGCAGGCCGAATGACCCCCTGAATCCAGGCCGGAACCCCGGCCTGGCCGGCGCCTCCCGTCCGGCGCGGCGTGAGTGATCCGTTCACGGAACGCTGCCCCCGGGATGCGAGAATCCGAAGACCACCAAGGAATCACCGGTATGGCTACCCGTAACCGCATGCCGCCCTGGCACGAGATTTTCAAGGCACCCAGTGGCCACGAGCTGCTGATCCGCCCCATCCGGCCGGAAGACGGCCCGCCGCTGCATGCCGCTTTCAGTCTGTTCGGTCCCGAAGAGATCCGCGACCGCTTCCTGCAGTCGGTAACCGAACTGTCGCCGGAAACGACGCAGCGCCTGACCCATCCCAATCCCAAGAGCGAAATCACCCTGGTCGCGGCCGAGTCGCTGCCCGCCGGTGAAGCCGTGGTGGGTGCGGTCGCGCGTGCCTCGATCATCCCCGGTACCCGCGAGGCCGAGTACGCCATCCTGGTCAGCCGCTTCCTGGTCGGCCAGGGCCTGGGCAGGCAGTTGATGCGCAAGCTGGTCAAGTGGGCGCGCGGCAAGTACCTGGATCGTCTGTACGGTGATGTTGCCGAAGAGAACGAGCCGATGAAGCAGCTGGCCGCCTCGCTGGGCTTCCAGCCGATCCCGCACCCGAACGGTACGCCGGGCCTGGTGCGCATGGTGCTGGAACTCGACAGCTGACGCGGGGGCGTCTTTCCGCGCCCTCAGCGGCAGAGCCGGCCGCGGGCGGGCTGCCCCCACAACCCCCATCGCCTGGAGCCGGCCAGCGGCCGGCACTACCGGTAACGTGGATCGGCCGTACGCTTGCCTGCCACCGGATGACACGGCCGCCACGCTGCGGTCTGCTAAAATCGACGGTTCATGTCACGCACCTCCTATCCCGTTCCGCCGCTGCCACGTCCTGGACAGCTCCGCGCCTGGTGGCGCGCCCCCGCTTCGGCCACGGCGCTGGCGTGGTACATCGCCCGCGCGGCGCAGTCGCACGACGGGCCGTTGCTGGTGGTCGCGCGCGACAACCATGGCGCGAACCAGATCGAAGCCGATCTGCACACCCTGCTCGGCACTGCCGGCGACGTGCCGATCGTGGCCTTCCCGGATTGGGAAACCCTGCCCTACGACGCCTTCAGCCCGCACCCGGACATCATTTCCCAGCGCCTGGCTGCGCTGCACGCCCTGCCTGCGCTCAAGCGCGGCATCGTGGTGGTGCCGGTGCAGACGCTGCTGCAGCAGTTGGCACCGCTCAAGTACGTCATCGGCGGCAGCTTCGACCTGACGGTCGGCCAGCGCCTGGATATGGACGCGGAAAAGCGCCGCCTGGAATCGGCCGGCTACCGCAACGTGCCGCAGGTGATGGACCCGGGTGATTTCGCCGTGCGTGGCGGCCTGCTCGATGTCTACCCGATGGGGGCCGAGGCGCCGCTGCGGGTGGAACTGCTCGATGAAGACATCGATTCGATCCGCGCCTTCGATCCGGAGTCGCAGCGCTCGCTGGACAAGGTCGAGGCGGTGCACATGCTGCCCGGCCGTGAAGTACCGCTGGATGATCTCAGCGTCTCGCGCGTGCTCAACACGCTGCGCGAGCGCTTCGATGTGGATACCCGGCGCAGCGCGCTGTACCAGGATCTCAAGGCCGGTATCGCGCCGGCCGGCATCGAGTATTACCTGCCGCTGTTCTTCGACAAGACCGCAACCTTGCTCGATTACCTGCAGCCCAACGTGCTACCGGTGCTGGCGCCGAACGTGTTCGATGCTGCGGCCGCCTTCTGGGCGCAGACGCAGAACCGCTACGAGCAGCGCCGCCACGATGTCGAGCGCCCGCTGCTGGCGCCGGAAGAGCTGTATGCCAGCCCCGAGCAACTGCGCGCCACGCTCAACGGCCTGGCCCGCGTCGAAGTCTGGCCGCTGGATCACGACCGCATCGGCGATGCACAGCCGCTGGGCGACCAGCCCCTGCCGCCGCTGCCGGTGGCCGCACGCGATGCCCCGGCTGCCGAGGCACTGAAATCCTTCATCGGTCATTATCCGGGCCGGGTGTTGATCGCCGCCGATTCCGCCGGCCGCCGCGAAGCCCTGCTGGAAGTGCTGCTCGCCGCCGAGCTGAAGCCGCCGGTGGTCGCCGATCTGCCCGGCTTCCTGGCCGACGACAGCGTGCGCTTCGGCATCACCGTGGCGCCGCTGGAAGACGGTTTCGCGCTGGAAAGCCCGCCGATCGCGGTGCTGACCGAACGTCAGCTGTTTCCCGAACGCGCCGGCCAGCAGCGCCGCAGCCGCCGGGCCGGGCGCGAGCCCGAAGCGATCATCCGCGACCTCGGCGAGCTCAGCGAAGGCTCGCCGATCGTGCATGAAGACCACGGTGTCGGCCGCTACCGCGGCCTGATCGTGCTCGATGCCGGTGGCATGCCCGGCGAGTTCCTGGAAATCGAGTACGCCAAGGGCGACCGCCTGTATGTGCCGGTCGCCCAGCTGCACCTGATCAGCCGCTATTCCGGTGCCTCGCCGGAAACCGCGCCGCTGCATTCGCTCGGTGGCGAGCAGTGGACCAAGGCCAAGCGCAAGGCCGCCGAAAAGGTCCGCGACGTCGCCGCCGAACTGCTGGAAATCCAGGCGCGTCGGCGTGCCCGTGCCGGCCTGGCGCTGCACGTGGACCGCGCGATGTACGAGCCGTTCGCGGCCGGCTTCCCGTTCGAGGAAACACCGGATCAGCTGGCCGCGATCGACGCGACGCTGCGCGATCTGGCCAGCAGCCAGCCGATGGACCGCGTGGTCTGCGGCGACGTCGGCTTCGGCAAGACCGAGGTCGCCGTGCGCGCCGCATTCGCCGCCGCCAGCGCCGGCAAGCAGGTCGCCGTGCTGGTGCCGACCACCCTGCTGGCCGAACAGCATTACCGCAATTTCCGCGATCGCTTCGCCGATTGGCCGCTCAAGGTGGAGGTGCTGTCGCGCTTCAAATCCACCAAAGAGATCAAGGCCGAACTGGAGAAGGTCGCCGCCGGCACCATCGACGTCATCATCGGTACCCATCGCCTGCTGCAGCCGGACGTGAAGTTCAAGGACCTCGGTCTGGTCGTGGTGGATGAAGAGCAGCGCTTCGGTGTGCGCCAGAAGGAAGCGCTCAAAGCGATGCGCGCCAACGTGCATCTGCTGACGCTGACCGCCACGCCGATTCCCCGCACGCTCAACATGGCCATGGCCGGGCTGCGGGATCTGTCGATCATCGCCACCCCGCCGCCGAACCGGCTGGCGGTCAAGACGTTCATCACCGCCTGGGACAACGCGCTGCTGCGCGAAGCCTTCCAGCGCGAACTGGCCCGTGGTGGCCAGCTGTACTTCCTGCACAACGACGTGGAGAGCATCGGCCGCATGCAGCGCGAGCTGGCCGAGCTGGTGCCCGAAGCACGCATCGGCATCGCCCATGGGCAGATGCCCGAGCGCGAGCTGGAGCGGGTGATGCTGGACTTCCAGAAGCAGCGCTTCAACGTGCTGCTGTCGACCACGATCATCGAATCGGGCATCGACATTCCCAACGCCAATACCATCATCATCAACCGCGCCGACCGCTTCGGCCTGGCCCAGCTGCACCAGCTGCGTGGCCGCGTGGGTCGCTCGCACCACCGGGCGTACGCCTACCTGGTGGTGCCGGACAAGCGCGCGATGACGCCCGATGCCGAGAAGCGTTTGGAGGCGATCGCCTCGATGGACGAACTCGGTGCCGGCTTCACCCTGGCCACCCACGATCTGGAAATCCGCGGTGCCGGCGAGCTGCTCGGCGAGGACCAGAGCGGCCAGATGGCCGAGGTCGGCTTCAGCCTGTACACCGAGCTGCTGGAACGCGCGGTGCGCAGCATCCGCCTGGGCAAGCTGCCGGACCTGGATGCGGGCGAAGAAGCGCGCGGTGCCGAGGTCGAACTGCATGTGCCGGCCTTGATCCCGGATGACTACCTGCCCGACGTGCATACCCGCCTGACCCTGTACAAGCGCATCAGCTCGGCGCGTGACAGTGCTGAGCTGCGCGAACTGCAGGTGGAGATGATCGACCGCTTCGGCCTGCTGCCGGACCCGGCCAAGCATCTGTTCGCGATCGCCGAACTCAAGCTGCAGGCCAACGTGCTGGGCATCCGCAAGCTGGAACTGGGCGAGAACGGCGGCCGCATCGTGTTCAATCCCAAGCCGGAGATCGACCCGATGGCGGTGATCCAGCTGATCCAGAAGCAGCCCAAGCTGTACACGATGGACGGGCCGGACAAGCTGCGCATCAAGCACCCGTTGCCGCTGCCGGAAGACCGCTTCAGCGCCGCCAAGGCCCTGTTGCTGACCCTCTCCCCGCGCTGATTTCACGCCTGGCGTCGGTCGCCAGGCGCTATCGTTCACTGGGCAGGCGCCACGTGGCGGCCTGCCCGACCCCGGCACTGACGGCCGGCCATCCGACCCCACGTGACCGCCCCCATGTTCGACGACGCCCCTTCGCAGGTCTGCTCCATCGACGCGCTATCGATGTCGTTGCAGATGCGCGACCAGTACACCCGTTTCCACTGCGACCGGGTCGGCCTGCTCGGCGATCAGCTGGGCCGCCTGTGCGATCTGGACGACACGCAGCGTGCGCATCTGGCACTGGCCGCCCGCTTCCATGACATCGGCAAGATCGGCATTCCGGACAACGTGCTGCTGTATCCCGCGCGCCTGGATGACGCACAGCGCGCGATCATGCGCACCCACCCCGAACGTGGTGAGCGCATCTTCGCCACCACCGGGCGCAGTGACGCCGCCGAGGTGGCGCGGTTGATCCGCAGCCATCACGAGGCGTTCGATGGCAGTGGTTACCCGGATGGCCTGAAAGGCAGCGACATTCCCCTGGGCGCACGCGTGCTGACCATCGTCGATGGCTACGACGCCATGACCACCACCCGCCCGTACCGCGGCCCGATGCCGCATGCCAAGGCGATGGGCATCCTCGCCGAGCAGCAGGGGGGGCTGGTCGACCCGGAGGTGTTCGGCCTGTTCACCCGGATGATGGCCGCCACTACCTAGTCTCGGCCTGGGTTTGCCGCGAGCGTGCTGGAAAAGAAAAACCCGGCTTTCGCCGGGTTTTTCATGTCTCACTCAACCGCGTGCGATCACCAGATCACAACGCGCTTGTCGTCGGCCCGCACCATTGCATCGCCGGCCTTGCACTCGAACGCCTGCGCGTACGCCGGCATGTTCGACGGCGCGCCGTTGGCACGGAAATTCGCCGGGGCGTGCGGGTCGGTGTTCAGACGCACGCGCAGCTCGCCCTCATTGAAGTTGCGGCGCCACACGGTGGCCCAGTTCATGAAGAAGCGCTGGTCCTGCGTGTGGCCGTCGACCGCTACGTTGGCCTTCGGGTCTTCCTTCAACGCCATCTGCAGCGCGTCGTACGCCACGGTCAGGCCACCCAGGTCGCCGATGTTCTCGCCCAGGGTCAGCTTGCCCTTCACGTTCACGCCCGGCAGCGACTCATAGCCGTCGAACTGCGCGACCAGCTGGTCGGTACGCTGGGTGAAGGCGGCACGGTCGCTGTCGGTCCACCAGTTGTCGAAGTTGCCGTTGGCGGCGAACTGGCTGCCCGAGTCGTCGTAGCCGTGCATCATCTCGTGGCCGATGACCGCACCGATACCGCCGTAGTTCAGCGCCGGATCGGCCTTGGCGTCGAAGAACGGCGCCTGCAGGATCGCCGCCGGGAACACGATCTCGTTCTTGGTGGCGTTGTAGTAGGCGTTGACGGTCTGCGGGGTCATGCCCCATTCGGTCTTGTCGACCGGCTTGCCGATCTTGTTGAGCATGAAGCGGTAGTTGAACGTGCGCGCGGCCTGCATGTTGCCCAGGTAGCTGTCACCGTTGGTTTCCAGGCCCGACCAGTCACGCCACTTGTCCGGGTAGCCGATCTTCGGGGTGAAGCTGGCCCACTTTTCCAGTGCCTTCTTGCGGGTGTCTTCGCTCATCCACTCCAGCTTCTCCAGGCGCGCCTTCAGCGCCACCGAGAGGTTCTCCACCAGGTGCTGCATCTGCACCTTGGAGTCGGCCGGGAACACGGCATCGACATACATCTGGCCCAGGCCTTCGCCGATGGCGCCGTTGACCGACTCCAGCACGCGCTTCCAGCGCGGCTGCATTTCCTTCTGACCACGCAGCGTGGTGCTGTAGAAATCGAAGTTGGCCTTTTCGAAGGCGCTGCTCAGGTACGGCGAGGCGTCATCGATGGTGTGGAAGCGCAGGTAGGCCTGCCAGGTGGCGGCCGGCACGTCGGCCAGCATCTTGTCCACTTCGCCGAAGAAGCCCGGCTGGGCCATCGAGAACTTCTGCGCGGCCGGCACCTTCAGGGTCTCGAACAATGCGGTCCAGCTGAAGTTCGGGGTCAGCTTGTCCGCGTCAGCCGCGCTGACCGGGTTGTAACGCTTGGCCGGATCACGCATTTCGATGCGCGACATCGAGGCCTTGGCCAGACGCGTTTCGAAGTCCATCACGGCCTTGGCCTGGGTCTTGGCCTGCTCGGCGTCCACGCCGGAGAGGGTCAGCACCTGCGCGATGTAGGCGACGTAGGCGTCGCGGATCTTGGCCTGCGAATCGTCGAAGTAGTAGCCCTTCTCCGGCAGGCCGAGGCCGCCCTGGCCGACATAGGCGATGACGTTGGCCGAATCCTTGTAATCGGCATTGGCGAACAGCGAGAACAGCACGCCCTGGCCCACCGCCTGGCTGTCGCGCAGGTACTGGGTAATGGCGGCGGTATCGTTCAGCGCGGCGATCTTGTCCAGCTGCGGCTGCAGCGGGGTGATGCCGGCGGCCTCGATCTTGGCTTCGTCCGAACCGGTCTTCCAGATGTCACCGATCTTGGCTTCCACCGTGCCGGCCTTGGCCTGGCTGGCGGCAGCCTGCTGGACCAGCGCGTGCTGCACTTCCAGCGAGCGCTCGCGCAGTATTTCGAAGCTGCCCCAGGTGGTCTGGTCGTTCGGGACCGGGTTGGCCTTGAGCCACTTGCTGTTCACGAACCCGTTGAGGTCGGTACAGGCGGCGATGGCGGTGTCCAGATCGGCCGTGTTGAGCGAGATCAGCGCGGTCTTGATCTGCGACTGATCAAACGCCGGCTTGGCATCGGCGGTGGCGGCAGGCGCGGTATCGGTCTTGCCGCAGGAGGCCAGCGACACGGCGATGGCGGCGGTCAGGCCCAGCGGGACCAGCTTGGAAAACTTCATTCGACTCTCCGGCTACAGATGGATGCATCACCCGGATCACGGGCAATCGGGCAGCGTAGCGCGGGAGGGGCCGGGGCGGACCGGCCAAAGGTCACACCATCGCGCAGCGGTAGAGCCACCCCATGGGTGGCTGCGTGAACCGTGCATTGCGTGCAGCCACCCATGGGGTGGCTCTACCCGCGGGGGTAAAGAAAAGGCCGGCTTGCGCCGGCCTTTCGTTGTTATTTCGCCTTGCCCTGGTTGGCCACGGCCTCAGCGGCCTTGCGTGCCGCTTCCGGGTCACCCAGGTAGCGGAACGACTGCACGGTCAGGTCGTCGTTGAGCTCGAACAGCAACGGGATGCCGGTCGGGATGTTGAGCTCCAGGATGGCGTCCTGCGAGACGTTGTTGAGGTACTTGTACAGCGCGCGCAGCGAGTTGCCGTGGGCGGTGACCAGTACGGTCTTGCCGTCCTTGAGCTGGGGGGCGATCGCATCGAACCAGTACGGCAGCACGCGGTCCAGCGTGGTGGCCAGCGATTCGGTGCCCGGCAGCGCGTTGCGGTCCAGGCCGGCATAACGACGGTCGTGGATCGGGTGGCCCGGGTCCTCGATGTCCATCGCCGGCGGCGGGATGTCGTAGGAACGGCGCCAGATCTTGACCTGGTCCTCGCCGTGCTTGGCGGCGGTCTCGGCTTTGTCCAGGCCCTGCAGGCCGCCGTAATGACGCTCGTTCAAGCGCCAGCTCTTGCTGACCGGCAGCCAGTCCTGGTCCAGTTCGGCCAGGGCACCCTGCAGGGTGTGGATGGCGCGCTTGAGCACCGAGGTGTGCGCGACATCGAACTGCAGCCCTTCTTCACGCATCAGGCGGCCGGCGGCGGCGGCCTCGCGGCGGCCCTGTTCGGTCAGTTCCACGTCCACCCAGCCGGTGAAGCGGTTGTCCAGGTTCCACTGGCTCTGGCCGTGGCGCAACAGTACGAGTTTCCGGGTCACTGCAGTATCTCCGACAGATGGCAAGGCAGACCCACATTGTAGCGGCAACCCTGCCCTGCCCGTCCGCCGCGGCCCGCCCCTGACCCTCAGGGATGCGGATGCCCGTGGTGGCCCTGCGCGTCCGGTGCAGGGCGGCGGCTGTCGTGGTTGTCGTGGCTGTCGTGGCTGCCGTGCGCGTGAGCGGCGTGGTCGTGCCCGGCATGGTCATCGGCGTGCCGGTCGCGGGGGCTGCCGACGCTGCAGGGATCGCCGCAGTGGTCGGCCTCGATCTGCAGGGTCACGTGGTCGATGCCGTACTGCTCGTGCAACCGGGTGCCCAGTTCGCGACGCAGGCGGTCCGCATCCACGCCGGTGCCCATCACCACGTGCGCGGTCAGTGCGGGTGTGCTGGAAGCCAGCGCCCATACGTGCAGGTCATGTACGTCCACCACGCCATCGTGTGCGCACAGGGTGCCGCGTACCGCCGCGACATCCATGCCCTTGGGCACGCCCTCCAGCAGCACGTTGATCGCCTCGCGCATCAACACCCAGGTGCGCGGCAGCACCCACAGGCCGATCAGCACGGCCAGGATCGGATCGATCGGCTTCCAGCCCGTCCAGCGGATCAGCAACGCGCCGAGGATCACCGCGACCGAGCCGAGCATGTCCGCCCAGACTTCCAGGTACGCGCCTTTGACGTTGAGGCTCTCGCCGCTGCCGGCGCGCAGCAGCCGCATCGAGATGAGATTGATCACCAGCCCGAACACCGCGATCACCAGCATGCCGGTGGAGGCGATCTCCTGCGGCGCGCGGAAGCGCTGCACCGCTTCCCAGAGAATGTAACCGGCGACCACGAACAGCATGCCGCCGTTGATCATCGCGCCCAGAGCCTCCAGCCGCGCGTAGCCGTAGGTGCGCTTGGCATCGGGCGGGCGCCGGCTGAGCCGGACCGCAACCAGTGCGATCATCAGCGCGAGGGTATCGGTGGCCATGTGCGCGGCATCGGACAACAGTGCCAGGCTGTTGGTCCAGAACGCGCCGGCCACCTCCACCAGCAGGAAGGTGGTGGTCAGCCCCAGCGCCCACCACAGCGGTTTTTCGTGGCGGATCTCGCTGGGCAGATGGTCGTGGTCGTGACCCATGAAAGCTCTCCTGGACAATGCCGGCAGGTTAAGCAGCGCCTCGCGCGGAGACTATTACACTTACCGCAGCGTTCAGTTTGCCATTCAATAACAACAGCGTCCGGCCGCTACCTCTCGACGGCCTGTGTGGCGGGAAGACAATCGTGCATAACGTTCCAAATCTTGATGAGGCCAGCCAACCGCTGGCGCTGGCCTGGGCACAGACACTGGCGCAGACGCCGGCCGCGGCGGCGACACTGCTGGCGAGCCTGTCGGCCGAGAGCCCGCCCGGGCTGGCCCACCACTTCTACGATGTGCTGCTCGAAGACCCGCGCGCGAGCCGGTTCCTCTCGCACGACCAGGTGCGGCTGCGCCTGAAACCGGCGATGCAGCGGTGGCTGCAGCAGATCCTCACCGCCACGCCGGACAGCATCAACGCGCTGGTCGCCGCGCAGCGCGTGATTGGCGACGTGCATGCGCGCGTGGGGATTCCGGTGGATCTGGTGGCGCGCGGCGCGCGCGTGCTCAAGCACCGCCTGTTCGACCGCATCATCGCGCAGGCCGACAAAAGCACGACGGCGTTTGCGGCGATCCACTGCCTCAGCGCTTCGATGGATATCGCCCTGGAAGGCATGACGCTGGCCTACACGCATGCACGCGAGCGCTCTTCGCGCACCGATGCGGCGTATCGCCTGTTCTCGCTGGTGCAGAACGTCAGCACCGAGCGCGAACGCCAACGCGCCCTGCTGCTGGATTGGGAAAACGCGCTGCTCTATGCGATGGCGAGCCAGAATGCCGAGGCCGAGCTCACCGGGCTGGCGCAATCGGAGTTCGGCCTGTGGTTCACCCACAAGGGCATCCCGAGTTTCGGCGAAAGCAGCGAGACCGGCCAGGTCGGTGCACTGGTCGCCGCGGTCGATACGCAGTTGCAGGAAGCGCTGGCGCATGCCGATTTCGCAGCGCGCTTCGGGGCATTGCAGGGCATCCGCGAGCGGCTGGCGCAGATCCGCACACTGATGGGCATGTTGTTCGAACGGATCGGCGAGCTCGATGCCGGCAGCGATGCACTGACCAACCTGCTCAACCGTCGCTTCCTGCCGACCGTGCTGCGCCGGGAAATCGAACTGGCCAATTCCACGCAGACGCCGTTCTCGGTGTTGCTGCTGGATCTGGACCATTTCAAGGCGATCAACGATGCGCACGGCCATGACGGCGGCGACCGCGCCCTGCAGCACGTGGCCGCCCTGCTCGGCCAGCTCACCCGCGGCAGCGACTACCTGTTCCGTTATGGCGGTGAGGAATTCGTGGTGGTGCTGGTGGCCGCCACCGCCGCCCAGGCCGAGGTGATCGCCGAGAACCTGCGCAAGCACATCGCGCAGAGCCCGGTGCAACTGGGCAGTGGCCAGAGCCTGTCGCTGACCACCAGCATCGGCGTGGCCGCGCATGATGGCCATCCCGACTACGAGCGGCTGATGGCGCGCGCCGATGCGGCGATGTACCAGGCCAAGAAGCGGGGCCGCGACCAGGTGGTGCTGGCCAGCGATGACCTGCCCGATGCGCCCGGGCGAAAGGCGCTGCAGCGCGGGTGACCCTGTGTGGCCGACGGCAGCGCCGGCCCATCCGCCCGTTGCGGCACGCATGGCTGACCAATGGCGCATGCCCCGCGCGCCCCGTGCGGCGTAGCATCGCGGCATTGCCGTCCGCCACAGGAATCCCCCGATGTCGATCCGCCGCGCCCTGACCCGCCCTGCCCTGCTGCTGCTCCAGTCAGCGCTGCTGATGACACCGCTGCTGGCCACGGCACGCGAGGTGGCGACGCCGGCCGAGCATGTGGATGCCGATGGACCGTACGTGTTCCGTACCGCCAAGGGGCTGGAAGCGGCCTGGGTGTGCAAGGACCACGTGATCCGCCGCGAGCTGCCGGCACGCGGCGAAGCCACCGTGGTCGCCCCCGAGTGCGGCTATCCGCACCCGCTGACCGTGCTGCCGCCGCGCACGGCGGAGATCGCCCGGTTCCCGGCCACGCCGCGGATCGTCGCGCTGTCGGACATCCACGGCCAGTACGGCCTGCTCGTGACGCTGCTGCGCGCCCACCACGTGATCGACAGCGAAGACCGATGGTCGCTGGGCGACGCCACGCTGGTGGTGGCGGGCGATGTGTTCGACCGCGGTCCGCAGGTCACCGAAGCATTCTGGCTGCTGTACAGCCTGCAGCAACAGGCCGCGGCAGCCGGCGGTGCGGTGCACTTCGTGCTCGGCAACCACGAGACGATGGTCCTCTACAACGACCTGCGCTACGTCAACCCGAAGTACCTCAAGACCGCGCAGCTGCTCGGCCGTTCCTACCCCGCACTGTACGGTCCGGATTCGACGATCGGCCAGTGGCTGCGCACCCGTCCGGTGCTGCTGCGCGTCGGGGACACCCTGTTCCTGCACGGCGGCATCGCACCGGAGAACCTGGACCTGGTGCGCAACATGGCGACCACCAACGCCGGCTACCAGGCCGCAGTCGGGCTGCCCAAGGAGCAGGTCAAGGCCGCACCGGACACTGCCCGCCTGTTCGATGGCAAGACCAGCCCGATCTGGTACCGCGGCTACTTCGATGGACGCATGGATACCGCCCATGTCGAGACGCTGCTCAAACAGCTCGACCTCGCCCGCATCGTGGTCGGCCACACCTCGATGCCGCATGTCAGCAGCTTCCATGGCGACCGCATCATCGCCATCGACAGCAGCATCAAGAACGGTGAAAACGGCGAGCTGCTGTTCATCGAGAACGGCGCGCTCAGCCGCGGCCTGCTGGATGGCTCGCGGGTGCCGCTGGCCGAAGGCCGGCTCGGCGAAAGCGACTGACCTGGCCGTTCCCGCCGGTCAACCCGCCGCAGCTCACCGTGGCTTGTAGATGCGCGAGACCATCCAGCCGCCGTGACTGCGGAAGCGGCCGCTGTCGCCGGTCAGGGCAAAGCGCAGCGCGACCACCGCGGCGCGCCCGCGGGAGCAATGCCAGTCACGCGCTTTGCGGTAGGCCTTCCGGAAGGCACGGAACGGGCCGCGGGCCTGCGTGGTGTCCAGTTCGGCCTCACGTGCTTCCATCGCCTCAGGTGGGTCCATGGCCTCGGCGGAGGCGGCTGTCGGATGCGCTGCAGCGCGGGTGGCATCTGGATGGAGAGGGTTTGACATGGCGTTCCTTCGATCAACGAGGCCCGGAATCGGCCTCCTGATCGATAAACCGAGAAAACCATCACAAAACTATCGCCCCCGGGACAGACCCGCGTCGTGATCCGCCATGCGCTGCTCCAACCCCTTGATGCGACTCAGAAATTCCGACGTCGGCGCCAGTTCCTGCAGGTGCGGCCGGGCCCGGGCGATCTGGGCGCGGGCGCCAGCGCCATCGCCGTTGGCGAACAATGCCTCCGCCAGCGGGATACGCCACTTGGCGGTGGCCGTGGAATCCGCCCCGTAGAAACCAGCGAATGTCTCCACCAGCTGGGCCGACAGCGGCACTGCCGCGGGATCGCCACGGCGCTGGGCAAGCAGCGCCTGCTGCATCTGCAGGCGCAGCCCCAGCCACGGGGGCAGGCTCGGGTGGGCCTGGCCGAACGCGGCCAGGGCCCGGGCGGCCTCGGCATGCTGTCCGTCCCGGATCAGCCATTCAATCTCGACCAGGCGCAACACCAGCAGCTGCGGCGACTCGGGCGGGAGTTCGCGCCGCCACAGGGCGGCCACCTGCTGCAGCGGTGCCTGCGCCTCGGCCGTGCGGCCGGTACGCAGCAGCAACCGGGCCAGCACCATGTCCACGTCGAGTGTGTCGGCATGCTCAGGCCCGAGCAGCGCCCGATAGCGCGCCAGCGCAGCGCGGTAGTTCTGCTCGGCCTGCACATAGTCGCCGCGGGCTTCCTCCATCAGGCCATGGGCATACTGTTTGACCGCGTAGGCGCGGCTGTCCACGCCATCCACCGCGGCGCTGGTCTGCAGGCTGTTGCGGAAGTGCTGATCGGCCGCCTGGTAGCGGCCAAGATCGAGATACTGTCCGGCCAGCGCGGCTTCGGCCGAGGCGGTGTAGCTGCTGCCTGCGCCGAACATCTGCCGGGTCAGCGCGAAGCTGCGCTCGGCCAGCGCCAGCGCTTCATCGATACGGCCCTGGTTGAGCAGCGTCGAGGACAGCGCGCGCAGGACCCGCTGGTACTCGGCCCCCTGGACACCATGCTCCCGCGATGCCTCTGCCAGACCCTCGCGCAGGATCGCTTCGGCCTTGTCCAGCTCGCCCTGGCTCCGGTACAGATCGCCGAGGTTGGCCATCGCCGCCAGGCCGCCGCGCTGAAGCGGTGCACCGTTTCCCCGCCGGCTCAACGCCAGCGCGGAGCGGAAGGAGTGTTCCGCCGCCGCCGGCTGCTCCAGCTGCGCCTGGGCCAGGCCCCGGGCGTTCAAGGCCTTCACCCGCACCGCCGGGGCATCGTCCTGCTCAAGCAGGCCCAACGCGTCCTCTGCACTGCCCAGCGCCTCCTTCTCACGCCCGGCGCTGAGCAGCTGCACCGCCAGACTGGCGCGGGCGTCGGCGATCTCATGCGGCGCGGCGCGCGTGTGCACCAGCCCCTCCACGCTGTCCCGCAGCAGGGCCTGCGCATCCTGCGGTTGACCCAGGTTCTGGTAGGCGCGCCCCAATGCAGCCTGCATCCGCGCGCGCAGCGCGGGCGACACGGTGCGGTCCTGCTCAAGCCGGCGTGCGCCCAGATCGAGCACCTCACGCGCGGTCATCGGCGTGCCGTGGCGCAGCCCCGGATCGGCCGCATCGAAGGCGGCCACCAGTACATCGGCGATGCCGGCGGCAGCCACCGCATTCTGCTCGGCCTGCCGACGCGCCTCGCTCAAGCGCAGCACGAAGGCCAGCACCATCACCGCCACCAGCGCGACGATCACACTGGCGCGCCATTGCCGCCGCAGCAGCAGGCGCGCACGATGCCAGCGGCTGGGCCGACGCGCGCGCACCGGGCGATGTGCCAGATACCGTTCAATATCCTCGGCCAGTGCGTCGGCAGAGGCATAACGTTCGGCCGGATCCGCGGCAGCGGCCTTGGCCGCGACCGCCAGCAGGTCGGCGGGCACGCCGCGCGCCGGCGGCGGCGTGGCCTGCAGCAGCGCCTCCAGCATCACGCCCAGACTGTAGACATCGCCCACCACACTGGCCGGGCGCCCTGCCAGGCGCTCGGGGCTGGCATAGGCCGGGGTGAGGAAGGCCGCGGCATCGTTGGCGTCACCGAGCAGATGCGCGATGCCGAAATCCAGCAGGACCGGCTGGCCGTCGGGGCGGACCAGTACGTTGCCGGGCTTGAGGTCGCAGTGCACCACGGATTGGGAATGTGCGGCCTGGACCGCGCCGCAGATCTGCACGAACAGGCGCAGGCGTGCGGCCAGATCCAGCGCCAGGGTGCGACAGGCGTCGTCCAGCGGTTCACCCTGTACGTATTCCATCACCAGGTAGGGCTGACCGCCCTCGGCCACGCCCACGTCATACAGCCGGGCGATATGCGGGTGCTGCAGGTCGGCCAGGATCTGGCTTTCACTCGCCAGCCGCGTGGCCAGTACCGGGTCGTAGGCGCGGCGGATCAGCTTGATCGCCACTTCGCGCCGGTACAACGCATCGGCGCGCTCGGCCAGGAACACCACCCCCATCCCGCCGACGGCCAGCAACCGGCTCAGGCGCCACGGGCCAAGCCGCTGCCCGACCAGCGTGGCCGGATCATCCATCGCGGCCATCACGGCGGCGAGCGCGTGCTCGACCCGGCCCAGGTCGGCGGTCTGCGCGCGCAGCAGCTGCAGGGTTTCGTCGATCGCGGCCGGGTCATCGCACAGCTCACCCAGCGCCGGGCGCCAGCGCGCCTCGGGCAGATCGCAGACCGCGTCGAACAGCCCCCGCACCGTCTGCCAGCGGTCTGGGCCGGTCATGCGCGCGTGGCCGGCCCAGCCAGATGCCGGTTCAACCACGCCTTGGCAAACCGCAGATCGCGATCGACCGTGGGCACCGACACATCCAGCGCCAGGGCAATCTCTTCGCGGCTCATGCCACCGAAGTACATCCATTCCACCGTGCGTGCGGCGCGCTCATCCAGGGCGGCCAGTTCCTCCAGCGCGCGGTTCAGGGCCAGCACTTCGAAGGCATCGTGATCAGGGCTGGCTTCCAGGTCGGCATACGACAGGGTCAGGTTGATCGCACCTCCGCCCCGCTTGGAAGCCGCCATCGCGCGTGCGTGGTCCACCAGCACGCTGCGCATCTTCAGCGCCGCCAATGAAAGGAAATGCACGCGATCGCGGTAACCGATCTCCCCACCGATCATCCGCATCAGGGCCTCGTGCACGAGCACGGTCGGCTGCAGCACGCCATCCTGGGGGGTGCCCAGCCGCGCCACGGCCATGCTACGCAGCTGCGCATACAGCAGCGCCAGCAGTTGATCGCGGGCGGCGATGTCCTGCTGCTCGCTCCAGCGGCGCAGCAAACGGGTGACATCCTGGCGCTCGGCCGCTGGAGGTGTCGCGTCAAAAGACATGTGGGGCGGGTCCGTGCATCACAGCAGGCGATCAGCCTGCAGTATCGCCGATCCCCATCCCCATGGGGCGGCGGTGCCGAGGCGATCTCCATCACCGCGGCACCACAACCGGGCTACTTCCCGCGCTTGGCCAGGTTCTCGCGCAGCGTTTCCAGCCGCGTGGAGAGATCCTTCAACGCGTTGCCGCCCTTGCCGACCAGCCAGGACACCTCCTCTTCCATGAAGCCGGTACGGCTGTGTTCGGTGTCCGGCAGCGGCGGCAGGATGTGCGCGAAGTAGGTCTTGTCGAGCACCCGCCGCAGCAGTCGCTCGCCCGGGAAGGGTGCGTTGTTGTTGAGCGCACGCGCCGCCTTGATCAGGTTGCGGATGTCGTACTGGGTCGGGCTCAGGTCCGGCACCTGCTTGGGCAGGTCCAGCAGCGTATACACCGCCACGCGGGCGGTGCGCACCGAACTTTCCATGGTGAACACCACATCGTTGTGGGTCTCCACGAACTGCCCCAACAGGCCAAGGTTGGTGCAGCCCCCGGGCACGACGTGCGGGCGGTCGCCGGCCGCGCGTGGCATGAACTGCGCCGTGATGTAGGGCATCAGCGCGGTGCGCACCTTGGTGTTGGCGACGATCTCATCAAGCTGATCGACGATGCCCAGGTGGTAGCTCAGCTCGGCCAGGATCTCGCGGCCGGTACAGGCTGGCATCGGCTTGGCCACGTGGTTGCCGTTCTGGTCCATCAGCAGCGCATACACCCACACCACCAGCACATCCTTGGGCTGGTCGACGAAGTGCGGCTGGCGGTTGACGGTGAAGCTCAGCACCCAGGTGGAGTCGGTGAAGGTGATCACGCCGCCGGTCACGGTCCTGCCCGAGTACGGGTCGTTGACCGAGAGTTCCCTGATCTTGTCCACCAGTGGCGAGGGGCGGCAGGTCAGCGTGGCCGACTCCCACATCGAGCGGTTGATGTCACCGTGGAATTTCTCCGGTTTGCCGAAGATCGGCGACTGTGCAGCGAGGTTGCGCCACAGTGCCCAGTCACTGTCCTGCCCCGGTGTTTCGCGCGGACGCTGCAGCACCGGCACCGTGTCCATGTCGCCATAGACGGTGCCCTCGGTCATCGAGCCGGTCAGCGCGAACACCAGGTCGCCCTCGGCCACCGGCAGCAGCGTATCGTTGCCCGCCACACGGCAGCGCAGCCCGGTGACGGTGCGGGTATCGCCTGCCACGCGCATGTCCAGATCGTACACGCGGGTACCGAAGGTGACCTGCACCCCCTGGTCGCGCAGCATCTTCACCAGCGGTTTGACGAAACTCTCGTACTGGTTGTATTTCGGGAACACCAGCGCGGACATGTCGTTCAAGCCGTCGATGGCATCCAGGAAACGGTGCATGTACAGCTTCATTTCCAGCAGGCTCTGCCAGTTCTCGAAGGCGAACATCGAGCGCCAGAAGAACCAGAAATTACTCTGCAGGAAGCCTTCGCTGAAGTAGTCCTCGATGGTCACATCGTCGAGGTCTTCCTTGCGCTTGAGCAGCAGCTTGACCAGTTCCCACTGCTGCGGCTTGCTCAGCCCGAACGTGGCGAAGTCCTGGATCTTCCCCTGCTGATGCATCAGCCGGGCCTTGGAGTAGTTCGGGTCGTTGTCGTTCACCGCCCGGTACTCGTCCAGCACGCTGTAGCCGGCGGGCAGTTCCAGTGCCGGCACGTCCTGGAACATGTCCCAGAAATTGTCGTAGTTCCAGTTCATCTCGCGGCCGCCGCGAACCAGGTAGCCCTGCTCGGGGTCGCCGGCCCCATCGAGCGAACCGCCTTCGATGTCCAGGCTGTCGATCAGGGTGATGTTCGCCGCCGGCATGCCGCCATCGCGGATCAGATAGAACGCCGCGGCCAGGCCGGCAATACCGGTGCCGATGATCCACGCCTTGCGGTTCGCCACGCCGGCCGGTGCGACCGGGCGATTGCGCATGTAGGCACCCATCATGTCCGGCGGCGGCAGTGTGTTCTCGGGCCGGTTGGACCAGTAGGCCCCCGTGGCATCGGGTTCTTTATCGATCACCGGTGCCCGGTGCACGCCCTGTTGCTCGACAGCCATATCACCACTCCTTTTTCGATGGACCTACAGGAGGCACCGGTCGCCCGGTGCCTGGCAGCACGGTTTCCTTACCGCACGGCCCCCTCCCGGCACCGCGCTGCACATCTGGATGGTACGCACGCCACCTGTGACGGCATTGATCCGCATCAATGACACCCCTGTTGCATTCCATGCGACACGTGTCGCACACTTGCGACACCTCGCCACACCGGGATTGCCATGTCTGCGCTGCCTACCCCTTCCAATGCCGAACTGGAACTGCTCAAAGCGCTGTGGCGCCAGGGCGCCTGCAGTGCGCGCGAAGTCCACAACGGCGCCGCCGCGGCGCTGGACTGGTCCTACTCGTCCACCCGCAAGACGCTCGAACGCATGGTCGACAAAGGGCTGGTGGAAGAAACCGTCGAGCACGGGCTGAACATGTACCGCGCCAAGGTCGGCAAGGTGGCCACACTGGCCGCACTCAGCACGGACTTCGCGCGCCGGGTGCTCGAGATCGATGGCGCATTGCCGGCGCAGGCCTTCGCCGACAGCCGCCTGCTCAGCGAACAGGAACTGCAGCAGCTCGATGCGCTGCTGCGTGCCCCCGCCAAGGACGATCCGGCATGAGTGGGCTGACGCTGGGCTTCTGGGGCGTGCATGCCGTTGGCGCCCTGGCGGGCGGCTGGGTGGCCTGGTCTGCCGGGCAACGTGTCCACCGCCGTCTGGGTCTCTCCCACGCCGCATATGGCTATTGGATGGGGGTGTGGTTGCTGGCGGTGACGCCGGTCCTGCTGTCGGTGGGTATGGCGCTGTGGGCCCCCGCACCGCTCATCTCGTTGCCACCGGCACTGATGATGCCGCTGCCGGTCGCGCTGGACCTCGGGGCTGCCGGTGCGGCGGAAGGGCGCCTGGTGAGTTCCCCTTGGGCGGGGGTGGCCACTACCACGTGGCTGGCCGCGCTCTATGTCACCGGCCTGGGTATCGCATTGCTGCGCGTGCTGGTTGGCACGCGGGCGACCGGCCGGCTGTGCCGGGCGACCCTGCCGATCGCAGCGGAGGCCTGGCCGGGCCCACGCAGCCGTGCGTCGGCGCAGCGGCTGCGCTCGGCCGGCATCGTCTGCCGGGTCAGCGCGCTGCCGGTGAGTCCGTTCGCGGTGCGCTGGCCGCGCCCGTTGATCGTGCTGCCCCTCTCGGCCGTGGAGCAGCTGGAGGATCGTGCACTCAGCCTGATCCTGGGCCATGAGGCGGCGCACCTGACGCGCCGCGATCCGCAGCGCGCCGGCCTGATGGCGATACTCAACGCCCTGCTGTGGTTCAACCCGTTCCTGCGCCGCCTCACCGCACGCGTGCAGCTGGCGGCCGAGCTGCGATGTGATGCGCAGGCCCTCGCGGGGGATGCACATGGCGGGCGTGAATTCGCCACGGCGTACGTGCGCACGTTGCGCCTCTCCGCAGCGGCTCACGCACCCACCACTGCCCTGACCCACCGCGATCTGGCCGGGCATGAAATCCGCATCCGGCACATGCTGCATGGCGATGCCGCGCGGCCGCTGTCGGGATCGCGACGCGCGCTGCTGCTGGGCAGCGCACTGCTGATCGGCGCCCTGTTGCTGGTCATGCAGGCCAGTGCCGCGCGCCCCGTGCCGGGCCCCGCCGTCACTGGCACCCCAAACGAGATCTCGGCGACGGAGGCGGCACTGCCGCTGCCGCCGTTGAGCGAGGCCCCCATCGAGGTGCAGTTCCAGGCACCGCTGGCCGCACCGAGGATCACCGGACATTTCGGCGATACCGGCAGCATCCGCCAGCGACCGCATCGCGGCACCGATTTCGGCGCGCGCCCGGGCACGCCGGTCCTCGCGCCGGCAGACGGCCGCATCGTGGCGGCAACCACCGCCTACCCCGACGGTCCGCAGTACGGCACGGTGGTGGTCATCGACCACGGTCAGGGCTGGCAGACGTTGTACGCGCACCTGCAGGGCGCCGATGTGGTGGTCGGCCAGCAGGTCCACGCCGGCGAGCAGATCGCGCGGGTCGGCAGCACCGGGCGCGTGACCGGACCGCACCTGCATCTGGAGATGCTCCGCAACGGTGAGCGCGTCGATCCGCAGGCGCACCTGCCATGACCGGCTAACCCGCTCCACATCCCCACCCCACTGCTGCATTTCGTTTTCCTGGCCACAGGAGGGGCGCGTGTTGCCCCGCGAAATGCCCCCTGCCCTCCTGCACGGACCGCCCCATGTCACCGACGTTCCGCATCGTACTTGCCCTGACCCCGCTGTGTGCCGCGTTCTCCAGCGCTGGACAGTCACTGCCCGCAAAGCAGGCGCCGCCGCCCACCGAACTGGAGACCGTGCAGGTGCAGGGCACCGTGTACGACGCACGCCGCGAGGACACCGCCACCCGGATCGTGGTCGACGCTGAAGCGCTGCGCCAGTACGGCGACATCGGTCTGGTGGACGCGCTCAAACGCCTGCCCGGCATTACCGTCGGCACGGGTGCGCCCGGCCGCAGCGGCACGCTGTCATTGCGGGGGTTGGGTGCGGGCTATACCCAGATCCTGCTCAACGGCCAGAAAGCGCCCGCCGGGTTCGACCTGGACTCGCTCACGCCGGAGATGGTCGAGCGCGTGGAGATCATCCGCGCACCCACCGCCGACCAGCGCGCCGAAGCGATCGCCGGCTCGATCAACATCGTGCTGGCCGCAGGCGCGCGAAAGGACAGCGGGCAGCTGTCGGTGGCCTGGGGCAACAGCAACGGCCGGAACACGCCCTCGGTCAGCTGGCAGCGCAACCGGCGCGCCGACCACCGCAGCAGCGCGATCACGGCGACCGCATCGCGCCGCGAGTTCCTGGTCGAGGAAACCGGTACCGAGCGTGCATGGAATCGGCAGGGAACACCGACCACCCTGCGTGACACCTCCCTGCGCGCCAGCGGAAACCGCGATGTGCTCTCACTGGCCCCCAGCCTCGAAGCGACGCTGGAGAACGGCGATATCTTCGCGCTGCAGGGCTTCGCCGATGCGAGCCGGTTCAACCGCATCACCGACATCGACTGGGCCACCACGCTCGGCGCCCCACTACAGACCACCCGCTATCAACAACGCACGCGCATCGACGTGGCGCAGGCCAATGGCAGCATGACGTGGACGCGGGCGTTCGAACGGGGCGGCACGTTCACCACCAAGCTGCGCCTGGGCGGCAACCGCGAGCGCTACACCTATCGCGAACAGGGCCAGGCAGCGGATGGGCGACAGAACCTGGAGGACCACACCGACGCGCGGTTGACCGTGGGCGATCTGAACAGCAGTGGCAAGTACACGCTGCCCGCCCGCGGGCGGCATGCGCTGCAGCTCGGCTGGGAGGGCAGCGAGGATCGCCGCGATGAAACACGCGTGCAGCAGCTGTTGCCTGTCCACGAGGGCGGCGTGGTGGCGATCAGCGACCTGGCTTTCGACGCGCGCATCCGTCGCCTGGCGCTGTACGTGCAGGATGACATCTCGCTGAGCGAGCGCTGGTCCCTCTATGCCGGCGCACGCTGGGAACAGATCGATACCCGCAGTGACGGCAGCAGCTTCAGCGGCATTCAGCGCCGTGACCAGGTGCTCTCACCGGTGTTGCAGTCACTCTGGAAAATGCCCGGCACCCGGGGCGACCAGCTGCGCGTCGCGCTGACCCGGACCTATCGCTCGCCTACGCTGGCTTCGCTGATCCCGCGCCCGTACACCTCCACCAACAACCGCCCGCTCAACCCCGACGAACGCGGCAACCCGGCGCTGCGGCCCGAACTGGCGACCGGCGTGGACCTGTCCTACGAAACCTACGGCAAGGACGGCGCGCAGCTCAGCATCGGCGGTTATGCGCGCCGGATCAGTGAGGTGATCCGCACCGAAACACATCTGCAGGACGGTCGCTGGGTGGCCACGCCGGTCAACGGCGGCACTGCGATGACCTGGGGGCTGGAGATGGATACGGCATTCCGTCTGCCGCAGCTGATCGCAGGCGCGCCGGCCGTGGCGGTGCGTTTCAATGCGACCGCCAACGATTCGCGCGTGGATGATGTGCCCGGTCCGGACAACCGGCTTGATGAGCAGGTGCGCTTCAGCGGCACCTTGGGCGCGGATTACGAGATCCGCACCGGCTGGACGGTCGGCGGCAGTTACACCTACCGCACCGGCGGCACGGTGCAGGTCAGCCCCGGCCAGTTCGAGATCAGTGCGTACGGGCGCGAGTTGGACCTGTACTCGCTGTGGTCGCTGCGCGCAGGCAGCAAGCTGCGGCTGAGCCTCAACAACGCGCTGCACCGGGCGCTGCACACGGGGCAGGAGCGGGTCAGCCAAGACGGTACCGAGCAGCTGCGGCGCCAGCGCAGGGCATCCCCGCTGCTGCGCCTGCAGCTGGAACTGCCGCTCTAGCCCGGCTCAGCCCGGCTGGCGGCTGGCCTCACCTACCGCCGGCAGCGCACGCGCGCGGCCCGGCTTGCTCGGGAAGGCATGGCGCACGATCCGCCACATCACCTGGCCGAACTGCCGCGGCAGCGAACCGGTGTTGTAGTGCTGGCCGTAGCGCGCGCAGATGTCCTTCACTTCGACCGCGATCGCCGCGTAGCGGTTGGCCGGGATGTCGGGGTAGAAGTGATGCTCGATCTGGTGGCTGAGGTTGCCCGACATGACGTTCATCAGCTTGCCGCCGGTCAGGTTGGATGAGCCGCGCAGCTGGCGCAGGTACCAGTGGCCACGGGTCTCATCACGCACGCATTCCTTCGGGAATGTTTCAGCCTCGGCGGTGAAGTGGCCGCAGAAGATGATCACGTAGGTCCACACGTTGCGGATGAGGTTGGCGACCACGTTGCCCAGCAGCACCGGCAGGAAGAAGGGGCCGGCCAGCGCCGGGAACAGCAGGTAGTCCTTGAACATCTGCTTGCCCATCTTGCGGCCGACCGGGCGGAACTGCCTGCCCAGCTGCTTGAGCGTCATTTTGCCGGCAAACACGCGGCCCAGGCGCAGGTCCTGGATCGCGATGCCCCATTCGAACAGCAGCGCGAACACCACCGCGACCACCGGCTGCATCAGGTAGAACGGGCGCCAGCGCTGCTCGGGGAAAATGCGCAGCAGCCCGTAACCGATATCGTCGTCCAGCCCGCGCACATTGGTGTAGGTGTGGTGGCGGAAGTTGTGGGTCTTGCGCCAGGCGTCGGCGGTGCCGACGATATCCCACTCGTAGGTGCTGCCCTGCAGCTGCGGATCCCCCATCCAGTCGTACTGGCCATGGATGACGTTGTGCGCCAGCTCCATGTTTTCCAGGATCTTGGACAGCGCCAGCATCACCACGCCGGCAATCCACGCCGGGATCAACACGCTGTGCACGAAGGCACCGAGGAACAGCAACGCGCGGCCGGCCACGCCGGTCCAGCGGACGGCGGCCACGACGCGGCGGATGTAACGCGCATCGCGCGCACCGAGCGTGGCCAGCTGGCGCGCGCGCAGTGCATCGAGTTCAGCGCCGAAGGCCTGCAGTTCGGCCGGGGACAGCGCGCGGTTGTGCACGGAAGACATGGTCACAGCTCCAGGATCAGGTCGGTGCTGGCGCTGTTCACGCACAGCTTTACTTGCGTGGCCGGTTCGGCCGCGTGCTCGCCGGTCAGGGTGTGGCGGGTGACGCCGGATACCTTCCCGCAGACACAGGTATTGCAGATGCCCATGCGGCAGCCGCTGGCCGGGCGCAGCCCTTCGGCTTCCAGCGCCTGCAGCAGCGACGTGCCGCGTGGCAGGGCAAGCGTGCGGCCGCTGCGGCGCAGTTCGACCTGCACCGTGCCCTCTTCGGCATCCGGCAGCACCGGCGGTGTGAACGCCTCGGACTGCAGCGACGCGACCTGGCCCTGCAGCCGCGCCTGCGCTGCATCGACGAAGCCACCCGGGCCGCACACCAGAGTGCGGGCGGTGCTCAGATCGCCCAGCGTCGCGAAGGCGAATGCATCCACACGCGACGCCGGTGCCGCCGGGTCGCGGGTCAGCGCGATGTGCAGCGTGAACGAGGGATGGCGCGCCGCCAGCGCGGCCAGCTCTTCGGCGAAACAGACTTCCTCACGCCGGCGTGCCCAATACACCAGGTCCACCTGGCCCGGCATGCCGGCACCATCGAGCTGACGCAGCAGCGCGCGCATCGGGGTGATGCCGCTGCCAGCGGCCAGCAGCAACAGCCGCGCGCCAGAGGCGTTGGGCAAGGTCATTTCACCGAACGCCTGGCCCAGCTCAAAGATCTCACCGATCGCCGCGGCATGGGCCAGATGCTGGCTGACGGCACCGCCGGCGATGGCCTTGACGGTGATCGCCAAGCGACCGTCGGCCAGCACGGTCGGGCTGTAACTGCGCGACAGGCGGCGGCCATCGACTTCGACGCCGAGGGTGACGTGCTGGCCCGGCAGCAGACCACGGAAATGGCGGTTGGGCTTCAGCACCAGGGTGACCGCATCCGCGCTCTCGGCGGTGCGCGACAGCAGCCGGGCCAAGGGGCGGCGCAGCGTCCACAGCGGGTGCAGACGGGTGCCCCAGAAGTCGAACAGCGCTTCGGGGACCCAGCGGCGGGGGCTGGCGGCGTGACGGCGGGCGGCAATGCGCGGGACGGTGCTCATGCTTCGCACTATACGGCCGAGCATACGACTGTGTATACAGTTGTATATTGCCGGGACGGGCTATGATTCAGGGACTTGACCCCGCTGCCCCTGATGACCTCCCCAGACCTGCCCCTGCCCGCCTCCGACGACGCCCATCCCGCGCGCAAAGCCTCCATCTCCCGCGAGGATCTGCTGGCCGCGGCATTGGCCCTGATCGGCCCGCACCGCAGCGTCTCCACGTTGAGCCTGCGCGAGGTCGCGCGTGAAGCCGGGATCGCCCCGAACTCGTTCTACCGGCAGTTCCGCGACATGGACGAGCTGACCGTGGCCCTGATCGACCTGGCCGGGCGCTCACTGCGCACGATCATCGGCGAGGCGCGCCAGCGCGCCGCCTCCTCCGACCGCAGCGTGATCCGCCTGTCGGTGGAGACCTTCATGGAGCAGCTGCGCGCCGATGACCGCCTGCTCCATGTCCTGCTGCGCGAAGGCACGGCCGGCTCGGATGCGTTCAAGCATGCGGTGGATCGCGAACTGAATTACTTCGAAGACGAACTGCGGGTCGACCTGATCCGCCTGGCGGCCGCCGACGGCGCGCGGCTGCATGAACCGGCCCTGGCCTCCAAGGCGATTACCCGGCTGGTGTTTGCGATGGGTGCGACGGCGGTTGACCTGCCGCCGGAGAAGGATCCGGAACTGATCGAGCAGCTGACCCAGATGCTGCGGATGATCATCACCGGGGCACGCACGTTGGCAGGCAGTCCGCCGCTGCGCTGATCCGGCCTGCGGGCCGCGCACAAAAAAAATGACGACCCACCGGGCCGTCATTTTTGATCCTGTTGCACGCCGCAACTGCAGGGCAGTGGGCGGCGCTTGATCAGCGGTACTGACGTTCGCAGCGACGCTCAACCACGCGATCACCATTCTTGGACTGCTGGTTGCCCTGGATCTGGCGGCCTGCGGCTCCACCGGCCACGGCACCGGCAACCGTCGCCAGCTTCTTGCCATTGCCGCCACCCACCTGGTTGCCCAGCAGACCACCCACGACCGCGCCGGTCGCGGTGCCGGTGATGCGGTTGGGATCCTTGGAATTACGCTGGACCTCGACGTTGTGGCACACCACCTTGCTGCCGTCGTTGAAGCGGCGCCCCTCGTCCTTGGGGCCATAGGTCTGGGCGCCGGCAACGGCCGATACGGCGAGCAGACTGCCCAGGCACAACACGCGGAAGCTCGTCTTCATGGTCGATCCCTGTTTATGGAACATGGCCCGAGTGTCTGCCTGCCGGCGGCAAGCCCGGGTGAAGTTGCGTCCACGCCACGTCAACGCCAGCGGCGGCGTTCAGGCCGCAGCCATCCAGCCATGCGCGCTTACAACCGCGCGCGGATCGTCTGCCGCAACGCGTCCAGATCCTTGGCGAACGCATCGATGCCGCTGGCCAGCTTCTCTGTCGCCATCGGATCGGCCGCCAGATCCGCCGCAAAGCGCGCCGCATCGATCGGCGTCACCTGCACCGACTCGGCCGCACCGGCCACCAGCATGCGCGGCAGCTGGCCATGATCGGCGTCCAGCGTCTCCAGCAGGTCCGGCGAAATCGTCAGGCGATCGCAGCCGGCCAGGGCCTCGATCTGCGCCGTCGAACGGAACGACGCACCCATCACCACCGTCGGCGAACCACGGCGCTTGAACTCGGCATACACGCCGCGCACGAACACCACGCCCGGGTCTTCATCGATGCTGGCTGGCGCCTGGCCGTTGGCCACGTACCAATCCAGGATGCGGCCCACGAACGGCGAAATCAGGAACGCCCCGGCCTCGCTGCAGGCCAGCGCCTGGGTGGGATTGAAGATCAGCGTCAGATTGCAGTCGATCCCTTCGGCCTGCAGCTGACGTGCCGCTTCCACGCCTTCCCAGGTTGCCGCGATCTTGATCAGCACCTTGCTGCGCGGCACGCCGGCCGCGTCGTACATGGCGATGAACTGACGCGCCTTGGCCACCGTGGCCGCGGTGTCGTGCGCCTGGTCGGCATCGACCTCGGTCGAGACCCGGCCCGGCACCAGGGTGCTGAGCAGGGTGCCCACGCCCACGGTCAGGCGATCGGCCACCGCGTGCACGATGGTCTCGCGCTCGCCCGCCTGCTCGCGGCCCCAGGCCAGCGCGCCCTCGATGAGATCGGCGTATACCGGCAGGTCCAGCGCTTTCTTCACCAGGGTGGGGTTGGTCGTGCAGTCGACCGGCTTCAAGCGCTTGATCGCCTCATAGTCGCCGGTATCGGCAACCACCACGGACAGATCACGCAGCTGGGAGAGTTTGGACAGCGACGTCATGGAGAGCTCCTGGGCATCAGTCATCGGAGCACGCGTCGAGCAGCGCGCTGACCGCCGCCGTGTCCTGGTCGAACACCGGCGCGGCGAACGGCTCCGGGCCGGGTGTGCGGCCGAACACGATCGGCCGGGTGATGCCGCGGTAGCTGCCCAACAGCGGGTGCGGCAGCGACGTGACCATCTGCTCGGCCTGCACCTGTGGATGGTCGAACATGTCCTCGACCTGGCGCGCGGCCGCGCACGGCACCTCTTCGCCGAACAACGCCTCCCACGCCAGCGCGCTGCGCGTGGCCAGCGCGGCGTGCAACTGCGGCAACAGTATCTCGGCCTCCGCAGCCCGCTTGCGCACCGTGTCGTAGCGCGCGTCGGCCGCCAGTTCCGGCCGCCCGATCCGCTCGCACAATGCCTGCCAGAAGCGCGGGGTATTGGCCGAGATGTACAGGTATCCATCCGCGGTGGGATGGATGCCGGTGACACCGCCTGAGCGCATATCGCGGCCCACTGCCGCCGGCTCGCCCTCGGCCCAGACCATCCGCGCCGACTGCATCGTCAGCGCACTGCGCAGCAGCGACACGCCCACGAACTGGCCTTCGCCGCTGCGTTCGCGCTCGTAAAGGGCCGATGACACACCGGCCGCCACCAGCGCGGCAGCGTAGTAATCGACCACCGAGCCGTACAGGATCTCCGGGGCGCCGCCCGCCTTGCCCTGCATCGTGCACATGCCGGTCATGGTCTGCAGCACCTGGTCGTACCCTGCCTTCTCCTTCAACGGCCCCTGCTCGCCGTAGCCGGTGACCGAGCAATACACCAGGCGCGGGTTGAGCTTGTGCAGGCTCTCGAAATCGATGCCCAGGCGTACCGGCACGCTCGGCCGGAAGTTGTGCACCAGCACGTCCGCCTCGCGCACCAGGCGCATCAGCACCGCACGCTGGTCAGGCTGTTTCAGGTCCAGCACCACGCCGCGCTTGGAGCGGTTCACGCCGAGGAATGCGCGGCTCTCGGCCTCCAGCGTGGAGGGATAGCGCCGCAGGTTGTCGCCGACCGGCGGCTCCACCTTGATCACCTCCGCGCCCTGGTCGGCCAGCAGCGTGCAGCCGTAGGGGCCGGCAATGTAGGCGCTCAGATCCAGCACCCGAATGCCGCTCAACGGCCCGGTGGCACCTTCCCGCTGTGCGATGGCGAATGGAGAACTGGGGTTGCTTCCGGTCATGGTCAATACACTCGATACCTTGATGGAAGTTTCCTCCTGGCCAACGGGAAGAAACAGATCGTGTGGGTATGTTCTGGGTGGACAAAAAGCACGCTGCGGCGTCGGCGGCGCCACGGCCGCCGAACACCGCCGGGACGTCAGCCCGACGGCGCCAGCGACAGCCAGCTCAACCGCCAGCTGCCGTGATCGCGCCCGCCACACCGGTAGTAGGGCTCGAACGTCAGCGGGCCGCGGCACTCCAGCTGCACGGTGATCGACGCGCCCTCGCCCGTGTCCTCGCCCACCTGCAGCCACTGCGAGGGTGGCCGGTCCGGCAAGCGCACCGTCTCATCGGTTTTGTACCCGTCGATCAGGCCGGTGGCATACACCAGCGGCCCGTAGCTCAACCCCACGTACTCCCAGCGCAGGACCTCCTGCGCCACCGGCGCGCCATCCGGCGCGCGCGATTCCTGCACGTTGATGTTGGCCGCCCGGTGCAGGCGTGGCTGCATCGGCAGTTGCACGCAGATCGTGTCGCCGGACTGCCAGGTACGCTGCACGTGCACGAACCCGTCCGCGCCCGCCTCGGCCGCCTCGGGCTGTCCATTGACCTCGATCCGTGCGCCCGTCGCCCAGCCCGGTATCCGCACGCCGATGCTGAACTCGGCGACGCACTCGGGCAGCACGGTGAGGGTCACCGTACCCTCGAAGGGGAATCGGGTCGCCTGCAGCAGGGTCACTGCACCGGCCTGCGCGTGCAGCAACGTGGCCTCGCCCGGCCCGTACAGATTGACCCGCAGCTCACCATCGGCCGCGATTCCATAGGCGACTTGTGGCAACTCTTCCACGGCCATCGCGCCGCTGGATTTGCAGCAGCGCCAGTACGTGGTGTGCACGCGCCGGCCGTTGGGATAGGTGTAGTAGCACCAGTCCTCGCCATTGGCGGCCATCGCCGCCAGCAGGTCGTTGTAGGCGGTGCGCTCCAGTTCATCGGCGTAGCGTGCGTGGCCGGTGATGGCCAGCAGCTCACGGTTGAGCTGCATCCACGCCAGTACCGAGCAGGTTTCCACATAGGCCTGCGGGAAGAAGGTGCGCGGCGCGTTGAATACCTCCCGCGACCGGTGCGCCACCCCACCCCACGGCCCGCCGCCCAGCGTGAGGTGCTGCTCGCGGATGTTGTGCCAGAGATGATCCAGCGCCTGGCGATGGTCGTCTTGCCCGGTGGCCTTGTACAGCTTGGCCAGCCCGACCAGGTTCCAGCTGAGCTGATAGGCCTTGCCGGTTGCGATGAAGGCCGCGTCCTCACCAGCCAGCGCCTTGTCCAGCAGCGCCAGCCGCGGGTTGGCGTTGGCCTGCGCCAGGATGCATTCGGCCAGTGCCAGATAGCGCGGCTCGCCGGTGACCAGATAGAGATCGGCGGCAGGATCCAGCAGTACCGTGGCGGACATGCCGTGGTGGTTGCCCAGCGTGGTGATGTCGATGCCCGATTGCAGGGCCTGCCAGCACAGGTCGGCGATCCGGCACGCGGCCTGCAGGTAGGCTGCGTTGCCGAGCGCGCGCCACGTTTCCAGGAACCCGAGGATCAGGTAGCTGTGCGTCCAGATGTCCCAGGTGCGCAGCGCCGGCTCGCCGTTCCAGCTCTCCGGCTTGGGCGGCTGCGGCACGGTGAAGCGACGCTCAGGCGCATAGTTGCCCAGGTAGCCGTCATCGTCCTGCTGGCTGATCAACCAGTCGGCGACGCGGCGCAACGAGGCCTCCAGCTGCGGCTGCCCGCCCTGCGCCACCGCCCGCGCGGTGGCCGAGAGCCACTTGCCGGCGTGCTCGCCATACCAGTCGCCCTCGTGGTTCTGGTGCTTGTGCGCCTGGCTGAAGATGCTGATCGGCGCGCTGTGCTCATCCACGACGAACGTGCTCAGGCGCCCGCTGCGGTTGGCTGCCAGGGCATCGCCCAGCACGCCCTGCAAGGTGACCTGTTGCGGCGGGACCAGCGTCATGCCGCGGGCGGCGGGATGCAGACGGTTCATGCCGCATCCACCACGCAACGGAAGCCGACCGTACCGGCGCGATCCTTGGACGGACCCATCAGCAGGTACTTGCCGTGCTGATCCAGGCGGTAGGCCTGCGGGAAGTACCAGTGCGAGGTCTGCGGCTGATAGCTGCTGCCGCCACGCAGTACGGCCGCGCGGGTGTGCGCATCGCTGAATTCATCGGTCCATTGCCACACATTGCCGACCAGGTCCTCCACCCCGAACGGGCTGGCCCCCTGCGGATGTGCATCCACATCCGCCGGCGGGGTGAGGCGACGGCCACGATTGACCCGCGGCACGCGTGCGGCATCCCACGCGTTGCCCCACGGGTACAGGCGCTCGTCGGTGCCCTGCGCGGCGTACTGCCATTCCCACGCATGCGGCAGCCGCTTGCCGGCCCACGCCGCGTACGCACGCGCGTCCTCGATCGAGACCCAGGTGACCGGCTTGTTGTCCCAGCCCGCACGCGGCGCGCCGTCCTTCCAGTCCGCCAGGAAGTTGTGGTCATCGGCCGGCCGGTAGCCGCTGTCATCGAGGAAGCGCTTGAACGCGGCGTTGGTGACCGGGTGGCGATCGATGTGGAACGCAGGCAGCGCCATGCGCCGGCGATGGTGGCGGCGCGCGCAGTCTTCCCACGGGTACTGCACATCCAGGCCCGCCCAGGTGAACCCTTCGATCTCGATACCGCCCACCTGGAACAGGAACTCGCCGGCCGGGATCGTGACCATGCCTGTCGGCGCCTCGGCCTGCGGGGGCGTGCTCGCGATCGCCAGCAGTTCCTGCGGAGCGGCCTTCCACGCGGCGGAGTAACTGTTGAGGGGCTGCTGTGCGCGCTCGGCGGTCGCCGCCAGGAATTCGTCCAGACCCTCGATCGCGGTACCTGCAGCCACACTCAGGATAGCCCCGAAGCCGCGCGCTTCCATCGGCAGCTCGATGTACGCCGCGCCGTCGATGATCCGCGGCGTCAACGCGCGGCCATGCCACGCATCGAAGTAACGCGTGCCTTGCGCATGCGCCAGCGCGATCTGCTCACCGTCCACGGCGTATTCGTTGCGGTTGATCAACGTGTGCAGCGCTACCCCCTCGCCCGGGAACCGGCTGGCGAAGATGCCGCCCTGCAGGCAGACCTGGTACGGCTCCCAGTCCATCGAGACCACCAGCTGCGGGAACTGCCGGTACAGCGTGGCAATCCGGCGCAGCGCTTCACCGTCGCGCGGGGTGAACTGGTTCCAGACGCCCCAGATGTTTTCCCAGGCGTTGTAGCCGATGCCGTTGAAGAAGCAGTACTGCAGGTCGTGATTGCGGTTGCGGCCCCAGCGGTTCTCGTAGTTCACCATGTGGCGTGGCTCCAGCCACTTCCATTTGGAGACGGGCGGCACCGGGCCATCAGGCGCCTTCTTGCCCCAGCTCTGCACGTTCCAGATCAACTGCTCTTCGGAACTGATGGTGGATTCGGGCTGCACCACCACTGGATTGCCGCGTGCATCACAGGCATCGAAGAACGCCCGCGGCACACCGTTGAAGGTATCGCCGTTGATGCCGTCGGCACCGACCGCCTTGACGATCTCGGCCAGCCCATCCCAGTGCGTCACGCCCGGGTCGCGGGTGCCGTGGTCCCACGGCTTGGCCGGCAGGAACACTTTGACGCCGCGCTTCTGGAAGGCCTGCACCGCGGCCTTCAATCCCGCCAGGCCGCCGGGCATGTCATGCGCCAGATCGAACTGGTTGCGGTCATCGATACCGATGTTGGGGTAGATGTACCAGATCAGCACCGAATCCAGCCCGCCGAACCGTGCGGTCAGATCGTCCAGGTACCGATCGACGGTGTACTGCCCGGTGGCCGCATCGAAGAAATAGCGATCCTCGACCATCATCTGTGCATGCACGAAGTTGCGCTGCGCCCACTGCAGCTCCGGACGACGGTAGTTCACATCGGTGTAGCCGATCCGGACCAGGTGCTCGCGGCGCCAGTCCTTCAGTTCTTCCAGCCAATCGCCCGCGCTGGCATTGGCATCGATCATCCAGCTGCCGATATCGGCGAAGGGCCACGCCGGCGCCTTGCCGGGCGTCGGCAGGTAACGCCCGGTGGTCACGTGCGAGAACTTGTACTCGGTGCGGATCGGCTCACGCCCGTAGTCGGCTGCATCGGTGTCGTAATCGGGGCTCTGATACGGCGTGGTCATGGGCAAGGCATCCAGCAGGAAACGGAAAGGAGGGACATCAGCGCGCGCACGCTGCCGCCAGCGCGGCATGGGCGGCGGCATCGGGAACGCGCGTGGGATCGCCCAGCAGCGCCTGCACCTCGGCGCGGGTGGGAATGCTCGCCTGTGCGCCCAGGCGGGTGCAGGCCAGCGCGGAAGCTGCGGTGGCCGCCAGCAACGCCTCGGCCATCGGTTGATGGTCGGCCAGCGCAGCGATCAGGGCGCCACAGAAAGTATCGCCGGCCGCGGTGGTGTCCAACGGGTCGATGCGGAACCCCGGCTGCAGCAGCACCTCGCCGTTCACCCGGGCCAGGCAGCCACGCGCACCCAGGGTCACGATCACGCAGGGCACCGGCACGCGGGCCAGCCCCGTGGCCAGGTCCGGGGGATGGCCGGCCACCACATCCAGCTCACCTTCGTTGACGATCAGCACATCCAGCAGCGCGAGCAGCGCATCGGACAGGACCTGTGCCGGCGCCGCGTTGAGCGCGACCTTGAGCCCGGTCGCACGGGCGCGGTGGGCATAGGCGGTGATGGTGGGCACGGGGGTTTCCAGCTGCAGCAGCAGCCAGTCCACGCCCTCCAGTGCCGGCAGGTGCTCCTCGCGAAGCCCGAGGTTCGCACCCGGCGCGACCGTGATCGCGTTCTCGGCGGTGTCGGCCAGGCAGATGAAGGCGGTACCGGTGGGCAGCGCAGGATCGCGCACGGTCGACAGGGCCACACCCGCATCGCGCAGGGACGCTTCGATCGGCGCGGCGAAATCATCCTCGCCCACGGCCAGCAGCATCCGTGTCGGCGTACCGCCGGCCCGCGCGCAGGCCACGGCCTGATTGGCGCCTTTGCCACCGGGGAACGTGCTGAAGCCACGGCCCAGCACCGTCTCACCGGGCGCCGGCACATGCGTGGCGCGCACCACGAAATCGAGATTGGCCGAGCCGGCGACAAGGACGGTGGAACGTGTCGCACTACTCATGGGTCTATCGCCTCATCAACGCGGTTGTAGAACGTCGTACTGATGCGCGGCAGATCGTCATTGCCGCCCGGAAGATGCTGCAGCATCAGGATCGCGACCAGGCGGCGTGCCGGGTCGATCGTGTAGTAGGTCGAGGCCGCGCCCGACCAGCCGAACGCGCCGACCGAAGCGGTGCGTCCTTTCAGGGCCGGATCCAGCAACACCGAACCGCCCAGGCCGAAGCCCTCGGCATCGCTGAACTCGGTTACCGGCCGGGGCAAGGCGGTGTGCACCAGCTGGTTCTGCATCATCAGGGCCACGGTGGAGGGTCGAAGCAACTGCACCTCGCCGTAGCGGCCGCCGTCCAGCAGCATCTGCGCGAACCGGCCATAGTCGCCGGCCGTGGAATACAGACCACCGGCACCGCTTGGATACGGCCGGAGCGCACTGCCGGGCACCCGCGCATGCACCTCATCGGCGAGCACCAGATCACCGTGCTCGCCCATGGTGGTCAGCGCCACCACCCGTGCGCGATCGCGCACCGGCACCACGAACCCGGTGTCGCGCATGTCCAGCGGGCCGAACACACGCTGTTGCAGGAACTGCTCGAACGGCAGCCCACCCACCACTTCCACCACGCGCGACAGAACCTCGATCGACGTGCTGTCGTAACGGAAGCGCGTGCCCGGCTCGGTCGCCAGTGGCACGCGGGCCAAGCGCGTGGTGTAGGCGGCCAGGCTGTCCGCGGCCTGCACCTGCTGGTGTTCCAGCAATGCGGTTACCGCCTCGAATCCCTCGCCACCCGCTGCGAAACCAGCGATATGGGTGAGCAGATGTCGTACGGTCAGCGTCTGTGTCACCGGCCGCAGCTGTGGCGCCGCGGCGGTGCCCCCGGCGAAGACCTGCAGACGTGAGAACTCAGGGAGATGGCGCGCCACCGGATCATCCAGATCCAGCCGACCCTCTTCCACCAGCATCAAGGCGGCCACCGAGGCCACCGTCTTGGTCATCGAGTAGATGCGAAAAATGCTGTCACGCTGCATGGGCGTGGCATGCGCCAGGTCCTGCCAACCGTAGGCGGCGTCATGCACGATGCGGCCATCGTGGATCACCAGCGCGACCGCGCCGGTATAGCCCTGGCGGCCGGTCGATTCGTGCAGGAAGGCATCGACTGCTGGCAAACGCGCCGACGCAGCCGTCGTTTCCGTCCGGCTCGGCGGGTCCGGCAACGACGCCGCGGCCTGTCCCACCGCCAGCATCAGCAACGCGAACACGGCCAGGCGTGCCCGGGGGCGGCAATGACGGGCGTGGGCCGGTCCGTGCGATGGCCAGTACATCCGCTCTCCTGCTGTCGGTGGCGGTAACGTCATGACAGGGTAAGGCAATAAAAACGGACCGGCGCTGCAGTGCCTCGCAGCGCCGGTCCGCGGTGACGGTCAGAACGTGAAGGTATGGGTCAGCGACACCATGCGGCCACGGCCGGAGAAGAAGTTCTGCCAGCCCGGCAGCTGCGACCAGGTCAGCACGTACTGCTTGTCCAGCAGGTTCTCGATGCCCAGCGACAGCTTGCCGTAGGTGCCGGTGTCGTAGTTCATGCTGAGATCCCACAGCGCGTAGCCGTAGGTATCCTCGTCATTGCGATACACCGCACCGTTGGACGGATTGACGAAGGTCTCGCGCAGGTCACGGCTGAAGGTACGGCTCACGCCCAGCGTCGCGTCGAAGCGTTCGTTCGGCGTCCAGGTCAGCGAGGCATTGACCTTGTCCGGCGAGATATCGAGGATGCCCATCTCCTTGTTCAGGCCCGAGCCGTCGTAGTACTGGGTCTGGCCGCGGATCCGCGAGTACAGCAGCGTCGCCTTCCACTGGTCGTTGAAGGTCCAGGCGCTGTTCAGTTCAACGCCTTCGATCCGGGTCGGGGCGCGGGTGAGGATGAAGTCCTCGGTCACCTTGTCCACGGTCAGCGATGAGCCGAACTCGGACGTCGAGCGGTAAGCCGACATCCCGACCTGTGCCTGCTCGCCGCGCCAGTTGAAGCCCACTTCCTTGTTCTTGGTGATCAGCGGCTGCAGATCGGCGATGCATGCCACTGCCTTGCACGGGCTGTTGGCCTGGATGTTGCGCAGCGGGATGCCCACGTTGGCAATACCGAAGCCTTCCGAGTACGAGGCGAACACCGACCACGCATCGGTGATGCGCCAGATCGCACCGAAGTTGGGCAGGTTGGCCTTGTAGTCGAGCTTGCCGCCCTGCACCGGGGTGAAGTCGCGGTAGGCGGTGGTGGTATAGCTGTCGATCTCCAGCTGGCCATCTTCGCGGCGGATGCCCGCATCCAGCGTCACCGGGCCGATGTCCCAGCTCAGCTGCGCGTACGGTGCCAGGCTGGTGTACTTCATCGGCGGCACCCAGACCCGGTCGGTCAACGCCAGGCGCTGTTCCGCCGTGTCTTCCACCAGGTCCAGGCCGGTGCGCAGGCGCAGGCCTTCCACCGCGAACAGGCCACTGTAGGCATACGCCGCGCGCAGCCCCTTTTTCTCGGAGTTGATCTCCGACTGGTCCCAGATGCGCTGGTCTTCCGGCGGGGCCGGCTTGACCAGCTGGCGGTCCGTACCGTTCTCCGGCACATAACGCATCGCCTGCTTGGCCCAGTACAGGTCCACGCTCAGGTCACCGCCGAAGAAATCGGCATGGGTGTACTTGGCAGCGAACTGTTCGAAATCGTTGAACTCGGCCAGCGAATCCTTGATCGAGCCCTTCTCGGCGGTATTGGTGCTCGGCACCGGGCACTCCACGGCGTCGTAGCGGCAGCCTTCGACCGGAATGTAGTTGTGCTTCCCACCGATATGGAAGTTGCTGTAACTGGCCTGGATGCGCTGCATCTGGCCCTCGCCGAAGTTGTAGCCGCCCTTCAGGAACAGGTTCTTGCTGTAGGAATCGGACAGCGAGCCGGAGGTGTTCAAGCCAACCCGGCGGCCGTCGCCGTCGTAGGCGATGCCGCGATCGATGTAGGCGCCGCTGATCAGGAAGTCCGCCGCATCGCCCTTGAAGGTGTGGGTGATGCCGATCTTGGACTGGCCGCTGTCATCCTTGAACTGGGTGCCGTAGCGCGTGCTCACCGTGGTCTGGTGGCCCTCCACTTCCGGATTCTTGGAGAGATAGTTGATGACGCCACCGGCACCGCCGATGCCTTCGGCGGCCGACGGGCCGTTGATGACCTCGATGCGGCCGATCACGCCCATGTCGGTGAACGTGCCGTTGCGGCTGCCTTCGCGCAGCGGGGAGCCCTGCGGCACACCATCGAACAGGCGCAGCGCGACGCGGCCGCGCAGGGTCTCGCCACTGTTGCTCATCGCCTGGGAGGATTCGGAGTAACCGGGCACCATGCGTGCCAGCACGGCCGTGGCGTCTTCGGTCAGGTTGAGGGTGCGCTGCACCTGTTCCTGGTTCACGACGGTCACTGCACCGGGAACCTTCTCGATCGAAATCGGGGTCCGGCTGCCGGTCACGATCACCTGGTCCAGATCGGTGGGCGTCGTGCTCTGCGCCATGGCAGGGCTGATGACACAGGCGAACAGTGCAGTGCTGATGGCCGCGGAAAGTGGCTTGATCATTCGTTTCTCCCCCCCAAAAAAGGAAATGCGGGACAGCCGGCCGGGGAGCCGTCGCCACCGATGACGCGCGTGGGCTTTCGCCCTTCCGCCGGTCGATGCGGCTCCCTTGCGGGTCTCCACGTCCTGTCCGGCAACGAGGCGAGAGCCTAGGCGCGGCGCCATGGCGATAGAACTGTGCTCAGGTATGTTCAAAGCCTAGGATTTGTTTCGCTTCGCACCGCGCACCGCGCGAAAACCCGTGGTGTCAGCGTTGCGGCTCGGTCAATGCGACGCGCGCTTCCTCCAGCAACACGTTCACCAGGCGGATGCGCACCGACGAACGCGACCAGACCACGCCAATCCGGCGCGGTTCGCTGCACTGCGGCAAGGGAATGCGCACGACATTCAAGCCTTCCGGCCAGGGCTTGGCCCAATCCGGCACCAGTGACACGCCCAGCCCGCGGTCGACCATGACCGCGATGGCGTTGAGTGCATTGAGCTCGAACCGCTCGCGCGGCACGATCCCGGCCTGTCGCAGGTAGTCATCGGCGAGGCGACCGCCCCATTCGTGGCGATCGTAGCGGATCAACGGCTGCTCGCGCAGCAGCTCGTGCGGGTCACGGCTGCCCAGATGGGCCGGCGCCAGCACCACCAGCGGTTCTTCGCGCAGCTGCTGCCACTTGCAGGTCTTGGGCAGCGCGAAGGGGGCCTGCAGCACCATCGCCGCATCCAGATCGCCAGCCTCCACCGCCCGGTACAGATCGGCCGAGTAGCCCGGCTTGATGAAGACGTTGATCTGCGGGAACGTCGCCACCATCCGCGACAGGATGTCCGGCAGCAGGCCGGCCAGCGCGGTCGGGCACGCACCCAGCCGCAGCTCGCCGGCCAGGTCGTTTTCGTTGGCCACGCTGCGCAGGTCGGCCACCTGGCGCAGCAGGTCGCGCGCCCGCTGCAGGATGCGCGCGCCGTCCTCGGTGACGCTGACGGTGCGCCCGGCGCGGGCGATCAGCGGCGCGCCGAGTTCACGTTCCAGCGTGCGGATCTGCTGGGCGACCGCGGCCGGGGTGATATGCAGCGAGCGGGCCGCGGCAGCCATCGAGCCGCGGTCCACCACTGTTACGAACGTACTCAGGAACTGGGTTTCCACGGATTACCTCTCAGCGCGTGAGCAACCTACACGAGCCACTGGCGCAATGCGATTGGACCAATGGCCCGTGCGCCGGCGCCTCAACGGTGCTGGTCATGGGGCTGCCGCTTCGGCCGGGGTATCGCGGTAGATGGTCAGCCCCTTCAGCGAGCGGGTGGGCGCCGGGAAGAACAGGCTGGCCACGTAGCCGATCACGATGCACAGCAGGATCGAGATCGCCAGATAGAAGTACGGGTGCACCAGGTCCATGGTCCAGCAGACCAGCGTGATCAGGATCGAGCCGGCCACACCGATCGCCACGCCCGGCGCGTTGGCGCGGCGGGTGAACATCCCCAACGTGTAGGCACCGGCAAAACCACCGCCGAGCAGACCGGCCAGTTCGATGGAAACATCGAACAGCGAATGGATGTCATAGCGGCTCATCACCAGCGCGATGCCGATGCCGATCAGGCCCACGCCCACGCCGGACCATTCGGCCACGCGCACGGCGGTTTTCTCGTTCGGGTCCTTGACCAGTTTCTGGTAGAAATCCACCGAGACCAGGGTCGAGATCGAGTTGATGATGCTCGACAGGGTCGACATCGCCGCGGCGAAGATGCCGGCGATGATCAGCCCGGTGACCCCGGCCGGCAGCTCGGCGGCGATGAACAGCGGGAAGGTCGCATCGATCGGCAGCAGCGGATTCAGGCGCTCGGGATTGTTGCGGTAGTACATCCACAGGGCCGTACCGATGCCGTAGAACACGAAGCCGCCGGGAATCATGATGGCGGCGAATGCCCAGATCGATCGCCCGGCTTCCTTGTCCGAGCGCGTGGACAAGGTGCGCTGCATCAGCACCTGGTCCTTCGGGAAGGTCAGCACCACATCGAACACGACCAGGAAGATGAAGCCCCACACCGTGGCCTTGGTCAGGTCGAAGCTGAAATCGAACAGCTTGGTCTTGTCTTCCGCCGCAGCCGCACTGAGCAGCTGCGGCATGTCGCCACCGGTCTGCAGGAAGATGAAGCCGATCGCGAACAGCGCGCCGCCGAACATCACGATCACCTGCACCACGTCGGTCCAGATCACCGCCTTGGAACCGCCGACGGTGGAGTAGATGATGGTGAACACGCCCATCAGCATGATCGACCAGACCACGTCCACGCCGGTAATGGTGGAGATCGCCAGCGCCGGCAGGAACAGGATCACGCTCATGCGGCTGCCGATCTGCATCACGATGCACAGTGCGCTGGACAGCATGCGGATCGCCGGGTGGAAGCGGGTTTCCAGGTAGGAGAACACGCTCATCAGGTCCAGCCGGCGCAGCAGCGGCACGATCCAGACCGCCACGAACATAAGGCCGACGACCGCGATCAGGTTGTTGGTCAGGTACTGCCAGTTGGTATCGAAGGCTTTGGCCGGGATGGCGATGAAGCTGATCGAACTGGTGTTGGTGGCATACAGGCTGATGCCGGCCGCCCAGAACGGAATCGAGCGCCCGCCGACGAAGAAGTCCGCCGTGGAAGCGTTCTGATCCTTGAGGTAGAAGTAGAAGCCCATGCCGAGCATGGCCAGCAGGTAGATGCCGATCACCGTCCAGTCCAGCCAGCGCAGCAGGTGCTTGCCGCCCTGCATTTCGGCGTACTGGAGCTGGCTGCCGGTGGCGCCCGCGCTGGCCCAGGCCAGTCCGTTACCCCACGCGGTGACTGCCTGCGGATCGGCCGCCACGGGCGTCTCCAGCGTCGTCCACGCATCGGTGATCGTGTGGAAAGTGCGCGCCTGGGTCATGCCGCTGCCGTCCTTCACCAGCATCAGCAGATGCGCCTGGCCCAGCGCGCGCATCGAGCCGGCCACGATCGTGCCGTCCGGCGACGCGACCTGCTGCCAGCTGGCGTCGACGTTGCGGCGCCACAGCTGATCGCTGCCCGCGCTGGTGGCCAGGCCCAGGTACAGCGCGCCTTTCTGCGCCTGCAATGCGCTGGCAACCCCCTGCTGCGGCAAGTCCTCCAGATGCTGCCAAGTGGCGGTGCCTGCCGCCGCGGGACGGCGGTAGAGCTGGGCGCTGCCAGCCGCATCGGTGCCCACCAGATATAGCGCGTCACCAAAGGTGGCCGCCCGCGCGTTGCGCAGCGGCTCAGGCAGCGCAATGGCCGCGCCGAAAACCAGCGCGCCGTTGTTCAGGACCACCGGCTGCAGGCGGTCGCCGAGCGCATCCCGGCCCTGCAGCAGATAGGTGCGCCCGGCCGCGCTGACACTCCCCTCAAGCCCGTCCAGCTGCCCGGCGGCCGGCGCCGGCAACGCATCCCACGCTTTGTTGTCGGCGCGCAGTTCCCAGGCACCGTCATGGCCGAGCGCCACCAGGCGCCCGTCCACATGCACCAGCCCGCCCGGTGCGATCTGCGTCGGCAATGCCGGCAGGTTGCCGGCCGCCACCGTAGTCAGGCTCTCGGCGGCCACGGCGCCACTGCCGGCAAGCAGGACAGCGGCGGCAACCAGCCGCACGCTGCGCGCGCAGCGCCGGAGCACAGTGGAAAGAAACGCGGACGGTGCAGGCTTGTGCATGAAATTACCCGGAAAAAGTGCGGCAACGCCGAAGCCGGCAAGAGCGCAGGTAAGAGACAGTGGTCGATGCATCCCGATACCGCAATCAGGTAACCGGGGGAGAAGACGCGGCAAGCAGGGCTTGAGCACGGCGCAGGTACGGCAGGTCGATCATCCGGCCTTCAAACAGGAACGCGCCGTGTCCCTGCCCTTCGGCACCGGCGGCGGCGGCAACAATCCGCTGCGCCTCCGCGAGCATCGCCGGCGGCACGCTGAAGGTGGCGTTGGCCAGGGCAACCTGGCGCGGGTGGATGCAGCTTTTGCCGATGAAGCCCAACTGCCGGGCCATCTGCGCCTCGGCCAGGAAGCCGTCGCTGTCAGCCACGTCCGGAAATGCGCCGTCGCAGGCGAACACCTGGGCTTCGGCGGCCGCCAACCGCAGCGCGAACAGCGTGGCATGCACATTGCTCGGCTCACGGTCGATGCCGTTGGGCGAAAACAGGTCGCCCAGTCCCAACTGCAATCCGGCCACGCGCGGGTGCGCGCCGGCCAGTTCGGCGGCGATGCGCAGGGCCTTGGGGGTTTCGATGTTGATCAGCAGCCCGATCGGGCGCGTCACGCCGTTGCGCTGCTCAGCCTGTTCCAGCCGTACGATGGCCGCCAGCAGCTGCGCCACCGATTCAATCTTGGGCAGATTGAGCAAGTCCACACCGGGGAGCGCCACGGCATCCAGGTCCGCGCCGAAATGGGCGCTGTCGGTACCGTTGCTGCGCACGATCAACTGCTTGTCACCGGCGCCGCCCCGCACGCGGCGCAGGAAGCCGGCGACCTGGTCGCGGGCCTGGGCCTTGCCGGCCTCGGGCACCGAATCCTCCAGGTCGAAAGAGAGCGCATCGGCCTCGCCGGCCATGGCCTTGTCGAACAGTTCCGGTCGGGCGCCGGGGACGAACAGCTTGCTACGCATGGTTTTCCCTCATCAACCCGCGCAGTCTGCAGAATTGGAAGCCCTTTAAAAGTGCGGTCCCGGACATTCATTGGATAGCATTTGTTTTGACCGCCCACTGCGCTGCAGTGCACCACGAGCAGAACAGCGTCGAACATCACCGTGTTGCCCGCACAATCCATTGCTGGAACCTGCCGTGGTGACCGCCCACGTCGCGTCTCGGGCGGCCCCCCATCAAGCGCATCACGAGGACTGCTGCCGATGCATGAAGCCACCTTGCCGTCGACAACCACCGCCCGGTGCATGCAGCACCTGCACGCGCGGACTTGGGCATGACCGGCCCCACCCTGGTGCTGGATGGAAGCGCCATCCACGACATCGCCGGCTTCTACGCCGAGATCAACCGCGTGTTCATGGCCAGCGAGGACTGGCAACTGGCCCCAAGCCTGGATGCGCTGGATGACCTGCTCTACGGCGGCTACGGCGCACTGGCCGGGCACGCATCCGCCACCGTGCACTGGACACACATCGCACACAGCCGCGCCGCGCTCGGGGTGGCGGCCACCCGCGCCTGGCTGCAGGAAAAACAGGCGCGGCCCGGCGTGTTCAATGCCGCGGGAATCGCCACCCAGCTGGACGCGCTGGAACGCGGCGTCGGCCAGACCTATTTCGACATCATCCTGGAGGTATTCGCCGCCCATCCCACCTTGCAGCTGCGCACGGACTGAGCGGCTGCGGGGCGCGCCCATCGAGCCGACGGGTAGTTGTGGCCCTGCTCGCCACCTTCTGGAGCCGGCTTGTCAGTCAAGTTGCTCGTAGCTACGATCATTCAAACGCGGAAAAGCACTCACCTTGGGTTGGCAGCCCCGTAGTGGATGGTCGGGCTGTGTTCTCATTGATGAGCCGTCGAGCTCTCCAATGCGAAGCCGATAGCGCTGGAAAGCCAGAATCCGTTCGGCAGGTGAAGGAGTATCTGCAATGAGTAAAGGAAACACGAGTGGCGGTGGCGCGAAGTCCGGGGGCGGTGGAAGCAAGGTAAGCGCCCCTGGTCCTGGTGGGCGCGGTCCGGGGAACGCCGGCGGCTGGCCCAGCACAACGGGAAAGCCTTCAGGCGGAAGCCGTAGCAACGCACCTCCCCGCGGCAAGTAACGGTGCTGAAGGGCGTCGACGCTGACGTCGACGCCCTTTCATTCGATCCCGCCTCCGGTTGCCGGCTGACAGGCGCCCCGGCCTATCAGGCGCGCGGCGCAAAAGGTTGCCAACGGTCTCCCAGTCCGATGTGAGGGTCAGGGGTCCGGATACTGGGACCGAAATGCCTTGAGACGTTCCCGGCACACGCCAAGCCGTCGGCATCGGCAAATCAGTCTTTTTCGACGACCATGGTCCAGAGAACGGTGACCATTCCGGGCTTGGCTGGATCCATGGTGCTCTGCGGGAACACCGACACAACCTTCCACCCTTTCGAATACAGCTGCGGAACGGTCACTTGGCCAACCGACTTGCATTGGAAGACGGTGCTGTCACTGAAGGGGGTCATGACCCCGGCCGGTGTGATTTGTTCAGTGGCGAGGCAAACCTCTCCTTGCGCGGCAGAAGCGGAGCCGGCCACGGCGAGCAGGGAGGCAAAAGCAAACGAAGTCCAGCGCATGAGCATTCCTTGGCGAGCCGACGTCGTGGCGGCGCTCAGACGATAGCGTATTGACACGGATGGGTGAAATGATTGGGCGCGGACCCCCTCTCCCTTGACCACTGCCCACCAGCCCGCCCTCACGGGGTGCCTTGGCTCCCGATCAGCACGCCATAAGCCTTGCCTCCCTTGTCCACCGCACGTTCGACGACCCTGGCGCGCTTGGCTGCGCCCCATGGACAGGGATACGACGTACCGAAAGCTCCATCACCTGCTGGCGGGTCAGACTAAACTTGGTGACCTCGCGCCGTGTGGCGCGGCCCGTCGCACCATTTTTTGGCATGATCGTCCGCGTCCCGATTGGCGTCGCAACACGATCTTTGGCTCCCGACGAGCCGTCGCAGCACCATCGCAACAAAAAATCCCGTTACTTGCCGCTTTCGGCGGCAACCCGCGTTCACCGACCGAGACGCACTCCATTGCAAGCCACTGATTCAAAACAAAAGAACAGCAGCACCAAGGCCTCGGCCGAGCACACCCCGCTGATGAAGCAGTTCTTCGCCGCCAAGTCCGACTACCCGGACCTGCTGCTCTTCTTCCGGATGGGCGATTTCTACGAGCTGTTCTACGACGACGCCCGCAAGGCGGCGCGGCTGCTGGACATCACCCTGACCCAGCGCGGCAGCTCCGGCGGCGCGCCGATCCCGATGGCCGGTGTGCCCGTGCATGCCTACGAAGGCTATCTGGCGCGTCTGGTCGCCCTGGGCGAGTCCGTGGCGATCTGCGAGCAGATCGGCGACCCGGCGCTGGCCAAAGGCCTGGTCGAGCGCAAGGTGGTGCGCATCGTCACCCCCGGCACCGTCACTGACGAAGCGTTGCTGGACGAGCGCCGCGACACCCTGCTGATGGCCCTCTCGCGGGGCAAGAATGGCTACGGCCTGGCCTGGGCCGATCTGGCCGGTGGCCGCTTCCTGGTCAACGAAGTCGATTCGGACGATGCGCTGGAAGCCGAGCTCGCGCGCCTGGAACCGGCCGAGCTGCTGGTGCCCGATGAAGAGAACTGGCCCGCCTTCCTGCAGTACCGCAATGGCATCCGCCGGCGCGCGCCCTGGCTGTTCGATGCCGACAGCGGCCGCCGCCAGCTGCTGAATTTCTTCAAGCTGCATGACCTGACCGGCTTCGGCATCGACGACAAGCCGCGCGCCACCGCGGCCGCCGGTGCCCTGCTGGGCTATGTCGAAGAAACCCAGAAGCAACGCCTGCCGCACCTCACCGCGATCGCCACCGAAACCGCGAGCGAAGCCATCGCCATGAACGCGGCCACGCGCCGCCATCTGGAGTTGGATACGCGCGTCGATGGCGATACCCGCAACACCCTGCTCGGCGTGCTCGACACCACGGTGACGCCGATGGGTGGTCGCCTGCTGCGGCGCTGGCTGCACCGGCCGCTGCGCCTGCGCGAAGTGCTGGTGCACCGTCACGATGCGGTTGCCACGCTGATCGATCGCGGCGCCGATGGGGACGTGCGCGATGCCTTCCGTGCGCTGGGCGATCTGGAACGCATCCTCACCCGCGTGGCGCTGCGCTCGGCGCGCCCGCGTGATTTCTCCACGCTGCGCGATGGCCTGGGTCTGCTGCCCGAGGTGCGCGCGGTGCTCGCACCGCTGGATTCGCCACGGCTGATCGCGCTGCACGATGCACTGGGCTCGCATGACGAATGCGCGCATCTGCTGGCTAGCGCGATCGCCCCGACCCCGCCGCTGAAGCTCAGCGATGGCGGCGTCATCGCCGAAGGCTACGACGCCGAGCTCGACGAACTGCGTCGCCTCTCCACGCATGCGGATCAGTTCCTGATCGATCTGGAACAGCGCGAGCGCATCAGCAGCGGCATTGCCACGCTGAAGGTCGGCTACAACCGCGTGCACGGCTACTACATCGAAATCAGCAAGGGGCAGTCGGAGAAGGCACCGGTGCATTACACGCGCCGCCAGACGCTGACCAATGCCGAGCGCTACATCACCGAAGAACTGAAGTCCTTCGAAGACAAGGTGCTGTCCGCGCGGGAACGCTCGCTGACCCGCGAGAAGTTCCTGTACGAACAACTGCTGGACATCCTCGCCAGCGGGCTGGAGCCGCTCAAGCAGTGTGCCGCCGCGCTGAGCGAACTGGACGTGCTGGCCGGCTTCGCCGAACGCGCGCAGGCGCTGGACTGGGCGCGACCGGAACTGGAGACCGGGCCGTGCCTGAAGATCGAGCGCGGGCGTCATCCCGTGGTCGAAGCGGTACGCGAGCAGCCGTTCGAGCCGAACGATCTGGACCTGCATCCCGACCGCCGCATGCTGGTCATCACCGGCCCGAACATGGGCGGTAAATCCACCTACATGCGCCAGAACGCGCTGATCGTGCTGCTGGCCCACATCGGCAGTTTCGTGCCGGCCAGCCGCGCGGTGATCGGCCCGATCGACCGCATCCTGACCCGTATCGGCGCCGGCGACGATCTGGCCCGAGGGCAGTCGACCTTCATGGTTGAAATGGCCGAGACCAGCTACATCCTGCATCACGCCAGCGCACAGTCGCTGGTGCTGATGGACGAGATCGGCCGCGGCACGTCCACCTACGACGGCCTGGCGCTGGCCGATGCGGTCGCACGGCATCTGGCTTACCAGAACCGCTGCTACACGCTGTTCGCCACGCACTATTTCGAACTGACCGCGCTGGCCGACGAACAACACGAAGGCGGCGCCAGCGGCATCGCCAACGTGCACCTGGATGCGGTGGAACACGGCGACGCACTGGTCTTCATGCACGCCGTGAAAGATGGCCCGGCCAACCGCAGCTTCGGCCTGCAGGTGGCCGCACTGGCCGGCCTGCCGAAATCGACCGTCGCCCAGGCGCGGCGCCGTTTGGCCGAGCTGGAGCAGCGCAGCCATGAGACGCAGTCCGCCGTGGTGGCCGCGCAGGCGCTGGATGCACCGCAGCAGTTCGGGCTGTTCAACGCACCCAATACCGCCGCACAGGATGCGCTGGCCGCGATCGATCCGGACGAGCTCACCCCGAAGCAGGCACTGGAAGCGCTGTACCGGTTGAAGACGCTGCTCTGAGGGAGCGTCCGGGCTGGCCACGACCAACGGTCGTGGCCTACCGCCACAGTGCGGTAGTGCCGGCCGCTGGCCGGCTCCCCGCAGCGCCGGTAGCACCCGACCGTTGGTCGGGTGTCCGCGCGGGCCCGCGTGAATTCTTCGCATTCCCGTAGTGAACGCAGCGCTATGCTCGGGCGGTTCCCATCCCTGCCCTGGAGTCCGCCGTGAATACCGAATCGCTTGCCGCGTCCCTCTTCCAGCAACTGCAGCAGGGCCAAGGCCTGCAGCAGGTGTCCCAGCAGCTGGGCATCGACCCCAACCAGGCCAGCACCGCGGTGGGCGCGGCCCTGCCCCTGCTGCTCGGCGCGATGGGCCGCAACGCGCAGGAACCCCAGGGCGCCCAGGCACTGCTCGGGGCGCTGCAGCGTGATCATGCGCCGGCCAGTGCCGGGGGCTTCGATCTGGGCGGGCTGCTCGGCAGCGTGCTGGGCGGCGGTGGCGGCAATGCGACCAATGGCGCCGGCATCCTCGGCCATGTCTTCGGTGGCAACACTGACCGCGCCACCCAGGGCCTGAGCCAGGCCACCGGGCTGGACAGCAGCAAGACCAGCCAGCTGCTGGCCATCCTCGCCCCCATCGTCATGTCCTATCTCGCCCAGCGCTTCGCCAGCGGCGGCAACGCCAACCCGGGTCAGCTCAGCCAGGCTCTCGGCCAGGAAGCGCAGAGCGCCAACAGTGGTGGCCTGCTGACCTCCGTGCTGGACCAGGATGGCGATGGGCAGCTGGGCGTCGGCGATCTGCTCAAGCTCGGCGGCGGCCTGTTCGGCAAGCGCTGAAGGCACGCGCTTGAAATAGCCTGCGCCTATCGCATTGGTTGATTCATTCGAATGTACCGAATGAACGGCAGTGATTACCGTGTGGGCACGCCTTCACATCGCGGTGCTCCACGGCCAGGTGTGCAGGCAACCTTTCCGACGTCGCCATCGCCTCCCCCACGCCGATGGTGGCCACGTTCGCCAGTACACAGGTAGATACCCATGAAAAGCGAAGCCAAGTGCCCGTTCAACCACGCCCTCGTCGGCGATGCCACCACCAACCGCGACTGGTGGCCCAAGCAGCTGCGGGTGGACCTGCTCAACCAGCACTCGACCCGGTCGCATCCGCTGGATGAGGCATTCGATTACGCCGAGGCCTTCAAGGGCCTGGATTACGCCGCACTCAAGGCCGACCTCAAGGCCTTGATGACCGATTCGCAGGACTGGTGGCCGGCCGACTTCGGCCACTACGGCGGCCTGTTCGTGCGCATGGCCTGGCACAGCGCCGGCACCTACCGCATCGGCGATGGCCGTGGCGGCGCCGGCCGTGGTCAGCAGCGCTTCGCCCCGCTCAACAGCTGGCCGGACAACGTCAGCCTGGACAAGGCACGCCGCCTGCTGTGGCCGATCAAGCAGAAGTACGGCCAGGCGATCTCCTGGGCTGACCTGCTGGTGCTCACCGGCAACGTCGCGCTCGAATCGATGGGCTTCAAGACACTCGGCTTCGCGGGCGGCCGTCCGGATACCTGGGAACCCGACCAGGATGTGTACTGGGGCCGCGAAACCACCTGGCTCGGCGGCGATGTTCGCTATGCGCATGGCTCCGAAGGCGTGCAGGAAGACCACGGCGTGCTGGTCTCCGATGATGACGCTGACGGCGACATCCACTCGCGTGATCTGGAGAACCCGCTGGCCGCCGTGCAGATGGGCCTGATCTACGTCAATCCGGAAGGCCCGGACGGCAATCCCGATCCGCTCAAGGCGGCCTTCGACATCCGCGATACGTTCGGCCGGATGGCCATGGACGATGAGGAAACCGTCGCGCTGATCGCTGGTGGCCACAGCTTCGGCAAGACCCACGGCGCCGGCCCGGCCGACAACGTCGATGTGGAACCGGAAGCGGCGGGCCTGGAAAGCCAGGGCCTGGGCTGGGCCAACCGATTCGGCACCGGCAAGGGTGGCGACACCATCACCAGTGGCCTGGAAGTGACCTGGACGCGCACGCCGGCGCAGTGGAGCCATGACTTCTTCGAGATCCTGTTCGGCCACGAGTGGGAGCTGACCAAGAGCCCGGCCGGTGCGCACCAGTGGGTGGCCAAGGACAGCGAGGCGATCATTCCCGACGCGCACGATCCATCGAAAAAGCACCGCCCGACCATGCTCACCACCGATCTGTCGCTGCGTGTGGACCCGGCCTACGAGAAGATCTCGCGCCGCTTCCTGGCCGATCCGCAGGCCTTCGCCGATGCCTTTGCCCGTGCGTGGTTCAAGCTGACCCATCGCGACATGGGCCCGCGTGCACGCTACCTCGGCCCGGAAATTCCCGCCGAAGAATTCGTCTGGCAGGACCCGGTGCCGACGGCTCCGCAGACCCCGCTCAGCGCGCAGGACATCGCCGCGCTGAAGCAGCAGATCGCCGCGACCGGCCTGAGCGCGGGCGAGCTGGTCTCCACCGCGTGGGCATCAGCCTCGACCTTCCGCGGCTCGGACAAGCGTGGCGGCGCCAACGGCGCGCGTGTGCGCCTGGCCCCGCAGAAAGACTGGGCCGTCAACCAGCCGCAGCAGCTGGGCAAGGTGCTGGCCGCACTGGAAAAGATCCAGGCCGGCTTCAAGGGCGACGGCGGTACGCCGGTCTCGCTGGCCGACCTGATCGTGCTGGCCGGCAATGTCGGCGTCGAGCAGGCGGCCAGGGCCGGTGGCCATGAGGTCAGCGTGCCGTTCAACCCCGGCCGTACCGATGCCAGCCAGGACCAGACCGATGTGGCGTCCTTCGCCGTGCTGGAGCCGTATGCCGACGGGTTCCGCAACTACGTCAAGGGCCGCTACAACGTGCCTGCCGAAGCGCTGCTGATCGACCGTGCGCAGCTGCTCACACTGACCGCGCCGGAGATGACCGCGCTGGTCGGTGGTCTGCGGGTGATCGGCACCAACGTCGGCGGCGGCCAGGAGGGCGTGTTCACCGATCGCGTCGGCACGTTGAGCAACGACTTCTTCGTCAACCTGCTCGACATGCGCACGCAATGGGTGGCCAATGGCGACAACTACAGCGGCCGTGACCGCGCCACCGGCGCGCAGCGCTGGAGCGGTAGCCGTGTGGACCTGGTGTTCGGCTCGAACTCGGTGCTGCGTGCACTGGCCGAGGTCTACGCCAGCGCGGACGGCGAGAAGAAGTTCGTCCGCGACTTCGTCGCCGCCTGGGCGCGGGTGATGGAGCTGGATCGTTACGACCTGCGTTGATTCACCACCGTGGCCATACACAACGACCGGGCCGCATGGCCCGGTCTTTTCATGCGTGCGGTGCGCGGCTCACAGCGCGTCCAGATCACCCAGCGCACGGATCAACCGGCGCGCGCGTTTGTCCGGCTTGTGCTCCGGCGGCTGGTAACCGTTCTTCGCCGCGGCACGCTGCAGGCGCAGCTCCGCGCGGCGTGCAAGCGAGGCCTCGCTCTCGGCGTACAACTGCTGGGCCACCGGGGCCGGGCCGCGCATCTCGCTGAGCCCAAGCACCTGGATATCGAACACTTCATCGCCACGGCTGATCTGCAGCGCTTCGCCCACGCGCACCGCGCGCGAGGATTTCGGGCGCTGCCCGGCCACATCCACCTTGCCGGTTTCCACCGCCTGTTTGGCCAGGCTGCGGGTTCGATAGAACCGTGCGGCCCAGAGCCACACATCCAGCCGCACGGCGGCCAATGGGGTTGCTTCGATCATGCGGGTGATTCAACTCCCCGGCTCAGCCGGTCGTCGGTTCAGCGGTTGCGGTGCCGATGGATCGCCACGGCAGCCAGTGCCACCGATCAGCGTGGGAACCCCCGCATCCAGATCGCGTCGCTGGCTGCCGACCTGGCATTCCGGTCGGTCCATGGGCCGTACCTGTGCGTCGCGCAGGCGGTCGTCCGTACTCGAACATGCGGCCAGCGAGGCGCCAATCAAGAGCGCCAGCGCGGTGGGGATGAACCGGTCATCCAGAAGGATCTGCAGCCGGCCAGCGGCCGGCACTACCGGGGCAGCGGCTGACGTGCGTTGAGACGCGGAAGTACGCATCGCGATATCCCCTTGATGGGCTTGGTGCTAGTGTGCCGCTCTCTGAGCTCGATCTCCAGCGCACATGGCCAAAGCGCCGCTTGACCTGACCACGGGCCCGATCGGGCGCAATCTGTTCCTGTTCGCCCTGCCGATCCTGGCCGGCAACATCGCCCAGTCGATGAACGGCTCGGTGAACGCGATCTGGGTCGGCCGCTTCCTCGGCGAGGCGGCGCTGACCGCCACCGCGAACGCCAACAACATCATGTTCTTCCTGATCGGCTCGGTGTTCGGGATCGGCATGGCCGCCTCGATCCTGATCGGCCAGTCGATGGGTGCCCGCGACCTGCCCCAGGCCCGGCGCGTGATGGGCACCAGCGCCACCTTCTTCATCGGCCTGTCGGTGGTGATCGCGATCGCCGGCTGGTGGCTGTCGCATCCATTGCTGGCGGCGATGGGCACACCGGCCGAATCACTGCCGCTGGCCGAGGCCTACCTGCGCATCATCTTCCTGGCGATGCCGACGCTGTATGCCTTCGCCTTCCTGAGCTCTGCGCTGCGCGGCGTGGGCGACTCCCGCACGCCGTTCCGCTTCCTGCTGCTGTCGGTGGTGCTGGATATCGGCTTCAACCCGCTGCTGATCTTCGGCATCGGCCCGTTCCCACAGCTGGGCATCGCCGGCGCGGCGTGGGCCACGTTGATCGCGCAGACCCTCTCACTGCTCGGCCTGCTCTGGTACATGCGCAACAAGCGGCATGTGCTGTGGTTGGGGCGCAAGGACATGGCGCTGTTCAAGATCGATGGCGAGATCCTGCGCGCCTTGGTGGTCAAGGGCGTGCCGATGGGCCTGCAGATGGTGCTGATCTCGCTGTCGATGATCCTGATGATGACCATGGTCAACAGCTACGGCACCGACACCGCCGCCGCGTATGGCGCCTCGCTGCAGCTGTGGACCTACGTGCAGATGCCGGCGATGGCGATCGGCGCGGCGTGCTCGACCATGGCCGCGCAGAACGTCGGCGCGCAGCGCTGGGACCGCGTGCGCGGCACCGCCCGCAGCGGCGTGCTCTACAACTTCCTTCTGACCGGCGTGCTGATCCTGCCGCTGATCCTGCTCGACCGATACACGCTCGCCCTGTTCCTGCCCGAAGGCAGCCAGGCGCTGGAGGTGGCGCGCCACCTCAACCACATCGCGGTGTGGTCGTTCCTGTTCTTCGGGGTGAACTTCGTGATCTCCGGCGTGGTGCGTTCGACCGGCGCAGTGATTCCGCCGCTGCTGATCCTGGCCGCCTCGCTGTGGGGCATCCGCGTGCCCTTCGCCGAGCTGCTGCAGGACCGCTGGGGCGCCGACGCGGTGTGGTGGAGTTTCCCGGTCAGCTCGTTCTGCGCGATGCTGATGTCGCTGGCGTATTACCGCTGGGGCGGCTGGCGCAAGGCACGCATGCTGCCCAGCCATCACGAGGAACTGGCCGCGCCGGCCGAGGTCCCCGCGTCGCCGCCGTCGCCGGTGGCGGACCCGAATCCGACCACGCCGCTCCAGCCCGCCCGCGTGGGCACCGCACGGCCGGATTAAGCCATGCGCCCCTGCAGCAGCGTCTTCCAGGCAGGCAGTTGGTAGCGTCGCCGCTGGTACCGCATCAGCAGCGCCATCATCACGCCGAACAACAGCCCGGCCATGACAGCACTGCCAATGGTGATGCCGAGCGTGAGCGAGCCAAGGTCCAGGACCAGCCACATCAAGCCGCGCCACAACACGCCCCACAACACGCCAAACAGCCCGCCCATCACGAACAGATTGGCACCGAAGCTGGCGAGCAGCGGTGGCGGCACGCGCAGCCCCATGCGCCACAGCAGCCGATGCAGCGGCGGTGCGCGCATGCCGGCAGGCACGTTGGCGTCGGCCATGGCCTGCAGCGCGTGACGAACATCAGCGGGATAACGGTCCATGTGCTTCTCCATCACGAGGCCACAAATGCAAACGGCCACCCGAAGGTGGCCGTTTGAGGCGACAACCGAAGTTGTCGGCCGGGAATTACTGGGCAGCCTTGGCAGCCAGGCGCGCGGCCTTGGCCTGCGCAGCAGCAGCCAGATCTTCCTTGATGCGGGCAGCCTTGCCTTCCAGACCACGCAGGTAGTACAGCTTGCCGGCGCGGACCTTACCACGACGCTTCACTTCGACCGAGTCGATGATGGCGCTGTGGGTCTGGAAGACGCGCTCGACGCCGTAGCCGTGCGAGATCTTGCGGACGGTGAACGCGGAGTTCAGGCCGGCGTTCTTGGTGCCGATGACGACGCCTTCGTAAGCCTGCACGCGCTCACGGTTGCCTTCCTTCACCTTCACGTTGACGACGACGGTGTCACCCTGGCTGAACTTCGGCAGCTCGCGGGTGATCTGGGCGGATTCGAAGTCCGAGAGGATGGATTTGTTCAGCTTGCTCATGGGTGCACCGATAATGTTCGGGTGATCGTGTCGTTCGACAACGTGGGCTCATGCAGTCACCGGACTGTGCTGCACGTTTTTTGTAGGGGTTCCTGCCAACGGGCCCCAAAAAGGCCGATGGCAATCCCGAATTGTAAACAAGATCCCGCCCCCGCGCTAGGGGGTTGGATCCTTGGCAACGGCCTGCCGTGCCTGCTCCAGCAGGAGGCGGTCGGCCTTGGACAACTGGCCTTCGTCGAGCAGGTCCGGCCGCCGCAGCGCGGTGCGCAGCAGCGACTGCTGCCGGCGCCAGCGGGCGATGGCGGCATGGTTGCCCGAGCGCAGTACGTCCGGGACAGTGCCCCATTCATGCTGGGCCGGATGGCTGTAATGCGGGCAGTCCAGCAGCCCCTGCGGGCCTTCGAAACTGTCCTGGGCGGCCGATTCGGCATCGCCGAGGGCCCCCTCCTGCAGGCGGGTCACCGCATCGACGATCACCGCCGCGCCCAGCTCACCGCCGGACAGCACGTAATCGCCGAGGGAGATTTCCTCGGTGACCTCGGCCTCGAGGAAGCGCTCGTCGATGCCCTCATAGCGGCCGCAGAGCAGGATCATGCGCGGCAGTGCCGCCAGTTCCCGCACCTTGGCCTGGGTCAGCGGCTTGCCCTGCGGGCTGAGGTAGATCACCGGCGCGGGCGCCGGATCAGCGGCTTTCGCGGCCGCCAGACAGGCCCGCAGCGGCTCGATCAGCATGACCATGCCCGGGCCACCCCCGAATGGACGGTCGTCCACCCGGCGGTAGTTGCCTTCGGCATAGTCACGCGGATTCCAGCCGTGCAGTTCCAGCAGACCGCGCTCGGCAGCACGGCCGACCACGCCCAGCGCGGCCGACTGCGCCATGAACTCGGGGAACAACGTGACGACGTCGATACGCATCCGGCTTAGAACTCCGGATCCCAGTCGACCACGATCAGGTTGGCCTCGAAATCCACCGAGACGACGAATTCGGGCTGCACGAACGGAATCATCCGCTCACGATCCCCCTGCACCACGAGCACGTCGTTGGAGCCGGTCGAGAACAGGTGTGACGCCCGCCCAAGTTCGACACCCTCGACGGTACGCACCTGCAAGCCCTCCAGATCGACCCAGTAATACTCATCGGGCTTCGGGGGCGGCAGCGCGCTGCGCGCGACATAGACTTCGGTCCCGTACATCGCCTCGACCACATCGCGGTCGGTGATATCCGGAAACACGGCGACCAGATGCTTGCCGGACTGACGTCCGCGTGCACCGGTGAGCGTGCTCTCCTGGCCGGCGGGGGTCCGCAGGATCCAGGGCTGGTAATGGAAAATGGCGGTACGCGGCTCGGTCCAGGACTCGAGCTTGATCTCGCCTCGCACACCAAAAGCGCCGACAATCCTGCCCAGCAGGATGCGGCGCTCGGTATCTTTCATCTGTATAGACCGATGGGCCGCGGCAGGCGCGGCCCTTCAGGATCAGGCCGCGGAGGCCTGGGCCTTGGTCGCTTCCTTGTACAGGTTGCGAACCTTGTCGGTCATCTGGGCGCCGTTGGCGACCCACTTGTCGACCAGCGGCAGGTCCAGCACGATGCGGGACTCGGCACCCTGGGCAACCGGGTTGTAGTAACCGACGCGCTCGATGTTGCGGCCATCACGGGCGCTGCGCGAATCGGTCACGATGATGTGGTAGAAGGGACGCTTCTTGGCGCCGCCGCGGGTCAGTCGAATCTTGACCATGGTGTTGTTTCCTCAATTGCCCAGTCGCCAGGATGGCGCGGTAAGCCGGCGATTATAGCGGCGGCCTCCGGTCATTCCAAGCCTGTGAAGACCGGGAAAGCTGAACAGGGCCTGCAGACCGGGCTGCTCAGGCCACCAACGGCTGCCAGGGCGCCGCCGCGAGCACCTGCCGGGCCTTGGCGCACAGCGCCGCCGAGTTCGCCAGTACGCCCCCATCGATCACCGCGATCGGCCAGAGGCCGGCAGCGTTGCAGGCAATGGCCGCGTCGAACCCGGCCAGGTCCGCCAGCGCGACCGGCCGCACCTGCTGATCGCTGCCCCACCCCGCCTGCAGCAGGCGCTCATGGGTACCGCGCAGCGCGGGCGCCTGCGGCCAGATCAACGTGTCACCCGAGGCGAAGGCGATGTTCCAGGTGGTGCCTTCGCTGACCAGGCCGTCGTCGCCGACGAACAGCGCGTCATCCACGCCTGCCAGCAAGGCCTCGCGGCGATGCTGGAACAGCGCGAACGTACCGACATGCTTCACCTGCGGCAGTTCGCGCTGGTAGCGCACCGTCCGCAGCCGCCGCGGTATCGCCGGCAGATCGACCGCTGGCGCGACGGCGACCAGCACGTCGACGGCGACGGGTTGCAGCGGCCGCCGGAAATCGAACTGCCGCGAAAACACGGTCACCCGCAGCGAGGCATCGACCGCACCTTCGGCCTGCAGCGCATCGTGCATCCAGGCGCGCATCTGCAGCGGCTCCAGCGCGGTGCCGAACAACGCCACCGTGCCCTCCTGCAGACGCTGCAGATGCAGATCCAGCCCCTGCACCGCGCCATTGCGCACCTGCAGCGAGGTGAAATGACCGTAGTTGGTCAATGCGCCCGCCAGGTCGTCGGCACTGGCAGGGCGGCCATTGCAGTACAGCGTCATCCGAGCAACGCCTTCGCATCAGCCCACATCTGCTGCAGCACCTCGGCCGCCGGGCGCGCCGGCGCCATCCACGCGGACTGCCCCGCCCAGGCCTGCATTGCATCGAGGCTGTTGTCGCGCCCGGCCTGCGCGCGCATCGGCGCGGTCAGCCCACGCTGCACCGGATACGGCCGCGGCGGTGGTGCGTCAGCAGACGCCGCGGCGCGCACATACGCGGTGGCCAGGCCACGGCCGAGGCGACCACTGAAGGCGCGCGTCGGCCACGTGTCTTCCGGTTCGGCGTTCGCCAATGCCTGTGACCATGCCGGATTCAACTGGCACTCCGGGGTGCGCAGGAACGCGGTGCCCACCTGCACCGCACTGGCACCGAGCGTCAGGGCTGCCGCGATGCCGCGCCCATCAGCGATGCCACCGGCCGCGATGACCGGGATATCCAGATGATCGGCCAGCCGCGGCAGCAGCGCGAACAATCCGACCAGTTGGCGCTCGGCGGCCTCCGGATCGAAGGCGCCGCGATGGCCGCCCGCTTCGAACCCCTGCGCGACCACCGCGTCAGCGCCGGCCGCCTGCGCGGCACGCGCTTCGGCCAAGGTCGTCGCACACGCGATCCAGGCAATGCCCACGTCTTTCAGGCGCTGCACCTGTGCCGGAGAAAACACGCCCATGATGGTGGAGGCCACCGCCGGGCGGGCCTCGATCAAGGCATCGAACTGCGCATCGAGATCGGCCGGCCCCGCATCGGCGGCACTGGCCGGCACCTCCGGGCCCCACTTCGCCAGAAAGCGGCGTGTCGCCGCTTCAGCATCGGCATCGCGTGACGGCAGCGGATCCGGAATCCAGACGTTGACCTGCGCCGGCCCGGCGGACTGCGCACGGAAATCGGTCATCCACGCCACGATGTCCTGCGGCTGCGACAACACCGCGCCCATCGCGCCCATGCTGCCGGCATTGGCCAGCGCGGCCGACAGCGGCACGGGGCAGGCGCCGGCCATCGGTGCGAGCAGGATCGGGGCCTGCAATGCAAAACGCCGACAGAAGTTGTCGGCGCGTTCGAGAAGCGGGGAACCATTCACGCGCGGCGCACCTGTGGAAGGAGACGGTGCCAGCATACGCCGCACCGCCCCTGCCCGGAATGCGCCTGCGCAGGACTCAGCGGAACGGCATGCCGCCGCGGCCGCCCATGGCACCCATCATCCCCTTCATGCTGCGCATCATGCCCTTCATGCCGCCGCCGGCCATCTTGCTCATCATCTTTTCCATCTGCTGGAACTGCTTCATGAGCTTGTTGACGTCGGCCGGGGTCAGGCCGGACCCGCGCGCGATACGGGCACGGCGCGAGCCGTTGAGCAGGCCCGGGTTGCGGCGCTCCTTCTTGGTCATCGAGTTGATGATCGCGATCATGCGCGGCACGTCCTTGCCCTGGCTGACCTGCTGCTTGAGGTGATCAGGGATCTGGCCCAGGCCCGGCAGCTTGTCCATCAGGCCGCCGATGCCGCCCATGTTCTGCATCTGCTCCAGCTGGTCGCGCATGTCGTTCAGATCGAACTTCTTGCCCTTGGCGACCTTCTCGGCCAGCTTCTGGGCCTTGTCCTTGTCGACCTGCTGCTCAACCTGCTCCACCAGCGACAGCACGTCGCCCATGTCCAGGATGCGGCTGGCGATACGGTCCGGGTGGAACACATCCAGACCGTCCGGCTTTTCGCTCACACCGACGAACTTGATCGGCTTGCCGGTGATGTAGCGCACGCTCAGCGCGGCACCGCCGCGGGCGTCACCGTCGGTCTTGGTCAGCACCACGCCGGTCAGCGGCAGTGCATCGCCGAAGGCCTTGGCGGTATTGGCGGCATCCTGGCCGGTCATGGCATCGACCACGAACAGCGTTTCGGCCGGGTTGACCGCGGCGTGCAGCGCCTTGATCTCGGCCATCATCGCTTCGTCGATGGCCAGGCGACCGGCGGTATCGACGATCAGCACATCCACGAACGACTTGCGGGCGTCATCGATGGCGGCGCGGACGATGGCTTCCGGCTTCTGGTCGGCGGTGGACGGAAAGAACAGCACACCGACCTGGTCAGCCAGGGTCTTGAGCTGCTCGATCGCGGCCGGACGGTAGACGTCGGCCGAGACCACCATCACCTTCTTCTTGCGCTTTTCCTTGAGGTGCTTGGCCAGCTTGCCCACCGTGGTGGTCTTGCCCGCACCCTGCAGGCCGGCCATCAGGATGATCGCCGGCGCCGGCACGTTGAGGTTCAGGTCCGAGGCGGCCGAGCCCATGACCGCGGTCAGCTCGTCGCGCACGACCTTGATCAGCGCCTGACCCGGGGTCAGCGACTTGAGCACTTCCTGGCCGACCGCACGCACCTTGATGCGTTCGACCAGCGCCTGCACCACGGGCAGCGCGACGTCGGCTTCAAGCAGCGCGATGCGGACTTCGCGGGTGGCCTCGCGGATGTTTTCCTCGGTCAGGCGACCGCGGCCGCGCAGCCGCTCGATGGTGCCGGAGAGGCGCTGGGTCAGGGACTCGAACATGGAAGCGACCTGTTCAGAACAAAAGACAATGAGACCGCCAGTATAACGGTTCCGCCCCGGCTCCCGGACCGGCCCTGACGGCGGCGCTGCGGGCATCGCCAGCACCCCGGGGGTATGCGAAACTGACACGATGACAATCGTTCTCATCGCGACCCTGCTGTACCTGACCGCCACCGGCCTGCTGGTGCGTGCGGTCGTCCGCGATGACGCGGTGACCTCCCCGGCCTGGCTGTGGCCGGCGCTGCCGGCGATGCTGCTGCACGGCGGCTATCACGTGCTGGTGGCGATGCGTACCAGCGGCGGGCCGGACATGCACTTCTTCGCCGCCCTGTCGCTGGTCGGGCTGGGCATGGCGTGGCTGACCTCGCTGGTCGCTGCGCGCGGGCGCATGGCGGCACTTGGCGTCCTGGTGTTCCCGATGGCCGCCGTGGTGCTGTGGATCTATCACGCCTACGGCCACGAGCCGAGCAAGCCGCTGGGCTGGCAATTGGCCACGCACGCGTGGATGGCGCTGCTCGCCTACGCCACCCTGAGCGTGGCCGCGTTGCTGGCGATCATGCTGTGGCTGCAGGAACGCGCCCTGCGCCGCCGTGATTTCCGCCCGTGGCTGCGCGCCCTGCCCCCGCTGGCCGACCTGGAAGCCCTGCTGTTCCGGGTGATCGCGGTCGGCTTTGCGCTGCTCACGCTGACCCTGGTCACCGGCGTGCTGTTCGTCGATGACCTGCTGGCGCAGAAGCTGGTGCACAAGACCGTGCTCAGCATCCTGTCCTGGATCGTGTTTGGCACGCTGCTGATCGGGCGCCGCCGTTACGGCTGGCGCGGCGCGAAGGCGGTGCATTGGACCCTGACCGCGATGGCGTTGCTGCTGCTGGCGTTCTTCGGCAGCCAGTTCGTGATCGAGCTGGTGTTCGGGCGCACGCGATAGAAGCGTGCCGACCAACGGTCGGCACCTACCCGTGCACCGCATGCCGATCGTTGGTCGGCACCCACCGGTGCACCGCGTACCGATCGCTGGTCGGCACGCGGCCCCGAACATCGCAGGTAGATGCCGACCGTTGGTCGGCATGCCGCGTTACAGCGCGTCGATCGCCTCGGACAACCGCTCCACCGCGATCACCTCCATGCCCTTCACGCTGCCGGTCTTCGGCGCGTTCGCCTTGGGCACGATCGCGCGCTTGAAGCCATGCGTCGCTGCTTCGCGCAGGCGATCCTCACCGTTGGGCACGGGGCGGATCTCGCCGGACAGGCCCACCTCGCCGAAGGCGATCGTCTTCTCGGCCAGCGGCCGGTCCTGCAGCGAGGACAGCACCGCCAGCAGCACCGGCAGATCGGCGGCGGTCTCCTGCACGCGGATGCCACCCACCACATTGACGAACACGTCCTGGTCGCCCACCAGCACGCCGCCATGACGGTGCAGCACCGCCAGCAGCATCGCCAGGCGGTTCTGCTCCAGACCCACCGCCACCCGGCGCGGGTTGGACAGCGGTGAGGCATCCACCAGTGCCTGTACTTCCACCAGCAGCGGGCGCGTGCCCTCGCGGGTCACCATCACGCAGCTGCCCGGCTGCTGGGTGCTGCCGCCGGAGAGGAAGATCGCCGAGGGGTTGGAGACCTCTTTGAGGCCCTTCTCGCCCATCGCGAACACGCCCAGCTCGTTGACCGCGCCGAAGCGGTTCTTGAACGCCCGCAGCAGGCGGAATCGGCTGCCGCTCTCGCCTTCGAAGTACAGCACCGCGTCGACCATGTGTTCGAGCACGCGCGGGCCGGCGATGCCGCCCTCCTTGGTCACGTGACCGACCAGGAACACGGCGGTGCCGGTTTCCTTGGCAAAGCGCACCAGGCGTGCGGCGCTCTCACGCACCTGGCTGACCGAGCCGGGCGCGGCGGTCAGCGATTCGGTCCACAGCGTCTGCACCGAATCGGCCACGATCAGCCGCGGCTTGGCCACGCTGGCATGCTGCAGGATCGCCTCGACCTGGGTTTCGGCCAGCGCGTTGACGTTGTCCAGCGGCAGATCCAGGCGGACCGCACGGCCCGCGACCTGCGAGAGCGATTCCTCACCGGTGATGTACAGCACCGGCAAGCTGGCAGCCATCTTCGCCACCGCCTGCAGCAGCAGTGTGGATTTGCCGATGCCCGGATCGCCACCGACCAGCACCACCGCGCCTTCGACCAGGCCACCGCCGAGCACGCGGTCGAACTCGCCGATGCCGGTGCTCACCCGCAGGTGTTCGGTCTGCTGTACGTCCTTGAGCGCCATGATCTTCGGCGCATCGACCTTGCCGGCCCAGCCGGAACGTCGCGAGGCCGGCGAGGACTTGGTGGGCGTCGCGCTTTCCAGCGTGATTTCGCTGAGCGTGTTCCAGACCCCGCACTCGGTGCACTGGCCTTGCCACTTGCTGTATTCGGCGCCGCATTCACTGCAGACGTAAGCGGTGAGTCGCTTGGCCATGTCCACTTCCGCTTCAGAATCGATGGGGCAGGATAGCCGAGCCGCGTCGCAGCAACCGAGACGCCGAGCGCCCCCGCTCAAGATTCCGGCCCCGATGCCGATACTCCGGCGGGCCACTGCCCTCCTTCAACCTTTTCCAGGCTTCTCAATGACCGGCACCTACAGCCAGAGTCTTGTCGTGTTCTCGCTGCTCGTCGCCATCCTCGCCTCGTACACCGCGCTGGACATGGCCGGTCGCCTGGCCAGTACCCGCGGCCGGGTCGCCCGCTGGTGGCTGGCCGGTGGTGCCGGCGCGATGGGCCTGGGCATCTGGTCGATGCACTTCATCGGCATGCTCGCCTTCCACCTGCCGATCCCGGTCGGCTATGACCTGGCCATTACCCTGTACTCGCTGGCCGTGTCGGTGGGCGCCTCGGCGTATGCGTTGTGGCTGGTCTCGCGTGCAGAGCTGCCGTGGTCGCGACTGTGCGCAGGCGCGGTGCTGATGGGGCTGGGCATCGCCGCCATGCACTACCTGGGTATGGCCGCGCTGGAGATGCAGCCGGGCATCGACTACGACCCGTTGTGGTTTGCCGCCTCGATCCTGATCGCGATCGGCGCGGCCGGTGCGGCGCTGTGGATCGCCTTCCGGCTGCGCCTGGAACAGCGCAGGCCGTTCCTGCTGCGCGGCCTGGCCTCGCTGGTGATGGGCCTGGCCATCGTCGGCATGCACTACACCGGGATGGCCGCAGCCAACTTCCCCGAGGGTGCGCTGTGCGGCGCGGCGTACGGCCAGGGCATCGATACCAAATGGCTGGCCGTGCTGGTGATCGTGACGACACTGGCCACGCTGGGGATCGCGTTGATCGCCTCGGTGTTCGATCGCCAGATGCGTACCCGCACCGGCCTGCTGGCCGATTCGCTGGCGCAGGCCAACGAGAAGCTGATGCAGGCCGCCCTGCACGACCCGCTGACCCAGCTGCCCAACCGCATGCTGCTGCAGGACCGGATCGAGCAGGCCATCGAGAAGGCACAACGCCGGCAGTTCAGCTTCGCGGTGATGTTCTGCGACCTCGATGGTTTCAAGGCGATCAACGATGCCTACGGCCACCAGCTCGGCGACAAACTCCTGATCCAGGTCAGCGAGCGGATCACCGCGCTGCTGCGTGCGCAGGACACGTTCGCGCGGCTGGGCGGGGACGAGTTCGTCATCGTGTTCCAGGTGGAAGATCCGGAAGACGCAGCGGTGGTCGCCGAACGCATCATCGCCAGCGTGGCCGAACCGTTCGAGATCGATGCGCTGGAACTGCAGGTCAGCGCCAGCCTGGGCATCGCGCTGTACCCGGCCGATGCCACCACCGAGCGCGACCTGATGGCCCACGCCGATGCGGTGATGTACCACACCAAGGATTCGGGCCGGAACGGGTATACCTTCTTTACCCAGTCACTCAACGTCAGCGCCAACCGCCAGCTGAAACTGCTGCAGGAGCTGCGCAAGGCGGTCAGCCGCAGCGAGCTGGTGCTGCACTATCAGCCCAAGTTCCAGGCCAACGGCAACGCGCTGATCGGGGCCGAGGCGCTGGTGCGCTGGCAGCACCCGGAACTGGGCCTGCTGTCGCCGGATGCGTTCATCCCGATCGCGGAGCGCAGTGGGCTGATCCTGTCCATCGGCGACTGGGTGCTCGACCGGGCCTGCGCGCAGCTGCGCCACTGGCACGATGCCGGGCATCCGGACTGGACGATGGCGGTGAATCTGTCGCCGCTGCAGTTCGGCTCCAGCACGCTGCTCGAGACCGTGCAGCGCACGCTGGACAAGCATGGGCTGGACCCGAAGCGGCTGACCCTGGAGATCACCGAGACCACCGCGATGCGCGATGTGGAAGCCAGCCTGCTGATCCTGCACGGACTGACCGCGATGGGCGTGAACATCTCCATCGATGATTTCGGCACCGGCTACTCCAGCCTGCTCTATCTCAAGCGCATGCCGGCCACGGAGCTGAAGATCGACCGCGCCTTCGTGCACGATCTGGAAGACAACGCCGAGGATGCGGCGATCGTCTCCTCGATCATCGCGCTGGGTCGCTCGCTGCAGCTGCAGATCGTCGCCGAGGGCGTGGAGACCGCCGGCCAACGCCAGTACCTGAGCGACATGGGGTGCGATCAGCTGCAGGGGTACCACCTCGGGCGGCCGGTGGATGCCGTGGAGTTCATGCGACTGGCGAAGGCGGCGTAACGCGCGGCACCACCGCCATCACATCACCCAACAAAAAGGCCGCCCGAGGGCGGCCTTTCTGCGTGTGGCAACGTCGCGAAGACGTCAGTGCATCATGTGCACGTTCATGTTGTGCATGACCCACAGCGAACCGGCGACGATGATGCCCATCACCACGACGGTGAAGGCCGCCGCGCTGACGTTCCAGCGCTGTTCCGAGGAGCGGTCCAGGTGCAGGAAGAACACCAGGTGCACCAGGATCTGCAGCACCGCGGCAACGACGATGATGACGCCGGTGGTGAAGCGCGGCAGGTCGCCATGCATGACCGCCCAGAACGGGATGATGGTCAGCACGGCGGCCAGGACGAAGCCGATCAGGTAAGACTTGACGCTGCCATGGCTTTCGCCGGCAGCGCTGTGGCCATGATCGTGTGCGTGATTGTCATGTGCGGCCATTACAGCGCTCCATTCAGATAGACGACGGAGAACACGCCGATCCAGATCAGATCCAGGAAGTGCCAGAACAGGCTCAGGCACGCCATGCGGGTCTTGTTGGTCTGGGTCAGGCCGTTCTGCTTGATCTGGATGAACATGATCAGCAGCCACAGCAGACCCGCGCTCACGTGCAGACCGTGGGTACCGACCAGCGCGAAGAACGCCGACAGGAACGCACTATGGTCCGGACCGTAGCCCTGATGGATCAGGTGGTTGAACTCCCACACTTCCATGCACATGAAGCCGAAGCCCAGCAGCCAGGTCAGGGCCAGCCATGCGTACATCTGGCCCACCTTCTGCTTGTGCATGGCGATCATGCCCAGGCCGAAGGTCAGCGAGGAGACCAGCAGCAGCGTGGTTTCCCAGGCGACGAAGGACAGTTCGAACAGGTCCTTCGGGCCGGGGCCGCCGTCGGTGCCGCCAGACAGCACGATGTAGGTCGCAAACAGCGTGGCGAAGATGAGGCAATCGCTCATCAGGTACACCCAGAAACCGAAGACGGTATTGCCGCCGGTGTCGTGGTGCTCGTGGTCGTCATGGCCGTGGGCCGCCGCGTGCGCGGCGTGCCCAGGGTTCATGGTGTTGGGGATAGTGGTGCTCATGCCTTCAGCTCCGATTTCACCAGGCCCTGCGCCACCAGGTGGCGACGGTGCTCATTTTCGATCCGCTCCACTTCCGCGGCCGGCACGTAGTAATCCACGTCCTTGTCGAAGGTGCGCCAGATGAAGGTGCCGATCATGCCGACCAGACCCACGATGGCCAGCCACCAGATGTGCCAGATCATCGCAAAGCCGAACACCAGGCTGAAGGCGCCGATCACCACACCGGTGCCGGTGTTGCGCGGCATGTGGATGTCGGTGTACTTGGCCGGGCGTTCCCACGCCTCACCGCGCTGCTTGCGCTCCCAGAACTCGTCCAGTTCGTTGACGCGCGGCAGCGAGCCGAAGTTGTAGAACGACGGCGGCGAAGAGGTTTCCCACTCCAGCGTACGGGCGTCCCACGGATCGCCGGTCAGGTCGGCGGTCTTCTTGCGGTCACGGATCGACACGGCGATCTGGATGATCTGGCACAGGATGCCGGCACCGATGATGAAGGCACCACACATGGCGATGATCAGCAGCGGCTGATATTCCATGTTCGGGTAGCTCTGCATGCGGCGGGTCATGCCCATGAAGCCCAGGATGTACAGCGGCATGAAGGCCACATAGAAGCCGATGAACCAGCACCAGAACGCGCGCTTGCCCCAGGTTTCATTGAGGCGGAAGCCGAACATCTTCGGCCACCAGTAGGTGATGCCGGCGAACATGCCGAACACCACGCCGCCGATGATGACGTTGTGGAAGTGGGCAATCAGGAACAGGCTGTTGTGCAGCACGAAATCGATGGCCGGGATCGCCAGCATCACGCCGGTCATGCCGCCGATGGTGAAGGTGACCATGAAGCCGATCGTCCACAGCACCGGGGTCGTGAACTGCACGCGACCGCGGAACATGGTGAACAGCCAGTTGAAGATTTTCACGCCGGTCGGGATCGAGATGATCATCGTCGTGATGCCGAAGAAGGCATTGACGTTGGCACCCGAGCCCATGGTGAAGAAGTGGTGCAGCCAGACCAGGAACGACAGCACGCCGATGCAGGCGGTGGCGTAGACCATGCCCTTGTAGCCGAACAGCGCCTTGCGCGAGAACGTGGCGATGACCTCGGAGAACACGCCGAAGGCCGGCAGGACCAGGATATAGACTTCCGGGTGACCCCAGATCCAGATCAGGTTGATGTACAGCATGGCGTTGCCGCCACCGTCATTGGTGAAGAAATGCGTGCCCAGGTAACGATCCAGGGTCAGCAGCACCAGGGTGATGGTCAGCACCGGGAAGGCGGCGATGATCAGCACGTTGGTGACCAGCGCGGTCCAGGTGAAGATCGGCATCTGCATCAGCTTCATGCCGGGGGTGCGCATCTTCAAGATGGTGATGAAGAAGTTGATGCCGCTCAGCGTGGTACCCAGGCCGGCGACCTGCAGGCCCCAGATGTAGTAATCGACACCTACCCCTGGACTGTATTCCTTGCCTGACAACGGCGGGAAGGCCAGCCAGCCGGTCTGCGCGAACTCACCGACACCCAGCGAGATCATCACCAGGCCCGCGCCCGCCACGAACAGCCAGAAGCTGAGCGAGTTGACGAACGGGAAGGCCACGTCGCGTGCGCCGATCTGCAGCGGCACGACAACGTTCATCAGGCCGGTGATCAGCGGCATCGCCACGAAGAAGATCATGATCACGCCGTGGGCGGTGAAGATCTGGTCGTAGTGATGCGGAGGCAGGATGCCCTCGTTGCCGCCAGCGGCCATGGCCTGCTGGACACGCATCATGATCGCGTCGGCGAAGCCGCGCAGCAGCATGACGAAGGCGACGATGAGGTACATCACGCCGATCTTCTTGTGGTCGACCGAGGTGAACCACTCTTTCCAGAGATAGCCCCACAGCTTGAACTTGGTGATCAGGGCCAACACCAGCAGGCCGCCGATACCAGCACCGATCAACGTGGTGATGATGATCGGGTCATGCGGGATGTCGGCAAAGGTCAATTTACCCAACAGATTCATGGTCATTCTCCCGAGCCGCCGTGACCGGTGTGACCGGCTGCGGCGTGCTCGTCTGCAGTGTGTTCGGCGTGTGCAGCAGCATCGCCTTCAGCCATCGCGTGGCCGTCGTGCGATTCACCGGCGGCCGGCATGGTGTGGCCTTCGTGGCTTTCGCCCTCGGCGCCGTCATGCTTCATGGCCTTGTGGTCGTGCTTCATGCCGTAGTGCTGGTTGTCGCCCATGTGCTTGGCGATGACCCAGTCGAACAGGCCGGCCTCGGTGGTACCGAAGTAGGTCACCGGGTGCCAGTCATGGTTCTTTTCGGCCGTCAGCGCAGCAAAGGCGGTCTTGTCCAGGGTCGCGCTTTCGGCACGCACCTTGGTCAGCCACTGCTGGTACTCCGCCTCGGTCACCGAGTGCGCGGAGAAATGCATCTTGCTGAAGCCCGCGCCGCTGTAATGCGAGGACATGCCCGGGAACTCACCGGTCTCGTTGGCGATCAGGTGGAGTTTGGTCTCCATGGCCGTCATCGAGTAGATCATGCTGCCCAGGTGCGGAATGAAGAACGCATTCATCACCGTATCGGACGTGATCTTGAAGTTCAGCGGGGTATCCACCGGGAAGGTGATCTCGTTGACGGTGGCGATGTTCTCTTCGGGATAGATGAAGAGCCACTTCCAGTCCAGCGAGATGGCTTCGATCACCACCGGCTTCTTGTCCGAGTCCAGCGGACGATACGGATCCAGCGCGTGCGAGGAACGCCAGGTCAGCACGGCCAGCACCAGCACGATCATGCACGGGATCGACCAGACCACCACTTCGATGGCCGTGGAATGCGACCACTTCGGCTCATAGCGGGCCTTGGTGTTGGTCGCACGGTACTTCCACGCGAAGGTGAGGGTCATGATGATGACCGGCACGACAACCAGCAGCATCAGCACGGTCGCCGTGATGAGCAGGGTCTTCTCGTCGTGGCCGATCTGGCCCTTGGGGTTGAGGATGGCCGAGTTGCAGCCCGTCAGGAACACGGACAACGCAAACAGCAGGCCCGGACGCAGGAAGCGTCCAAGGGGTTTCAACGGAATCATCGGTCGATCCAATTGCGTAGGGAATGCCAGTTCAAGCCCGCCTCCGTCCCAGCCAAAGCCGGTGGTGCCGGTCCAAGGGGACAGGCACGAAGGACGATCATGTCAGCCTTCTAATTTTAGGCCGTCACGCATCATTTAAGAAAGGCATTGACAATGATCCAGCGCAGGAAAGGCCTGTTTTGGGCTGCGACACGTTGTCGCAGTGCCGGGCAATGACCCGATTCGGCAACATTTCGGCCCTTGTATAGACATGAACGGGTCAGCTCCGAGGCTGCGGCTGCCAGCCTCACCGGCGGCGGCGCTCAGGGGGGCAGTACCTGATTGGCGCAGCTTGCGCCACTGACGAAGTCCGCCAGGTTGCGCAGCGTGATGGCCGAGATTTCCTGCAGCGCCTCCACCGTGAAAAAGCCCTGGTGCCCGGTCACCAGCACATTGGGGAAGGTCATCAGACGCTGGAACGCGTCATCGTCGATGATTTCGCCGGACCGGTCCTGGAAGAACAGCCCGCTCTCCTGCTCGTACACATCGATGGCCAGATGCCCCAGGCGCCGTGACTTCAGCGCGCGGATCACCGCATGGGTATCCACCAGCCCACCGCGCGAGGTATTGACCAGCATCGCCCCGGGCTTCATCCCGGCAAGTGACGCATCGTCGATCAGGTGATGGGTGTCCGGCGTCAGCGGGCAGTGCAGCGAGACGACATCCGCGCGGGCGAGCAGCTCGTCCAGCGCGACCGACGTGCCGATCGCAGCGAACGCCGCCGACGGATACGGATCGTGGCCCAGCACGGTGCAGCCCATGCCCTTGAAGATGCGGGCCGTGGCCAGGCCGATCTGCCCGGTGCCGACGATGCCCACCGTTTTGCCATGCAACGTACGGCCCAGCAGGCCATCGAGCATGAAGTTGCCCTCGCGCACCCGGTTGTAGGCGCGGTGGGTCCGGCGGTTGAGCGTCATCACCAGCGCCAGCGCGTGTTCGGCCACGGCCTCCGGCGAATACGCGGGCACACGGGCCACGAACAGGCCCAGCTGCTCCGCCGCTGCGAGGTCGACATTATTGAAGCCGGCGCAGCGCAGCAGGACCGCGCGCACGCCCATTGCCTGCAGCGCCTGCAGTACCGGGGCATCCAGCCGGTCATTCACGAACACGCAGACCGCCTCGCACTCCTGCGCCAGCGCCGCGGTATGCAGATCCAGCGCGGCATCGAAGTACAGAAACTCGAACGGCTGCCCTGCCCCGCGGCGCTGGCTGGCCTCATCGAGAAACTGCTGGTCGTACGGGCGGGCGCTGAATACTGCGATCTTCATGAGGGTGATCCCCGGGAGTTCGAGCATGACCATACCGCAGTACACTCCGGCCAACTGCCTGGAGCCTGCCGTGTCCCTGACTGCCCGCCTTCTCCGCTGGACCGCCACGCCGGTGGGCCGACGCGCCCTGTTCGCAATCACTGCCGCGATCGTGACCCTGATGGCCTGCAATCCATTGCTTGCACCACTGCTGCCCGTAGTGGATGCGCTGGGGCTGGATGTGCTGATCCTGCTGATCGGTGCCCAGGCCATGACCTTGTTGCCTTGGGTGCGGCTGCATGCCAGCCGTATCGCCCGCGCCGCGGCCCGTTTACTGCTGGATACGCTCGCAGGGGCCATCGCAGGTTTCATCGGCGGTTATCTGCGGCAACTGGTATTCAGCACGGGGGCGCGTTGGACCCACGCGCGCCCGTGACCTAGTATTCGGCCCTTGCAAGACGCCATGGGTGGATGTGCGTGAAGAGTTTCGAGCGGTTCAACGGGCGCCGAAGCGGTGCGGGTAAAGCGGTCGCGATCCTGTCACACGGCTTTGGTACCGATCAGACCGCATGGAACGCCCTGCGCCCCTGGTTTGAAGCACGCTTTGATGTGATCTCCTTCGATCTTGCCGGCTGCGGTCCGCAAGGTGCGCAGACCTACGATTTCGAACGGCACGGTTCGCTGTTCGGCTATGCCGACGATCTGATCGACATTCTGGACGAGCTGGACGTGCGTGACTGCACCTACATCGGCCACTCGATGAGCGGCATGATCGGCGCGGCCGCCGCCGTTGCACGCCCAGAGCTGTTCGAGCGCCTGGTCATCATCGGTGCGTCGCCGCGTTATCTCGACGACGACGGCTACACCGGCGGCTTCCAGCCGCAGGACCTGGAGCAGCTGTTCGAGAGCATGCGCGCCAACTACCAGGCCTGGATCGCCGGCTTCGCCCCGATGGTCGTCGGCGTGGAGGACAGCGCGGTTGTCGCCGATTTCTCCAATACGCTGTTCCAGATGCGCCCGGATATCGCCCTCAATACGTCGCGCACGATCTTCACCTCCGATCTGCGCAGCCTGGCTGCGCGGGTTTCCACGCCGGTCCACCTCATCCAGACCGCGCACGACGTGGCGGTACCGGTCGCCGTCGGCCACTGGCTGGCCAACGCGATCGATGGCGCCACCCTGGATGTGATCGATGCCTCGGGTCATCTTCCGCACATGACCGCGCCGGATGACGTCATGCGCATCCTTGAACAGCGACTGGCGGGCACCGCGTTGTGACGACGTCCGACAGTGACGCGCTGGCGGCCCTGTGCCAGTTCGCCCGCCTCGCCTCCCACGCTGACCTGGTGATGGCGGTGGAGGTGGACGCCGGCGGCAGGGCGACCTGGGCGGTGTCAGCCCCGGCACTGCCCTCGCCGAGCTTCAACCTGGCGCGCAGCGGCATCCTCGAGGCGCGCTGGACCGGCGAGGCCATGGACGCAGCGGACTTCCGGCTGCCGACGGCGATCATCCATGCCCTGGAAGGCCGCCCCGCCCGCCTGCTGTACGTTCCGGCCCCCTCCCACGGCGCGCCGCTGAGTGGCCTGCTGCTGCTTTGGCGAAGCCCCCCTGCCCCGGCAGCCTTGACGGCACAGGTGCCACTGCTGGCCACGAGCGTGGCCCGGCTGCTGTCCGCACGGCGCGAAGCCGCACGCGGCACGATCGTCCGCAATCAGTTCCTGGATCTGTTTGAAAGCGTGCCGGCGGGCATCGTGCTGATCGACGGCGATGGCGTCGGGGCGGCTGTCAACGAGCACGCCGCGGAGCTGCTGGGCTGCACGGCAGGCAATCACCGCGCGGCGGATCTGGCCGGCCCGATGCGCGCCCTGCGTCAACGCTGCGACAACCACGCCGAGCTGGAAGTGGCCTACAGCGCCCAGATGAACAACGACCAGTTCGCCGCCAAGCAGAACTGGACCCTGGGCGAGCGCACCTTCGAAGTGGACACCCATCCGGTGCGCGGCAACGGCGCACACGGGCGCATCTGGCTGTTCACCGATGTCACCGCCGATCTGCTGATGGCCGCCGAGCTGCGCCGCCTCGCCTCCTCCGATCCCTTGACCGGCGTCCCCAACCGCCGTCATTTCGAAGAATGCTCGGTCCAGATCATCGCCGCCCGCGAAGCCAACGGCCGCGCCGTCGCGGTGCTGATGGTGGACGTGGATCACTTCAAGAAGATCAACGATACCTACGGCCATCCGGTCGGCGATGAAGTCCTCAAGGTGGTCGCCAAGCGCTGCCGCGACGCCCTGCGGGAGCGCGATCTGTTCGCCCGCTTCGGCGGCGAAGAGTTCATCGCCCTGCTGGCGGCGTCCGCCGTCGATGAGATTCCCGCCGCCGCCGGACGGTTGCGCAGTGCGGTGGCGGCTGAACCCATCCTCGTGGGCGGCGAGCGCATCACTGTCTCTGTCAGCGTCGGGGGCGCGATCGGCGAGGCGCTGCCGGGCGGCGACCAGCGGCTGCTGGAGGCGCTGATCGCCCGGGCGGATGAGGCGCTGTACGACGCCAAGACCAGCGGGCGCAACCGGGTCCGGATGGCGCCGCTGCAGGCCGACCTCATCAACCTCTGAGGCACACGGGCGGCACTTGTCCGCGCCAGCCTAACACTGTTAGATTCGCCGCCTAACAACGTTAGGCCAGAGCACAGTGCGCCAACCCATCGCGCGGGAAAACATCGTCGAGGCGGCCTTCCGGATCCTCGACGAGGCCGGTCTGGAGGGTATTACCCTGCGCAAGGTGGCCTGCTCGCTGGGCATCCGGGCGCCGTCGTTGTACTGGCACTTCAAAAGCAAACAGGCGCTGATCGACGCCATGGCCGACGCCATGATCTGCGACGTCGCCCGTGCGATCCCCGCCGGGCAGCCATGGCGGCAGACCCTGCTGCAGATCGGGCGCGAGTTCCGCCTGGCCTTCAAGGCCCGCCGCGATGGTGCACGGGTGTATGCCGGCACCTTCCTGGCCACCGAGAACGTGCTGCGGGTGGGTGAGGCCAGCATCGCCGCGCTGATGGGCGCCGGCGCGCCGGCACGCTTTGCCGCGACCACCCCGATGGACCTGGTGTACTACACGATGGGCTTCGTCATCGAGGAACAGTCCTGGCCCGGCGACGGCAGCATGGAGGCGCTGGGTGAGGCGTTCATGGCGCTGGCCGAGGCCCGCTTTCCCCATTGCTGGCAGGCCCGTGACGTGTGGAGCGAGGTCGATTTCGACGCCCGCTTCGAGCAGGGGCTGGGCCTGATGCTGGATGGCATCGCACTGCGCCTGTCCCGCGCATCCTGATTGCCCCATTCCTTTCTTTTCCCGCTGTTCCGACCCGGAAAGCCACTCCATGCGTGCACCCTCCTTCCGCAGTTTCTCCCTGATCCTGGTCGCTGCGCTGCTGTCCGCGTGTGGCGGCAAGGACGACAAGGCCTCCGCCGAGGCCGCGGCCGCCAGTTCGGCGCTGCCGGTCTCACTGGCGCCCGCGCAGCAGCAGACCATGGCGCGCACGGTACTGGTCTCCGGGCCGGTAACCGCCTATGAAGAAATGCAGCTGGGCGTGGAGATCAGCGGCCAGCGCGTCACCGCGTTGCTGGTGGATGTGGGGCAATGGGTCAAGCAGGGCCAGGTGTTGCTGCAGGTGGACCATCGCACGTTGGACAGCGAGCTGGCGCAGGCCGACGCCTCGTTGCGGCAGGCGCAGGCCTCGCAGGAGCTGGCCCGCATGAACTACGAACGCAGCGCCAAGCTGGCCGCCCAGCAGCTGATCAGCGAAAGCAGCCTGGATGAGCTGCGCGCCTCGCGCATCAATGCCGAAGCGCAGACCGCCACCGCACGTGCCGCGCGCGACGCGGCCAAGCTGCGCCGCGATTTCGCCGACCTGCGCGCACCGGCCGACGGCCTGATTTCCAAGCGTCTGGTGCAGCCGGGCCAGGTGGTTTCCGCCGGTACCGAACTGCTGCGCCTGATCCGCGACGGCCGCCTGGAGTGGCGCGCGGAACTGCCGGAGAACCAGCTGGCGGATGTCGCCGTGGGCAACACCGTGGAGCTGCCGTACGGCGGCCAGGTGGTCAGCGGCCGCATCCGCGCGGTCACCCCGGGTGTCGATGGGCAGACCCGCACCGGCACCATCTACGCCGACCTGCCCACGCCCGGCCCGCTCAAACAGGGCATCTATGTGGATGGCCGCATCGTCACCGGCGACGGCCCGGTGCTGACCATCCCGACCGCGGCGATCGTGCAGCGCGATGGCCACAACTACGTGTTCACCGTGAATGACAAACAGCAGGCCACCCGCCACCGCGTCAGCACCGGCCAGGCCGTCAAGGGCCGTACCGCGATCCTTGAAGGATTGAAGGCGGGCGATCAGGTGGTGGTGGATGGCGCCGGCTTCCTCGGTGAGGGCGACCGCGTGCGCGTGGTGGCCGATACCAAGGCCGCCGCCCGATGAACATCTCCGCCTGGGCGATCAACCGCCCCCTGCCTGCGCTGCTGATCTTCTTCGTGCTGTGCGTGGCCGGCCTGTGGGGTTTCCATCAGCTGCCGGTAGCGCGCTTCCCCGATATCGCCTTCCCGATGACCACCGTCACCGTCACCCAGCCGGGCGCCTCGCCCAGCCAGCTGGAGGCCGAGGTGACCCGTAAGGTCGAGGACTCGGTGGCGACGGTCAACAACGTCAAGCGCGTGATGTCCTCGGTCAGCGAAGGCGTCAGCACCACCACCATCGAGTTCCAGCTCGAGGCCGATCTGGCCACCGCGCTGGATGACACCCGCGACGCGGTCACCCGCATCCGCACCGACCTGCCGCAGGACATCCAGGAACCGGTGATCTCCAAGGTCGATATCGGCGGCTCGCTGATGACCTATGCGCTGGTCGCCCCGCACATGACCACGGATGAGGCCAGCTGGTTCGTCGACCGTGACATCTCGCGTGCGATGTACGGCGTGCCCGGTGTGGCGCGCGTCACCCGCGTGGGCGGCGTGCAGCGCCAGGTCCGGGTGGATCTGGATCCCAATGCGCTGATCGCGATGGGCATCACCGCCGGCGATGTTTCGCAGCAGCTGGCCCGCATCCAGGTCGAGCGTGCCGGCGGCAAGACCGAGGTTGAAGGCGCGCAGCAGACCATCCGCACGCTGGGTACTGTCGGTGACGCGCAGGCGTTGCGTGACTACTCCATTGCGCTGCCGGACGGGCGCGCGGTGCGGCTCTCCACGCTGGCCACGGTGACCGACGGCGCCGCTGACCCCACCGAGGCCGCCCTGCTGGATGGCAAGGGCGTGGTGGCCTTCTCGATGTCGCGTACGCGCGGCTCCAGCGAGGTCAAGGTGGAAGCCGGCGTGCATGACGCGCTGGACAAGATCAAGGCCGAGCATCCGGGCATCGACTTCCGCCTGGTCACCACGGCGATCGATGAGACTCACCGCTCCTACGATTCCTCGATGACCATGCTCTGGGAAGGCGCGCTGCTGGCGCTGCTGGTGGTGTGGCTGTTCCTGCGCGACTGGCGCGCGACGTGGGTGTCGGCGCTGGCGCTGCCGCTGTCGATCATTCCGACGTTCGCGGTGATGTACTTCTTCGGGTTCACCCTCAACATCATCACGCTGCTGGCGCTCTCCGTCGTGGTCGGCATCCTGGTGGACGATGCGATCGTGGAGATCGAGAACATCGTGCGCCACCTGCGCATGGGCAAGCCGCCGCTGGAAGCCGCGCGCGAGGCCGCCGGCGAGATCGGCAACGCGGTGATCGCCACCTCGCTGACCCTGGCTGCCGTGTTCGTGCCGGTCGCCTTCATGCCGGGCATCGCCGGCAAGTTCTTCCGCGAGTTCGGCTGGACCGCCGCCACTGCCGTGCTGTTCTCGCTGCTGGTGGCCCGCCTGCTCACCCCGATGATGGCCGCCTACCTGCTCAAGCCACATGGCGAGGAGAAGCCGGAATCCAAGCTGATGACGTGGTACCTGGGCTGGGTGGACGCCGCACTGCGCCATCGTGGCCGTACCCTGTGGATCGCCACCGGCCTGTTCGTGGCCTCGCTGGCGCTGGTGCCCTTCATCCCGGCCACCTTCATCCCGCAGTCCGACCTGGGCCGCAGCAACCTCAACCTCGAACTGCCGCCGGGTACCCGCCTGCAGGAGACCGTGGCGGTCGCCGAACGCGCGAGAGGCCTGCTCAAGGACATGCCCGAACTCAAGCAGGTCTACACCGCCGTCGGCAGCGTGCTGGACCTGGGCGACCCCGGTGCGACCGGCATCGGCGAACCGCGCAAGGCCACCCTGGTCCTTGATTGGGGCAACGCCGACGGACGGGACCGCGACCAGCGCGTGCTGGAGCGTGAGGCCCGCGAGCGCCTGGCCGACCTGCCCGGCGTGCGGGTCAGCTATGTCAGCTCCGAGCCCGGCAACCTGCTGCAGCTGGTGCTCTCCGGTGACGACCCGCAGCGCCTGCAGGATGCCGCCACTGCGCTGGAGCGCGACCTGCGCGGTATCCAGGGCCTGGGCAGCGTCACCTCCACGGCCTCGCTGCTGCGCCCGGAACTCCAGATCGTGCCGAACCCCGCCCGCGCCGCCGACCTGGGCGTGGCGACGGCCGATATCGCCGAGGCCGCCCGCATCGCCACGGCTGGCGATTACGAACAGCGACTGGCCAAGCTCAACCTGCCCGACCGGCAGGTGCCGATCCGGGTCGGCTTCGCCGAAGCCACGCTGGCCAATCCGGGCCTGATCAGCCAGCTGCGCGTGCCCGGCCGCAATGGCCCGGTACCGCTGGCGGCGGTCGCCGATATCCAGCAAGGCAGCGGCCCCTCGCAGATCTCGCGCTACCAGCGCCAGCGTAACGTGACGCTCACCGCCGAACTCAACGGCCGCCCACTGGGCGATGTGATGACCGAAGTGCAGGCGCTGCCGGGCGTCAAACAGCTGCCGCCGGGCGTGACCTTCCTCAACACCGGCGATGCGGAAGTGTTCGTCGAATTGTTCATCGGCTTCATGCTGGCGATGGCGGCCGGGTTGATCTGCATCTACATGGTGCTGTTGCTGCTGTTCAACCACGCGCTGATGCCGGTCACCATCCTCGCGGCGGTGCCACTGTCCGCCGGCGGTGCGTTCGGCGCGTTGCTGATCACCCAGAACATGCTCTCGCTGCCGGCGCTGATCGGCCTGCTGATGCTGATCGGCATCGCCACCAAGAACTCCATCCTGCTGGTGGACTACGCGGTGATGGCCGAAGACGAGCACGGCATGAGCCAACATGACGCGCTGATCGATGCCTGCCGCAAGCGTGCACAGCCGATCATCATGACCACCCTGGCGATGGGCGCGGGCATGATGCCGATCGCGCTGGGCTTTGCCGGCGATTCCAGCTTCCGTGCACCGATGGCGATCGCCGTGATCGGTGGCTTGATCACCTCCACGCTGCTGAGCCTGATCGTGATTCCAGCGGCCTTCACCGTGGTGGATGATGCGGGGGATTGGTTGTCTCGGAAGTTCCGGCGGCGGTCGTCGCATCCGGTGGGGAGTGGTGCGGAGTGAGGTGACTGGCTGCTTCGCCACAAACAAGTAAGCCCCGGCCTTGGCCGGGGCTTTTTGCTGCATCTGGTGTCCGGGGCAGAAAATTGAGCCTGCTGCCAAGCTGAAGCTGGCTGCATCACCTGCTGCATAGATACGGTTGCACTTCAAAATACAGCATGTACAGATGCGCCATTCGCCATCAAAGTCTCATCGACAAACTTATGGCAAGGCACTTACGAGCATGTCAACGGCGCAGCTCATCTGTGATGTCAGATAGAAATCTTTGCAACCCAACCGGATCGTCTTCTCCAGGGTCAAAATCCTCGATCATTCGATCCATGACACTGTTCAAACCATGAAGACGGTCGATTACCTCGCGCATGAAATCTCGCTCTGCCGCAAACAGTGTCACGTCCTGATCGAGGCGAACCACCCAGTTGAACGAGGACGAAAAAAGGTAGTGATCGCGCAGAAACCGCTCACCTTCCATCCAATACCGGCGCAGCGAGTCAAGATCGGGCTCCACGCTGCATTCTTCTTTGCCGGCAGCCAGGTCTTCAAAGACGCAATCCCTATTGCGCTAGATGAGCGGGACTGCCGTATATGCACATCCAACCAGGCATTCCAAACGTCTGTCGGGGCAAGATCCGCATAGCAATTTCTGTCAAATGCAATCCCCGCCCAGCCATTAGCAATAATCGGATTGTCTGGCGGTTGCGCATCCGACAGAACCGAGAGCAACTTCAGCTTCCGCAAACAACCAGTCATCATATCTAGTCCCACCCCCCCCCGTGATGAGTCTTCGTTTTGCTGGATGTTCCCGCCACGATTATCTAAAGACAAAGTGATAATGCAAGGGATAGGCATCTTAAGTGCCTGCCGCCCATCCGGATCAGTGAACCTGTAAGGATTGCCATTCGCATACCGATAGCGATTGAACTGATCAACCGGCTTCTGATAAGCCGTCACCGCGCCCACGCACGGGCAAGTTCACTGAAACCGCATGCAGCTAAGATGCGTTCGTCCTTGCCCTTCATTATCTTCAGAAATGCGCTATTCATCATTATCTGAAGAAGCAGGCTCAGCCCCAGATAACGATGCTACCGTCGGGCCCGTTCAGCTGCATGACCTCCGGCCCGGAGTATCCGTCGTCCGTCAAGTCGACGGTGAGAAATTTATCGCCCGAAAACGTCATGGTCATTTTGACGTCATCGACCAGGCAATCGACCAATTTCAATCGGAGCGACGCATGTGTCAGTGCGCCCATCCGCACGCCGCAGGAGAGCGTGTATCCGTTATAAATATGAAGCGACCATCCATCATCAGTTCCAACCCGAAGCTGCTCATCCTCGACGGTCAACGTTACATACTTGCCTTTTAGATGTTGAAAAGTGTCTGATCGATGCTCGTTCATGTGACGTTTCTCACGCTACTTGATTGGAAAATGCGACTTGGAATTGGGCAGGGTCTTTCCTGAATATGGATCAACACCTTGCTTACCTGCGTTCTCATATTTGATGTAGCCCGCCGGCGACAATACCCGCCCCCACGTTGCCTTGGCTAAAGCGCTGATCGCACTCGTCGCGATGTTGGCAATGTCCCATACGATCTCGACAATGCGACCGTCAGGGTCTTTGAACTTTTACAGATTGCCATTCGCATACCGATAGCGATTGAACTGATCAACCGGCTTCTGATAAGCCGTCACCGGATCAACCGACAGGAACATCCCTAGCTGCGGATCCATGTACCGCTGCTGCATGTAAACCAGACCTGTTGCCGAATCGCTCACATGCCCGGTGTAGCCAGGCCCATCCTTGACCTGCCCACCCAACTCGGCACCATACGGCTCAATCCGGCCGCGCTCGACAACGCTGCCTGTGCGATCCGTGACAGCGACCGGGCTGCCCAACGCATCCACATGCGTCCAGCTAACACCTGTCGAGCTGCGGGTCGCCAGCAGTCGACCACCTGCATAGATGTACTCCGAGGCGCCCTTTCCTCGTCGCTCTTCGTGCACCACCTTTCCGGCCAACGAATACATCGCGCGCAGGCGTTGCCCCTGGGCATCGTGCGCCACCGCACTCCGCCTATAGGAATTGTAGGCCTAGCGCTCCGCCTCCTCCTTCACTTCACGCAGCCTATTGCCAAAGTTGAAGTCGGACTTCCGCCCATTGCGTAGCTGGAGATGGCCTTGAACATCCCAGGCCAGTCCAGTCACTAGACTTGCCTGGAACACCTGCCCTACGTGCTTGGACCGGAATACAGGACAACGCCATGCACACGCAAGTTCGGATGCACCTCGCATTCCTTGCTTTCATCGTGGAAACACGCTTGTGGAAGCCCAGCCATGTCCATCTCGAAGACCACTCTGGAGCGGTTGACGAAGTTCGCATAGCGCCTGCCGTCTTCATTTCCCGTGACAAGACGACCGTCCGGATAGGCAGCCTTCAGCGCCAACAACGTGGAGCCAACACCAACTCCCTTCTCATCTAACAATCCCTCGGAGATGGTCCGCAGCTTCTCTATCCTGCCTTGGTCGAACCAGCATTCGACAACCAGACCGTCGGGTAACGAGACATCCATGACTATGTACTCGTCTCCTTCCTGCATAACCGAACGTTTAATGATGGGATTGCCGGCTGCGAAAAGCTGGTCCTTGGTCATCCCAATACGCAGGCCCGCAAGGGAGCCACTGCTGGCATCAATGCCTGCCACCAAGGGGACAGCTTCAGTAGGCGTCTGCTTGGCCAGATCCCTTACGTCGGAGGGAGCAGGGCTGCATGCCACTAGCATCATGAGCCAAGCTCCGCCGGAGATGATCTTCATTTTTTGGGTTTCCAGTCAGTGAAACGTCCCTGCGTTCCATCCTGCTTAAGATCCACATGAACGCCGCGGCCATCAGTATATTGATTGACCCGGTTGAATTCGCCGGAACCATGGGCCGCATCAGCGGTCCGCTTAGCTGTGCTCCCATTGATCCGTGCGTCTGCCGCGTTGTCCTGTAAGTGCTGGCTCCGACTAGCGCCACCCACCGTTCGGTTTTGCTCCACCGTTCTTCGGCCACTAGTCGCTTCGACATTCTTGCCGGATTTATCACTGAAGTTGAGCAGTTTGGTCGTCACTTCAGATCCGGCAAAGGCCGGGTCCACAACTGATAGCCCATTGCTGCTTTCTCCAATCGCCTGGCGACTAAAGGCGAGTCTAGGGGATTGATGCCGCACTTTGCTGCATTCGCTCTTGCAAACTAAAGCTCCAAGCTTCATGTCTTCGAGCTATTTGGTCAGGGTCCGACCCTGCTCAGTCATAAGTGCTCTGGAAGCCAGGCTTCCGAATGCGCCCCTCAACACCCATACGGATGCAAACCTTCCGCAACGAGCAGCATTGATGCTTGCGACGATCGGCTCGCAACGAATCCCTCACCAATCAATGAGTTCCACGCCGCCCCAAACAAAAAGCCCCGACCAAGGCCGGGGCTTTCTGCTGTATCTGGTGCCGGAAATAGGAATCGAACCTACGACCTACCACATGCGCACCAGGTACAAAGCGTACCTAGGCTCGTTCAAGGTTGATCTCGAATATTTCGCCATCTTCAATGTACAGCACGACATTTCTGTCGGAAGCCAAGCGAATGTCAAGGATCCAGACCTGGGGAGCACCTTCCAAAGCCTCGCATAACCCTGCGGTAGAAATGCGAGAACCTTGTTCAGAGAGCTTTTCTCTTAGTACATCGAGCGACGGAGCTTTCAATTCTCCAGATGGAACATCCAAGGAGGACAGCTCCCAGATATCCTCCGGGCTGAAGTGCCCTCTGAGCACCTGGCTGACTTTTGATCCGGTTATCGGAAAACCCCATTCGTCAGTATTCATCGCGATCAGCCTCCATTGAGTGGCCGGGCCTTCGCCCGGGATGGTGTCCCACCAGTACCGTTAGACTCGTAAGGATGCTCATGGGGACTTGTATGGCTTCCAGGTCTCCCATGGTCAGTAAAGTCGATTGTCTTGACCGGCCTGCCCTGCCCATCGAACTCACGGGCCTGGTCATACTTTCCGTTTCTGCCTTCTTTCTGTCCCAATTGAGTATGGGGCCCGCCCGCATCAGGATCAGGCGCTGGCTCGCCACTAGGCTTGGTTGGCAGCGCTCGATCAGGAAATCGATTCCCCGAGGCGCCCTCAGACGCTATCGATCCATCGCCCTGAAGAGCTGGTTGCTGCGGGGTCGACTCGGACTTCTGGAACACCCCCCTTACAGCGCTTTCCAATTTATTGCCGAGATCTGCACGCTGTTCTGAACTTGTCGTAGCGTAATAGGTGGTTGCGACTACGATCGGGATAACCACGATAGGGATGAGAAGCGTGGCACTCTGCCCGTCTGGATCCGTGAACTTGTAAGGGTTCGAGTTCGCATACCGGTATCGGTTGAACTGACCCACCGGCTGCTCATACGCCGTCACAGGGTCGATCGAGAGGAACATCCCCAGCTGCGGATCCATGTACCGCTGCTGCATCTGGCTTAGTCCAGTAGCAGCATCACTCACATGCCCCGTATACCCCGGGCCATCAGCAACCGGCGCACCTACGACAGCGCCATAAGGCTCGTAACTGATGCGCTCGATCACTTTGCCGCTCGCATCGCTCTTGGCTACTACCGAGCCCAAGGCATCGGTATGGATGTAGGTGACCGTTTGTCCCTGCGCCTGTAGCGACGCTATTGCGAGCCCACACAGAACCAGCGCCGTCAGGCCAGTCAGCCTCAGCAGCCGGTGCAATATCCCTCCCCGCATCATGGGATCACCTCGCCCGGCTTACGTGGCGGCTGTCCCGGATCGCCGTCGCCCGGGTGTGGCTCTTGTTCGAACGTGCCGGTATAGGGCTGCGACCACCCCGAACAGCCTGCTGCGTTGCACGCGCGCACGATGTAGCTGGGCGCACAATAGCTGGCCGAGTACATCGGCGATGTCACCGATGTCGCCGACCCCGAATAGAGCAGCCTGAGCCCACCAGGCGCGCTCAGCTCGTATCGATCTGCATATGGCGATGACGACCAGCTGACCGTGCACAGGGAGTACTCGCTGTTATGCGGCCCCGCGTAGTAGTTGCGTTGATGCGCGTAGCCCACATTCGTGCCGCGGGGCGGCTTCAGGACCGTCACTACCTTGGTAGCTGAGTAATTTCCGCAGCCAGAACCGTTGCACGCCTTTACCCGATAACCGTACTTGCCGGAGGTGGCAGGATCGCGGGCGATACTTGTGGCGGCCGTGTCCTGCTGCGCGCTCCACGCCCCACCGTCGATGTTCTGTTCCAGCACATAGGTGCCTGCGGTGGCTACAGTGGTCCAACTAACCGTATAGGCAGCACTGGTGCCGGTCGGAGCGGTAAGGGTCGGCGTGCCACTCGGCTTCAGCAGTACTGTGGTGGCCGCCGTCGGCGACCAGGTGCCACAACCGCCATCATTGCAGGCCTTTACTCGATATCCGTAGGTGCCATTTCCCTTACCACTGAAGGCAATGCTGCGCTCGTTCGTAGACTTCACTGACGACCAAGCGCCCCCGTTTGACTGCTGCTCGATCAAGTAGCTGGTTGCCGTCCCTACACTCGCCCAAGAGAGCGTATAGGCGCCGTTGGTGCTGCTTCCCGGAAGAGTCAGAGAGGGCGCACTGCTGGGCGGCAGAGTTACCACCGTGGAGACGGATGCCGAGTAGCTACTGCATCCACTGGTATTGCATGCCTTCGCACGGTAGCCATAGGTGGCCGAACCACGACCGGTGGTGGCCCAGCTCAAGCCGGCGGAGGTTTGCGCGCTTTTCCACGCAGCCCCATTAACACTTTCCTCCAGCTGATACGACGTTGCCGTAGACACAACGGGCCATGTAACCATCCATGCCCCGGTATTGTTAGTCGCTGGCGTCGTGAGGATTGGCCCAACCGGAGCACGCAGTACTGTAGTTGTTTTTTCCGCCGACCAGCCGCTGCAACCACTGCTGTTGCAGGCGCGCACGCGGTAGCCATAGGCGCCATTGCCCCTGCCTGTGGCAGCGTAAAGGGTGGCCGCCTCCGATTGCAGCTGAATCCAGCTTTCACCGTTGATCCTTTCCTCGAGTACATACTCTACCGAACCCGGGACGGCATTCCAGGTGACCTGGTATTCGCCGCTCCCGTTGTTGGTGGGCAAAGAGATTGCCGGAGCCGCCGCGGGCGGCAGCAGCACAATCGTAGTCACGGTGTTCGACCAAGGGCTGCAGCCGGCCGCATTGCAAGCACGAACCTGATACCCGTGACTTCCCGTCTGCTTGCCGGAAACCGCGAGCGACTCTACCGTCGTCGCCGAGATGTTGGTCCAGGCTCCGTCCCCCAGGCGCTCCTGCGGTTCGTAGCGTGTGCTGCCCGCCACTGTCGACCAGCTCACCGTATACGCACCCGTACCGCTATTGGTCGGTGCCGTGATGGCAGGCGCGGAGGCAGAAGGGTAGATAACAGTCATCGCGTGCTCTACTGACCAGCCGCTGCAGCCGGAGGCATTGCATGCCCGCCCCCGGTACGCATATGCACCAGCCGCGCGACCAGTCAATGAAACGCTGGTGCTACTGGCGCCATGAACGGATCTCCATGCAGCTGAGCCCGCACGCTCCTCGATATCGTAACGCGTGGCGCCGGCAACGGCCGCCCACGAGACCGTGTAGCTTCCGTTGAGACCCGCCGCAGGTACAACCAGCGCGGGCGCACTTGACGGTATCGGTAGAACTTGAACCACCAGAGCAATGCTCCAGCCGCCGCAGGTTGAACCCTGACAAGCCCGGACTCTATAGGAGCGGGCCCCAGTGGAAGCGCCCGTCACGGTGTAGGAGGCAGCCGGACCGCTGTAAACCGCTGTCCATGAGGCACCTCCGTTGATGGAGCCATGCAGCTCGTAGCGACTTGCATTGCCAACGCTGGTCCAAGCCGCTGTGTAGGTGCCGGTAGCTACAGTGGCTGGGCCACTTAGAGAGGGAGTCCCAAGGACCACCAGACTCTCCAACTCGGCGACCAAACTTCCGCCAAGACTGATGTACTCCAGCTCTTTCCCGGTTCGCTTGTTGTGCTGGCGACGCAGCACGCCATCATTTCCGTAGAAGGAAAGAATGTCGCCCAATGCTGCACTGTAGCTGCCAACGCGGCGACCTTGCGCATCGTAGGCGTAGCTCTCTCGACCCGCACCGTCCCTCAGACGATTGCCGTAGTCGAAACTGAAAACATCGCCGTTCTTTTTTGCCAAATTTCCCTGCGCATCATAGGCGATACCGATGACGGCACTCCCGTCATCCAGATTCACCGTCGTCATTCGATTACGTGCGTCATACCAGTAATTGTGCTGCTTTACACCACCGAGTTTGGCGCTGCGAATGTTGTCCAGTACGTCGTAGGTGTATCGGTACGTACCATCCCCACCGAACGACGAAGACTTCGCATAAGTCAGGCGATCCATGACCCAAGAGCTCGCGCACAGTGTTCAGGTCTACCCCTGCCCGCACCAAGCGCGATGCAAAGTGATGCCGGAGGTCATGGAACCGGAACTGTTCGATGCGGGTGTCAGTGATCAGCTTGCCCCACCCTTTTTTGATGTCGCTCACCTCGAATACCTTGCCCGCGCGTCGCTCGCCCGCTTGACCGGCCCAACGCTGCAGGACTTCCATGGCTTCGACGTTCAGAGGGATGTGACGCTGCCTGCCGGACTTGGCGTTCTCCGCCTGGATGGTGAGCATCTTTGCTTCCCAGTTGATGTCGGCCCATGTCATCGACAGCAGCTCACCCCGTCTCATACCGGTGTTCATGGCTGTAAGAACCACGGGCGTTAGGTGATCGACATACCCGTCCATCGGCAAATCAGGCAGAACTGCTTGCCGGTACTTACGTCGGGCCGCATTAGCGTTCGCCCTGCCCTCAACCCCGGCTAGATCGCGCGCTGCGAGCGCGGCCCGGAGCATCGCCTCTTCGTCCGGGGACAGGAACCGAACCACCTTGCGGCTAGCTGCTGATCGTTGACGCATGCCCATGAGGGGATTGGTCTCGATCAACTTCCACTCCACAGCCCGCGACAAGGCAGACCGCAGGCAAGCAAAGTCGCGCGCTGCGGTAGCCTTGGTGACGGCATCGGGGCCAGTGACACGCCCGCGCCACCATCGCTCCATTGTGGGCACGTCGATTTCGATGATCTGACGACGCAGCAACCACGGAAACACGGATCGGATGCGATCCGGGTACTGGCGACCACCCTTGAGTTCGGCAACCGCCCAAGGCTCGAAATGCTCGTTGAGGAGCGTTTCGAGCGTGCAACTAGTGGGCTTGGATTTTGCGAGCGTCGGCAATCCGGACTGAACGTATTCAGCGACTGCTTGCCGGGCTTGATCGCGGGCTTGATCAAGTGACAGATGCTCGACCGACCCCAAGGTACGACGCTTACCGTGCGCCCAAGTCACGATCCAAGCCTTGTGCCCAGAGGGCTGCACGCGCAGGATCAGGCCGCGAACCTGGGCATCCCTAAGCTCATAGGGGCGATCCCGGGGCTCCGACGTAAGGACGATGCGCTTGGTGAGGACGGATGACATCGGGCGGAGGGTCCGTAAGTGGCGATAAGGCCAACTTAGGACAGGATGCGAGGCGATGTTTGGATGCGGAGCGTCCGCAGCGCTCTACTCCTCCAAATAACGAGTTTAAGCTCACTCATTCATCAGACCTGTGCCTGAGTCCGGCCCGATAAAATCAATCAACGCTTCGATTTCCAGCCCACGCTCATTAGGTTCATCGTCCAATTTCAGGCCAGTATCGGAGAGCTCTCGAACAAGCGCATCAACCAACCACTCCCGATCATTGCCATCGAATAAACACTCGTCGCCCTCCAGCTTCTCAAATGACAGATCACGGCCATTTTTGGCGCAAATCTCCACAAGCAGCATGCGCAAATGCAACGGCACCTTTCCACTCATTTCACTTCACCTTTGGGTCTCTCACACCATTACTATTTCGTGGAATTGTAGTTATCACTTTTCCATCACCGTTCAGAACAACCTTGGCATCCCTCCCCGTGTATACCGTCTTGCCTCCGGCCTGCTCCGCTACCTTTAAGGGCTCTCTAACTGCCGACAAAATTGCTTTTGGAGATACACCCCTGCCGCCATCACGTGAAATCGCCTGATTCAGACCGTGCTTGGTGTATCCCGTTATCCTCCCAGCAACTGCGCCGGTCCCTGTCACTCCCGCAGCGCCAGCCCCGATTTCGGTCGCGGTAGCTACAGCAGCAGGATTGGCTAGCGCTGCCATGCCCACCTCAACTACCACGGGGGCAAGCATTACACCTGTTACGGCAATCGCAAAGGGCTGTAACGGCTTGTACACATCGCCATTGCCAGCCTCCATGTCCTTACGATGCTGTTCGACAAAACGCTCTGCTGCTTGTCGCCCATCCGGATCAGTAAAGCGATACGGATTGCCGTTCGCATACCGATACCGATTGAACTGCCCCACCGGCTGCTCATACGCAGCCACCGGATCAACAGACAGGAACACACCCAACTGCGGATCCATGTACCGCTGCTGCATGTAACTCAGCCCAGTAGCTGCATCGCTCACATGCCCTGTGTACCCCGGTCCATCCGTGACCTGACCGCCTACCACGGCACCGTAGGGCTCGTAGTCATAGCGCTTGATCACGTTGCCGTTGGCATCGCTCTCGGCCACTACCGAGCCCAAGGCGTCGGTATGGATGTAGGTGACCGTCGTCTGGGCGATTGCGGATGGTGGCATGCCAAGGCCAATCAGCAACACACAGAACATCCAGGCGCCTACCGCACCCAGCTTCCGAATTCGATCCTCAAATCCCCTGAAGCGGGTCGACACACCGCCTGCAATTTCCCCGAACCTGTGCATCCTTCCAATCCCTGAAAGAGCCTTGAAGCAAGGCTGGGTATTGATAGCACAGGAATGATCCGCCATGAATCCAACGGGGCGATTGAGGCCAACCACTCCATCCTGACGTGAGCAACGCCCTTGCCGCTAAGCGCCAGCGAAGCCGGATCGGATCGAGGTGCCGATGTCAGTCCGGGGTGCGTTGAACGGACCTGAGGTTGCCGGCCAGCGGCCGGCACTACCACCAAGCGAGCCACAAACAAAAAGCCCCGACCGAGGCCGGGGCTTTTTGCTGTATCTGGTGCCGGAAATAGGAATCGAACCTACGACCTACGCATTACGAATGCGCCGCTCTACCAACTGAGCTATTCCGGCGAGGTCGTGAATTCTAGGGGGTGCAGGCCACTTTGGTCAATCAGGGAAGCGCGCGCGCCGCCGAACCGCCGCGCGCCAACGAGCCCGCCCGACGTGCTCCAGCAGCACCAAGCCTTGACGCACCAGCCCCTACAGTGGATTCCCCACCTTCGGAGGCATCCCATGCGCCCCTGCCCCCGCTTGGCCGGTCTGCTGCTGTCATCCCTGTTGTTCAGTGTCCCCGCGCTGGCACAAGGCACGGCGCCGATGCCGCAGACGCCGGACCAGCAGTGGCAGCCGCTCTTCCAGCAGGTCCAGGGCGCACACCTGTTCAAGGATCAGAAGACCTTCGCGGATGCAGTGCCCCACCAGCCCAGCGCTGCCCTCCTCACCCAGTGGCAGCGCGCCAGGACTGGGCCCGGATTCGACCTGGCAGCCTTCGTGGCCGAGCACTTCGCGGTGCCCGGTGACACCCAGCCCTACGTGCCACCAGCGGGGGAGACGCTGCGCGCGCACATCGAGGGGCTGTGGCCCGTGCTGACCCGCAACACCGACACGGTGGATCCGAACGGCTCGCTGCTGCCGCTGCCCAGGCCCTACGTCGTGCCCGGCGGGCGCTTCCGCGAGGTGTATTACTGGGACAGCTATTTCACGCTGCTCGGGCTGGCCTCCAGTGGCCGCTGGCAGCAGGTGCGCGACATGGTGGACAACTTCGCGTTCCAGCTCGACAGCTACGGCCATGTTCCCAACGGCAACCGCAGCTACTACCTCAGCCGCTCGCAGCCGCCCTTCTTCAGCCTGATGGTGGATCTACTCGCCACCCACGAAGGCGATGATGCCTACCGCCGTTACCTGCCGCAGCTGCGCATCGAGCATGCATTCTGGATGCGCGGCGCGGAAACGCTGGCGGCGGGGGAGGCGCGCGAACGCGTCGTGCGACTGGCGGACGGGCAACTGCTCAATCGTTACTGGGACGACCGCGCGGTGCCACGCACCGAGTCCTGGATGGACGATGTGGCCACCGCCGCGCAGGCGCCGCAGCGCGCGCCTTCGCAGGTGTATCGCGACCTGCGCGCCGGTGCGGAATCGGGCTGGGATTTCAGCTCACGCTGGCTCACGGAGCCGTCTGCACTGGCGAGCATCCACACCACGGCGATCGTGCCGGTGGATCTGAACAGCCTGCTGTTCCATCTGGAAACGACCGTAGCCCGCGCCAGCAAAGCAGCCGGTGATCGCGCCGCTGTACGCACCTTCACCCAGCTGGCGAAGGCACGTCAGCACGCCATCAACCAACTGCTCTGGGATGACAAGCACGGCTGGTACGTGGACCGCGACCTGGAGCGCGGCCAGACCCGCCCTGCCCTGACCGCGGCGGCGCTGTTTCCCTTGTGGCTGGACGTCGCCGGGCGCACGCAGGCACGCCGTACCGCCCAGGCAGTCGATTCGCAGCTGCTCCGCGATGGCGGGCTGCTGACCACCACCGTGGCCACCGGTCAGCAATGGGATGCCCCGAATGGCTGGGCACCGTTGCAGTGGGTCGCGGTGGACGGGTTGCAGCGCTATGGGCAGGACACCCTCGCCCGCCGGATCGGCACGCGCTTCCTGCGCACCGTGCAGACGGTGTATGACCGCGAGGGCAAGCTGGTGGAGAAGTACGTGGTGGACGGTTCGGCCACCGGCGGAGGCGGCGGCGAGTACCCGCTGCAGGATGGCTTCGGCTGGAGCAACGGAGTCACGTTGGCGCTGCTGGATCGGCTGTGTGCGCCGAAGCGAGCGTGCGAGAGCGCCCAGGATGTGGAAGTCGCGGACTGAGCTGGCGACCTCTTGACTGCGCACGTTTTTTCGACGTTCACTCCCTGCTCCCTGCCGGAGAGCGCTGTGGCAGATGCAGATTCACCCTCGCATCCACGGGCGCTCCTTAGCTTGAGCGTATCTCAACGTGTGCGACACCTACACGGGATCCTTGCGTCTACATCTGGTGCCGTTTCGCCTACGTCACACACTTGAACACGGAAGCCTACTGCGGGCTAAGGTTTTTCGCTGACGAGCCGTTAGCAGTTCTGTTTATCCTCAACCATGAAAGGAAGCATCAAATGAATCGTCGAGAGAGGGATCTCGTGAGCCTCTTCAATACGCTGTGGTTCCGCGACTTTCCAATAACTCCCGTGCACACCGATTTCGGGCGGCGGGCAGTGTGGACGACGCACATTGCATCAGTGATAAAGCAGGCGGCTGATCTGCTGGGCTACTTCACTTGCTTTGAAACAGGCAATCGAACGGATGCAGTGATCCAGACCGCAAAGCGTCGAAGCTGGGCCAAGATTGAGTGGGAATGGATCCAACCGCGCTTTGAGGCGCGCGTCAATGAGATCCAGAAGCTGAGCGATGCCTCGAAGCTAGACCCGGAGGCACTGTCCGTCTACATCGGCTATAGCGACATCCGTCACCATGATGCGAATCTGGAGAGCATCCAGCGTCAGTGGACGTCCAGCGGGCAACTCATCGCATTCGTCATCCAGTTCGAGATCAGAGGCCGAACTCGACACTTCACGCAGTTGCGCACTTATGCGTTCCGCGGTGGCGAATTCAGATTACTGAGAAAGCAGGAGGCCCTTCCTTGGAATGTCAAGGATACCCGCTGGCAATTGGTCGCCACTGCGGCGCGGCTGGAAGATAGTGGTGCAGCAGAGCTGGGAGACGGTGACGACGAATGATATTGGCGGGGGGAGGTCAGCATTGCTGTCCTCCCCCTCCTCTCCAACATTGCCGTGCCCTTCGATTGGATGCGCCAATGGGCACCAGGATCTTGCCGGGCAAGCTGGATCTGCCAGAACCGGAACCGTTTCAGCCGCTACTGAAGTCCATTGCTGGAAACGCGCCCGACGCTGAAGACCCATCGCGTCCACTCCAGATTGGCTGCAGAGGCGTCGCGCATCGTGTGTCGAGGGACACTGTTCAGCCCACTCACCGAGCCTTCCACAACTCCGCCAACCGATCCGGCTTGCCCGCGATGCGCTCCAGCGACGGATACTTCAGCCCATCGTGATAATCCAGCGTCACCGTATCGATGCGATCGAAGCTCTTCACCAGCAGCGTCAGCGGCGCCTTGTCGGTCTTGGCCGCGGTGATCGCCTCCTTCAACTGCTCGGCCTTGAACACGCGGCCATTGAGCGCGACCACGCTCATGCCGGGAATCAGGCCGGCATTGAACGCCGGGCTGTCCCACAGCACGTCGCCGATGTAACCGGACTCGCTGACGGACAGGCCAATCGAGTACAGCAGGTTGCTGTTCTTGCCGCGGGTTTCCTGCGCCTTGAACGCTTCGTTCGGCGTATCGGTGTAGACCAGCTTCCAGCCGGCCGCCTCCAGACCGCCGGTCAGCGGCCCGTGCCCGTCCAGGCGCTCGCGCAGGAAGCTGGCCCAGTCGAACGGCGCCACGCCATTGAGCGTGCTCACCACCTCTTCGAAGGTGTACGGATGGACGTTCCAGTCACCGTCGTTCATGCCGAAGAACGCCTTGGCGAAATCATCCAGGCCGCGCTTGTTGCCGGTCAGCGCGCGCAGCTTGCCCTCCACGTCCAGCCACACCATCTGGCCGCCGGAGTAGTAGTCCTCGCTCATCTGATAGTTGCGGAACGCCAGCGCGCGGCGCTGGGCGATGGTCGGGTCGTTGGTGGTGTCCTGCAGGTTGCGCCAGGCCAGGCCGGGGCGACCGCGGTCGTAAGTGCCCGCCACATTGGCCAGCACGTCGCGGGTCTGCTGCGGGCTCCACAGCCCGGAGCGCGCGGCCAGCACCTGGCCCCAGAACTGGGTCTGGCCTTCGTACAGCCACAGCAGGCTGTCGCCCATCGGCACGTTGAAGTTGGCCGTGGTCAGATCGGCGCCACGACGGTACTTGCCGTTCCAGGAGTGATTGAACTCGTGCGGCAGCAGATCGCGGCCCAGCCAGGTCTTGTCCCACTCGGTGAAGTAGCCGGTGTCGCCGCTGTTCTCACTGGAGCGCTGATGCTCCAGGCCGATGCCGCCAAGCTTGTCGGTCAACGCCAGCAGGAACTCGTAGCGGTCGAAATGGCGTGCGCCGTAGAGCTTGTACATCTGCTGCACCAGCGCGCGATGCGCCTGGATCTGCTCGGGCTTGGCGGCCAGCGATTTGGCCTCATCGGCGAAGACATTCAGGTGCACCGGCACCTTCGCGCCGGGGTCCAGATCGAAGCGCTGGAAGTAGCGCCCGGCGAACAGCGGCGAGTCGACCAGGTGGTCGTAGCTGATCGGCTTGAACACCACCGTGTCACCCTCGCGGCGCTCGGTATCCAGCGCGGTGGCATATGACCAGCCCGGCGGAAGAGTGACGGTGGCCTGCGCCTGGATGTTGCGGGTGATCACCCCGGCCGGGTACAGCGAATTGGCATTCCACTGCAGGTTGAGCATGTCCGGGGTCATCACCACGCGGCCCTGGGCGCCCTGCGAAGAGAGGAACTTGAACTCGGCCACCACTTCGCTGGCGCCCTGCGGCACCTGCACGGTGAAGGCATAGACGTCGTACGGATCACGCGTCCACTGCAGCGGCGTGCCGTTGGCGGTGACGACCAGGCCGGCGAGCTTGTCGATCGGGCCGCTCGGTGAATGCGCGCCGGGCAGCCACTCCGGGTACAGCAGGGTCAGCGGGCCAGGCTTGGCCGGCACCGTGGCCTTGACCTTGAAGATGCGTCGCCCGATGTCGCGCGCGTCCACGTCGATGCGCAGCAGGCCCGGGAAGGCCACGTCCTGCGGCGGCGGTGTCTGCGCCTGCACGCCGGTGGCGGACACGGCCAGCAACACGGACAGGGCAATGGCACGCATCTTCATCAGGCAGGCTCCAGCGGGGGAAGCTTTTGATCCTAGCCCTCCGCCTGCGCCCTGCCCCATGGCCAAAGGTCATGCGTCGCGTTGCGGCCATGATTGGCACAGCGGCGCGCAGTGACGTTCTGTCTGCCGGACGGGATCAGGACCAACCGGGGTGCGCTGCCGGCCAGCGGCCGGCACTACCGGGCAGCGCCACGGCATGCGTGGCGGAATGCTGCGGGTCAGTCGACCAACCGCAGCCGCAGTTCCTTCGGCAGCGCGAACACCATCGATTCCGGCTCGCCCTCCAGTTCGCCGACGCCGGTGGCGCCGAGTTCCTTCAGGCGGGCGATCACGCCATCCACCAGCACCTGCGGTGCCGAGGCGCCCGCGGTCAGGCCGATGTGCTTCTTGCCGGCCACCCACGCCGGATCGATCTCGTCGGCACCGTCGATCAGGTAGGACTCCACGCCATCACGGCGCGCCAGTTCACTCAGGCGGTTGGAGTTGGAGCTGTTGGGCGAACCGACCACCAGCACCAGGTCGCAACGCTTGGCCAGGTCGCGCACGGCGTCCTGGCGGTTCTGCGTGGCGTAGCAGATGTCGTCGTTCTTCGGGCCCTGCATCGCCGGGAAGCGGGTGCGCAGCGCGTCGATGATGCTGCGGGTGTCATCCACCGAGAGCGTGGTCTGGGTGGTGTAGGCGAAGTTCTCCGGCTGGTCGATGACCAGCGTGGCGACGTCTTCCACATCCTCCACCAGATAGATCTGGCCGGTGCCGCGCTCGCGGCTCCACTGGCCCATCGTGCCTTCCACTTCCGGGTGCCCGGCGTGGCCGATCAGCACCACGTCGCGGCCGGCGCGGCAGTGGCGGGCCACTTCCAGGTGCACCTTGGTGACCAGCGGGCAGGTCGCGTCGAACACCTTCAGGCCACGTCGGTCGGCTTCCTGGCGCACGGCCTGGGAAACGCCGTGGGCACTGAAGATCACCGTGTTGTCGTCCGGCACTTCGTCGAGCTCCTCGACGAAGATCGCGCCGCGGGCCTTGAGGTCATCGACCACGAACCGGTTGTGCACGACCTCGTGGCGCACGTAGATCGGCGCACCCAGGGTCTCGATCGCGCGCTTGACGATCTCGATCGCACGATCGACACCGGCACAGAAACCACGCGGATTGGCGAGCAACACATCCATCGGTCAGATACTCCGGCCGGCGTAAGCCGGGTTGTTACGGATACAGGAGGGAATTATCCCGCTTTTTTGGCCGCCTTGCCGTCGAACAGGCCGAACAGGGCGATACCCACCGCGCCGACCACGATCGCCGAATCAGCGATGTTGAACGAGGGCCAGTAATGGTCCCCGATATGCCACTGGATGAAGTCGACCACGTGACCGTGCATCAGGCGGTCGATCACGTTGCCGATCGCCCCGCCGATCACCAGCGCGTAAGGCACGGCGCTGCGCCAGGCACCGCGCGCGGTGCCCCACATCCAGTAGGCCATCAGACCGCTGATGCCCACCGCCAGCGCGGTGAAGAACCACAGCTGCCAGCCACCGGCATCGCTCAGGAAGCTGAATGCCGCGCCGGTGTTGTAGGTGCGGTACCAGTTCCAGAAGCCCTCGATGACCACCACCGGCTCGTACTCGGGCAGGCTGGACAGCACCCAGGCCTTGCTCCACTGGTCGGCGATGATGATCGCTGCCGACAGCAGCAGCCAGATCAGCGCGTTCGGACGCGGACGGGCGGCGGCCATCAGAACCACCGCCGTTCTTCGCCGGCACCGTCGATGTTGGTCACGCAGCGGCCACACAGTTCCGGGTGCGCCGCCACCGAGCCGACATCGGCGCGGTAATGCCAGCAGCGCACGCACTTCTGCTTGCCGGTCGGCTGGGCGCTGACGAACACCTCATCGGTGGTCGCCGGGCGCACCTGCACGTCACCGCTGATCAGCAGGAAGCGCAGCTCCTCGGCCAGCGGCTGCCAGCGCGCGGCGGTCTCGGCATCGGCGGCGACGGTGATCTCCGCTTCCAGCGCCGCACCGATCGCACCGTTGGCACGCATCGGCTCGAGCACCTTGGCAACCTGCTCGCGCAGGGCCAGCAGCTGATCGAAGTCGGCGGCGTTGAGCGGTGCATCGGCCGGCAACGGGGCCAGGCCTTCGTACCACGTGGCGAACAGCACGTTCTCCTTGCGCTCGCCCGGCAGGTACCCCCACAGCTCATCGGCGGTGAAGCTCAGGATCGGCGCGATCCAGCGCGTGAACGCTTCGGCGATGTGGTACATCGCGGTCTGCGCCGAGCGGCGGCCGCGCGAGTCCACCGGCATGGTGTACAGGCGGTCCTTGGTGACATCCAGATACACCGAGCCCAGATCCACGCTGCAGAAGTTCAGCAGCAACTGCACGATCTCGGCCATGTTGTAGCCGGTGTATGCGGCCTTGATCTTCTCCTGCACCTCGAAGGCGCGATGCACGATCCAGCGGTCCAGCGCGACCATGTCGGCCGGGGCCACCAGATGCTGGGCCGGGTCGAAGCCGTCCAGGTTGCCGAGCAGGAAGCGCGCGGTGTTGCGCAGGCGCCGGTAGGCATCCGCGTTGCGCTTGAGGATTTCCTGCGACAGCGACATTTCATTGCTGTAGTCGGCCGAGGCGATCCACAGGCGCAGGATGTCCGCGCCCAGGGTCTTCATGATGTCCTGCGGCTCGATGCCGTTGCCCAGCGACTTGGACATCTTGCGGCCCTTCTCATCCACGGTGAAGCCGTGGGTGAGGCACTGCTTGTACGGGGCCTGCTTGTCGATGGCCACGCCGGTCAGCAGCGAGGACTGGAACCAGCCGCGGTGCTGGTCCGAGCCTTCCAGGTACAGATCGGCCGGCTTGCCGAAGCCACGCGCCAGCAGCACGCCTTCATGGGTCACGCCCGAGTCGAACCAGACATCGAGGATGTCGGTGACCTTCTCGTACTGCGGCGCTTCATCGCCCAGCAGCTCGGCGCTGTCCAGCGAGTACCACACGTCGATGCCTTCGGCCTGCACGCGATCGGCGACCTGCTGCATCAATTCGACGGTGCGCGGGTGCGGCTCACCGGTTTCGCGGTGGGTGAACAGCGCGATCGGCACGCCCCAGGTGCGCTGGCGGCTGATGCACCAGTCCGGGCGGCCATCGACCATCGAGCCGATGCGCGCCTTGCCCCAGCCCGGGAACCAGCCGACGCTGTCGATCGCGGCCATCGCGTCGCGGCGCAGGTTGGCCTTGTCCATCGAGATGAACCACTGCGGGGTGGCGCGGAACACGACCGGGGTCTTGTGGCGCCAGCAATGCGGGTAGCTGTGCACGATCTCAACGAAGGCCAGCAGCGCACCGGAGGCGCGCAGCACATCGATGATCAGCGGCTGCGCCTTCCACAGGTGCACGCCGGCCAGCTCGACATCGCCGGCCGGCGGGGTCGAGGACAGGTACACGCCACGGCCGTCGACCGGGTTGATCTGGCCGGCGTTGTACTTGTCCATCAGCCCGTACTGCTGGCTGACCACGAAGTCTTCCTGGCCATGGCCCGGGGCGGTATGCACCGCACCGGTACCGTCTTCGTCGGAGACGTGGTCGCCGTTGAGCAGCGGGATGTCGCGCTGCGGGTAGAACGGATGGGCCAGCAGCAGGTTTTCAAGCGCGGCGCCGGTGGCACGACCGTGCACGACCAGGCCTTCCACGCCGTAGCGCTGCAGCGAACGCTCGGCCAGCGCGGCGGCCAGCACCAGCCAACGGCGCTTGCCGTTGTGGGCCGGGCCTTCGGCCAGCACGTATTCGATCTCCGCACCGAGCGACACCGCCAGCGAGGCCGGCAGCGTCCACGGGGTGGTGGTCCAGATCGGCACCGCAACCTCGACATCAGCCGGCAGCGTCACGCCGAAGCGTTCGGCCAGCTGCTGCGCGTCACGCGAGACGTAGGCCACGTCGATCGCCGGCGAGGTCTTGTCCTGGTATTCGATTTCGGCCTCGGCCAGCGCCGAGCCACAGTCGAAGCACCAGTGCACCGGCTTGGCGCCGCGCACGATGTGACCGTTGGCGAACACCTTGGAAAGCGCACGGATTTCGTTGGCTTCGAAATCGAAGCTCAGCGTCTTGTACGGGTTGTCCCAATCGCCGATCACGCCCAGGCGCTTGAAGTCGCGGCGCTGCAGTTCGATCTGCTCTTCGGCGAACTCGCGGCACTTCTGGCGGAACGCGACCGCATCGAGCTTGACGCCGACCTTGCCCCACTTCTTCTCGACCGCGATCTCGATCGGCAGGCCGTGACAATCCCAGCCCGGCACGTAGGGCGCATCGAAGCCGGCCAGGTAGCGCGACTTGACGATGATGTCCTTGAGGATCTTGTTGACGGCGTGGCCGAGGTGGATCTGGCCATTGGCGTAGGGCGGGCCGTCGTGCAGCACGAACAGCGGGCGGCCCTGCGCGTTGTCGCGCAGGCGGGCGTAAAGGCCCTCGTCCTCCCAGCGCGACAGAATGCCCGGCTCGCGCTTGGGCAGGTCGCCGCGCATCGGGAATTCGGTTGCCGGCAGATGAAGGGTGGCTTTGTAGTCCTGGCTCACGCAGTGGCTCGCAATCTGTGTTCGGAAAGGATGTGACGGGCCTGTTCGGCGTCACGGTGCATCTGGTCGGTCAACGCAGCCAGATCTTGGAACTTTTCTTCATCGCGCAGTTTGGCGACGAACTCGACATCGATGTGGCGGCCGTACAGGTCGCCCTGGAAATCAAACAGGTGCGCTTCCAGCAGCGGCTCCACGCCGTCCACGGTGGGACGCGTACCGAAGCTGGAGACCGACGGCCACGGCTGGTCGAACACACCGTGGACCCAGGTCGCGTAGATCCCCGACAGCGCCGGCGTCTTCGGAAAGCGCAGGTTGGCGGTCGGGAAGCCCAGCGTACGGCCCAATTGGCGGCCGCGCACTACCCTGCCCCCAATCGTATACGGCCTGCCCAGCAGATCGCCGGCATGGCTGAAATCACCGGCGCGCAGCAGCTGGCGGATGCGGGTGCTGGAGATGCGCTCGCCATGCAGGGCGACCGGCTCGATCTCACCGGCACTGAAGCCACGCTCGCCGCCCATCGCCTGCAGCAGGGCCAGATCGCCCTTGCGGCGGTTGCCGAAGCAGAACTCCGGCCCGATCCACACTTCACGCGCGCTCAGCCGGTGCACCAGCAGCTGCTCGACGAACGCCTCGGCCTGCATCGCGGCCATGCGCGCATCGAAGCGCAGCAGGCCGACCGCATCCACGCCAAGCTCGCGCAGCATGGCGACCTTGTCACGGGCCAGGGTCAAGCGCGGCGGCGGCTCGCCCTGGGCGAAGTACTCGCGCGGCAGTGGCTCGAAGGCCACCGCCACGGCGGCCACGCCCAGCGCGCGCGCGCGCGAAACGGCGTGGCGCACCAACGCACGATGACCCAGGTGCAGGCCGTCGAATGCGCCGATGCAGACCACGCTTCCGTGCGGGAACAGTTGCCCGCCTTCGACGCTTCTAAACAGCCTGCTCATCTACGTGGAATGCGACCCACCAGGGCCGATGCTTTGCAAGAGATAGCCATGAAGTATAGCCGGGCTGCCCCCGGATCAATGCTCCCGCAGGTGGCGCGGACGGAAGCCCATGGCGACCAGGGCCACCAGATAGGTCAGACCGCCACCGCCGACCAGCAGCGCGAGGTTGCCGATCCGGTGCCATTTATCCATGCCGGTGAAGTCCGCCATCCCGTAGCGCAGGCCCAGCAGCACCGCCACCATGGCCAGGCAGGCCAGCCCCAGCTTGGTCGCATAGCCGCCCCACCCCGCCTTGGGCTGGTAGACATCGGTCTTGCCCAGCCAATACCAGAGCAGGCCAAGGTTCAGATAACTGGACAGCGCGCTGGCGATACCCAGCGCGAGATGCAGGCCCGGCTGCTTGCCCAACGCGACCCAGACGCCCTGCGCTTTCAGCGCCTCCGGCACCATCACGTGGTACAGCACGGCCAGCAGGATGAAGTTGAAGACCATGTTGGCCACCAGCGCGACCACACCGGCGCGGACCGGGGTGCGGGTGTCCTGGCGGGCATAGAAGGCCGGCAGCACCACCTTGAGCAGCGCGAAGGCTGGCAGGGCGAAGCTCAGGCCGTACACCGACAGCGCGGTCATGCGGGTATCGAACGCGGTGAAGCGGCCGTACTGGAACACGGTGGCGATCAGCGGCTCGGCCAGCAGCAGCAGGCCCAGCATGGCGGGGATGGCGATCAACAGCGTGGTGCGCAGGCCCCAGTCCAGCGCACTGGAGAAGCCGGCCTTGTCGGTACTGACATGGTGGCGGGCCAGCGCCGGCAGGATCACCGTGCCCAGCGCCACGCCGAACACGCCCAGCGGCAGTTCCAGGAAGCGGTCGGCCAGCGACAGCCAGGACTGCGAGCCGTCGGTCAGCTTGGCCGCGATCACCGTATCCAGCAGCAGGTTGATCTGCGCGATCGAGGAACCGAACAGGGTCGGCACCATCAGGGTCAGCACCTTGCGCACCCCCGGGTGCTGCCAGCCCCAGCGCGGCAGGGTCAGCAGGTTGATGCCCTTCAGCGACGGCAGCTGGAACAGCAGCTGCAGCAGGCCGGCGGCCAGCACCGCCCAGCCCAGGGCCAGGATCTGCTTCTCCGGGGTGCCGCCCAGCCGCGGGGCCAGCCACAGCGCGCCGGCGATCATGCACAGGTTGAGGATCACCGGGGTCAGCGCCGGCATCGCGAACTTCTGGAAACTGTTGAGCGCCCCGCCCGCCAAGGCGGTCAGGGAGACGAACAGCAGGAACGGGAAGGTCAACCGGAACAGGTCCACCAGCAGGCCATGCTTGGCCGGGTCGGTATCGACCCCGCTGGAGAACAGGGTCGCCAGCTGCGGCGCGAAGATCAGCGCCAGCGCCGTGACGAGCAGCAGCACCCCGCCCAGCGTGCCGGCCACCCGCGACATCAGCTCACGCAGCTCGGCGTGCGGCCGGGTTTCCTTCACCTCCGTGAACACCGGGACGAACGCAGTGGCGAACGAGCCCTCGGCGAACAGCCGGCGCAGGAAATTGGGCACCCGGAAGGCGACCCAGAAGGCGTCCGTCACCGCATTGGTGCCGAACGTGGTGGTGATGACCAGGTCGCGAACCAGCCCCAACACCCGCGAAATCATGGTCATGCTGCTGAAAGACAGCAGGCCCCGCAACATCCTTGGTGAACTCACCCGTGTTCCCTCTTGACAATTGACTTGACGTACATTTTTCGAGCCATCATACTTTCCAGCTTGCTGTTCCCATTACACCGATTTTTCAGGAAACCACCACTGTGGCCAATATCAAGTCCGCCAAGAAGCGCGCCAAGCAGACCGTCGTGCGCAACGCGCGCAATACGGCTCAGCGTTCGATGCTGCGCACCGCTGTCAAGAAGGTGATCAAGGCTCTGGATGCCAATGACGCCGCCGGCGCCGAGGCAGCCTTCGCTGTTGCCCAGCCGATCCTCGACCGTTTCAGCTCGCGTGGTCTGATCCACAAGAACAAGGCTGCTCGCCATAAGAGCCGCCTGACCGCGCGCATCAAGGCCATCAAGGCCGCCTGATACGGCGCTGCGGGTGTCGTAGAGCCACGCCCCGCGTGGCTTCGATCCAGCCGCAGAAAAAAACCCGGCCCCGGCCGGGTTTTTTGTTGCCTGCGATCTGCGACGTCCAGCCCGGCTGGCGGCGACGGCGGCACCACAGAAAAACCCGGCCGGAGCCGGGTTTCTCAGGGGCGCGCGGGCGCGCTCAGTACGCATCGCGCGCTTGCGCCTCGTCTTCCTTCTGGCGATCGAAGAAGGCCATCACGTTGTTCATGATCGGCCAGGTGCCTTCGCGGCCCAGCGCCGAGACCAGGTACCACGGCTGGGTCCAGCCCAGCTCGGCAACGATCTTCTCGGCGGCGGCCTTGGCCTCGTCCTCGAACATCAGGTCGGCCTTGTTCAGCACCAGCCAGCGCGGCTTGTTCAGCAGCTCCGGGTCGTGCTTTTCCAGCTCACGCTCGATCGCCCGGACCTGCTCGATCGGCGACACGCCTTCCACGCCGCCTTCCATCGGGGAGATATCCACGAGGTGCAGCAGCAGGCGGGTGCGCTGCAGGTGGCGCAGGAACTGCGCGCCCAGCCCAGCGCCGTCGGCCGCACCCTCGATCAGGCCGGGAATGTCGGCGATCACGAAGCTGCGGTAGTTCTCCACGCGCACGACACCCAGATTGGGGTACAGCGTGGTGAACGGGTAATCGGCCACCTTCGGGGTCGCCGCGGACACGGCGCGGATCAGGGTGCTCTTGCCGGCATTCGGGAAGCCCAGCAGGCCCACGTCGGCCAGCAGCTTCAGCTCGAGCTTGATCAGGCGCTCTTCACCCTCTTCGCCCGGCAGCGCCTGGCGCGGCGAGCGGTTGGTGGAGCTCTTGAAATGCATGTTGCCCAAGCCGCCGCGGCCACCTTTGGCCACCAGCAGGCGGTCGCCATGGCTGGTCAGGTCGCCGATCACTTCGTCGGTACTGACGTTCATGATCACGGTGCCGATCGGCACGGTGATGACCAGGTCTTCGCCGCCCTTGCCATAGGCCTGGCGGCCCATGCCGTTCTCGCCGCGCTGCGCCTTGAAGATGCGGTCATGGCGGAAATCGACCAGGGTGTTGAGGTTCTCGTCGGCGCGGATCCACACGCTGCCGCCATTACCGCCGTCGCCACCGTCCGGCCCGCCCAGCGGAATGAACTTCTCGCGACGGAAACCGATGCAGCCGTTGCCGCCATTGCCGGCGATCACCTGGATTTCTGCTTCGTCTACAAGTTTCATGATTCTGGATGCCAATCTGGAGGCGGCGGGCGCGAGGTGCACCCCACCGCAGAGTCTAACGGCCCCGGTACGATCCAGGGCCGGCGGCGGGAAATGTCCCGCCCGATAGTTGATACCAACGAAAAACCCCGCCGAAGCGGGGCTTTCGTCAGCGACCCCACGCCGTGGCGTGGGCGCCTGCGTACCGCTGAAGATCAGGCTTCGGCGACGACGCTGACGGTACGACGCTTCTTCGGGCCCTTGACCGAGAACTCCACCTTGCCGTCGACGAGCGCGAACAGGGTGTGGTCACGGCCGAGGCCAACGCCGGTACCCGGATGGAACTGGGTGCCGCGCTGACGCACGATGATGTTGCCGGCATCGATGGCCTGGCCACCGAAAATCTTGACGCCGAGGTACTTCGGGTTGGAGTCGCGACCGTTGCGCGATGAGCCTACGCCCTTCTTATGTGCCATGACTGCTTCTCCTTATTACTTGCTGCCACCGGCAATGCCGGTGATCTCGATTTCGGTGTAGTACTGACGGTGACCCTGGCGCTTCATGTGGTGCTTACGGCGACGGAACTTGATGATCCGGACCTTGTCGGCACGACCCTGGGACACGACCTTGGCAGTGACCGAAGCGCCGCTCAGCGCGTCGCCCAGCTTGATGCCATCGCTGTCGCCCAGCATCAGGATGTTGTCGAACTTGATCTCGTTGCCGACTTCGACTTCGAGCTTTTCAACGCGGAGCGTTTCGCCCTGCGCCACGCGGTATTGCTTACCGCCGGTTACCAGTACTGCGTACATGACCAGACTTCCTCTGTAGTTATTGTGGTCTATGGACTGCCGCCATCGAGGGCGGACAGAAGCGGAATTTTAATGACTTCAACCACTTCGGGTCAACCCACCCCCTGCTCTGACCCGGATTTGGCTGAATACGGTTCAGGAAACCGGCTGGCGGGGTCTCAGGGAATGAGACATGGGGGTGGCAAAGTCCGCGATTGCCCCCAAATCCCAAGCTCGGTAGGCTGACCGATTGCCGTTTCCGATTGCCCCACCCGCTTGCCGGCTCCCTGAGCCGAAGCCCCACAACGGATCCCCCATGGCGATGGATTTCATCCGCATCCGCGGCGCGCGGACGCACAATCTCAAGAACATCGATCTCGACCTGCCCCGCGACAAGCTGATTGTCATCACCGGCCTGTCCGGCTCGGGCAAGTCCTCGTTGGCGTTCGACACCATTTACGCCGAGGGCCAGCGTCGTTACGTGGAGTCGCTGTCGGCCTATGCCCGCCAGTTCCTCAGCGTGATGGAAAAGCCGGACCTGGACCACATCGAGGGCCTGTCCCCGGCGATCTCGATCGAGCAGAAATCGACCTCGCACAACCCGCGCTCGACCGTCGGCACGATCACCGAGATCTACGACTACCTGCGCCTGCTGTATGCCCGCGTCGGCAGCCCGCGCTGCCCGGACCACGGCTATCCGCTGGAAGCGCAGACGGTCAGCCAGATGGTCGACCACGTGCTGACCCTGGATGCCGAGCAGCGCTACATGCTGCTGGCCCCGGTGATCCGCGAGCGCAAGGGCGAGCACGCCCAGGTGTTCGACCAGCTGCGCGCGCAAGGCTATGTGCGCGTGCGCGTGGACGGCCAGCTGCATGAAATCGACGCGGTGCCGCCGCTGGCAGTGCGCCAGAAGCACACCATCGAAGCGGTGATCGACCGTTTCCGCCCGCGCGAGGACATCAAGCAGCGCCTGGCCGAGAGCTTTGAAACCGCGCTGAAGCTGGGCGACGGCATGGTCTCGGTGCAGTCGCTGGATGTGGAGGATGCGCCTGCGCATCTGTTCTCTTCCAAGTACAGCTGCCCGGTCTGCGATTACTCGCTGCCGGAGCTGGAACCGCGCCTGTTCTCGTTCAACTCGCCGGTCGGCGCGTGCCCGGGCTGCGATGGCCTGGGCATGGCCGAGTTCTTCGATCCCTCGCGCGTGGTGGTGCACCCGGAGCTGTCGCTCTCGGCCGGCGCCGTGCGCGGCTGGGACCGTCGCAATGCGTACTACTTCCAGCTGATCGCCTCGCTGGCCAAGCACTACAAGTTCGACACCGATGCCCCCTGGCAGAGCCTGCCCGAGGACGTGCGCCAGGCCGTGCTGTACGGCAGCGGTGAGGAGACGATCACCTTCACCTACTTCACCGAAGCCGGTGGCCGCACCCAGCGCAAGCATCGCTTCGAGGGCATCATTCCCAACCTCGAACGCCGCTACAAAGAGACCGAATCCTCGGCCGTCCGCGAAGAGCTGGCCAAGTACATCAGCGAGCGCAACTGCCCCGAGTGCCAGGGCCAGCGCCTGAACAAGGCCGCGCGCAATGTGTTCGTGGCCGACCGTGCGCTGCCCGAACTGGTGGTGATGCCGATCGACGATGCGCTGAAGTTCTTCAGCAGCATGACCCTGCCCGGCTGGCGCGGCGAGATCGCTGGCAAGATCGTCAAGGAGATCGGTGAACGTCTCGGCTTCCTGGTCGATGTCGGCCTGGATTACCTCACCCTGGAGCGCAAGGCCGACACCCTGTCCGGTGGCGAAGCCCAGCGCATCCGGCTGGCCTCGCAGATCGGTGCCGGCCTGGTCGGCGTCATGTACGTGCTGGATGAGCCGTCGATCGGCCTGCACCAGCGCGACAACGAGCGCCTGCTCGGCACCCTGACCCGCCTGCGCGACCTCGGCAACACGGTGATCGTGGTCGAGCATGACGAAGACGCGATCCGCCTGGCCGACTACGTGCTGGACATCGGTCCGGGCGCGGGTGTGCACGGCGGCGAGATCGTCGGCCAGGGCACGCTGCAGGACATCCTGGATGCGCCGCGTTCGCTGACCGGCCAGTACCTGTCAGGCAAGCGCGCCATCGAGATCCCGGCGCGCCGGCACAAGCCCAACCCGAAGATGACGCTGCACCTGCGCGGTGCCAGCGGCAACAACCTCAAGGGCGTGGACCTGGATATTCCCTCGGGCCTGCTGACCTGCATCACCGGCGTGTCCGGCTCGGGCAAGTCGACCCTGATCAACGACACCCTGTTCTCGCTGGCCGCCAACGAGATCAACGGTTCCTCGCACCCGATCGCGCCCTACAAGGAAGTGGACGGGCTGGATCTGTTCGACAAGGTGGTGGACATCGATCAGTCGCCGATCGGCCGCACCCCGCGCTCGAACCCGGCCACCTACACCGGTCTGTTCACGCCGCTGCGCGAGCTGTATGCGCAAGTGCCCGAAGCGCGTGCGCGCGGTTATTCGCCGGGCCGTTTCAGCTTCAACGTGCGTGGCGGCCGCTGCGAAGCGTGCCAGGGCGATGGGCTGATCAAGGTGGAAATGCACTTCCTGCCGGACGTGTACGTGCCCTGCGATGTCTGCCACGGCAAGCGCTACAACCGCGAAACGCTGGAGATCCTCTACAAGGGCTACAACATCAACGACGTGCTGCAGATGACCGTCGAAGATGCGCTGAAGCTGTTCGAGCCGGTGCCGAGCATCGCGCGCAAGCTGGAAACGCTGGTCGATGTGGGCCTGAGCTACATCAAGCTGGGCCAGAGCGCGACCACGCTGTCCGGTGGTGAAGCGCAGCGCGTGAAGCTGTCCAAGGAACTGTCGCGCCGCGATACCGGGCGCACGCTGTACATCCTGGATGAGCCGACCACCGGCCTGCACTTCCACGACATCGAAGCGCTGCTCGGCGTGCTGCACAAGCTGCGCGACGAAGGCAACACGGTGGTGGTGATCGAGCACAACCTGGATGTGATCAAGACCGCCGACTGGATTGTCGATCTGGGTCCGGAAGGCGGCCATCGCGGTGGCACCATCCTGGTCACCGGTACGCCGGAAGACGTGGCGGCCTGCCCGACCTCGTACACCGGCCAGTTCCTGGCCAAGATGCTGCCCTCCACCAGCGCGCGCCCGGAACAGCCGGCGGCCGTGGCCAACAAGCCCGACGCCCGCCCGCCGCGCAAAGCCAAGCCGGAACCGAAGAAGGCCGTGCGCAAGACCGCCGCGACCAAAGCCCCCAGCAAGACCAGGAAGAAGACCGCATGAGCAACGAGCACAAGATCCTCGCCCGCGTGCCGATCAGCGTCCGCTGGCGCGACATGGACAGCATGGGCCACGTGAACAACGCCAAGTACATCTCCTACCTGGAAGAAGCGCGCGTGCGCTGGATGCTGGGCGTGGAAGGCGTTTCGATGACCGACCGCATCGCCCCGGTGGTGGCGGCCACGAACGTCAACTACCGCCTGCCGATCGTGTGGCCCAACGACATCGTGGTGGAGCTGTTCGTCGAGCGCCTCGGCAACAGCAGCGTGACCATCGGCCACCGCATCGTGGACGAGAAGAACGACAGCACGCTGTATTCGGATGGCAACGTGGTGGTGGTCTGGATGGACACGCAGACCGGCAAGAGCGCGCCGTTGCCCGAGGCGATCCGCACCGCGTCCACCTGAGGGGTAGTGCCGGCCGCTGGCCGGCAACCTCATGACGCCGGACGGATGTGCATGGGTGCCGGCCAGCGGCCGGCACTACTGTTCCATACCCCATGGGGCCTTACGGTACCGCGCTGCGCACCTGCATCATCCCATCTACCTTGCGCCCATCTTCCAGGCTCAGCCGCAACGGCAGCTGTGCGCCTTCCTTCAGTGCCACCTCCGGCTGCATCAGCATCAGATGCAGTCCGCCAGGTTTGAGCTCGACCGTCGCCCCCGCCGCGATCGGCAATCGCTCCACCGCGCGCATCCGGCTGACCCCGTCGACCAGCGTGGTTTCATGCAGGGACACATCGCCGAACGCCTTGCTGCCTGCGGCGATCACCACGACCGCCTCGCGGCAGTCGTTGCGGATCCGCCCGTAACCGGCGGCCATCGGCATCGCGGCCGGCGGCAACCGCAGCCAGCCGTCGCGCAGTGACACACAGGAAGGTTCTGCGGCCACTGTCGGCGCCGATGCTGCGAACGCACACAACCCCAACAATACGCACACGAATGGTTTGGTTATCATCGGCTTCGTTCCCTGTCCGCAACGAGACTGCAGCATGACGACGCTCATCGAGGTGATCAACCATGGCCCCATCCGCGAACTGCGGCTGGCGCGTCCGCCGGTCAATGCGTTGGACACCGAGCTGTGCCGGCACCTGATCCAGGCGATCAACCAGGCCATGTCCGAGGACGTGCACGGCATCGTGCTGTCCGGGAGCGAGCGCATCTTCAGTGCCGGCATGGACGTGCCGCACCTGCTCGGCCATGGCGATGACAGGCACAAGCTGCTGGACAGTTGGCAGGCCTTCTTCGGCGCCGTGCGCACCCTGGCCGAATGCCGCGTGCCGGTGGTGGCGGCCATGACCGGGCACGCCCCTGCCGGCGGCTGCGTGCTGGCGCTGTGCTGCGACTACCGGATCATCGCGCGCAGCCCCGATGCCGCCCATCCCACGGTGATCGGCCTGAACGAAGTGCAGGTCGGGCTGGTCGCGCCGGAAGGCATCCAGCGCCTGATGCGCCGCGTAGTCGGCCACCATCGGGCCACCACCCTGCTGGTCGGCGGCGAGATGGTGCCGGCCGAGCGTGCACTGCAGATCGGGCTGGTCGATGAGGTGGTCGATGCGGATCAGGTTGTCGCCCGCGCCGTGGCCTGGCTGCAGAGCCTGCTGAAGCTGCCGCGCCAACCGATGCTGCTGACCCGCGCCATCGCCCGCGCCGACCTGCATGAGGCGCTGCACGCCGACCTCATCCAGCTCGACCGCTTCGTGGACGCCTGGTACGCCCCGGACGCCCAGCAGGCGCTGCACGGGCTGGTCGCCAGACTCGGCAAGGCCTGAAGCCCGGCAAACGCCAACGCCCCGGTAGTGCCGGCCGCTGGCCGGCAACCAGACAATGAACGATCGAAGTGGTGCGGGGTTGCCGGCCATGGGCCGGCACAACCCAAAAATTTTCTTTAGCCCCCCCCACGGTGGATACCATGTACCCCCCCCACCAACCCCACGGTTACCAGCAGA
>NZ_JBDJLA010000013.1:0-145965 GCF_039673135.1 Stenotrophomonas sp. TWI1151
TGGTTGTCACCCTGATCAACCCGGTCGCCATGGATGAAGGCCTGCGCTTCGCGATTCGCGAAGGCGGCCGTACCGTCGGCGCCGGCGTGGTCTCCAAGATCATCGCGTAATCTGCTAGAATCTGCGCCCCGATGTTGCCTGGGTAGGGCATCGGGGTGTAACCAAACGGGAAAAGAGGCGCAGGATGCTCCTCGTGTTCCCCAGACCAGGAAGGGTCGCGCCATTCAGGCTTTGTCAACAGTGACCCTGTTGACTGCCAACTTGTATGCGCGCTATACTTTTTGTCTGGGCAGATCGGGAGACCGGTCTGCCTCGATTTTTGAGGTCTACGGAAAGATCTTGTCGCCGCGCAGGAATGTGCGGCGTCTGCATTCAGGATATTCATGGGACAAGGCAACCCAGAGGCCTTGTCCGTCGCTCTTTTAACGAAGGAACCCACCGTCATGGCGGACCAAAAGATCCGGATTCGGCTGAAGGCGTTCGATCATCGTTTGATCGACCGTTCGGCCAGCGAGATCGTAGAAACGGCAAAGCGGACCGGCGCGCAAGTGCGTGGCCCGATCCCCCTGCCGACCAAGATCGAGCGTTACACCATTCTCGTCTCGCCGCACGTCGATAAAGACGCGCGTGACCAGTACGAGACCCGCACGCATAAGCGCGTGCTCGATATCGTTGACCCGAACGACAAGACCGTGGACGCGCTGATGAAGCTCGAACTGGCTGCCGGCGTCGACGTTCAGATCAAGCTGACCTGAGGACTACGACCATGACGAAGAAATATTCGTTGGGCTTCGTGGGCCGCAAGGCTGGCATGAGCCGCGTGTTCACCGAAGATGGCCAGGCCATCCCGGTAACCCTGATTGAAGCTACCCCGAACCGCATCGCGCAGATCAAGACCGTCGAAGCTGACGGCTACAGCGCCGTGCAGGTGACCGTCGGCGCGCGTCGCGCTGCCCTGGTCAACAAGCCGGAAGCCGGTCACTTCGCCAAGGCGAAGGTCGACGCGGGCCGTGGCCTGTGGGAATTCCGCGTTGAAGACGCGCAGCTCGGCGATTTCGCCGTTGGCGGCGAAGTCAAGGCGGACATCTTTGAAGTTGGCCAGAAGGTCGACGTCCAGGGTGTCACCAAGGGTAAGGGCTTCCAGGGCACCATCAAGCGCTACAACTTCCGTATGGGCGATGCAACCCACGGTAACTCGCTGTCGCATCGCGCGCCGGGTTCCTTGGGCCAGCGCCAGACCCCGGGTCGCGTTTTCCCGGGTAAGAAGATGTCCGGCCACATGGGTTCGGTGCAGCAGAGCACCCAGAACCTTGAAGTGGTGAAGGTCGATGTCGAGCGTGGTCTGATCGCGATCCGTGGTGCCGTTCCGGGCGCAGCGGGTGGTGACGTGATCGTTCGTCCGGCTAGCAAGGCATAAGGAGAGATGACGATGGAACTCGTTATCACGGGTAGCAACAACAAGGTCTCGGTCTCCGATGCCGTGTTCGGTCGCGATTTCAGCGAAGATCTGGTTCACCAGGTCGTCGTTGCTTACCGCAACGCCGGTCGCGCCGGCACCAAGGCACAGAAGACTCGCTCTGAAGTGGCTGGTACCACCAAGAAGTCGAAGAAGCAGAAGGGCGGCGGCGCGCGTCATGGCGCACTGACGGCTCCGATCTTCATCGGCGGCGGTGTCACCTTCGCGGCCAAGCCGCGCAGCTTCGAGCAGAAGGTCAACCGTAAGCAGTACCGTGCAGCCATGTGCGCGATCCTGTCCGAGCTGAACCGCCAGGGCCGTCTGACCATCGTGGAGTCCTTCGATGTCGAAGCGACCAACACGAAGGCTCTGATCGCCAAGCTGGCCGGCCTGGAAGTGGGCAAGCGTCCGCTGATCGTCACCGAAGATGCTTCCGAGCACCTGTACCTGTCGGCGCGCAACATTCCCTACGTGGAAGTGCGTGACGTGCAGGGCCTGGACCCGGTGTCGCTGGTCGGTGCCGACACGGTCGTCATCACCGCTGATGCGGTCAAGAAGGTCGAGGAGTGGCTGGCATGAGCAGCAACGAAAAAGTCTTCAGCGTGCTGCGCGCTCCGCGAGTCTCCGAAAAGACCGCGCGCCTGCAGGAACATTCCAACCAGTATGTCTTCGAAGTTTCGAACGAAGCCACCAAGGCCGATGTAAAGGCCGCGGTTGAGCAGCTGTTCGACGTCAAGGTCGAATCGGTCAACGTGCTGAACGTGAAGGGCAAGAACAAGTCCTTCCGTAACCGCACCGGCCGCCGCGGCGATTGGCGCAAGGCGTACGTGCGTCTCGCCGATGGCCAGTCCATCGATGTAACGGCCAAGGCCTGAGGTCCATCCCATGCCATTGATGAAATTCAAACCCACTTCTCCCGGCCGTCGTTCGGCCGTGCGCGTGGTCACGCCCGATCTGCACAAGGGCGCGCCGCATGCAGCGCTGCTGGAGCCGCAGAGCAAGTCCGGTGGTCGTAACCACCACGGCCGCATCACCACCCGTCACGTGGGTGGTGGTCACAAGCAGCACTACCGCGTCATCGACTTCAAGCGCAACAAGGAAGGCATTCCGGCGCGCGTGGAACGCATCGAATACGATCCGAACCGCACCGCCCATATCGCCCTGCTGTGCTACGTCGACGGCGAACGCCGCTACATCATCGCACCGAAGGGCCTGAAGGCCGGTGACCAGGTGATCGCGGGTTCGGATGCGCCGATCAAGACCGGTAACACGCTGCCGCTGCGCAACATCCCGGTCGGTACCACTGTCCACGGCATCGAACTGAAGCCGGGCAAGGGTGCCCAGATCGCGCGTGCCGCCGGCGCTGCCGTGCAGCTCGTCGCTCGTGAAGGTATCTACGCCACCCTGCGCCTGCGCTCGGGTGAAATGCGTAAGGTGCCGGTCGAGTGCCGCGCCACCATCGGTGAAGTCGGTAACGACGAACACAACCTGGAAAAGCTGGGCAAGGCTGGCGCCAAGCGCTGGCGTGGTGTCCGCCCGACCGTTCGTGGTGCTGCCATGAACCCGGTTGACCATCCGCACGGCGGTGGTGAGGCGAAGGCCGGCCAGGGCAACCCGCATCCGGTCACCCCGTGGGGTGTCCCGACCAAGGGTTACAAGACGCGCAAGAACAAGCGCACCCAGCAATTCATCGTCCGCGATCGTAGGGGCTAATCGACCATGGCACGTTCACTCAAGAAGGGCCCGTTTGTCGATCACCACCTCATCAAGAAGGTGGAAGCCGCTGCGGGTAGCAAGAAGCCGATCAAAACCTGGTCGCGCCGTTCGATGATCCTGCCGGAAATGGTAGGCGTCACCATCGCCGTTCATAACGGTAAGAACCACGTTCCGGTGCTCGTCAACGAGAACATGGTCGGCCACAAGCTCGGCGAATTTGCCATCACCCGGACCTTCAAGGGTCACGGTGGTGACAAGAAGTCGGGCAAGTAAGGAGAGATGACAATGGAAGCGAAAGCAATCCTGCGCTCCGCGCGCATCTCTGCGCAGAAAGCCCGCCTGGTCGCTGACCAGGTGCGCGGCCTGCCGGCCGAGCGTGCGGTCAACCTGCTGAAGTTCTCGGACAAGAAGGCTGCCCACCTGATCAAGAAGGTGGTGGAGTCGGCTATTGCAAACGCCGAGAACAACCAGGGCGCCGACGTCGACGAGCTGAAGGTACAGACCATCATGGTAGATGAAGGTCCGACCCTGAAGCGTTTCATGGCGCGGGCGAAAGGCCGCGGCACCCGCATCCTCAAGCGCACCAGCCACATCACTGTGGTTGTGGGCGCCGGCAAGTAAGCGGAAAGGAAAACACCATGGGTCATAAAGTTCATCCGATTGGTATCCGCCTCGGCATTTCCAAGGACTGGAACTCCAAGTGGTACGCCAACAAGGCCGAGTTCGCTGGTTATCTGGCAGCCGACCTGAAGGTGCGGGACATGCTGCGCAAGAAGCTTGCGCAGGCCGGCATCAGCAAGATCCTGATCGAGCGTCCGGCAAAGACCGCTCGCGTGACGATCCACACCGCCCGTCCGGGCGTGGTGATCGGCAAGCGCGGTGAGGACATCGAGAAGCTGCGCAAGGAAGTGAGCGAGATGATGGGCGTCCCGGCGCACATCAACGTCACCGAAGTGCGTAAACCCGAGCTGGACGCACAGCTGGTTGCCGAGTCGATCGCGCAGCAGCTGGAGCGTCGCATCATGTTCCGCCGCGCGATGAAGCGTTCGGTCGGCAACGCGATGCGCCTCGGTGCCCTGGGCATCAAGGTCAACGTCGGTGGCCGCTTGAACGGCGCGGAAATCGCCCGTTCGGAGTGGTACCGCGAAGGCCGCGTGCCGCTGCATACGCTGCGTGCCGACATCGACTATGGTTTCGCTGAAGCCAAGACGACGTACGGCATCATCGGCATCAAGGTCTGGATCTACAAGGGCGAAGTCTTCGATTTCTCCCAGGTTGGCCAGGAAAAGCAGGACGACTCCCCGCGCAACGATCGTAACGATCGCGGCGACCGCGGTGACCGTCCGTCGCGCCCGGCTCGTGAAGCGAGGTAACGACAATGTTGCAACCCAAGCGAACCAAATACCGCAAGGTACACAAGGGCCGTAACGATGGTCTGAGCTGGAGCGGCAACGCTGTCAGCTTCGGCGAATACGGCCTGAAGGCAACCGCTCATGGTCAGCTGACCGCGCGTCAGATCGAAGCGGCTCGCCGCTCGATCAGCCGCTACGTCAAGCGCGGCGGCAAGATGTGGATCCGAGTGTTCCCCGACAAGCCGATCACCAAGAAGCCCATCGAAGTCCGAATGGGTTCTGGTAAGGGCAACGTGGAGTACTGGGTAGCCCAGATCCAACCCGGCCGCATGATCTATGAAATCGAAGGCGTCGCAGAAGACGTGGCACGTGAGGCGTTCCGCCTGGCTGCCGCCAAGCTCTCCGTGACCACCACTTTCGTGACCCGGACGGTGCTCTGATGGATATCAAACAACTTCGCGAAAAGTCGGCTGACGACCTGAAGAGCCACCTGATCGACCTGCGTAAGGAGCAGTTCTCGCTCCGTATGCAGCAGGTCACTGGCCAGCTGCCGAAGACCCACGAAACCCGCCGGGTTCGCCGCGAGATCGCTCGCGTCAAGACCCTGCTCGGCAGCACCAAGTAAGGATGGCCGCGATGAGCGATAACAACGACAGCAAGACGCTGCGCACGGTCGAAGGCCGTGTCGTCAGCAACAAGATGGACAAGACGGTCACCGTGTTGGTGGAGCGCCTGGTCAAGCACGCCCTGTACGGCAAGTACATCAAGCGTTCGACCAAGCTGCACGCACACGACGCCGACAACACCTGCAACGAAGGTGATGTCGTTCGTGTGACCGAGATTGCTCCGATGTCCAAGACCAAGAACTGGCGCGTGGTGGAAGTCATCACGCGTGCGGTTCAATAAGGAGATCTGACTCATGATCCAGATGCAGAGCTACCTCGAAGTCGCGGACAATTCCGGTGCCAAGGAAGTGATGTGCATCAAGGTGCTCGGCGGCTCCAAGCGCCGCTACGCGCACATTGGCGACATCATCAAGGTCACCGTGAAGGATGCAATCCCGCGCGGCAAGGTCAAGAAGGGTGAAGTGTTCGACGCCGTCGTGGTGCGTACCCGCAAGGGTGTGCGTCGCGCCGATGGTTCGCTGATCCGTTTCGATGCCAACGCCGCGGTCCTGCTCAACAACAAGCAAGAGCCGATCGGTACCCGCATCTTCGGACCGGTGACGCGTGAACTTCGTTCCGAGAAGTTCATGAAGATCGTCTCGCTCGCTCCCGAAGTGCTGTGAGCGACAGGAGATAATCATGGCTAACCGTATCAAGAAGGGCGACCAGGTTGTCGTCAACACCGGCAAGGACAAGGGCAAGCAGGGCGAAGTCGTCCGCGTCGACGGCGATCGTGTGATCGTCGCCAACGTGAACATCGTCAAGCGCCACACCAAGCCGAACCCGCAGGCAGGCGTTGCCGGCGGCGTGGTCGAGCGTGAAGCGTCGATCCATATCTCCAACGTGAATGTGCTGAACCCGGCTTCGGGCAAGGGCGAGCGCGTTGGCTTCAAGGTGCTGGAGGATGGACGCAAACTGCGTGTGTTCCGCTCCAGCGGTGAGGCGCTCGACGCCTGAGGAATGAGCAGATGAATTCCCGTCTCGAAAAGTTTTACAAGGAAGAAGTGGTGCCGGCGCTGATGAAGCAGTTCGGCTACACCAATCCGATGCAGGTTCCGAAGCTGGTCAAGGTCACCCTGAACATGGGTGTCGGCGAAGCAGCCACGAACAAGAAGATCCTGGAAAATGCCGTCGCCGATATGGCCAAGGTCTCCGGTCAGAAGCCGATCGTGACCAAGTCCCGCGTCTCGGTGGCATCGTTCAAGATCCGCGATGGTTGGCCGATCGGCTGCAAGACCACGCTGCGTCGTGAAAAGATGTACGAGTTCATGGACCGTCTGATCAACATCTCGTTGCCGCGCGTGCGCGACTTCCGTGGTGTCTCGGGTCGTTCCTTCGACGGTCGTGGCAACTTCAACATGGGTGTGAAGGAACAGATCATCTTCCCGGAAATCGACTTCGACGCTGTCGACGCGATCCGCGGCATGGATATCGCCATCACCACCACCGCCAAGACCGATGCGGAAGCGAAGGCGCTGCTCGCAGCGTTCAAGTTCCCGTTCCGTAACTGATACGTCGAGGAATCCGAAATGGCAAAGACCTCCATGGTCAACCGCGACCTCAAGCGTGCGAAGCTGGCCGTCAAGTACGCCGGCAAGCGTGAAGAGCTGAAGAAGATCATCTCCAGCGCGACCGCGTCGTACGACGAAAAGGCCGAGGCCGTCATCAAGCTGCAGAAGCTGCCGCGCGATTCGTCGCCGAGCCGTCACCGCAACCGTTGCGAGCTCTCGGGCCGCCCGCGTGGCGTGTACAGCAAGTTCGGCCTGGGCCGTAACAAGCTGCGCGAAGCCACCATGCGTGGTGACGTGCCGGGCCTGCGCAAGGCCAGCTGGTAAGGGATTCGTCCCTTCAACTGCCCGGTGCCTTCACGGCGCAGGGCAGGGGAGAGGGGCCGGTTTTCCGGCTCTGATCCCGGATTAAGGGAGCCCGACGCAAGTCGGGCTCTTTTTGCCGTATACTCCCGCGTCTTGCTCGCCCGCAAGGCGTGAGCAGTGTGTGAAGACGGGCCCTGGCCCATTCCAGGTAGACACAAGATTTTCGCGAAAGCGGATATCGGTGCACTCAAAGGTATCGACTATGAGCATGACTGATCCCATCGCCGACCTGCTGGTACGCATCAAGAATGCGGCCGCGGTTGGCAAGCAGACGGTGAAAGCACCGTCGTCCAAGATCAAGGTGGCAATCGCAGAGGTGTTGAAGGCCGAAGGCTACATCACCGATCTGCGCGTGACCAAGATCGAGAACAACAAGGCCGAGCTTGAAATCGTCCTGAAGTATTTCGAGGGCAAGCCGGTCATCGAGACCCTGAAGCGCTTCTCGCGTTCGGGTCTGCGCCAGTACCGTGGCAAGTCCGAGCTGCCGAAGGTCCTCAACGGCCTGGGTATCTCCATCATCTCCACCTCCAAGGGCATCATGACTGATGCGCAGGCGCGCCAGTTGGGCGTCGGCGGCGAAGTCCTGTGCTTCGTGGCCTAAGGCGAGAAGGAACCAACTATGTCCCGCGTAGCCAAGAAGCCAGTCAACCTGCCCAAGGGCGTTGAACTGAACATCCAGCCGGAATCCGTCAGCGTGAAGGGCCCGAAGGGCACCCTGTCGCTTGCCAAGGTTGCCGGCGTTGAAATCACTGTCGACAACGGCGTTGCCACCCTGGCCGCCAACGATGCCTCGCTGGTCGCCCTCACCGGCACCGTGCGCGCCATCCTGGCCAACATGGTCAAGGGCGTCACCGACGGCTTCGAGCGCAAGCTTGAGCTGGTCGGCGTCGGTTACCGTGCCGCCATGCAGGGCAAGGATCTGAACCTGTCGCTCGGGTTCTCGCATCCGGTCCTGTTCGTGGCGCCGGAAGGCATCACCATCTCGACCCCGACCCAGACCGAAGTGCTGGTCCAGGGCACCGACAAGCAGCGCGTTGGCGAAGTTGCCGCCAAGATCCGTGGCTTCCGTCCGCCGGAGCCCTACAAGGGCAAGGGTGTGAAGTACGCCGGCGAAGTCATCATTCGTAAGGAAGCCAAGAAGGCCTAATTCAGGTCCTCAGCTTTCCAAGGAAAAAGATCATGAACAAGAACATCGCTCGTCTGCGTCGTGCCAAGTCGACCCGTGCACACATCCGTGTGCTCGGCGTGCCGCGCCTGTCGGTGCTGCGCACCGGTCAGCACCTGTACGCCCAGGTCTTCACCGCCGATGGCTCCAAGGTGCTGGCGTCGGCCAACACCACCCAGGCCGACGTCAAGGAAGGCCTGAAGAACGGCAAGAACAGCGACGCCGCCGTCAAGGTTGGCAAGCTGGTCGCCGAGCGCGCCAAGGCTGCGGGCATCGAGAAGGTCGCTTTCGACCGCTCGGGCTACCGCTACCACGGCCGCATCAAGGCACTGGCTGATGCAGCCCGCGAAGGCGGCCTGCAGTTCTAAGGGATAAGGAAGCGGGGCTGGTCCCCGCTTCCGCCTGCCTGCCGGCGCGGGTTGCGCCGGGCGACGTCCTTCTTCTGCAGGGGCGCTCGATCCACCGCTTCATTCCACAGCTATAAGCGGCATTGAGCCGTACATACTCAATCAATCAAGGAATCAACATGGCAGAAGAACGTCAGCAGCGGGGTCGCGATCGCGATCGCCGCGAAGAGAAAGTCGACGACGGCATGATCGAAAAGCTGGTCGCGGTCAACCGCGTCAGCAAGACCGTCAAGGGCGGTCGCCAGTTCACCTTCACCGCACTGACCGTGGTCGGTGACGGCGCAGGCAAGGTCGGTTTCGGTTACGGCAAGGCGCGTGAAGTGCCGGTCGCGATCCAGAAGTCGATGGAACAGGCTCGAAAGAACCTGGCCAATGTCGATCTGAACAACGGCACGTTGTGGCACCCGGTGAAGTCCGGCCACGGCGCAGCTCGCGTGTTCATGATGCCGGCCTCCGAAGGTACCGGTGTGATCGCCGGTGGTGCCATGCGCGCCGTCCTGGAAGCCGTTGGCGTCAAGAACGTGCTGGCCAAGGCCGTCGGCTCGCGTAACCCGATCAACCTGGTTCGCGCCACGCTGAAGGGTCTGACCGAAATGCAGTCGCCGGTCCGCATCGCGGCCAAGCGCGGCAAGAAGGTGGAGGATCTCAACCATGGCTAATGACACCGTCAAGACCGTCAAGGTCCGTCTGGTTCGCGGCCTGCGTGGTGCCCAGGCGCGTCATCGCCTGTCGGTGCGTGCGCTGGGCCTGGGTAAGCTGAACGATGTCCGTGAACTGAAGGACAGCCCGCAGGTTCGCGGTCTGATCAACAAGGTCCACTACCTCGTCAAGGTTGAGGAATAATCCAATGACCATGCATCTGAATGAATTGAGCCCGGCACCGGGCGCTCGTAAAGAGCGTACCCGCGTCGGTCGTGGTATCGGCTCCGGCCTGGGCAAGACCTGCGGCCGCGGCCACAAGGGTTCGTTCGCCCGTAAGGGTGGCGGCAAGATCAAGGCAGGCTTCGAAGGCGGCCAGACCCCCATGCAGCGTCGTCTGCCGAAGGTCGGTTTCCGTTCCAAGATCGCCAAGGACACGGCTGAAGTGCTGTCCTACCAGCTTGAGCGTCTGGAAGCTGGCGAGATCGACTTTGCCGCGCTGCGCGCTGCCAAGCTGGTCCCGAGCACCGCTAAGCGTGCCAAGATCGTCATGAAGGGTGACCTGACCAAGGCATTCACCCTGAAGGGCGTCGCTGCAACGGCCAGTGCCAAGGCCGCGATCGAAGCTGCCGGCGGCAGCGTACAGGAGTAAGACATGGCGCAAGCTGGCATTGGTAACCTCGGCGGCGGGCTCGGCAAGTTCACGGAACTCCGCCAGCGACTGCTGTTCGTCATCGGGGCATTGATCGTCTACCGCATCGGCTGTTATGTGCCGGTGCCTGGCGTCAATCCCGATGCCATGCTTGCGCTCATGCAGGCGCAGGGCGGCGGCATCGTGGACATGTTCAACATGTTCTCGGGCGGCGCCCTGCACCGTTTCAGCATTTTCGCGCTGAACGTGATGCCGTACATCTCGGCATCCATCGTGATGCAGCTGGCGGTCCACATCTTCCCCGCATTGAAGTCGATGCAGAAGGAAGGTGAATCGGGTCGTCGCAAGATCACCCAATATTCCCGCATCGGCGCCGTGTTGCTGGCGGTGGTGCAGGGCGGCAGCATCGCGCTGGCGCTGCAGAACCAGGTCTCCCCGGGCGGTGCCCCGGTCGTCTACGCACCGGGCATGGGCTTCGTGCTCACCGCCATCGTCGCGCTGACCGCCGGTACCATCTTCCTGATGTGGGTCGGTGAGCAGGTCACCGAGCGCGGCATCGGCAACGGTGTGTCGCTGATCATCTTCGCCGGCATCGTGGCCGGCCTGCCGGGCGCGGTCATCCACACCGTGGAAGCCTACCGCGACGGCAACATGAGCTTCATCGCCCTGCTGCTGATCGTGCTGGTGGTGCTGGCCTTCACCTACTTCGTGGTGTTCGTCGAGCGCGGCCAACGCCGCATCACGGTGAACTACGCACGTCGCCAGGGTGGCCGCAACGCGTACATGAACCAGACCTCGTTCCTGCCGCTGAAGCTGAACATGGCGGGCGTGATCCCGGCCATTTTCGCCTCGAGCATCCTGGCATTCCCGACGACGCTGGCCATGTGGTCCGGCCAGGCCAGTTCGGCCACGTGGCTGCAGAAGGTCGCCAACGCCCTCGGGCCGGGCGAGCCGCTGCACATGATCGTGTTCGCCGCGCTGATCAGTGGTTTCGCGTTCTTCTACACCGCGCTGGTGTTCAACTCGCAGGAAACCGCCGACAACCTGAAGAAGTCGGGCGCGCTGATTCCGGGCATCCGTCCGGGCAAGGCGACCGCCGACTACGTGGATGCCGTGCTGACCCGTCTGACGGCGGCCGGTTCGCTGTACCTGGTGATCGTCTGTCTGCTGCCGGAAATCCTGCGCACCCAGCTCGGCGCCTCGTTCTACTTCGGTGGCACTTCGCTGCTGATCGTGGTGGTGGTTGTGATGGACTTCATTGCCCAGATCCAGGCGCACCTGATGTCGCACCAGTATGAGAGCCTGTTGAAGAAGGCCAACCTGAAGGGCGGCAACCGCGGCGGTTTTGCCCGCGGCTGATTGACCTGTTACACTAGTCTTCTTGTTGCGAAGGCCCTCCGGTTCCCGGACTGGCCTTCCAAATCGAAGGGCGGCCCCTGCAGCGGTTTCGGGTGGGGGTGTGATGTGGTGGTCCCGCGCGGGAGTAGCGCGGGCGGCGGCGGGGGCAACCTCTGCAGTCAACGACATCCGGCGCCGGAGCATGGGCACACTCCCCACGCCGGGTCCATGGAACCTCCAGGTTCCACGGGCTTCCCAGTAAACCGAGACCTTGATAGAATCGCTAGTTCACTTTTTTGATCCATCCTGCCGGATTGGCGCGCCCATGGTGCGCTGTCGGCCATCACTCAGCTGGAGAACCGCGTCATGGCGCGTATTGCAGGCGTCAACCTGCCAGCCCAGAAGCACGTCTGGGTCGGGTTGCAAAGCATTTACGGCATCGGCCGTACCCGTTCGAAGAAGGTCTGCGACGCCGCAGGCGTGACCTCGACCACCAAGATCCGCGATCTGTCGGAGCCGGAAATCGAGCGTCTGCGTCTCGAAGTCGGCAAGTACATCGTGGAAGGCGATCTGCGCCGTGAAATCGGTATCGCGATCAAGCGCCTGATGGATCTGGGCTGCTACCGCGGTCTGCGTCACCGTCGCGGTCTGCCGCTTCGTGGCCAGCGCACCCGTACCAACGCCCGCACCCGCAAGGGCCCGCGCAAGGCGATCAGGAAGTAAGGGACCTAAGAAATGGCTAAGCCCGTCGCTAAGACCAAGAAGAAGATCAAGCGCGTCGTCACTGACGGCGTCGCCCACGTCCATGCTTCTTTCAACAACACCATCGTGACCATCACCGACCGTCAGGGCAACGCTCTGTCGTGGGCGACCTCCGGTGGCGCTGGCTTCCGCGGTTCGCGTAAGTCCACCCCGTTCGCTGCCCAGGTGGCTGCCGAGAAGGCCGGCCGTGCCGCGCTCGACTACGGCGTCAAGTCCCTGGAAGTCCGCATCAAGGGCCCGGGTCCGGGTCGTGAGTCGGCCGTGCGCTCGCTGAACAACGTGGGCTACAAGATCACCAACATCATCGACGTGACGCCAATCCCGCACAACGGGTGCCGTCCGCCGAAGAAGCGTCGCGTCTAAAGGAGCGATAAGAAATGGCTCGTTATATCGGTCCTACCTGTAAGCTCGCCCGCCGCGAAGGCGCCGACCTTTCCCTCAAGAGCCCGGCGCGCGCGCTGGACTCCAAGTGCAAGCTGGAGCAGAAGCCCGGCCAGCACGGCGCCACTGCCCGTAAGGGCAAGCTGTCCGACTACGCTACCCAGCTGCGTGAAAAGCAGAAGGTCAAGCGTATCTACGGTCTGCTGGAGCGTCAGTTCCGCAACTACTACAAGAAGGCCTCGACCAAGAAGGGCAACACCGGCGAGAACCTGCTGCAGTTGCTGGAAACCCGTCTTGACAACGTCGTTTACCGCATGGGCTTCGCAGTGACCCGTCCGGCTGCCCGTCAGCTGGTCTCGCACCGCGGTGTCACCGTGAACGGCAAGTCGGTCAATCTGGCTTCGTACCAGGTCAAGGCTGGCGACGCTGTCGCTCTGTCCGAGAAGGCTGCCAAGCAGCTGCGCGTCCAGGAAGCCCTGACCGTGTCTGCTACGCATGACCTGCGTCCGTCGTGGGTTGAAGTTGATTCCGGCAAGTTCGCCGGCATCTTCAAGGCCGTGCCGGATCGTTCGGACCTGCCTGCGGATATCAACGAAGCGCTGATCGTCGAGTTGTATTCGAAGTAATTCACATTGGAGAACCTCCGGGTCACACCGGAGGTTCGCAGGAGAACCCGCAACATGACGGTTACCGCCAACCAGGTTCTGCGTCCTCGCGGTCCGCAGATCGAACGCCTTACCGATACCCGCGCCAAGGTCGTGATCGAACCCTTGGAGCGTGGTTACGGGCATACGCTGGGCAACGCCCTGCGTCGCGTGCTGCTGTCGTCCATCCCGGGCTTCGCCATCACGGAAGTCGAAATCGATGGCGTACTGCACGAGTACACCACGCTTGAAGGCTTGCAGGAGGACGTGCTGGAAGTCCTGCTCAACCTGAAGGATGTGGCCATCCGCATGCATACCGGCGACAACGCTACGCTGTCGCTGTCCAAGCAGGGTCCGGGTGTCGTTACCGCTGCTGATATCAAGATTGACCATAACACCGAGATCCTCAATCCGGCTCATGTGATCTGCCATCTCACCAAGGATGTGGCGATCAACATGCGTCTGAAGGTCGAGCGCGGTTTCGGCTACCAGCCTGCTGCTGCTCGTCGTCGTCCGGATGAAGAAACCCGTGCCATCGGCCGCCTGGTCCTGGATGCGTCGTTCTCGCCGGTCCGTCGCGTCGCCTATTCGGTGGAAGCGGCCCGCGTCGAACAGCGTACCGATCTGGACAAGCTGGTGCTGGACATCGAAACCAACGCAACGATCGATGCCGAGGAAGCCGTGCGCACTGCCGCCGACATCCTCAGCGATCAGCTGTCGGTCTTCGGTGACTTCACCCACCGCGACCGCGGTGCGGCGAAGCCGGCCAACAACGGCGTGGATCCGGTGCTGCTGCGCCCGATCGACGATCTGGAGCTGACCGTGCGTTCGGCCAACTGCCTGAAGGCAGAGAGCATCTATTACATCGGCGATCTGATCCAGAAGACCGAAGTGGAGCTGCTCAAGACCCCGAACCTCGGCAAGAAGTCGCTGACCGAGATCAAGGAAGTCCTCGCACAGCGCGGTCTTTCGCTCGGCATGAAGCTGGAGAACTGGCCGCCGGCCGGTGTCGCCCAGCACGGCATGCTCGGCTGATCCAGCGCTACGCAAGATGCTTGACCCCGCACCTTCGGGTGCGGGGGCTTCACCGGCAACACTCCGCACCGACAGGTCGATAGCCTGCGGTGACGGCCAGCCAGGACGGCTGGCACCGGACCATCCGCAGTCCAAGCAACAACGCCAGGATGGCGACAGCGATACCCAACCGATCCAACATTCACTTCAGGAATCACCGTCATGCGTCATATGAAGTCCGGTCGTAAGTTCAACCGCACCAGCGCCCATCGCGAAGCAATGTTCAAGAACATGGCCGCGTCGCTGTTCAAGCACGAGCTGATCAAGACCACCCTGCCGAAGGCCAAGGAACTGCGCCGCGTTGCCGAGCCGCTGATCACCCTGGCCAAGGTTGATTCGGTTGCCAACCGTCGTCTGGCGTTCGCTCGCCTGCGCGACAACGAGGCCGTCGGCAACCTGTTCACCACCCTGGGCCCGCGTTACGCGACCCGTCCGGGCGGCTACCTGCGTCTGCTGAAGTGCGGTTTCCGCGCTGGCGACAATGCGCCGATGGCCTATGTTGAGCTGGTCGATCGTCCGGCTGCTGTGGCTGAAGCCGTCGAAGAGTAATCTTCGAGCTGTACCTGTTATTCGGTGAAGAACCCGGCCTTGTGCCGGGTTTTTCCGTTTCTGCGGGGTTGATAAGGGCCAAGGCCAAGGCCACGGCCACGGCCACGGCCACGGCAAGAGCATGGCGCTGCGGGCGAGGGTGGGGCGTCGGGGGGGGGGGGGGGGGGGGGGGTGGGTTGGCGGGACACGCCGTAAATCCGTCCATGGAGGCTCATGTCGCGCCATCCATGGCGCTCATGGTCCCGACAACCCACCCGCGCCAACGCCTGCACACATGGTCGGTGCGCATGGGGTAAAGCGGGGGCTGTGCGCGGCGTAGGTAGAGCCGGCCGTTGGCCGGCTGCGTGGCGGCTGGTCGCGGCCCTGTTAATCTTGGCGCCTGGACTTTCACGAGTGTTGGCAATGAATCCATTGCGTTGGAGTTTCCGCGCCCAGTTCCTGTTGGGGTTTCTGGTCTGCGCGGCACTGTTGGGGTATGCGATCTTCCTGCAGTTGAAGATGGGGTTGGAGCCGTGTCCGTTGTGCATTTTCCAGCGGATTGCGTTCGCGGCGCTGGGGCTGTTGTTCCTGATCGGGGCGCTGCATGGTCCGCGGGATCCGGCCGGGCGGAAGACGTATGGGGTGCTGGCCTTCATCGCGGCGGCGGTCGGTATCGGCATTGCCGGTCGCCACGTGTATGTGCAGTTGCTGCCCCAGGACATGGGCTCGAGCTGTGGGCCGCCGCTGAGTTTCCTCAGTGAGACGATGGGGCCGTTCGAGGTGTTCCGCACCGTGCTGACCGGTACCGGCAACTGCGGCAACATCGATTGGCAGTTCCTGGGCCTGACGATGCCGATGTGGAGCCTGGTGTGGTTCGCGGCCTTGGCGGTGTGGGCGCTGGTGACGGCGTTCCGGGCGCGTCGGCGCCACTGAGGCCGGTTTCACGTCAGCTACCCGACCTGGCGCGCGTCTGGCGGCCAGGCCGGGTGCTGCGTTCAGGCAGGGATGCTCCTGAGCTGATCAGACGGCAGGGCTTCCTCGCTCAGGTCAGAAGTCCTGCTGCAGGCTGAGGTAGGCGCCGCGGCGGGGACCCCACTGCGGGGCGAAGACGCCGATGCCGCCGCCGTCGCGCAGTTGGTAGCTGCGATCCAGGGCGTTGACCAGCGCGAGCTGTGCGTGCAGCGGGTGGCCGCTATCGGCGTTGAAGTCGTGGCCGGCGCTGAGGTTGAGTTGCAGGTAGGCCGGGAGTTCGCCGCCGTTGGGGATGCCGTCGGCATCCGAGCGCAGGCCGCTGCCGAAGACGTAGTCGGCGCCAAGACGGTTGTGGCCGGCGAAGGCGTAGCTGATACCTCCGGACGAGGTCAGTTTCTGATCGTGGTCCAGATGGATCCAGTTGTTCTGGACGTAGGCCAGTGCCTCGGGATCGAGGTTGTACTGGCCGGTGATGACCTGCTTGCCCATGGCCTTGTTGTAGGCGGCGTTGACGTAGGCGCTGAGCGGGCCGTTGCTGTAGTCGGCGCTGAATTCCACGCCGTGGATGTGGCCGAGGCGATAGTTGAACGTCGAGTAGATGTAGGCGGCGCCGAACTGGCCTTCGTCCTGCAGGCGGTCGACCTTGCGGTCGTAAGCGTCCAGGCCCAGGGTGAGGTGTTCGCCCACCTGCTGGGAGACGCCGATGTCGTAGTAGTCGCTGCGCTCGGACAGTGGCGTGGTGCTGCCTCCGGCCGGTTGCTGGTTGGTGGTGCCGTCGTAGAGTGCGATGTCGCTGCTGGCCACCAGTTCGCTGGCCGGCGGGGTGAAGTAGCGCGAGTACCCGGCGTGCACGGTGGTGCTGTCGGTGGCGTTCCAGACCACACCCACCCGCGGGCTGAGCTGGCCTTCAGTGCCACCGAAGGCCTTGTAGCGGTCGCCGCGCAGGCCGTAGTTCACGGTCCAGTCGTCGCCGAGGCGCCATTCGTCCTGCAGATAGACCGCGGTGGTGGTGGCGTTGAAGGCGCTCGCCTCCGGAATGCGCCGGGGCGCGGTGCTGGCCTGTTGGCCGTCGGCGTCGACCGGGAACACCCAGGTGTCGCTGCCGGCGCGGGCGCGTTCGGCGTTGACGTACAGGCCGTAGCGCAAGGTGTGGTTTTCGCCCAGCGGGGTGGAGAAATCGGCCTGCACGGTGTCGGCGCGGTTGCTGCGCTCCACCTGTGAGGCAACGCCGTTGAAGATCAGATCGCCGGCCAGGTCCGGGTGGAAGGACAGGTCGCTGTACCGCTGCCCGGCCGAGACCTGGTAGGCGGTGCTGCCCAGCGCGCCCTGCAGCACCAGCATGCCGAAGCGGGTGGTCTCGCGCTGGGTTTCGTCCAGCGCGGCGGAGTCCGCAGTGACCGTGTCCAGGTAGCCGAACTGTGGGGTCTGGCCGGGGTTGACCGGGATCTGGAAGCGGTTGTTGGAGAACCCGGCGAACAGGCTCAGGCGGGTGTCGTCGTTGACCAGATAGGTCAGGTCGGCGAATGCCTTGCCCTGGTGGGTGTCATCGTGGTCCGGCCGGCGCGAGGCGGTGGGGTTCTCCATGCCGACCTGGTTCTGGTCGTAGTTGCCGGTCAGATACCAGCTCCAGCGGCCCTGGCTGCCCCACCACGAGGCGTTGGGGTTGACCTTGCCGTAGGAGCCGGCAGTGAGGCCGGCACTCCCGCCATTGCCCAGCTCGGCGCCGCTGCGGGTGGTGATGTCGACCACGGCGGCCGTGCGCTCGCCGAACTGCGCCGGCAGCGCGCCGTCCATCAGGCGGATGCTCTTGATCGCGCGGGCGTCCAGCGTCTGGCCGAAGCCGGAGATCGATTCGGGCAGCAGGACGCCGTTGAGCCGGTACTGGAGGTTGGCATGGTCGCCGCGCACGTGGACGCCACCGTAGGAATCCTGGACCACCCCCGGCGCCTGCAGCAACACCTGGTTCAACGGGGTGGAGGCGCCCAGCGGCAGGTTCTGGATGTCTTCGGCAGTGATCTGGTACTGGCTGCTGCCGATATCCGGCGACAGCGCATTGCGCGCCTGGTCGAGTTTGGCGCTGACCGTGACCGCGTCCAGATCGGTGACGGCAGGGGCGGCGCTGGTGGCGGCGGCGGCGAGGGCGGGCAGGCCGGTCAGGGCCAGGGAAACAGCAATACCGGTAGCAAGCAGGGAGGGCTTCATGAGGATGGCTTGGCTGGGCGATGGAGGAGGGGCCGGCCTGGCAAGTGTTACTCCGTAACAAATCATGCGCCTGTCCGATGCCGCTGGACCATGCGCGATCTGGCCGATCGCGGTGTCCTTTCTTCAGCGTTCAGCCTCCGGGCGCGTGCCCGCCCCTTTGCGCCGGGGGCGCGCTCTGCGACCATGACCGGCCCCACACCCCGGAAGTCCGTGATGAGCCTGTCCGCCCCGCCTGTAGCCGATCCCGCCGCGACCGCTGTCGACGCTGCCTGGTCGCCGGAGAGCTGGCGTGGCAAGCCGGCGCTGCAGCTGCCGACCTACCCGGACCCGCTGGCGCTGGATGCCGCCCTGCACGAGCTCAAGCGGCTGCCGCCGCTGGTGACCTCCTGGGAAATCCTGGCGCTCAAGCAGCAGCTGGCCGATGCGCAGGAGGGCAAGCGCTTCCTGCTGCAGGGCGGTGACTGCGCGGAGAACTTCAGCGATTGCGAATCCACCACCATCTCCAACCGGCTCAAAGTGCTGCTGCAGATGAGCCTGGTGCTGGTGCACGGCATGCGCAAGCCGGTGATCCGGGTCGGGCGTTTTGCCGGGCAGTACGCCAAGCCGCGCTCGGCCGATACTGAAACCCGCGACGGCCTGACCCTGCCCAGCTACCGCGGCGATGTGATCAATGCGCCGGAGTTCACTGAAGCTGCGCGTCTGCCGGACCCGCGCCGGATGCTGCAGGCGCATGCGCACTCGGCGATGACGATGAACTTCGTGCGGGCGCTGATCGATGGCGGCTTCGCCGATCTGCACCATCCCGAATACTGGAACCTGGAGTGGGTGCGGCACTCGCCGCTGGCCACCGATTACCAGAAGATGGTGTCCTCGATCGGCGATGCGGTGCGTTTCATGGAAACGCTGTCCGGCACGCAGGTGTACAACCTCAACCGGATCGATTTCTACACCTCGCACGAAGCGCTGCTGCTGCCCTACGAGCAGGCGCTGACCCGCCAGGTGCCGCGCCAGCAGGGCTGGTTGAACCTGAGCACGCATTACCCGTGGATCGGCATGCGCACCGCAGCGCTCGATGGCGCGCACGTGGAGTATCTGCGTGGCGTGCGTAACCCGATCGCGATCAAGGTGGGCCCGTCGGTGCAGCCGGACCAGCTGCTGCGCCTGATCGACGTGCTCAACCCCGAGGACGAGCCGGGCCGCCTGAGCTTCATCCACCGCATGGGGGCGGCACAGATCGCCGAAAAACTGCCGCCGCTGTTGAACGCGGTCAAGCGCGATGGCCGGCGCGTGCTGTGGGTGTGCGATGCGATGCATGGCAACACCGAGAGCACCAGCAACGGCTACAAGACGCGTCGTTTCGACAACGTACGTGGCGAGGTCGAGATGTCCTTCGACCTGCACGCCGCGGCCGGCACGCGGCTGGGCGGCGTGCACCTGGAGCTGACCGGTGAGGACGTGACCGAATGCACCGGCGGTGCGCGCGAGTTGACCGAGCGCGATCTGGAGCGTGCCTACCGTTCCTCGGTGGATCCGCGCCTGAACTACGAGCAGTCGCTGGAAATCGCGATGGCGATAGTGCGCAAGCAGGCGCACTACGCCGACTGATACCGGTGCGTGTCCTCGACACGCACCTTACATTCGCCTGACACGATGGTCATGGCGGCACCGGCATGCTGTGCACTTACTTGCGGAGAACACAGGAGCGTGCAGTGACCGTGGACTGGCAGCAGGCAGCGTTGTATCTATGGCCGATCTCGATCGCACTGGCGATCGGGGTCAGCGGCTGGTGGTTGTTGATGGCGTTGACGCGGCGACTGAAAGACCGCGACTACCGCCGCGCCCGCATCGCGCGCGTGATCAGCCGACCGCTGGCGTTCGCCCTGCCGCTGTTGCTGCTGATTCCCGCGCTGGAAGCGACGCCGCTGCAGGAGCATCGGCTCGAGCAGGCGCTGCGGCTGCTGCACATCGGTGTGACCGGCTGCGTCATCTGGCTGCTGGTGCGGGCCGTGGCCGCGGGCGAGCAGGCGATCCTGCGCGACCATCCGATGGAGGTGGCCGACAACCTCGAAGCACGCCGCATCCAGACCCAGACCCGGGTGCTGAGCCGTGTGTTGATGGGCGCGATCATCCTGGTCGGCGTCTCGCTGATCCTGCTCACCTTCCCGATGGTGCGCCAGATCGGCACCGCGCTGCTGGCCTCGGCCGGCATCATCGGCCTGGTCGCCGGTATCGCGGCCAAGCCGGTGTTCGGCAACCTGATCGCCGGCCTGCAGATCGCCTTGACCCAGCCGATCCGGCTGGACGATGTGGTGATCGTCGAGGGCGAGTGGGGCCGGGTCGAAGAGATCAACAGCAGCTATGTGGTGGTGCGGATCTGGGATGCGCGGCGCATGGTGGTGCCGTTGACCTGGTTCATCGAACACCCGTTCCAGAACTGGACCCGGCGCAGCGCCGATCTGCTCGGCACCGCCTTCCTGTGGCTGGATTACACCGCGCCGATCCCGGCGATCCGCGCCGAGCTGGAGCGCATCTGCAAAGGCGAGGCGCTGTGGGATGGCCAGGTCTGCGTGACCCAGGTGACCGAAACCAGCGAGCACACCCTGCAGGTGCGTCTGCTGGTGAGTGCGCGCAATTCCGGCGATGCCTTTGATCTACGCTGCATCGTGCGCGAACGCATGCTCGATTTTCTCGCGCGCGAACATCCTCAGTCGTTGCCGCGCACCCGTGCCGAGCTCAATCAGGAAGTGACGCCGAGCCGTCGCGCACGCTCGCAGCCAGCCGACGATGTGCGCTCGCCCGGTGCCGAAGATGGTGAGCCGGCGCTCCTGCCAGACCCGGGTGACGCATCCCGGTAATGCCGGCCAGCGGCCGGCACTACCAACGCGGGGCGTACGTTCTCGGGTAGGTACCGACCGTTGGCCGGTACACGCCGCTCAGGGCGCGACGCCGTTCGTCAGCAGGCTGTCGGTCTGGAACCGCGGCGGGCGACGCGCGCGGGTGCGTTGCTCGTAGGCGTAGCCCAGCTCGATCAACCGCGGCTCGCTCCAGGCGGTGCCCATGAACAGCAGCCCCAGCGGCAGCCCGTTCACGTGCGCCATCGGCACGGTCAGGCTCGGGTAGCCGGCCACTGCGGCGGCGCTGTAACTCTCACCGGGGAAGTCATCGCCGCGGCCGGGCCGGATCGGCCAGGCCACCCCGGTGGTGGGCGCCACCAGCGCATCCAGGTTCTGCTCGCGCAGCACCGCATCGATGCCTTCGGGGCCGGCCAGGCGGCGCGCGTCACTGCGCGCGCGGATGTACTCGGGGCTTCCCAGGCCGCCCATGGTGGCGGCGGTTTCCATCAGGTCCTGGTCGAACACCGCCAGCTCCTTGCCCGCATGTGTACGATTCCATGCGATGACGTCATCCAGTGAACGCACCGGGGCCCGGTACGTCGTGAAGTAGCGCTGCAGCCCGGCCTTGAACTCGTGCATCAGTACGATGCGTTCGGCGTCCTGCCATTGGCCCTGGGTTGGCAGCTGCACCGGCACGACGGTGGCGCCGGCATCGCGCAGCACGGCCACGGCATGCTGCAGGGCGGGGGCGACGCCCGGCTTCTGCATCAGGTCGCCATACAGCACACCGATCCGCGCACCACGCAGGCCATCGGCGTTCAAGCGTGAGGTGTAGTCGTACACGGCGCGCCCGGGCATGGTCGCGGTGGCCGGATCGGCCTCGTCACGGCCGGCCATGGCGGTCAGCAGGGCGGCTGCATCGGCCACGCTGCGGGTCATCGGGCCGGCGGTGTCCTGGCTGAAGGAGATCGGGATGATGCCTTCGCGGCTGACCAGTCCCACGGTCGGCTTCAATCCGACCACGCCGTTGACCGCCGCCGGGCAGACGATGCTGCCATCGGTTTCGGTGCCGATCGCGGCCACCGCGAGGTTGGCCGAGACCGCCACCGCGCTGCCGCTGCTGGAGCCGCACGGGTTGTGGCTGAGCCGGTAGGGATTGCGGGTCTGGCCGCCCCGGGCGCTCCACCCGGAGATCGATTGGCTGGAGCGGAAGTTGGCCCACTCGCTGAGGTTGGTCTTGCCCAGGATCAGCGCACCGGCCGCGCGCAGGCGCTGGACCAGGAAGGCATCGTCCGGGCGGAAGCCCTCCAGCGCGAGCGAGCCGGCCGTAGTGCTCATCGGGCTGGCGCCGATGTTGTCTTTGAGCAGCAGCGGGATGCCATGCAGCGGGCCGCGCAGCTGCCCTTGGCGGCGCTCGGCGTCCAGCTGTGTGGCTTCGCGCAGCGCATCGGGATTGAGTTCGATCACCGCACGCAGGCGTGGGCCGGCCCGGTCGAGGCGGGCGATGCGGTCCAGATAGGCGCGGGTCAAGGTGACGCTGTCCAGCTCGCCGCTGGCCATCCGCGACTGCAGATCAGCGATGTCGGCTTCGGCGTAGGCAAACGGAAGCGCGGCGACCGGTGAGGGCGCAGGCGTGGGAGACTCGCGCGCATGCAGGGGCGCCGGACCCGGGCTGCAGCCGGCCAGTGCGATGAGCATCAGTGACGTCAGTGTCAGGCGCATGCCTGTTTCCCCGAACCGGCCGACAGGCTAACCAGCACAGGCGGCGCTTGGCAACTCAGGCCGCGTCGGCGGCTTTGCCATGGCGTTTGCGGATATCGCGGGCGAGCACGCCGACCACGATCAGATTGATCACCAGCACCGACCACGAGGCCCAGCCCGGGTGACGGAGAATGGCGTAGATATCGAACGGCAGGTAGATGCCGGCCGTGACGCAGCCCAGCCAGGAGGCCCAGGCTTTGGCGCGCCAGAGGCCCCAGGCCTCGAAAAGGTGCAGGACGCCGTAGGCGACCATCGCAGCAGCCGCCAGATGCACCGCATCGGGGCTGATCATATTGAGCAGCGAGGGCAGGGTGCCGTGATCCGGGTCCAGACTGAACCGGCGGATCAAGGCATTGACCGCATCGCGCAGGGGCTGCGGGCCGAGCATTTCCAGCCCTGTCGCAGCCAACAGCGCCAGAACCGCCTTGCTGGCTTCCAGCAAGGCGATCAGGTGAAGCCCCGGATGCTTGTGAGGATCCGGGTTGTAGGGCTTGTCGATCACGACAATGGGTCCGATCAGCCGCCGCGCGATGCCTTCTTGCGGTCGCTTTCGGTCAGGCCCTTCTTGCGCAGGCGGATTTCCTTCGGCGTGATCTCGACCAGCTCGTCGTCTTCGATGAAGTCCAGAGCCTGTTCCAGCGAGTACTTGATCGCCGGGGTCAGCTGGATCGCATCGTCCTTGCCCGAAGCGCGCATGTTGGTCAGCGGCTTGGTCTTGATCGCGTTGACGGTCAGATCGTTGTCCTTGGAGTGGATGCCGACCAGCTGGCCTTCATACACGTTGTCGCCTTCAGCAGCGAACAGCTTGCCGCGTTCCTGCAGCGGGCCCAGGGAGTACGCCGGGGTGGCACCCGGGGCATTGGCGATCATCACGCCGTTCTGGCGCTTGGCGATCGCGCCCTGTTCCTTCGGACCGTAATGGTCGAACACGTGGAACAGCAGGCCCGAACCCTGGGTCAGGGTCTTGAACTCGTTCTGGAAACCGATCAGGCCACGGGCCGGGATCTGGTACTCCAGGCGCACACGGCCCTTGCCGTCCGGCTCCATGTTCTTCAGCTGGCCCTTGCGGGTGCCCAGCTTTTCCATGACGCCGCCCTGGTGCTGTTCTTCGATGTCCACCACCAGCTGTTCGATCGGCTCCATGGCCTGGCCGTCGATCTGCTTGATGATGACTTCCGGACGCGACACGGCCAGCTCGTAGCCTTCACGACGCATGTTTTCGATCAGCACCGACAGGTGCAGTTCGCCACGGCCGGAGACCAGGAACTTGTCGGCGTCTTCCAGCTGTTCAACCTTCAGGGCCACGTTGTGGACCTGCTCGCGATCCAGGCGATCCTTGATCTGGCGGCTGGTCAGGAACTTGCCACCGGACAGGTCCTTGTTGCCGGCGAACGGCGAGTTGTTGACCTGGAAAGTCATCGAGATCGTCGGTTCATCGACGGTCAGCGCCGGCAGCGCTTCCGGGGTATCCGGGTGGCACAGGGTGTCGGAGATGGTCAGTTCCGGAATACCGGAGATGGCGACGATGTCGCCGGCCTCGGCGGTGTCCTGCTCGATGCGCTCCAGGCCCAGGAAGCCCAGCACCTGCGCGACCTTGCCGTTGCGCTTCTTGCCTTCACGATCGATGACCGCGACCTGCATGTTCTTCTTCAGGGTGCCGCGCTGCACGCGGCCGATGCCGATCACGCCCACGAAGTTGTTGTAGTCCAGCTGGCTGATGCGCATCTGGAACGGACCTTCCGGGTCCACTTCCGGCATCGGCGCGTGCTGCATGATCGCTTCGTACAGCGGGGTCATGTCGCCGTCGCGCACGGTGTCTTCCAGGCCAGCGTAGCCGTTCAGGGCCGAGGCGTAGACGATCGGGAAGTCGAGCTGCTCATTGGTGGCGCCGAGCTTGTCGAACAGGTCGAAGACCTGGTCGATCACCCAATCCGGACGCGAGCCCGGACGGTCGACCTTGTTCACCACGACGATCGGCTTGAAGCCCATCGCGAAGGCCTTCTGGGTCACGAAGCGGGTCTGCGGCATCGGGCCGTCCATCGCGTCGACGAGGATCAGCACGGTGTCGACCATCGACAGCACGCGCTCCACTTCGCCGCCGAAGTCGGCGTGTCCCGGGGTGTCGACGATGTTGATCCGGTTCTTGATACCGGTCTTCTTGTCTTCCCAGGTGATGGCCGTGTTCTTGGCCAGGATGGTGATGCCGCGTTCCTTTTCCTGGTCATTGCTGTCCATCACGCGCTCGGCGAGCACGGTGCGCTCGGAGAGGGTGCCGGACTGCTTGAGCAGCTGGTCGACGAGGGTGGTCTTACCGTGGTCGACGTGGGCGACGATGGCGATGTTGCGAAGATTTTCGATAGACATGCGAAAGGGGGCCAGTCGGCGCCGGATTTGGAAAAAGAAGTCCAACATTATACGGCCAAGATGACCAATCGCGAAAAGTGCCTCGCAAGCCTTGCCGGACGGGCATTCAGGTAGTGCCGGCCGCTGGCCGGCAGCCCCATGATCTCCGGCAGGTTCTGCCTGGCTGCCGGCCAACGGCCGGCACTACCGCTGTCCCTGAGGCATTCAGCAAAGCGTTTCCGTGTCGGCGCGGAGGTGCCTGGGCGCGTGGCGACGCGTTTGTCCAACAGGCGCCCGTTGGTCAGGGGGCGCGGTGTATCCTATGGGGCTAACGACAAACCCCCGTACCCCAAGGATTTGCATGTCCCTCATCGCCACTTTCGACACCACCCAGGGCCCGATCAAGGTCGAGCTGTTCGCCGACAAGGCCCCGCTGACGGTCGCCAACTTCGTCAACCTGGTCAAGCACGGCTTCTATGACGGCCTGGTCTTCCACCGCGTCATCCCGGACTTCATGATCCAGGGCGGCTGCCCCAAGGGCCAGGGCACCGGCGGCCCGGGCTACAAGTTCGAAGATGAAAAGAACGGCGTGAAGCACCAGGTCGGTTCGCTGTCGATGGCCAATGCCGGCCCGAACACGAACGGCAGCCAGTTCTTCATCACCCACATCAAGACAGATTGGCTGGACGGCAAGCACACCGTGTTCGGCCAGGTCCTCGACGGCCAGGCCATCGTGGACTCGGTCAAGCAGGGCGACGTGATCCATTCGATCACCCTGGAAGGCGACACCGACGCCGTGCTGGCCGCCCAGGCCGAGCGCGTGGCGGAGTGGAACAAGCTGATCCCCAGCGCCTGATCCGATCCCGACGGCCCCCTGCGAAGGGGGCCGTTTTTACGTTTCTTAGCAGAGGAAATCCCCATGAAAGCACCTGTTCGTGTTGCCGTGACCGGCGCCGCCGGCCAGATCGGCTACGCCCTGCTGTTCCGCATCGCCTCCGGCGACATGCTGGGCAAGGACCAGCCGGTCATCCTGCAGCTGCTCGAGCTGCCGGTCGACAAGGCCCAGGCCGCCCTGCGCGGCGTGATGATGGAACTGGAAGACTGCGCCTTCCCGCTGCTGGCCGGCATGGTCGGTACCGATGACGCCGAAGTGGCCTTCAAGGACGCCGATATCGCCCTGCTGGTCGGCGCGCGTCCGCGCGGCCCGGGCATGGAGCGCAAGGATCTGCTGCTGGAAAACGCGAAGATCTTCACCGCCCAGGGCGCGGCGCTGAACAAGGTCGCCAAGCGTGACGTCAAGGTGCTGGTGGTCGGCAACCCGGCCAACACCAACGCCTACATCGCCATGAAGTCGGCACCGGATCTGAACCCGCGCAACTTCACCGCCATGCTGCGCCTGGACCACAACCGTGCGCTGAGCCAGCTGTCGACCAAGCTCGGCAAGCCGGTCGGTGGCATGGAGAAGCTGATCGTGTGGGGCAACCACAGCCCGACCATGTACCCGGATTACCGTTTCGCCACTGCCGATGGTGCCTCCATCGCCGAGGCGATCAACGACCAGGAATGGAACGCCTCCACCTTCATCCCGACCGTGGGCAAGCGCGGCGCGGCGATCATCGAAGCCCGTGGCTCCTCCTCGGCGGCCTCGGCTGCCAATGCCGCCGTCGACCACATCCGTGACTGGGTGCTGGGCAGCAACGGCAAGTGGGTCACCATGGGCGTGCCGTCCGACGGCTCCTACGGCATTCCGGAAGGCGTGATCTTCGGCTTCGCGGTCACCACCGAGAACGGCGAGTACACCCTGGTCAAGGATCTGCCGGTCGACGACTTCAGCCAGAAGTACATCGACAAGACCCTGGCCGAGCTGGAAGAAGAGCGCTCCGGCGTCGCCCACCTGCTGGGCTGATCACTCACACGGGTGGGTGCCGAAGAGAACGGCAGGAGCCGTTCTCAACGGTGCGAAGCGCCGGCCCGGAGGGTGAGCGCCAGGACGGCGCGAATACCGTCGGTCGGTACGGACTGGAAAAAACGCCGGGCATTGCCCGGCGTTTTTTTTGGTTCTTCGCATCTTTTCCCGCGCGGCGGTCGGTGGGTCGGGCGCTGGGGCCCATACCCTTTCCGGCGAATGTCCCCCGGCGTCGGCCTTCGGCCGCCCCCTCCTCCTTTATTTCGCCTACAAGGATATGGGGGCCCAGCGCCCGACCCACCGATCGCCCCTACGACCAAGGTCGGACGGCCCGCGCTTCACCATCGGACTATGCTCGATCCCATGACTTTGTCTGGGAGGGCCGTCATGCGTTACGAAGATGTCTATCGACGTTCGGTCGATGAACCCGAAGCGTTCTGGGGCGAAGAGGCCCAGCGCATCTACTGGCATACACCGCCGCAGCAGATCCTCGACTACAGCAATCCGCCGTTCCGGCGCTGGTTCGTCGGCGGGGAAACCAACCTCTGCTACAACGCGGTGGACCGCCATCTGGTCGACCGTCCCGACCAGCTCGCCCTCGTCGCCATCTCCAGCGAAACCGGCGTTACCCGCGAGATCACCTACCGCGAACTGCACCGCGAAGTGAATGCCTTCGCCGCCGTGCTGCAGCGGCTGGACGTGCAGCGTGGCGACCGCGTGGTGATCTACATGCCGAACATGGCCGAAGCGGTGTTCGCGATGCTGGCGTGTGCACGCATCGGGGCGATCCACTCGGTGGTGTTCGGTGGCTTCGCCGCGCACAACCTGGCACTGCGCATCGATGACGCCGAACCGAAGCTGTTGATCGCCGCCGACGCCGGCAAGCGCGGTGGCAAGGTGATTCCGTACAAGGCGATGGTCGATGCCGCCTGCGCCGAAGCCGCCTCGCCGCCACCGCATGTGTTGATCGTCTCGCGCGGGCTGGACCCTGCCGAGCCGAAGGTGCCCGGTCGCGACGTCGACTACGCCACGCTGCGTGCCGAGGTGGGTGACCAGGACGTGCCGGTGGTATGGCTGGAATCCAGCGAGCCGAGCTATCTGCTCTACACCTCCGGCACCACCGGCAAGCCGAAGGGCGTACAGCGCGATGTCGGCGGCTACGCCGTGGCGATGGCGCAGTCGATGGAGACGGTGTTCGACTGCAAGCCCGGCCAGGTGATGTTCTCCACCTCGGACGTGGGCTGGGCGGTCGGGCATTCCTATAACGTGTACGGCCCGCTGATCGGCGGCTGCACCTCGCTGCTGTACGAAGGGCTGCCGACCCACCCGGACCCGGGCATCTGGTGGGCGCTGTGCGAACAGTACGGCGTGCGCACGCTGTTCTCCTCACCCACCGCGATCCGCGTGCTCAAGAAACACGATGCGGACTTCATCCGCCGCCACGACCTGGCGGCGCTGAAGTACGTCTTCCTTGCCGGCGAACCGCTCGACGAACCGACCGCGCACTGGATCAACGACGCACTCGGCAAGCCGATCATCGACAACTACTGGCAGACCGAAACCGGTTGGCCGGCACTGACCCTGCTGCCGGGCGTGGACATGAAACCGGTGCGCTTCGGCTCGCCCGGTTTCCCGAACCTCGGCTACCGGATGAAGGTGATCGACGAGAACACCGGCGAGACCGTCGCACCGGGCCAGAAGGGCGTGCTGGTCATGATCCCGCCCTTGCCACCGGGCTGCATGACCACCGTCTGGAAGGACGATGCGCGCTTCATCCAGAGCTACTTCAGCCACTTCAAGGAGCTGCTCTACAGCTCGCTGGACTGGGCGATCCAGGACGAAGACGGCTACACCTTCATCCTCGGCCGCACCGACGATGTCATCAACGTGGCCGGGCACCGCCTGGGCACGCGCGAGATCGAAGAATGCATCGCCGGCCATCCGCTGGTGGCCGAGGCCGCCGTGATCGGGGTCAAGGATGAACTCAAGGGCCAGGTGCCGCTGGTGTTCGTCACCCTCAAGCAGGCCCTGCAGGGCGACGGCAGTGCCGTGGCGGCCGAGATGATGCAGCGGGTGACCAACACCCTGGGCGCGGTCGCACGGCCGGCGCACATCCATATCGTCAACGCGCTGCCCAAGACGCGTTCGGGCAAGCTGCTGCGGCGCTCGCTGCAGGCGCTGGCCGAGGAACGTGATCCGGGTGATCTGTCGACCCTGGACGACCCGGCGGCCTTGGAGGAGATCCGGCGCGCACTGGGGAGCTGACGCTGTAGCCCCCTGCACGATGCTGCAGCGCATTACCTGCGAGGCGAACGCTCGGGTAAGCTGCGGACGTGATCGTTGCAGGCCTTGTCGGCGGCACGCCGCGCGCTGGGGACACGGCGCGCCTGGGGCGGCCGCCGGACACGGAGGGCCTGGAAGATCACAGGGGCGCGCAGGTAGCGGCGAACGGCCGGCCTACGCGTGGTACGGCACCACGTGAAGGGGGGACACATGGCGTATATCCAGGCCAAGACGGCCGCTGGCCGTCAGGAAATCGAGGACCGTGCTCGGCGCTTGCCGCCGGCGCTGCGGTCCCTGCTGCTGATGGTCGATGGTCAGCGCGATGACAACGCGTTGACCGCGTTGTTGCCGGGCCTGCGCGCGCCGGACGATGCGCTGGCGCAGCTGTCGGCGATGGGGTTGATCGAGATCGTCGGGGGCAGCGCCGCACCGGTGGTCGCCGCCGCGCTGACTGCCGGGCGCGAGCAGGATCCGGAGCTGTACAAGCGGCTGTATGACTGGATGAGCGAATCGGTGCGCAGGCATCTCGGTCTGAAGGGCTATTTCATGCAGTTGAAAGTCGAGCGCTGCACCGATGCGGGCAGCCTGGAGAAGCTGTGGCCGGACCTGGCCGCTGCGATCAGCAAGGCAAGAAGCCCGGCGCTGGCCAACCGCTGGATGGACGAGACACGCGCGCTGCTGCAGACCGAGCCCGTGATCGCCTGAGGCGATACGTCGACGGCGGCCGGGCAGCACGCTGTTTAGAATGCGTGCTGTTACGTGTGCGGGAGAATAGCGATGGTGGATGAGATCGAGGACGACGGCGCCCCCGGGTGGGATGCCATCGATGCGGCGTTGAAGGCGGTGTATCCCACGCAGGCGCCGCAGCATTACGGCCCGGTGTTGCGTTCGCTGCTGGGGGGCGAGGATCCGCTGGACGGCATCAGCGCGTACTGGAACGATACCCCGCTGCCGCACTGGCACTTCGTCAGCTACGGCTTCTCAGAGCTCTATGAAAAAGAGAGCGATGATCCGTCCACCAGTGGGTACGGCTTCGAGCTGAGCTTCCGGGTTGCCGCCGCGGCGGGCAGCGAGCCACCGCCGTGGGCGATGAATTTCCTGCAGAACCTGGCGCGCTACGTGTTCGCCAACGGCAAGGTGTTCCAGCAGGGCCACTACCTCAATGCGGGCGGTCCGATCGCCGCCGACACCGATACGCTGCTGCGCCACGTCGCCTTCATGCGCGACCCGCAGCTGCCGCCCCGCGAGACGCCCAACGGTTCGCTGGCGTTCCTGCAGGTGATCGGGCTGACCGATGACGAGATGGAGGCGGTGAAGCGCTGGTCGACCACCGGCGTGCTCGAGGCGCTGCTGCCGAAGATGCCGCTGTGGATCACCGATATCGCGCGCGGCTCGCTGCTGGACGATCCCGCACTGGCTGCCGCGGTCGCCGAAGGTGCGGCGCGCGAGGGCTCGCAGACGGCCTATCTGTTCCTGGAAAAGCTGGGCGGGTTGGTGCAGGGCGAGGGCGATGCGCAGCAGGTGACCGTGACCCTGGGAGCGCGCCAGGTGGAATCGCTGCTCGCGTTGCTGCCGGCGCGGTTGCTGTTCGGCCAGCCATTGACGCTGGTCGGCAACGATCGGCAGATCACGCTGTCGCCGGCGGCCGCCAATGCGCTGGTGGTCGAGGGCGATGCGCTGGAATGCCAGTTGGCCCCGGCCACGGTGCAGGCACTGGTCGCCACGGTCATGCCACGCCGTGGCACCTATGCGATCCCGGGTTGGCCGGCGCTGCAGGTGGTGGTGGAGCCGAGCGAGCTGCGCGATGCCGAGGGCACTGTGGTGCGTACGATCGGGTAGAGCCACGCCATGCGTGGCTCCTTGTCCGGCCGGACGCGTGTGTTCTGGCCGGACCGCCTGCAGCCACCCATGGGGTGGCTCTACAGGAGGCCTTCGGCCTTCAGCACTGCCTGCACGCCGGTATCGGCCTCCATGCGCTGCTTGAAGGCGGCGAGGTTGTCCAGGCCGCTCAGGTCGATCTTCGCGCCCGCCGCCCAGCGCAGGGTGATGTAGAAGTACGGATCGGCGAAGCTGCGGAATCCGGCCAGCCACGGGCGGTCGGCCAGCTGCGCATCGGCGCGCTCGAACAGGCCACGCAGGCGCTTGCGGGCGGCGGCGCGGAGCGCGTCGTACTGGGTGTCGTCTTCGATGAAGGTGGCCGGCCCGAACAGCGGCTTGAACGCCGGGTGCAGGTCCGAATTGACGAAGGACAGCCAACGGGTGGCTTCGGCGCGCTGCTTGGGGCTGCCGTCACCGGTCAGGCCGGCCTGCGGGTGGGTATCGGCGATGTAACCCATGATGGCGGCGTTCTGGGTCAGCACGAAATCGCCATCGACCACCACCGGGACCGAACCGGCCGGATTGATGGCCAGGAACGGTGGCGCCTTCAGGGTGTCCTTGTCGAGCAGTTCCACCTCGAACGGCTGGCCGGTCCACTGCAGGGCGATGTGATCGGCGGTGGAGCAGGCTCCGGGCTTGCTGTACAGCTTCATGGGAACTCCGTTGCGGATGGGTGGAAGGTGAGCCGCCCACTATTCCAGAGCCGGCCCCGCATCCTCAACGGTATGGCCGTAACAGATCGTTACGACGCGCGCGGCTTGAGTTTCTGCACGCGATAGAAGGTGTGATCACCGATCGTGGCCACCTGGTAGGCGTTGCGCCAGCTCGGGTTGGCGATCGCCAGGGCGGCGAAGTGGCTCGCACCCGGAACGATTTCCTTGCGCTCACCGGCCGGCAGGGCCCAGTTGCGCTCGGCATCGAAGGCCACCGTCATCGCTTCCTGCCAGGCATCGGCGTTGCCGAGCTGGGTGCCGGGCGCGACGATGGTCGGGGCGAACTGCTTGCGGGCGGTCACCACCTGGCACATCGAGTCGCCCCACAGGCCGCTGTCCAGGCGGCGCAGGGCCACTTCCGCGACGGCTTGCTGGCCGCGCAGGGTCTGGTCACGCGCTTCGAGGTAAACGGTCGTGCTCAGGCACAACGAATCGGCGGCAGGCTGCGGCAACAACTGTGACAGCCAGAGAATCCAGGCCAGTTTCATAAATCTCCTTGCTCCGTGTGGGCCGCACCTGGCTGTTCCATCCGATCATTCGGACGGGGCGAGGGTTACGACTTGGCGTCATGGGGAGGCGGCCATCGGGGCCGCCCGGGGGCGGACCCGAATAGACGTGGGGTCCGCGCGCTCACTCGAACTGGGTGGTGAGCGGGAAAGTTGGCGCACGATAGGGGGGGATTTCCCAATACATCCTGAACCCGAAAGCTTGACATTCAGGTTCGGAGGCAGGGCTGAATCGGCGGTTCAGCCCCGTATTCAGGTTGATGTCGATGCGGATCAGAGCGCGGCGGCGACCCGGCTGCCCTGATCGATCGCGCGCTTGGCGTCGAGTTCGGCGGCCACATCCGCACCGCCAATCAGCTGTGCGTTGATGCCGGCGGCCTGCAGTGCGGCGTGCAGGTCACGGCGCGGTTCCTGCCCGGCGCAGACCACCACATGGCTCACCGGCAGCAGCTGTTCCTGGCCGTCCACGCGGATGCGCAGGCCGGCGTCATCCACACCCAGGTACGTCACGCCACCGAGCATGGTCACGCCCTTGGCCTTGAGCGTGGCGCGGTGGATCCAGCCGGTGGTCTTGCCCAGGCGGGCGCCGGGCTTGCCCGGGCTGCGCTGCAGCAGCCAGACCTTGCGGGCGGGGGCTTCAGGTGCCGGTTTGGCGAGCGCGCCGCGGCCCTCGAACGTCGGGTCCACGCCCCACTCGGCCATCCAGCGTGCCGGGTCCAGCGCGGAGGAGGGCCCTTCGTGGACCAGGAACTCGCCGACATCGAAGCCGATGCCGCCCGCGCCGATGATCGCGACCTGCTCGCCCACCTGGACCCTGCCAAGCAGCACATCCAGATACGTGACCACCTTGGGGTGGTCGGCACCGGGGAAATCGACCCGGCGCGGGGTGATGCCGGTGGCGATCACCACCGCGTCGAAACCGGCCAGCGCGGCCACGTCGGCCACGGTGTCCAGCTTCACCTCGACGCCGGTCTCGCCCAGCTTGTGGCGGAAATAGCGCAGCGTCTCGTGGAATTCTTCCTTGCCCGGGATGCGCTTGGCGACATTGAACTGCCCGCCGATCTCGCTGCCGGCATCGAACAGTGTGACCGCGTGGCCGCGCTCGGCAGCCACGGTCGCGCAGGCCAGCCCGGCCGGGCCGGCGCCGACCACGGCGATCCGGCGCGCGGCGCTGGTCGGGCGGTAGACCAGTTCGGTCTCGTGCACGGCACGCGGGTTGACCAGGCAGCTGGCGGTCTTGTTCTCGAACACATGGTCCAGACAGGCCTGGTTGCAGGCGATGCAGGTGTTGATCGCCTCCGGACGGCCGGCGCGCGACTTGTTGGCCCACTGCGGGTCGGCCAGCAGCGGCCGCGCCAGCGAGACCATGTCGGCACCGCCCGCGGCAAGGATGCGCTCGGCCACGTCGGGCATGTTGATGCGGTTGGTCGCGATCACCGGCACGCGCACGTGCGGTTTGAGTTTGGCGGTAACCGCCGCGAAGGCGCCGCGCGGTACCGAGGTGGCAATGGTCGGGACGCGCGCTTCGTGCCAGCCGATGCCGGCGTTGATCAGGGTCGCGCCCGCCGCTTCGATGGCCTGCGCCTGCTGCACGATCTCGGCCCAGTTGCTGCCGTCGGGCACCAGATCCACCAGTGAGAGCCGGTAGATGATGATGAAATCCGGGCCGCAGGCCTCGCGGATGCGACGCACGATCTCCACGGCGAACTGCATGCGCTGGGCCGCGTCACCGCCCCAGCGATCGGTACGCTGGTTGGTACGCGGGGCGATGAACTCATTGATCAGATAGCCTTCCGAGCCCATCACCTCGACGCCGTCGTAGCCGGCCTCGCGGGCCAGCCGCGCGCTGCGCGCGTAATCGGCGATGTGGCGCTCCACCCCGCGCGCCGACAGCGCCCGCGGGGTGAACGGGTTGATCGGGGCCTTCAGCTTGGAGGGAGCCACCGAGAGGGGGTGGTAGGCATAGCGGCCGGCATGCAGCAGCTGCAGGCAGATCTTGCTGCCGTTGTCGTGCACGGCCCGGGTGACCTGGCGATGCGGTCGCACCTCCCACGGCCAGGACAGCTTGCCGCCGAATGGCTTGAGCCAGCCAACCACGTTGGGCGCGAAGCCACCGGTGACGATCAGCCCGACGCCGCCGGCGGCACGCTCGGCGAAATAGGCCGCCAGGCGCGGGAAATCGCGCGCACGGTCTTCCAGGCCGGTGTGCATGGACCCCATCAGGACCCGGTTGCGCAGTTGGGTGAAGCCCAGGTCGAGCGGGGTGAACAGGTGCGGATAGGCGGTGGATTCGGCGGCTGGCGACATGTGGATACGCTTGCGTACGGAAGCCCGCAGGGTGCCGCGAATGCCCCTGAAGAGCAAGGGCATGTGTCCGCCAGGGGGTCGGCCGTTGGTCGGCACGGACGCCCGCTAGGGCGTGGCAGCTGCCGGGCTGGGCTTGCGGATACCGAACAGCGGCAGGGTGACGCCGCACAACGGGCCGATCAGCAGCGCGAAGGCGAGCGTGCCCACGCCGACGTTGCCGCCGAGCCACCAGCCGATCAGCAGCACGGTGCCTTCGATCGCGCTGCGCACGATCCAGATCGGCCAGCCGGTGCGGGCGTGCAGGCCGGTCATCAGGCCATCGCGCGGGCCGGGGCCGAAGCGTGCGCCGATGTACAGGCCGGTGGCCACCGCGACCATCAGCAGGCCGCAGATGAACATCGGGATCTGCCAGGCCAGGCCCTGCACCTGCGGCAGCAGCCACAGCCCGAACTGCGCGCTGGGGCCGATCAGCAGTACGTTGAGCACGGTGCCCAGACCGGGCTTCTGCCGGATCGGCCACCACAGCAGCAGCACCAGCGCGCCGATCACATTGGTGGCCACGCCGAAGGACAGCGGCGTCTGCAGCGCGATGCCCTGTGACAGCACATCCCAGGGCGCCACGCCGATCGCCGCGCGGATCATCACCGCCGCGCCGAAGCCATACAGGAACAGACCAAGCAGGAGTTGCAGCAGGCGCAGGGGCAGGGACGTGGGCATGTCGGCTTCACCGGAAGGGCCACTGACTGTAGGGGGCCCTTCGCATGGCCGACAGATACAGATGCGCGCGAATCTGCGCAGACACATTGCCGCGCGCGTCAGTCCCAGCCGGACAGCACCAGTTTGCCGATCACGCCGCCGCCTTCCAGCTGGCGATGTGCCTCGCGCAGGTTCGCTGCCGTGATCGAGCCCAGATGCGTATGCGCGGTCGTGCGCAGTTCGCCGGCGTCGATCAGACTGGCGGCCCGGCTCAGAATGCGGTGCTGTTCGATCATGTCGTCGGTCTGGAAGCGCGACCGGGCAAACATGAACTCCCAATGGATGCCGATACATTTGGCTTTGTAGGGATCGCCGATGCGCAATGGTCCGCGCGGTTCAACGATCAGCCCCACATGTCCCTGCGGGGCCAGCAGCTCGCCCAGCGCCTCCCAGTAGTGGTCGGTGTCGGCCAGGTTCAGCGCCACCTGCACCTGCGCGATGCCCAGTGCCTGCAGTTGCGCCGCCAGCGGCTGGCGATGATCGATCACGTGGTCGGCGCCCATCTGTAGGCACCACGCGCGGGTCTGCTCGCGCGAGGCGGTGGCGATCACGCTGAAGCCGGCGTGGCGCGCGAGCTGGATCGCAATCGAACCGACGCCGCCGGCACCCCCGATGATCAACAGGTGCTGCCCGCGGTGGCGGCTGTCTTCAAAGTGCAGCGGCATGCGCTGGAACAGCAGTTCCCATGCGGTCAGCGTGGTCAGCGGCAACGCTGCAGCCTCGGCGAAATCCAGCGTGGTGGGTTTGCGCCCGACCAGGCGTTCGTCCACCCACTGGTATTGGGCATTGCAACCGGAGCGGGTGACATCGCCCGCGTAATACACCTCATCGCCGGGGGCGAACGCCGTGACCTCCGGGCCCACCGCCTCCACCACACCGGCCGCGTCATACCCCAGGATGCGCGCAGGATTCTCCTGCTGCGGGCGCGGCGCGCGCTGTTTGGTGTCGACCGGATTGACGGAAACAGCATGTATTCGTACCAGCAGGTCGCGTCCCTGCGGCACGCCCGGTGGCGCAATGCGCAGGTCCTGCAGCGCGGCGGGGTCTTCAATCGGCAGATACTGGGTCAATCCCACGGCTTTCATATCGGCTCCGGATACGGGGGAATCACCCTCATCATACGGATCACGACGCTGCTGTTTTTGCGCTGAATCAAGGCGCAATCGCCATTTGAACCCTAACGTGAAAAATGTGTCGCTACGTCGCCTGAATTAGGCAAAACCCTTGTCATTGCTGGGTCTTGCGGAATTTCATCAACCTGTATAGGGTGCCACCAGCTGGACCCGGTAGAGGTCTGGCGGTCGTCTTCACATGTTACGGGACTGTTAACATCACCTTCACTCGCCTGAGCATAATGTTCGCGGCGGTGGCGTGCTGAATCGGCAGTCTGAAAACGACGCAGTAGTGCTGGCCCATGCCTCTACCGGTTTCATACCCCCGAAATAGGAGCTGTACTCAATGAACAAGAAGATCCTCACTGCCGCGCTGCTGGGCGGTCTGGCTTTCGCCCAGGCTGCATCGGCGCAGGATTTTGACGACCGCTGGTACCTGACCGGTTCGGCCGGCTTCAACTTCCAGGATAGCGACCGTCTGACCAACGACGCTCCGTTCGTTACCCTGGGCCTCGGTAAGTTCATCAGCCCCAACTGGTCGCTGGATGGCGAGCTGAACTACCAGAACCCGAACTTCGACGCCAACCAGGATCTGAACTGGAGCCAGTACGGCGCCTCGCTCGACCTGCGTCGCCACTTCATCCAGGAAGGCCGCGGCTGGAACCCGTACCTGCTGTTCGGCCTGGGCTACCAGAAGTCGGAAGAAGAGTACGCAGCGCTGAACACCAACGGTCCGCGTGAGCGCAAGGACGGCAACTTCGCCGCCAAGCTCGGCGTCGGTCTGCAGACCACCTTCGAAAAGCGCGTCGCCGTGCGTGCCGAAGTGGCCTACCGTGCTGACTTCGACGACCAGAGCATTGCTGCTCCGAGCGAAGACTGGTTCGGCGACGTGCTGGCTTCGGTCGGCGTCGTGATCCCGCTGGGCCCGGCCCCGGTTGCTGCCGTGCCGGCTCCGGCTCCGGTTGCGCCGAGCTGCGCCGATCTGGATGACGACGGTGACGGCGTCAACAACTGCGATGACAAGTGCCCGAACTCGCAGCCGGGTCAGACCATCGGTCCGGACGGTTGCCCGGTCCCGGTGTCGATCGATCTGAAGGGCGTGAACTTCGACTTCGATAAGTCGAACCTGCGTCCGGACGCGGTTGCGATCCTGAGCGAGGCTTCGGAAATCCTGAAGCGTTACCCGGATCTGCGCGTTGAAGTGGCCGGTCACACCGATTCCAAGGGTACCGACGCTTACAACCAGAAGCTGTCCGAGCGTCGTGCTACCTCGGTGTACAACTACCTGACCCAGAACGGCGTTGACGCTTCGCGTCTGGTCGGTCCGATCGGTTACGGCGAGAGCCGCCCGATTGCGCCGAACACCAACCCGGATGGTTCGGATAACCCGGAAGGTCGCGCCAAGAACCGTCGTACCGAGCTGAACGTCCAGAACTAATCCTTCTGGCAGTACAGTCTCAATAAGCAGGGCCCGGCATTGCCGGGCCCTGTTTTTTTTTGTCTTCTCTCACCTCGACACATAGGCCCTTCCGCGCGCGCGGTCGGGTCGAATCCTGAAAATCGACAATAAATCCAACAAGTTGCCGTATTCATTGAAGGTGGCGCTTGAAAGACGTTGTGGCGCTGTTAAACTCGCCGCGTCGACCCCTTCCTGGATGCATCCCATGCAGCGTTTTGCACTGGCCGCCGCGCTTGGCCTGGCCCTGGTTCCCACCGCCCACGCTGCCGTGGACTGTTCGGCACCTGCCAGCGCATCGCCGCTGCCGCTGCCGGCCACCGCGATCGCACCGGTGGCCGAAGAGCTGTACATCCGCAACGTCCAGTTGGGCATGCCTGCCGGCGTATTGACCTCCAGCTACGACCGCGAGCAGTCGCTGGACAGCGTGCTGCAGCGCCTGCGCATCGACGGCTGCCAGAACATCGCCAAGGCGATCCCCAGTGCACCGGTGATCAACCCGAACGATCCGGCCGCCTACAAGCCGCAGACCGAGTTCGACAACACGCCGTGGCGCTTTGACATGAGCCAGAACGGCAAGCGCATGACCGCCGAAGAATTCGACGCCTGGATGAAGGCGCGCGGTGTGCGCGTGGTCAAGGCGCGCCCGGTACCGGCTGCCGTGCCGGCCGCCACCACCGAAGCACCGGCTGAGACCAAGCCGGCGGACAAGAAGTAAGCCGCCTGAGCGGAGCACGATGACGACACGCCGGCCACCCGCCGCGAACGCGTCCCGACCACGCCGCCCCGAGCGGCGTGCGAGCCCCGCAACAGGCACCCGCAACGCCGCCTCCAGCCCCCCCGCGGGCGCACCGCGGCATGGTCTGGCGCGCGTGCTGTCCAAAGCCGGGCTGTGCTCGCGCACCGAAGCCGCACGCTGGATCGCCGATGGCCGGGTGACGGTCGACGGCCGTGTCATCAACAACCCCGAATTTCCGATCATCGACGGGCGCCATCACGTGCGCGTGGATGGTCAGCCGCTGGATGCGCCCAAGCGCGTGCACCTGATGCTCAACAAGCCGCGTGGCCTGGTCACCACCGCGCAGGACGAGCGCGGTCGCGATACCGTTTACCGCTGCTTCGATGCTGCCGGCCTGCCGTGGATCGCGCCGGTCGGGCGCCTGGACAAGGCCAGCGAAGGGCTGCTGCTCTTCAGCAATGATCCGCAATGGGCCGCGCGCCTGACCGATCCGGCCACCGGCCCGGACAAGACCTATCACGTCCAGATCGATGCCATCCCCGATGCGGCGCAGCTGCAGGCGTTGTGCGCGGGGATCGAGGACGAAGGCGAGCTGCTGCGGGCGCGGCGCGCCACGCTGCTGCGCAGCGGCGACAAGACCGCCTGGCTGGAAGTGGTGCTGGAGGAAGGCCGCAACCGGCATATCCGCCGCCTGCTCGCCGCATTCGACATCAACGTGCTGCGCCTGGTGCGCGTGGCGATCGGCCAGCTGCCGCTGGGCGAGCTGGGCAAGGGCGCCTGGCGCGAGCTCAGCCAACACGATCTGGATCTGCTTCATGCCGTGGCCGACAGCGCCGCGGCCACACCGTGACCTTGTGGCCTGCCGGCATGTGGCAGGCCAATCGACCCGGGCAATGGATGGCCTTCGAAGGGACGTTCCGTTCAACACCGGGAGTAAGACCATGCACGTCAGTACCCTCAACCGTTCCCTGTTCCGCGGCGCCTGCCTGCTGTTGCCGGCCGCGCTGCTGACCGCCTGTGGCGGCCACAAGCAGATCGCCAAACAGGATCCGCCGGTGACCGACAAGGTGGTGGAGATCAGGATCCCCGAACTGGATGGCCGCGGCAGCTACCGCTTCCTGATGAGCGATGGCGACAAGCGCATGAGCGCCGATGAGTTCGATGCCTGGATGAAGGCCAACGGTATCCGGGTGGCCAAGGGCAATGGCCAGGATGGTCCGGTTGCGGCACCGGTGGTGGTGGCCAGCAAGGAAGAGGCCAAGGACAAGAAGAAAAAGAAGAAGTAACCCCGCCGCGCGCGTCGCACCGACGGTAGAGCCGACCGTTGGTCGGCTGGGGCACGCAAGACGTGCCCCCGCATCCGCTATCCACACCGCCACCGACGGTAGAGCCGACCGTTGGTCGGCTGAGGCACGCAAGACGTGCCCCCCGTATCGGATGTCATGACCTGCGACGAGAGGCAGCCGACCAACGGTCGGCTCTACCTCCGTGACGCGCGGGTGCGACGGCCGTGCTGACCGTGGGGCGGCTGGGGCCCTCAGGCCTTGATCACGCCCAGCTCGACGCCGATCCGGGTGAAGGCATCGATGGCACGGTCCAGGTGCGCACGCGTGTGCGCGGCGCTGATCTGGGTGCGGATGCGGGCCTGGCCCTTGGGCACCACCGGGAAGAAGAAGCCGATCGCATAGATGCCTTCCTCGAGCAGGCGCTCGGCGAACTTCTGCGCCAGCGGCGCGTCGTACAGCATCACCGGGCTGATCGGATGCACGCCCGGCTTCACATCGAAGCCCGCCGCGGTCATCTTCTCGCGGAAGTAGGCGGTGTTCTGGGCCAGGGTATCGCGCAGGTCATCGGCGGCGGCCAGCATCTCGAAGGCCTTGATGCCGGCGGCGACCACGTGCGGCGGCAGCGAGTTGGAGAACAGGTACGGGCGCGAGCGCTGGCGCAGCAGTTCGATCACTTCGGCGCTGGCGCAGGTGAAACCGCCCAGTGCGCCGCCCATGGCCTTGCCCAGGGTGCCGGTGATGATGTCGATCTTCTCCAGCACGCCCTTGACCTCGGCCGAGCCGCGGCCCGTGGCGCCGAGGAAGCCGGTGGCATGGCATTCGTCGATGTGGACCAGTGCGTTGTACTTCTTCGCCAGCGCGGTGATCTCATCCAGCGGGGCGATGAAGCCGTCCATCGAGAACACGCCGTCGGTGGTGATCAGCTTGGTCTTGCAGCCGGCCGCATCGGCGGCCTGCAGCTGGGCTTCCAGATCGGCCATGTCGCAGTTGGCGTAGCGGAAACGCTTGGCCTTGCACAGGCGCACGCCATCGATGATCGAGGCATGGTTGAGCGCATCGGAAATGATCGCGTCGTGCTCGCCCAGCAGCGGCTCGAACAGCCCACCGTTGGCGTCGAAGCAGGCCGCGTACAGGATGGTGTCCTGCTTGCCGAAGAAATCGGCGATCTGCTTTTCCAGCTGCTTGTGCAGGTCCTGGGTGCCGCAGATGAAGCGCACCGAGGCCATGCCGAAGCCGTGGGTATCCAGCGCATCCTTGGCGGCCTGGATCAGGTCGGGGTGGTCGGCCAGGCCCAGGTAGTTGTTGGCGCAGAAGTTCAGCACCGTACGTCCGTCGTCCAAGGTGATCTCGGCCGACTGCGGGCTGGTGATGATGCGTTCGGACTTGAACAGGCCCTGGGCGAGGATCGCTTCCAGTTCTTCAACGTAGTGCTGGGTCAGCGAGGCGGTGGTGGCGTCGGTCATGGCAGGCAGTCTTCGGCACGGGAAACCCGGGATTTTACCTGTCGGCGCCGGGCCCGGGGGCGCAGGCGGGGTCTGGCCAGGCCGGCGGTGGGCGAAACGGTTGCACACGTGATTGTTGCATCGCAATATCAATCAGGTTAAAAAACCGTAAACCCCGCTGCACTGCCCACCCCACGTCTGGAGAGACCCCGCATGAACCACGCCACGCGCTGTACCGCCGCCGCTGTGCTCTGCGCCGCCCTGCTTGCCCCGTTTGCCGCCAGCGCCCAGGACGAGGCCGAATCGCCGTTCAGCTGGAACGTCACCGCCGTATCGGACTACGTGTTCCGTGGTGTGTCCCAGACCGATGAGGATCCGACCCTGCAGGCCGGCTTCACCTATACCTCCCCGGTCGGCCTGTATGCGGGCGTGTGGGGCTCGGGCGTGGACTTCGGGCCGGGCGACCCGAGCACGGAGATCGACTACCTGATCGGCTACGGGGTGGATGTCACCGACGGCGTCAATTTCGACGTGCTGCTCAACCGCTACACCTATCCGGGCGCCAGCGAGCTGAACTACAACGAGCTGATCACCACCACCACCTTCGCCGAGCAGTACAAGCTGACGGTGGCCTACACCGACGACCTGTCCGGGTCCGATACCAAGAGCTGGTATTACGCGGTGGGCGGCGAGTGGGGCCTGCCCAATGATTTCACCCTGAGCGCGAACGTGGGCCGTACCTCGCTCGAGACCGATTTCGGCAAGGACTACACCGACTTCAACGTCGGCGTGAGCCGCCAGTTCGGCCTGTTCAACCTGGGCCTGGGGTACCACGGTACCGACGGCGCTGGTCGCGACAACAACGGCAAGCTGGCGGACAACCGCGTGGTGTTCACCGTAGCCGTGGGCAAATGACCTGACGCTGCGATGGACATGAAAAAGGCGCCGCAAGGCGCCTTTTTCGTTTGCCGAGGCCCGTACCGACCAACGGTCGGTACCTACCGGGGCCATGCCACCGCCGAGGCCCGTACCGACCAACGGTCGGTACCTGCCTGGTAGGTCACGACCGTTGGTCGTGACACCGACCGGCGCGCCAACGGCGCGATGCCTCAGTTCCAGCTCAGCACGACCTTGCCGGCCTTGCCCTGTTCCATCAGGTCAAAGCCCTTCTGGAAATCATCGATCGGCAACTGGTGGGTCATCACCTTGCCGAGCGGGAAACCGGACAACACCAGCTGGGTCATCTTGTACCAGGTCTCGTACATCTTGCGGCCGTAGATGCCCTGCACGGTCAGGCCCTTGAAGATGATCTTGTCCCAGTCGCAGCCGGCGCCCTTGGGCATGATGCCGAGCATGGCGATCTTGCCGCCGTGGTACATGCAGTCGAGCATGTCGTTGAACGCGCGCGGATTGCCGCTCATTTCCAGGCCCACGTCGAAGCCCTCCATGTGCAGTTCCTTCATCACGTCCTTGAGCGAGGTGTTGGACACGTTCACCACGCGGGTGGCGCCCATGTCGGCGGCCAGCTTCAGGCGGAAATCATTGACGTCGGTGACCACCACGTTGCGCGCACCGATGTGCTTGCAGATGCCGGCGGCGATGATGCCGATCGGGCCGGCACCGGTGATCAGCACGTCCTCGCCGATCACGTTGAACTCCAGCGCGCAGTGCGCGGCGTTGCCGTACGGATCGAAGAAGGCGGCCAGCTCGGAGGGGATCTGATCCGGGATCGGCCACAGGTTGCTGGCCGGCATCACCATGTATTCGGCGAAGGCGCCGTTGACGTTGACGCCGATGCCCACGGTGTTCGGGCACAGGTGCTGGCGGCCACCGCGGCAATTGCGGCAATGGCCGCAGACGATATGGCCTTCGGCCGAGACGCGCTGGCCGATTTCATAGCCGGTCACGCCCGGGCCGATCTCGGCGATGCGGCCGACGAATTCGTGGCCGATGGTCAGGCCGGGCTTGATCGTGCGCTGGCTCCATTCGTCCCACAGGTAGATGTGCAGGTCGGTACCGCAGATGGCGGTCTTTTCCAGCTTGATCAGGACCTGGTTCGGGCCGGGTGTGGGGACCGGAACTTCTTCCAGCCAGATGCCCTTGGCGGCTTCGCGTTTGACCAGGGCCTTCATTGTTTGCTGCGCCATCGGGGTGGAACTCGTCTGGGGGAAAACGCGGATTATAGAGCCGCTGGCGGTTTTCCCATGTTGCAGCGCGGGTGGGCTGGGAGGTGGCCATGCCCCTCATTGCCGCACTGCGTGCGGCCAGCCGACCATGGGTCGGCTCTACCGGGCTTCGGGACGGCGCAGCGGCTGGGCTAGAATCGGCGGTTCTTTCACCAGGGGCTGCTCTATGCGCTCGAACCTGCTCGCTTTCTCCGTCGTCGCCAGCCTTGGGCTGGTCCAGGTCGCCCATGCCGCAGAAGGCATGTGGGTGCCGCAGCAGCTGCCGGAAATCGCCGGCCCGCTCAAGCAGGCCGGCCTGAAGCTGTCCCCGGAGCAGATCTCCAACCTGACCGGCGACCCGATGGGCGCGGTGGTGGCGCTGGGTGGCTGCACCGCCAGCTTCGTCTCTCCGCAGGGCCTGGTGGTCACCAACCACCACTGTGCCTACGGTGCGATCCAGCTGAATTCGACGGCCGAAAAGAACCTGATCAAGGACGGCTTCAACGCGCCGACCCTGAAGGATGAGCTGAGTGCCGGCCCCAACGCCCGCGTGTTCGTGCTGGACCAGATCACCGACGTGACCGACCAGGCCAAGGCCGCGATCGCCGCCGCCGGCAAGAACCCGCTGGCCCGTACCCGCGCGCTGGATGCCTTCGACAAGGCCCAGACCGCTGCGTGTGAAGCCGATGCCGGCTTCCGCTGCCGCCTGTACAGCTTCTCCGGCGGCAACACCTACCGTCTGTTCCGCAACATGGAAATCAAGGACGTGCGCCTGGTTTACGCGCCTCCGGGCAGCGTCGGCAAGTTCGGTGGCGACATCGACAACTGGATGTGGCCGCGCCACACCGGCGATTTCTCGTTCTACCGCGCCTACGTGGGCAAGGACGGCAAGCCGGCCGCCTTCTCGGCCGACAACGTGCCCTACCAGCCCAAGCACTTCCTGAAGTTCGCCGACCAGCCGCTGGGTGCCGACGACTTCGTGATGGTGGCCGGCTACCCGGGCCGCACCAACCGCTACGCGCTGGCCGGCGAGTTCAATGAAACCGCCAGCTGGACCTACCCGACCATCGCGCGCCACTACAACGCGGTGCTGAAGATGATCGACGAGGCTGGCAAGGCCGACCCGGACGTCAAGGTGAAGTACGCGGCCACCGCGGCCAGCATGAACAACGTGGCCAAGAACTACGCCGGTCAGCTGGAAGGCTTCAAGCGCATCGACGCGGCCGGCCAGAAGCAGGCCGAAGAAGCCGCCGTGCTGGCCTGGTTGAAGAAGCGTGGCGCCGCCGGCAAGCCGGCCCTGGCGGCACATGCGCAGCTGATCCAGCACCTGGATACCAGCAAGGCCACGCGTGAGCGCGACCTGTTCGTCAGCCAGTTCAACAGCACCTCGGCCGTGGGCTCGGCGATCACCCTGTACCGCCTCTCGATCGAGCGCAGCAAGGCCGATGCCGAGCGTGAAGTCGGCTATCAGGAACGCGATCTTCCCTCCATCGAAGGCGGCCTGAAGCAGATGGACCGCCGTTACGTGCCGCGCATGGACCAGCAGCTGCAGACCTACTGGCTGAGCCAGTACGTGGCCCTGCCGGCCGCGCAGCGCACCAACGAGGTGCTCAACCAGTGGCTGGCAGGCAGCGATGCGGCCGCCGTGCAGGCTCTGGTTGGCAAGCTCTCGGGCACCAAGCTGGGCAGCCTGGATGAGCGCCTGACGTGGTTCAAGGCCGACCGTGCGGCGTTCGAGGCCAGCACCGATCCGGCCATCCAGTACGCGGTGGCGGTGATGCCGGCGCTGCTCAAGCAGGAAGAGCAGAAGAAGACCCGCGAAGGCGAGTCGCTGGTGTCGCGCCCGCTGTATCTGCAGGCCGTGGCCGACTACAAGAAGAGCAAGGGCGAGTTCGTCTATCCGGACGCCAACCTGTCGCTGCGCATCACCTTCGGCAACGTCATGGGCTACGGCAAGGATGGCGTGAACTACACCCCGTTCACCACCCTGGAAGGCGTGGCGGCCAAGGAAACCGGCGAAGATCCGTTTGATTCACCGAAGGCGCTGCTCGATGCGGTCAAGGCCAAGCGTTACGGCGGCCTGGAAGACAAGCGCATCGGCTCGGTGCCGGTGAACTTCCTGTCCAACCTGGACATCACCGGCGGCAACTCCGGTTCGCCGGTGCTGGACGCCAACGGCAAGCTGGTCGGCCTGGCCTTCGATGGCAACTGGGAGTCGGTGAGTTCGAACTGGGTGTTCGATCCGGTGATGACCCGCATGATCGCGGTCGACAGCCGTTACATGCAGTGGATCATGCAGGAAGTGGCGCCGGCGCCGCAGCTGCTGAAAGAACTGAACCTCAGCAAGTAAGCCGCCCCGTCGGTTTCCAGAACCCCGCAGCGACATCTGCGGGGTTTTTTTATGGTCCGCTATACCTCCAACGCGAGGCGTCTTGTTTTTCCCTGAAGGAGCCCTGCCCGACGCGCTCTGGACAGATGCCGGTGTGCGGACGGGAAAAGCAGCGGCACTGTCGTTGCCTTTGTGTCCGCGTCAGCGATGGAAACTTTGGTGGCTGAGGCCGGGTAGCCTCTGGCAGGACCGTTCGACGGCATGGATGCCGTCGTACGAGCCCCCAGGGATGGGTTCACGGCGTGTCCTGCCAGAGGCTACCCGGCCTCAGCCTGCGCGGGGCCGTCAGGCGCCATGCTTTACGAGCCATCCGCCACCAAGCCGCCGAGCAAGCAGATCACGTGCACCAAACAGCCGCACAGCTTCACAGCCGCGACCGGGTATCATCCCTGTTCCGCGTGCTTTCACAGGATGTGAACGAAGCGCCGGAACCTCCTCCCCCAAGGACCCCTTGTCCGCATGCGCATCCTGCTTGCCCGTCACGGCGAAACGCCGTGGAATGCCGAAGGCCGCTACCAAGGCCAGATCGATATCCCGTTGTCGCCGATCGGCGAAGCCCAGGCCAAGGCACTGGGGGAACGTCTGAAGTCCGTCGACATCACCCGCGCCGTTGCCTCACCGCTCTCGCGTGCCCAGCTCACCGCCCAGCTCGCCCTGGGTGCAGACCGTGCCCCGATGCTGCAGACCGAGCCGGACCTGCAGGAAATCGCCCACGGCGAATGGGAAGGCCTGCTGGCCAGCGAAATCCACGACAAGGATCCCTCCCGCCTGCGCGCCTGGCGCGAAGAGCCCGATACCGTCCTGATGCCCGGCGGCGAATCGCTGCGCCTGGTGCTCGAACGCAGCTGGCGTGGCCTGGCCCGTGCCGCTGAAGGCCTGGGCGAGCACGACACCCTGCTGGTGGTCGCCCATGACGCCGTCAACCGCGTGATCCTGTGCCGCATCCTCGGCCTGCCGATCTCGCGCCTGTGGACCTTCCGCCAGGCACCGACCACGCTGAACCTGCTCGAAGGCCCCGACCTCGATCAGCTTGAAGTCGTCCGCCTCAACGACTGCGCGCACCACACGCCGTTCTTCGGCGAAGCCAAGCACCGCGCGCTGTAACGCACTGCGTCCCATCCTGCCGTCCGCCCCAACGATTCCGATCCAACGACCATGACCACCACCGCCCGCCCGCAGACCCTCTCCGATTGGCTCAGCTACATCGAGCAGCAGCACCCCGCCACCATCGACATGGGGCTGGACCGGGTGCGTACCGTGGCGCAGGCGATGGGGCTGGGCGCGCCGGCCGAGCGCAGCATCGTGGTCGGTGGCACCAACGGCAAAGGCTCCACCGTGGCCTTCATCGAGGCCATCGCGCGCGCTGCCGGCTGGAAGGTCGGTGCGTACACCTCGCCGCACCTGCTGCGCTACAACGAGCGCGTGCGCATCGATGGCCAGGACGCTACCGATGACGCCCTGATGGCGGCCTTCAACGCGATCGAAGACGCGCGTGGCGACACCACGCTGACCTACTTCGAATACGGCACGTTGGCCGCCCTGCAGCTGTTTGCGCAGGCGGGCCTGGATCTGGCCGTGCTTGAGGTCGGCCTTGGCGGCCGTCTGGATGCGGTCAACATCGTCGATGGCGACGTGGCGGTGATCACCACCGTCGACATCGACCACAGCGACTGGCTGGGCGAGGACCGCGAAGCGATCGGGACCGAGAAGGCCGGCATCATCCGTGGCTGGAAGCCGGTCATCCTCGGCGAAATCGATCCGCCCTCGAGTGTGCTCGCGCGTGCCTATCTGGTGGGTGCCAACGCCATCCGTGGTGGCAGCGATTTCTTCGCCGATGCCATCGATGGCGAGCGCTGGCGCTGGCGCGATGTCGGCTTCCGTATCGAACTGCCGCACCCGACGCTGCGCGGGCCCATCCAGCGCGCCAATGCCGCGACGGCGATCGCCGCGCTGCGTGCGCTGGATCGCCCGCTGCCGCGCACCGCCTTCATCGAAGGCGTTGCCGCCGCGCGTATCCGTGGCCGCCTGCAGGCCTTTGATCGTGACGGCGTGGAGGTGCTGGTCGATGTCGGTCACAACCCGCAGGCCGCGCGCGAACTGGCCACTGCGCTGAAGGCCAGTCGCGTCACCGGCGACACAATCGCGGTGTTTGCCGCCCTGCAGGACAAGGATGCCGCCGGGGTGGTCGAGGCCTTGGCCGATCAGGTCCAGCAGTGGCACCTGGCCGGGCTGGAGGGGGCACGTGCGCAGAGCGCCGAGGAACTGCGGGCACGCCTGGCCGGTACGGCTGCGGCCGGCGCGACACCGCACGCCACCGTGTTGGACGCCCTGCAGCATGCCGTGGCGCAGGCCAAGGCCGGCGATCGCGTGCTGGTGTTCGGCTCCTTCCACACCGCCGCGCAGGCGCTGCAGACCCTCGAACCCGGCGCCTGAGGGGGCTTTGCAGCGCCGTTCAGCCGCATCAGCCGCCGCACACGCGCGCACCCGTATAATCGCCGTGGCATTCCGCCGCGCCGCCTGCCTGCCTTCACGTGGATACTCCTCTGAAACAGCGACTGATTGGTGCCATCGTCCTGGTGGCGTTGGCCGTGATTTTCCTGCCCATGCTGGTCAAGGGTCCCGCACCTGACAGTGGTGTCGCCAACGTGCCGATCAGTGCACCGGCCGCGCCGTCGGATGGCCAGTTCGAAACCCGCGAGCTGCCGCTGGTCGCCCCCACCGGTGGCGCCACCGGCCTGCAGAGCGGGGCATCCACGACCCAGCCGCTGGCCGACAGCGCTGCGCTCGCCGCCGATCCGGCGCCGGCAGACACCTCGCCGGCCGTCGCCGCCGGCAACTACGCCGTCAGCTTCGGTGCCTATGCCACCGAAGCCGATGCCGACCGCGTCATCGCTTCGTTGAAGAGCGCCCAGCTCGCCGGCTTCCGCGAGCCGGCCACGATCAACGGTCGCCAGGCCTGGCGCGTGCGCGTCGGTCCCTACGCCGATCGCGCGCTGGCCGAAGCCGGCCGCCTGCAGGCGGTGAAGGTGCGCAATGACGTCAAGGCCGAGGTCATCACCCTGGATGCCCGCGCCGATACCGCGGTTGCCGCCACGCCGGCCGGCCCTGCACCGGCCCCGTCGGCGGCTCCGGCCGCCTCCAGTGCTGCCGCTGCGCCGGCGGGCAATACCGTGAAAACCGAATCCCTGCCGGCCGAGCCGGTCGCGGCCGCCAAGCCGGAACCGAAGCCGGCCGCGCCCAAGCCCGAGCCCAAGCCGGCCCCGGCGCCCAAGCCCGAGACTGCCGTCGCGGCACCGGCTGCTCCGGCGGCCCCGGCCGCCAGCAGCGTCGGTTTCGCCGTGCAGCTCGGTGCCTTCGGCCAGGCGGCCGAGGCCAACGCGCTGCGCGACAAAGTCCGCGCCGCCGGCTTCAGCGCCTTCGTGGAGCAGGTCCGTACCGACAAGGGCACCCTCAACCGGGTCCGCGTCGGGCCGGTCGCCAACCGCGCCGATGCCGAGAACCTCAAGGCCCAAGTGGCCGCCAAGGTCGGCGTGGCCGGCATGGTCCGCCCGCACCCCTGATGCCTGAGCTGCGCCGCCCCGCACCCGCTGGACGGCGCCTACCGCGCGGCCTGCCGGCATGATCGACATCGTCCTGCTGGTCCTGATCGGGGCCTCCGTCCTGCTTGGCCTGATGCGCGGCTTCGTCGGCATCGTGGTCAGCACGCTGTCCTGGCTGCTGGCCGGCTGGGCCGCGTTCCTGTTCGGCAATGACGCAGCCCATTGGTGGGCGGCGCCGCTGGAACCGGGCACCGGCCATTACGTTGCCGGCTACCTGGGGGTGTTCCTGATCGTCATGATCGCCGTCGGCCTGATCGGCATGCTGATCAAGGCGGCCGTGAAGGTGACCTGCCTGACCGGTGCCGACCGCCTGCTGGGCGGTGCATTGGGCCTGGTCCGCGGCGCCTTCCTGGGCTGCGTGCTGCTGATGCTGGCCGCCTTCACGCCGCTGCCGCAGGAGCCGGCCTGGCAGACCTCGCAGGTGCGGCCGCTGCTGCAACCCGGGGTGCGCTGGATGCAGGCGCAGCTGCCCGAGATGGCGTTGCCGGAGGTGAATCTGCCGCAACTGCCGACGATGGATTTGGGCAAGCCGCTCGCGACAGGCGATAATGGCGTCCTTGGCGAAGTAGTGGCAGGGCGCGGATGGCCGCGTCCCGTTGACGAGGGGAGGGAGACGGCACCTGCCGACGCTGCGGCGCGCGGGCCGGCTTCCACACTGCCAGTCAATATCGAGCCGGCGCACCCGCGTCCGGACGACACCGCTCCGGCACGGAACGGTACCTCCGGCCAGGCACGGCCACCTTCACTGTAGATGGGCGCAGCCCAGCGGAGAATTCGCACCATGTGTGGCATCGTCGGAATCGTCGGCAACCAGAACGTCGCCGGGCAGTTGTATGACGGCCTGACCGTCCTCCAGCATCGTGGCCAGGACGCGGCCGGCATCGCCACCGCCGACGGCACCCGCCTGCGCGTGCAGAAGGCCAATGGCCTGGTGCGCGATGTGTTCGATGCCAAGCGGATGTCCACGCTGGAAGGCCGCGTCGGCATCGCGCACGTGCGCTATCCCACCGCCGGTTCGGAAGGCATGGACGAGGCGCAGCCGTTCTACGTGAACTCGCCGTACGGCATCGCGCTGGCCCACAACGGCAACCTGATCAATACCGAAGCCCTGCGCCAGCAGGTGTTCGAGCAGGACCGCCGCAACGTCAACACCGACTCGGACAGCGAAGTGCTGTTGAACGTGTTCGCGTTCGAACTGGACGCACAGCGCCAGCTGACCCCGGAAGCGGCGATCCGCGCCGTGGCCGCCGTGCACCGCCGCGTCAAGGGTGGCTATGCGGTGATCAGCGTGGTGCTGGGCCTGGGCCTGGTGGCCTTCCGTGATCCGCACGGCATCCGCCCGCTGGTGCTCGGCAAGCGTGCCCACGCCGAAGGCGACGAATACATCGTGGCCTCCGAATCGGCCGCACTGGACGTGCTCGGCTTCCAGCGCGTGCGCGATGTGCGCCCGGGCGAAGCGCTGGTCATCACCGCGCGTGGCGAGCTGTTCTCCGAAGTCTGCGCCGAACCGGTCGAGCACAGCCCGTGCATCTTCGAATACGTGTACTTCGCCCGCCCGGATTCGATGATCGACAACGTCTCGGTGCACAAGGCGCGCATGCGCATGGGCATCAAGCTGGGCGAGAAGATCCTGCGCCTGCGCCCGGATCACGACATCGACACCATCATCCCGATCCCGGATACCTCGCGCGATGCCGCGCTGGAGATCTCCAACACGCTCGGGGTGAAGTACCGCGAAGGCTTCATCAAGAACCGCTACATCGGCCGCACCTTCATCATGCCGGGCCAGGGTGAGCGGGTGAAGTCGGTGCGCCGCAAGCTCAACCCGATCCACCTGGAGTTCCGCAACCGCGTGGTGCTGCTGGTCGATGATTCGATCGTGCGCGGCACCACCAGCCAGCAGATCGTGCAGATGGCGCGCGACGCCGGTGCCCGCAAGGTCTACCTGGCCAGCGCCGCGCCGCCGGTGCGTTACCCCAACATCTACGGCATCGACATGCCGGCCGCCGAAGAACTGGTCGCGCACAACCGCAGCATCGAAGAAATCGAGAAGCACCTGGGCTGCGACTGGCTGATCTACCAGGACATCGAGGACATGGAAGCGGCGGTGAGCGAAGGCAACCCGGAGCTGAAGTCGTTCGATTCCTCGTGCTTCAACGGCGTCTACCCGACCGGGATCGAGCCGGGCTATTTCGAGCGCATCCAGCAGCTGCGTTCGGACGATGCCAAGCACAAGCGTCGCGCCTGAGGGCAGGGCATGAGTGACGTGTTGGACAGCGCGGCCGGCGATCTGCTGCAGGCCGCGCAGCAGTGCCTGGCCGAGCCGGATCCGTTGCGCAAGGTCGCGTTGACCCAGCACTACGCCGTGCAGTTCCGTGCCGGTCGCCTGAAGGCACCGGCCGATGCGCCGGCGCCGGAGCCGATCCGGATGCCGGGCCGCCCGGCCCGGCCCACACTCGTCCACCCGCGCGATCTGCCGCGTCGTGGCCTGGGCAGCGTGGAAGGGCGCGCGGCGTTCGTGCACGCCATCGCGCATATCGAACTCAATGCGATCGACCTGGCCTGGGATGCGGTCTACCGTTTCCGCGGCCTGCCGGGCTCCTTCCATGCCGACTGGGTCAGCGTGGCCGATGACGAATCGCGCCACTTCATGCTGCTGCACGATCGGCTGCAGGCCAACGGCTATGCCTACGGCGATTTCGACGCGCACAACGGCCTGTGGGAAATGTGCGAGAAGACCGCGCATGACGGGCTCGCGCGCATGGCGCTGGTGCCGCGTGTGCTGGAAGCGCGCGGGCTGGATGTCACCCCGGGCATGATCGTGAAGCTGCGCGCCGGAGGCGACCATGCCACCGCCGATGTGCTGGAGATCATCCTGCGCGAAGAGGTGGCGCATGTGGCCGCTGGTTCGCGATGGTACCGCTGGTACTGCACGCGCGAGAACGTCGAGCCACGCCCGCGGTTCATGGCATTGCTGCGCGAGTACGCCGGCGGCTTCCTGTATGGCCCGTTCAACCTGGAAGCCAGGCTGCTCGCCGGCTTCGACGAAGAAGAACTGGCCGAGCTGATCGAACAGACCGAACTGCGCGGTCAGGTGTTGGCCAGCACCACGCGCTGACCGTTTTCGGTCGGCCGGTTGACGTAGAACAGCCCTGGCCCCGGCCGATACGGCAGTTCCCGCGTGCCTTCATCGGCGGCATAGAGCAGCGCAGTGTCGCCCAGGGCATCGAAGTTCCAGTGCGCGGACTGCATCAGGTAATGCTGGCGAAGCGTGCGTTCCTGCGCGGCATCCAGCGGATGGCCGGCCAGCAACCGGGCCGCGATGGGCTGCAGTGCCGCGGGCAGTGCGAGTGCGGGCAACGCGTCCGGTGAGGTTGTCCAGGCGACACCTGCCGCGGCCGCACGCTGGTGCAGCAGCCGCAGCGCGATGAACTGGTAACGCGCATCGATCTCGCGGCGCAGCACCACCGCCGCGTACGCCCGCAGGGTGAATTGCGGCAGGACGCTGCGGCTGCCGGCGACCCGCTGCTGCTGCCAGTGGTGCCAGACATCCACCCAGATCGCGTCATCCCCCAGCCCCAGTGCGCGCTGCCAGCGCCGACACGTCGCCTGTGCGGCGCGGTAGACCGTGCTCGCGCGCAGCAGCGCCAGCGGCGGTACATCGCCTGCGGCCAGTCCGGTGCCACGCAGCAGCTGTCCCTCCGGCCGGCTCAGCAGCTTGGGTCCTTCGATGCGCTGGTCGTAGCCGCCGCCGATGTTGGCGTGCACGCCTGGCAACGCGATCTCTTCATGTTCGGGCGCCACGCTGGTCAGCGCGAAATGCTCGCGGTGCTCATCGCGCGCGACCAGCTGCACTACCTTGTCCGCGCAGCCGGCGGGCAGGGCGACCACCGGCATCTCATCGCCATGCTGGCGGCCGATCGCCACCACGGTATCGAGCAGGCCGACGAAGCGCACCGGCCGCACCGCGTCTGGAAATCCCGGCGCCAATGACCAGCCCGAGCGCACCAGTTGCTCGCGCAGCCACGCGGCGGCACCGGGTGCGTTGAGCACGTTCACCGCGTCGCGCGCGCTGGCCGCGCCACGCGAATAGCCGAACAGATCCATCCGCACGCTGCCGAGTACGCGGCCAGGGTGCGCACGGGCGAGCTGGCGCAGCGCGTCGGGCAGCAGCTGCTCCAGCGCCCGGCGTCGCTTCGCGCGGACACCGGTGCGACCGATGCCGAACGCCAGCCCCAACAGGTCGTCGTCTTCACCGGTGCGCGTGCCCACGCCCTCGATATAGAGCGACAGTGCGAGCGTGTTGCCTGCGGGCGGCATCTGCCGATGGTCCGGATACAGCGCATGCAGCCGCGCGATATTGGTCAGGCCGTTGCTGTAGCTGCTGGTCAAGCGGCTCTGGTACGGGGAGGCATCATCGGCGACCACGGCCGGTGGGCGCGGTGTGGGCGTCGTGGCGCCTGCCGGGCGTGAGGCGCGCTGCAGGTTGTCAGCGTTGTTGCGGGTGCCGTCGAAGAACAGACCGATGTGCAGGGACACCGTCGGCGCCGTCGTCGGTTGGGTAGCTGCCACCACCATATCGTCCCTGCTCCCCGAGGATGCCCGGCTAAGGTAGCGCGGAAGCCCCGCGCCGGAACAGCACGGCAGGCCAGGCCGCTGCCGACGTCAGGTCGCCAGCGAATCCAGTGTCCAGCCGTCCGGTGTGACGCGCAACACCGAGCCCTGTTCGTACCAGTCGCCCAGCACGATGCGGGTGCAGTCGCGGCCACCGGCCTGCAGCGCGTGGATGGCCGGGCGGTGGGTGTGGCCGTGGATCATCGTGTCCACGCCGTAGCGGCCGAAGGTGGCATCCACTTCCGCCGGCGCGACATCGGTGACGGTCTCGAACTGGGCACGGTCACCCTGCTTCATTTCCGACTGGCGTGCCTGGCTGGCATCGCGCGCCTTCTGTGCGAAGGCGATGCGCGCGGCCAGCGGCTGCGACAGGAACTGCGCCTGGAACACCGGGTCGCGGGTCTGCGTGCGGAACTGCTGGTAGGCGATATCGTCGGTGCACAGCAGGTCGCCGTGCTGCAGCAGCACCGGGCGGCCATACAGATCAATCACGCTCGGGTCGGGCAGGATCGTGAATCCCGCGCGGCGCGCGTAGTCCTCGCCGACCAGGAAATCGCGGTTGCCGCGGATGAAGTACACCGGCACGCCGGCATCGGCCACGGCATGCAGCGCGACGGCCACCGCATCGGCGGCCGGGGAGGGCGTGTCATCGCCGATCCAGGCTTCGAACAGATCGCCCAGGATGTACAGGGCCTCGGCCTGCATCGCTTCATCGCGCAGGAAGGCCAGGAACAGGTCGGTGATGGCTGGACGACTCGGGTCCAGGTGCAGATCGGAGATGAACAGCGTGGTCATGGACCCATTGTAAAACGGGATCACGGGGCGAGGCAGCGCGACAGGTGAACTGCCCTTGTCGAGTCGAAAGGGGGCGCGGCGATCCTGGCTACAACGGCAGCCATTGCAGGCTGGCGGCGGCCAGCAGTGCGGCGATGCCGGTCGCGGCCAGCACATCGCTGGGGTAGTGCAGGCCCAGCACCACCCGCGACAGGCCGATCAGCACGGTGAAGGGCACCAGCAACGGGGCCAGCCACGGGTAGTAGGCCAGTGCCACGATCGTGAAGGACACCGCGTGCAGGGTGTGCCCGGACGGGAAACTGAACTCGTCCAGCGGCGCCACCCAGGCGCGGATGCGCAGGTCGGCGGCAAATGGCCGCGGGCGGCGCGTCCAGCGCTTGAGGCCCTTGTACAGCAGCAGTGCCATCAAGCCGGTGGCGGCCATGTGCAACGAAGCACGCAGGCCATCCAGGCCGTCCAGCAGCACCAGCGCGCCCATCAGCGCGTACCAGAACGCGCCATCGCCCAGGCGGCTGATCACCGCGAAGGCATGGCGGATCCGGCGGTGCCGACAGTAGTGGTTGGCGCGGCGGCACCAGCGGGTTTCGCGCCCGCGCAGGGCATCAAGCGGCGTGGTCGGCATGCGGCCTCCGGGCCTGGGCCAGTTCAGCCAGCAGCGCATCGAACTCGGCGACCACGTGCTGCGGATGCAGCCGCTTCATCGCGGTGGCGGCAGTGCGGCCGAGCCGGTGGCGCAGGGCGTCGTCGCCGGCCAACTGCACGGCGGCGGTCACAAACTCGCTGTCGTCATTCACGGCGATGCCGCTCTCATCGGTGCGCAGGTATTCCCGGGCGGCGCCGTAATCGAAGGCGACCGTGGCCAGACCGCTGGCCATGGCTTCAAGGGTGACGTTGCCGAAGGTCTCGCTGCGGCTGGGGAACAGGAACAGATCGCCGCTGGCGAAGTGCCGCGCCAGCGCATCCCCGCGCTGCACGCCGCAGAAGATGAAGTCCGGATTGTCGTGGGCCAGCTTGGCGCGTGACGGGCCATCGCCGACGAACACGAACCGCGCCTTCGGCCGCACCTGCTGCAGGCGGCGGAACGCTTTGACCGCCAGCCCGAGGTTCTTTTCCGGGGCGATGCGGCCGACGTAGATCGCGGCGAAGCCGTTGCCATCGATGCCCCACTCCTCGCGCAGCGCCGGGTCACGGCGCTCGGGCTCGAACTGACTGCTGTCCACGGCGCGCGCCAGCAGGCGCACGCGATCAAAGCCCTGCTCGCCGAGGAACTGCTGCAGCTCCTGGGTCGGCACCAGGGTGGCATCGGCCTGGTTGTGGAAGCGGCGCATCCAGCGCAGCGCGGCGGCCTGCAGCCAGGCCACGCCGTAGTCGGGCAGGTACTCATCGAAGCGGGTATGGAAGCCGGTGGCGACCGGAATCCCGAGGCGCCGCGCGGTGCGCAGTGCCGACCAGCCCAGCGGCCCTTCGGTGGCGATGTAGATCGCGTCCGGCCGCTGCTGCTGCCACTGGCGGCTCAAGCGGGAGGGTGCGGGCAGGCCGAAGCGCAGGCCGGGGTAGCGCGGCAGGTTGGCGCCGGTGACCAGCACCGTGCCGTCCACCGCCTCGATATCGGAGGGTTGCCGGGGCCGGACCAGATCGACCTGATGGCCGGCGGCACGCAGCCCCAGTTCCAGGCCCTGTACGGTCAGGGCAACGCCGTTGACTTCAGGGGGGTAGGTTTCGGTGACGATGGCATAGCGCATGGCGGGCCTCCGGTATGCCACGCATGCTGGGGCCGGGCGATGTAGCCGACATGACCGCCGTATGACGTTGGGATGACGCACGCACCGGCAGTAAAAAGCCACGGCCCCGAAGGGCCGTGGCGATCAAGCGTTGTTACCCGGCGGCGATCAGAAGCGCTGCTGATATTTCATGTACATGAAACGCCCGATATCGTAGCCGCCGTAGTAGGAGAAGTTGGAGTTCGGCTGGCTGTACATGATGGGGCCGTACTTCTCGAACACGTTGTTGGCACCGACCGAGACGGTCGCATCCCACGGCAGGGTGTAACGGAACTGCAGGTCGTGGAAGGTGACCGAGCCACGCTGGTTGTAGTCACGCGAGCCGGCGTACCACGGCGCCTGCACGCTCGGGTCGGAACATTCGTCCGGACGGGTCGTCGCGTTGATGCAGCGTTCCTTGACCCCGGCGTAATAGCGCGCGGTCCAGCTCACCCCGAAGTTTCCCACGTCCCAGCCCAGGGTCAGGTTGGAGCGCACGCGGAAGCCGCTGCCGATGCCGTTGCTTGGGGTGGGCACGACGTCGGTGTCGTTGGTCGTACGCGACAGATACGAGCTGACATAGGTGGTCGTCCAGCCCGTGGTCAGCTTGCCGTAAGCGGTATCCAGATGGTGGCTGAGCTCCAGGTCGTAGCCTTCGGTTTCCAGGAAGCCGGAGTTGCGCTTGCCGTACTTCAGCGTGTCGACGATGCCGGTCACCGGATCGCGCGTGAAGCCACTGCAGCGCGACGCGATGCCCTGCTCATAGCAGTCGCGCAGCAGGTCGTTGGGATGATCGTTGACGATGGTGTTGTCGATGCGGATCTTCCACCAGTCCAGCGCCACGTTGAGGTTGGGCACGAAGCCAGGGCTCCAGACCAGACCCAGGGTACGGCTCGTTGAGGTTTCCGGCTGCAGATCCGGGTTGGAGCCGTTGGTGAACGGCACCGGGGTCTGGGCGCTGCTGCTGGTGATCGGCACGCCGCCCTGGCGCAGCTGGCGGTAGCTGTCCGCATTGGCGATGTCGGCGGCGCACCGTGCGCGGACCTCGGCACTGCTGGCCGAGGCACCGTAAACGGTGTCGCAGGGGTCACGGTAGCCGGTGGTGAAGGTTTCCGAGCCGCCGCCGTACAGATCGGAGATGGTGGGGGCACGGAAGCCCTGCGCCCACGTGCCACGCACCAGCAGCTGCTCGATCGGTTTCCACTTGAAGCCGAACTTGCTGTTGAGGGTGGTGCCCAGGGTGTTGTAGTCCGAGTGGCGGGTGGCCGCGCTCAGGCTCAGCTCACGCGCGCCGGGCAGGTCGGCCAGGATCGGCACGCTGAGCTCGAGGTAGGCCTCATTGACCTTGTAGCCGCCCCCGGTCGGACCGGCGGCCAGATTGGTGGTGGCACCGCTCTGGGCCAGCGGATCGGGGATGAACTCACCGGCCTCCTTGCGGGTTTCCACGCCGAAGGCGAAGCCCAGATCACCGGCCGGCAGCGTCATCACCGTGCCGGCGATGCTGGCGAACGCATTGCGGGTGGTGGTCTTGCCACGGGAGATTTCCGGCGGGAACAGGTAGTCGATCAGCGCCTGGTTGCCGGTCAGGCCATTGGGGTCGTTGCTGCCGTAGGGCACCAGCGGATTCCACGGCATGCAGCCGGCAATCGGCGCGCCAGGAACGCCGCATTCCACCTTGCCGGTAGCCTCGTTGTAGTACGACGGGCCGACCGCGTTCTTGACGCGTTCCTTGTTGAGGTTGCCGGTGGAGGTCTGCAGCAGTTCGCTGCGGTTGTATTGATAGCCCACTTCCCAATCGAAGTAGCGCTCGCCCACCTCGAAGCTGCCTTCCAGCGTGGCCACGGCGCGCCAGGTGGTCAGCTCGCTGGTGCTGACCCGCGGGACCTCCCAGGCGCGACGGTTCCAGGCGATGTCGGTGGGGTTCCCATGGCCGTGGTGGTTGCCGAACGGGTTGAACCAGCTGTCGGCCGACATCGGCCCGATGCCGGCGGTGGCGGACTGCAGCGGATAGCCGGCCACCTGGCGGGTGGACGTGCGCTTGTTGTAGCCCAGCTGCGTGGTCAGGCGGATGTCATCGGTCAGGTCCACGCGCCCATCGAGGAACAGCGAATCGCGCTTGAGGGGCGAGATCAGGTGCATCTGCTCCGGTGCGTTGCTGACATCGCCGGTGAACGGGGTCAGGTCGCTGAGATGATAGTTGGCCGGGTTGGTCGGGTCGGTACCGCGATCCAGCGAGTAGTTGCAGCCTGCCGCGGCGGTGCAGCCCGGGCCCTTCAGGCCGTTGATCTGACCCCACTGACTGACCTGGGTCCAGTCGTCGCCGGGGTGGCGCGTGGTGTTCGGGAATTGGCTGAACCAGCGATCGCGTGCCCACACCCCCTTCTCTTCGGTGTGCTCGGCCGAGAAGGTCAGCGAGGCGCGGTCGTTGGACCAGCCGGCCACCACGTCGACGCTGTTACGCGCGCCATCGCCCTGGCTGTACTGGCCTTGGTAGACGTTGGCAGTGACGCCATTGACGTTGCTGCGGGTGATGATGTTGATCACGCCGGCCATGGCGTCCGAACCATAGATCGCCGAGGCACCGTCCTTCAGCACCTCCATGCGTTCGATCGCCGAGACCGGCACGCTGGAGATGTCCTGGTAGCCGCCGGTGTTGATGCCCAGGCGCTTGCCGTTGATCAGCACCAGGGTGCGCTGCGCGCCGAGGTTGCGCATGTCGATGTAGGTGCCACCGGCGTTCTCGCCAGCGGCCAGTACGTTGGAGCGGCTGATGGACGGGCTGCCCACCGCGGTCAGGTTCTGCAGGATGTCGGCGACCGAGCTGAATCCCTGGCGCTCGATGTCGGCGCGGCTGATCGCGAGCACCGGCTGGGCGGATTCGACATCGACCTGGCGGATGCGCGATCCGGTGATCTCGATGCGGTCCAGGGTGGTCGGGGTGGCGTCCTGGGCGAGGACGGCGGTGGAAGCCAGGCCAGCGGTGCCGGCCACCAGGGCAAGGCGGATCGCCTGCCCCAACGGGGTGGTGGATGAAGACATGATCGACTCTCTCTCTTATCGGAACGACGTCCAAGAGGTCGGCGGACCAAGTACCGCCTTCCTCAAAAATCCAGCCGTGTGAAGGCCGGTGTCCCGAGAGTAGATCGATTGGTTAAGGTTCCATGAGGGAGATGTGAGGGTGTTCTCACAAATAATTCACGGGTTCGGCGTTCTGCGAAGTCAGCCTGAAAATTGCTGCAGATGCACGCTACGAAGCAGGCAAAAAGCGTCAGGCAACGAAGGGGCGGAACTGCACCCCCAGCCCGGCCATGCCCTCGGTTTCGCCGATCAGGTCCGCGCGCAGCAGCGGACGCGCATCGATGTACGCCTGCGGCAGGATCAGCGACAAGCGCGCGTCATCGGCGGTCAGTTCCAGTGCGGGCATCGGTGTGTCTTCGTGCGCGCGGTTGAGCAGGACCGCCAGGCGCAGCAGCGCGGTCATGCGCCGTGCCGGCTGCAGGAGACGTTCGGGCAGTGCATCGAAGGCGGACTTGGAAATGTTGCGGCGATGGCTGCGCACCAGCGCGGCCAGCAGCTGCTGTTCCTGCCGCGAGAAACCGGCGATGTCCGAGTTCTCCAGCACGTAGCTGCCATGCACGTGGTAACCGCTGTGCGCGATCATCAGGCCGAGCTCGTGCAGCCGCGCGGACCAGCCGAGCATGCGGGCATCGTCCGGATCCAGCTGCCAGCTTTCTTCGACCTGGGCGAGCAGGTTCATGGCCGTGCTTTCCACGCGATCAGCCTGGACGGTATCGATGCCGTAACGCTGGGTCAGTGCCGCGACCGATTCGTCGCGCAGGTCGTTCTCGCTGGCGCGGCCGAGGATGTCGTAGAGAATGCCCTCGCGCATCGCGGCCTTGCTGACCAGCAGCTTCTGCAGCCCGAGTGCCTGGAAGGCGGCTTCGAGTACCAGGATGCCACCGGCGATGATCGGGCGACGATCCGCGGAGAGGCCCGGCAGATCGATGTCTTCGATGCGCTTGGCCTTGAGCAGCTCATCGCGCAGCTGCGGCAATGCCTCGGCGGTGATCGCGCCCTTGCTCAGTTTCATGGTGGCGCAGATTTCGCTGATCGCCTTGTGCGTGCCGGAGGACCCCAGTGCTTCGTGCCAGCCCAGTGCGCGGTACTTGTTGGCGAACTGCTGGAACTCCGCGCCGATTTCGGTCAAGGCGTCCTTCCAGCGCTTCTTGCTCAGCTTGCCGCCCGGGAAGAAGCGGCGCGTGCTGGCGATGCAGCCGGCCTGCAGGCTTTCGCGCTCCAGGGTCTGCATGCCCTGGCCGATGATGAATTCCGTGGAGCCACCGCCGATATCGATCACCAGCCGGCGCTGGTCCGCCTTGGGCGGCTGCGCATGGGCCACGCCGAGGTAGATCAGACGCGCCTCTTCGCGGCCGCTGACCACTTCGATCGCATGCCCGAGCGCGGTTTCGGCCGGCATCAGGAAGGCCTGCGGCGAGCGCAGCTGGCGCACCGTGTTGGTGGCCAGCGCGCGGACGCGTACCGAGGGGATCGCACGGATGCGCTGGCCGAACCGGGCCAGGCATTCCAACGCGCGCTGACGGGCCTCGGCGGACAGGCCGCCTTTGCCATCCAGGCCATCGGCCATGCGCACGGTCTCGCGCAGGCGGTCGACCACCCGCAACTGCCCGAGGGTGTATCGCGCGATGACCATGTGGAAACTGTTGGATCCCAGGTCGATGGCGGCGAGCAGGTCGCCATCCTGCAAAGCGGGCGGAGTCGTGGAGGTATGCGGCATTTGCGAATGTTAGCCGAACGGTGGGTCGCGAAGTCACCGCGCGCCCTTCACATGGGCAGGCTGCGACGACCGGTCGCATCGAAGGGGCAGGCAATCAGCGCGTACCGACCAACGGTCGGTACCTACAGACCCTGCAGCAGGGCCATCTGCGCCGCGTGCGGCGGCTCGTCGTGGCCGGGCGTGCACTTGATGTAGCTGCCGTCGGCCTGCAGCTCCCAGGCGTTGAGGTTGTCGTCCAGGTAGTTCTGCAGCACGTCGCGGTAGACCTTGCGTGCCAGTTCCGGGTCCAGGATGGGGAAACAGGTCTCGACCCGGCGCAGCAGGTTGCGCTCCAGCCAGTCCGCGCTGGCGCAGAACAGCTCCGAGGCCCCATCGTTGCCGAACCAGTAGACCCGGCTGTGTTCCAGGAAGCGGCCGACGATCGAGCGCACCCGGATGGTGTCCGAGACACCGGGGACGCCGGGGCGCAGCGTGCAGGCGCCGCGCACGATCAGGTCGATCTGCACGCCCGCCTGCGAGGCCGCGTACAGGGCCCGGATCATCTGGGGTTCGTTGAGGGCGTTCATCTTGGCGATGATCCGCCCCGGACGGCCACTGGCGGCCAGGCGTGTTTCGCGCTCGATGCGCTGCAGCAGACCCGGGTGCAGGGTGAAGGGCGACTGCAGCAGGCGCTTGAGCTTCATCCGCGGGGCCAGCCCGGACAGCTGCTGGAACAGCAGGTGCACATCGTTGCCGATGTCCGGATCGGCGGTGATCAGGCTCAGGTCGGTGTAGGCCCGCGCGGTACCGCTGTGATAGTTGCCGGTGCCCAGGTGCACGTAGCGGCGCAGCTTGCGGCCTTCGCGGCGCACGATCAGCAGCATCTTGGCGTGGGTCTTGAAACCGACCACCCCGTAGACGACCTGCACGCCGGCTTCCTGCAGGCGGTCGGCCAGGCCGAGGTTGGCTTCTTCATCGAAGCGCGCGCGCAGCTCGACCACGACGGTCACGTCCTTGCCGTTGCGTGCGGCTTGGATCAGCGCATCGACGATCAGCGAATCCTTGCCGGTGCGGTACAGCGTCTGCTTGATCGCCAGCACGTTCGGGTCGACGGCCGCCTGCTTGATCACGTCCAGCACGGCAGTGAACGCATCGAAGGGGTGGTGCAGGAGCACATCCCGGCGCGCGACGATCTCGAAGATGCCATCGCTGTCGCGCAGCACGCGCGGGCTCAGCGAGGGGTACTTCAGGTCCGGCCGCTGGATCACGTCGTACAGCTGGACCACGCGGTTGAGGTTGACCGGGCCGTCGATGCGGTAGACCGCGTTTTCGGTCAGCCCGAAGTTCTGCAGCAGGGTGCGAACGATGTCGCGCGGGCAGTCCTGCGCGATCTCCAGCCGCACGGCCGGGCGGTAGCCCCGGTCAACCAGCTCATCGCGCAGCGCCAGCGCCAGGTTCTCGACCTCTTCCTCGTCCACCACCAGCTCGGAATTGCGGGTCACGCGGAACTGATACGCGCCCTGGACTTCCATGCCCGGGAACATCTCATCGACGAACGTGGACAACACCGAGGACAGGAACACGAAGGTCTGCGGGCCGCCGAGTTTTTCCGGCAGCTGGATGATGCGCGGCAGTGAACGCGGTGCACGCACGATCGCCAGATGCCCAGCGCGACCGAACGCGTCGGTGCCCTTGAGCACGACCACGATGTTCAACGACTTGTTGAGGATCTTCGGGAACGGGTGCGACGGATCCAGGCCGAGCGGGGACAGCACCGGCATGATCTCGTTGCGGAAATACGCCCGCAGCCAGCGCTTCTGGCGATGGTTCCAGGAGTGCCGGCCGAGCACGTCGATGCCGGCTTCATGCAGTGCCGGGCGCAGGGTCTCGTTCCAGCAGCGGTACTGCTGGTCCACCAGCTGCGCGGCGCGGTCATGGATGGCGTTGAGGATCGCCTGCGGCGTCATGCCGTCCGGCGCTGGCGGCAGGCCGAACTCCTGCGCATGGCGCACCGCGGCCGCGCGGATCTCGAAGAACTCGTCCAGGTTGGTGCAGGAGATGCACATGAAGCGCAGGCGCTCCAGCAGCGGTACCTGCGGGTCCATGGCCTGGGCCAGCACGCGGAAGTTGAAATCCAGCTGCGACAGCTCACGGTTGATGTACAGCGCCGGATCGCGCAGCGGATCGCCGTCCACAGGCACGGCGACGGGAACAGGAGTGCTCATGCGGAAAAGTCTTCAGAAGAAGGAAGGGAGACGACCTCGTTGCGCGCACGCACCTGGTCGGCATCGAAATGGCACGAGAACGTGCTGCCTTTACCCACCTCGCTCTGGATCTCCAGGCGGGCGTGGTGCAGGCCGAGAATGTGTTTGACGATCGACAGCCCCAGGCCGGTGCCGCCGCTTTCGCGCGAGCGGCTGCTGGAGACACGGTAGAAGCGTTCGGTCAGGCGCGGCAGATGGTTGGCCGGGATGCCGTAACCGGTATCGCGTACCGACAGCACCACACCTTCGCCTTCGCGCGCGAACTCCACTTCCACGCGGCCACCGGCCGGGGTGTAGCGCACCGCGTTGGTGACCAGGTTGGAGAATGCGCTGTGCAGTTCCTTGTTGGAGCCCTGCAGATCCACACCGGCGGTATCGATGATGCTGATCTGGTGACGGCCCTGGCTGTGTGCTTCGGCCTCGCGACGCAGCGTGGCCAACATCGGCGTCATCGCCACGGCTTCGGCTTCGGTGTGTTCCTGCGATTCCAGCCGCGACAGGGTGAGCAGGTCTTCGACCAGCTGCGCCATGCGCTGGGATTGCTTGCGCATTTCCTCCAGCATCGGGCCGGTGCCGGGGAAGTCCTCCGGGTCCATCATGTCCAGGTAACCGTGCACTACCGTCAGCGGCGTGCGCAGTTCATGCGAGACGTTGGCGACGAAGTCGCGGCGGACCTGTTCCAGTCGCAGCAGCTTGCTGACGTCGCGTGCGATCAGCAGCCAGTAATCGGGCGAGTAGGGGATCAGGCGCAGGTTGAGGCGGATCGCCGGATCGACCGGGGAGGGAACATCCAGGATCGGTTCGGCATTGCGGCCCCCGGCCAGCCAGTGCGCCAGCGGCATCGGCTGCAGGCGTTCAACCAGCGCTTCGCCCAGGTCGCCCGGGTGGTGCAGACCGAGCAGCGAGGTCGCCGCTTCGTTGAACCACTGCACGCGCTGGCTGTTGCGGTCGACCACCACCACCGCATCCGGCAGCGCGGCCGCAGCAGCGCGATAGCTGCGCAGCATGTCCAGCAGGCGACGCTTGCGCGTGCGCATTTCCCACTGGTTGCGGTAGAGCAGGCGGTCCAGCTCGTTCCATACACCGGTGCCGTCACCCATGTCCCAGCGATGGCGCGCGGTGAGGCCGCGCAGCACCCGGCGCAGCCGCCAGTAATGCCACGCCAGTGCACCGATGGAGGCCAGTGCGATGCACATCCACACATGTCCGACTGCCAGGCCCAGCAAGCCGGCCGCGAGCAGCAGGGCGGCGAGGGTGGCCAGCGTTTTCAACCAGGCAGAACGGATGTGGCGGGGCATTGCGGTCTCGCAGAAAGTGCGGTCCTCGGACTCGATCCAAGGTTATAGCAGGAGTGGCCGGAACCGGGCATGCGCGCCCGGGACCGGCCCGACGAGACTCAGGTGGACGTCGAGAACCGGTAGCCGGCGCCGCGTACGGTCTGCACCATGTTCTCCGCGGCGAACGGCTCCAGCGTCTTGCGCAGGCGGCGGATGTGCACGTCGATGGTGCGCTCCTCCACATACACGCTGCCGCCCCACACGTGATCCAGCAACTGGGCGCGGGTGTACACGCGCTCAGGGTGGGTCATGAAGAAGTGCAGCAGGCGGTACTCGGTCGGACCGATCGGCACCGGCTGGTCGCCGGCGAAGACGCGGTGCGCGGCGCCATCGATGCGGATCGTACCGACCGCGACGCTGCCATCTTCGTCATCGTCGCGGGCGCGGCGCATGACCGCACGGATGCGGGCCAGCAGTTCGCGCGCCGAGAACGGCTTGACCACGTAGTCGTCCACTCCGGCTTCCAGGCCACCGACGCGGTCGTTCTCTTCCCCGCGCGCGGTCAGCATGATGATCGGCACTTCGCGGGTCAGGGCTTCTTTGCGCCAGCGCCGGGCCAGCTCCAGGCCACTGGTGCCCGGGAGCATCCAGTCCAGCAGGATCAGGTCCGGGACGCGATCGGCGATGGCGGTCTGCGCCTCGCGCGCGTCGCCGGCATGGATCGGGTCGTAGTCGCCCTTGCGCAGGGCAAAGGCGACCATTTCGCGGATCGCGGGTTCGTCATCGACGATCAGGATGCGTTTCTGCACGTGCCCACCGTATTGCTCATCAGATCGGGATTGAGCTCAGTAGACTACGGTTTCATGACAGGTTTGTGACGAGGGGGCCTTTCCCGTCGTGGGCCGCCATCCCACCGTCATCCGGGCGCGCCTCAGCGGCGGTCCAGCTCCGGGTCGTCGATTCCCTGTCGGCGCATTTCCAGCACCGTGGGGGTGATGCTCTCGATCCGGGCATCGACCCGGGCACGGCCGACATAATCCAGGTTCGGCTGCCGCTTCAAGGCCTGCAGCTGGATCAGCGCCTGCTCCGGGCGGCCACTCAGGTACGCGGCTTCGGCATAGGCCTCGCTGGCCCGGGTGGTGTCGCCAGCCAGTTCGCTGGCGCGGGCGAAGCGTTGCTGGAAGACCGGATCATTGCCGCTTTGCGACAGCATCGGGCGCAGCATCGCCTGCGCGCGCTGGCCGGCCTCGCGGCCGCCTTGCTCATTGAGGATGGCCGCATAGGTCAACGCGACCGGGCGGCTGCCGGGGTGCTGGCGCATCAGGGTTTCGAACCGGGCGTTGGCCTGCACCGGCTGGCCGCTGCGGGACTCGGCCTCGCCCAGCGCCAGCGCCACCCAGACATTGTCCGGATGGTCGCGCAGCAGCTCGCCCAGATCCCGGGTGGCCTGCGCGGCCGCACTGTTGCGCAGCCGGCCCAGGGCCAGCCCGTAGCGTTGCGGCTCGGTCAGCCCGTTCTTCTGCGCGCGCTGCAGGCTTTCGTATTCCCGGATGACATCGCCGGGGGTGTCGGCGCTGAGCACGCGCAGGCGCTCGCGTGCCCACTCGAACTGGCCGGTGCTGCCGCGGCTGAGCGCGTTGACCGAGATCTGCATCGAGGCCGGCAGCAGCGGATTGCTCCGCCGCACCAGCGGCTCGGAGAGGGCTGGATCGGACGGGTTCACCCGCTCCTGGCGGACCCCGCCGGGCACCTCGGTGGTGAGCAGCACCGTGTCCTTCTTCATCTGCTCGGCGCGGGCCTTGGCCTCGCTGATGCGGGTGGTGGTGACCGGGTGGGTCTGCAGGAAATCCGGGACGCTGTAACCACCCTGGTTGCCCCGCATCGAGGCCGACATGCGCTCGAAGAAGCCGGCCATCGCATCCACGTCGTAGCCGCTGCGGGCGAGCGTGCGGATGCCCAGGCGGTCGGCCTCGGATTCGTTGGAGCGGGTGTAATTGATCTGGCGCTGCTGCATCAGGCCCATGCCCGAGGTGATCGCGGCCATGGTGGCATCACCGGAGGAGTTGCCGCCGGCCTGCTGCGCGGCCACGATCGCGGCAAGCATGCCGAGCAGGATCGGGATCTGGTCGCGCTGGGCACGTTCGACACCGCGCAGCACGTGCTGCTGGGTGACGTGGGCGATTTCGTGGGACAGCACCGCGGCCACTTCGTCCTCGCGCTCGGCGGTCAGCACCAGGCCCGCGTTGACCCCGATATAGCCGCCGAGGGTGGCAAAGGCGTTGATCTGCCGGTCCTTGAGCATGAAGAAGGTGTAGGACTGACGCGGCTGGGCACTGTTGGAGCCCAACCGGGCGCCCATGGTCTGGAGCCAGTCATCGACCAGCGGATCATCGAGCAGATAGCCGTAGTTGCGCAGTTCGCGCAGCATCATCCCGCCGTACTCGGCCTGCCGGGCCGGGGTCAGCAGCTCGCCGGCCGAGGACCCGATATCCGGCAGCTTGCTTTCCTGGGCCCCGGCCAGCGGCACGGCCAAGGCCAGGGTCAACGCGGCAGAGAGCAGCAAGGGGCGCAAACGGAGCTCCTGGGGGAAGACGGACGACAGCGTGACAGGGCCAGTGCAACCTGCAGTTAAATCACAGTGTTGCGGTGGTGACGTGGAAAATCCAGCGGACCGCTACCATATACAGACCAACGTTCCGCTGTGGAGTTTCCCGTGAGCCAAGATGCTGTTTCCACCCCCGGTGGCGCACCCGCCATCACCATCTACTCGACCGCGGTGTGCCCGTACTGCGTGGCCGCCAAGAACTTCCTGAAGAGCAAGGGCCGCGACTGGACCGAGGTCCGGATCGATCTGGACCCGGTCGAGCGCGAGAAGATGATGGCCAAGACCCGCCGCACCAGCGTGCCGCAGATCTTCGTGGGCGAGGTCCATGTGGGCGGCTACGACGACATGATGGCGCTGCACCGTGCCGGCAAGCTGGAGCCGCTGCTGGCCGGGCAGGACCCGGCATGAGCGCGGCCGACGACGGCAGCAAGGACCGCATCGCCGAATTCACCGAGTTCCGCCAGCGCATGAACCAGCGCATCCTGGGGGAACCCAACCAGGTCGTGCGCCGCTTCTTCGCGCTGGATACCCAGACCTACCAGGCCGGCGCGCTGGATGTGAAGACCAAGGAGCTGCTGGGCCTGGTCGCCTCGATGGTGCTGCGCTGCGATGACTGCATCAGCTACCACGTGGCCCAGTGCAAGGACGCCGGCGTGACCCGCGAGGAGTTCTTCGAGACCTTCTCGGTCGGCCTGGTGGTCGGCGGCTCGATCGTGATCCCGCACCTGCGCCGGGCGGTGGATTTCCTGGACCAGCTCGAAGGTGGCGCCGACGCGCCGGCCGTTCACGAGCATTGAGACCGGGGCCGACCCGGCCCCGCCGCGGTAGAGCCGACCGTTGGTCGGCTTCGTTGGCCCCCAGCGCTCTCGGTGCTGCAACGGTCTCCCGTTCATGTTCTGGACCACGTTTCCACCGACCAACGGTCGGTGGCTACCCATCGTTCAGCACCCCGTGATTGCCGGCGCGGGGTAGAGGAGGCATGCGCGGCAATTATGCCTTACCCGCCTAAGACCAATGGCCCATTTGGGGTCCATCGGGCGGGTAAGGCATAATTGCCGATGAAACTTCCCTTGCGCCCGCGCTTTGCGCACCTCACGGATGGCGCTCCCCCTCGGTTCGGAATACACATCAATGACGCAGAAAATCACGGTCATCCGCGGTGACGGCATCGGCCCGGAGATCATGGACGCTACCCTGTTCGTGCTCGGCAAGCTGGACACCGGCTTTGAATACGAAGACGCCGACGCGGGCCTGGCTGCGCTGGAAAAGCACGGCGATCTGATGCCGGCCTCCACGCTGGAGTCGATCGCACGCAACAAGATCGCGCTGAAGAGCCCGCTGACCACGCCGGTCGGTGGCGGCTTCACCTCGATCAACGTCAGCCTGCGTCGCCATTTCGACCTGTACGCGAACGTGCGTCCGGCGGTCTCGTTCCCGAACACCAAGTCGCGTTTCGGCGACGGCGTGGACCTGATCACCGTCCGTGAGAACACCGAAGGCGCGTACCTGGCCGAAGGCCAGGAAGTGTCGGCCGATGGCGAGACCGCCTTCTCCGGCACCCGCATCACCCGCAAGGGCTCCGAGCGCATCGTGCGCTACGCCTTCGAGCTGGCCCGCAGCACCGGCCGCAAGAAGGTCACCGCCGTGCACAAGGCCAACATCATCAAGTCGACCTCGGGCCTGTTCCTGGCCGTGGCGCGTGAAGTGGCAGCCAAGTACCCGGACATCGAGTTCCAGGAAATGATCGTCGACAACTGCTGCATGCAGCTGGTGATGCGTCCGGAACAGTTCGATGTGATCGTGACCACCAACCTGTTCGGCGACATCATCTCCGACCTGTGTGCCGGTCTGGTCGGCGGCCTGGGCCTGGCCCCGGGTGCCAACATCGGTGAGAACGCGGCGATCTTCGAAGCCGTGCACGGCACCGCGCCGGACATCGCCGGCCAGGGCAAGGCCAATCCGTGCGCGCTGCTGCTGGCCGCTGCGCAGATGCTGGACCACGTCGGCCAGGTCGAGAACGCCGAGCGCCTGCGCAAGGCCATCGTGGCCACGCTGGAAGCCAAGGATTCGCTGACCGGCGACCTGGGTGGCACCGGCAACACCATGGGCTTTGCCCAGGCCATCGCCAGCCGCCTGTAAGCGCGCGGGTCGGTTGTCCAGAAAGCGGGGCGCTGCGGCGTCCCGCTTTTTTGTTGCCTGTTCGATGGCGGGTTCGATGGCGATCCCGAGGGCGCGGTCATCCATCAATCTGTGCGAAAAATGCACAGATGGTGTGCGGGTAGCTGGCTGTTGGTGCACGGATCCGGCGCGCACCATGCACGCCATCCCAACCACAGCAGGAGCCTCCCCATGAACTTCGCCTCCCTGATCGGCCTGGCCGGCATCCTCGGTGTCGCCACCGCGTCCGCCCCGCCCGCCGCCGAGCCGGCCCACCCGACGATCCGCCACATGGCGGGCGCGCAGGACGCGAGGGCATTGCCGGCCGGCAAGACCGCGTTGCTGGTGATCGACGTCCAGAATGAGTACTTCGCCGGCGGCCGCATGCCCATCCCTGATGGCGATGCCGCCCTGGCCCAGACCCGCCGTCTGGTGGACTTCGCCGATGCCCACGAGATCCCGGTCATTCACGTCCAGCACGTTCTGCCGGCCGGGGCGCCGCTGTTCGCCGAAGGCGGCCGCACGGTCCAGTTCCACCCGCAGATGCAGCCGCGCAAGGGCGAGCGGGTGATCGCCAAAGACAACGTCAGCGTGTTCGCCGGTGCCTCCGGCCCGGTGCTGGAGCAGGCACTCAAGGAGGCTGGAATCGACACGCTGATCATCGCCGGGCTGCAGACCCACGCCTGCGTCGCCGGTGCTGCACGCGATGCCGCGCCGAAGGGCCTGAACGTGATCGTGTCCTCCGATGCCACCGCCAGCCGTGACCTGGACCTGCGTGACGGCAGCCGGGTCGGGCATGCCAGCCTGCACGCCGCCGCGCTGGCCAGCATCGAAGACACTTACGGCACCGTGCTGGGGACCGATCAGATCCTGGCGCTGCCGGTCCGCTGAGCCGCACGGGCCTTGTTATGCTGCCGGCATCGCCACAGGTGCCGGCCGTTGCACGGGAGCGTGATGGACCAGTTTTCCGCCATGAAGGCGTTCCGCAGCATCGTCGATGCCGGCAGTTTCACCGCCGCCGCCGAGCGCATGGACACCACCCATTCGTCGATGTCGCGGCAACTGCGCCAGCTGGAAGCCCACCTGGGTTCACGCCTGCTGGATCGCAACAGCCGCCGGCTGACGCTGACCGAAGCCGGGCGGGCCTATTACCAGGACTGTGTGGACATCCTGGACCGCCTGGAGGTTGCCGAGCAACGCCTGCAGGCCGATCACGATGCACCCAGTGGGCTGTTGCGGGTCAGTGCACCGCTGGTGATCGGCACCCTGGAGCTCTCGCAATGGCTGCCTGCATTCCTGGCGCAATACCCCGGCATCGCGCTGGATCTGTCCTGCGATGATCGCCTGGTCGACCTGATCGGTGGCGGTTTCGACATGGCCCTGCGCATCGCCGGGCCGCTGGCCGACAGCACCTTGGTGGCGCGCGAACTGGCCGTTACCGACATGGTATTGGTGGCATCGCCACGCTACATCGCGCAATGGGGACTGCCACGCCATCCGTCGGATCTGGGCCGGCATGCGCTGATCGGCTTCGCCGGCGCGCGCGCGCTGTCGGCATGGACGTTGACCTCCGCGCGCGGTACGCAGGTGGAGGTCATCCCGCAGGGGCGGCTGCGCGTGGATGCGATCCCCGGGCTGCATGCCGCCGTGTTGGCCGGGCAGGGCATTGCCGCGTTCACCCGCCTGACCGTTCAGGATGATCTGCTGCACGGGCGACTGGTGCGCGTGCTGCCGCAGCACCATGCCGGCCGCCGGCACTATTACGCGGTGTATCCGCATGCCCGCCAGCTGGCCCCGAAGGTGCGCGCGCTGGCCGGATTCATGGCCCGGCATTACGCAGCCCTCCAGCAACTGCCGCCGGTGATCCCCGAGACATGAAAAAGGCGCCTTGCGGCGCCTCTTTCATCGTGCAGTGAGCGTGTGGCTCAGCGCTGCTGGATCTTGGACAGCAGGCGCAGGAATTCCACGTACAGCCACACCAGCGTGACCATCAGGCCGAACGCGCCGTACCACTCCATGTACTTCGGTGCGCGTGCCTCGGCGCCGGTTTCGATGAAGTCGAAATCCAGCACCAGGTTCAACGCGGCCACCACCACCACGAACAGGCTGAAGGCGATGCCCATCCAGCCGCCTTCGTGGATCATCGGCACGTTGATGTTGAAGAAGCTGAGCACAAACGAGGCCAGGTACAGCAGCGCGATGCCGCCGGTTGCCGCCACCACGCCCAGCTTGAAGTTCTCGGTGACCTTGATCAGGCCGCTGCGGTAGACCGCCAGCATCACGAACATCGTGCCGAAGGTCAGCATCACCGCCTGCATCACGATGCCGGGGAACTTGGCATTGAACATCGCCGAGATCGCACCGAGGAACAGGCCTTCGACGAGTGCATACATCGGTGCGGTGACCGGCGACCATTCCTTCTTGAACACGGTCACCAGGGCCAGCACCAGGCCGCCGATCGCCCCAACCAGGGTGTACAGCATGGCGCTGGAGGTGGGCAGGCCATTCGCATCGACTGACTGGCGCCACGCGAAGGCGGCCGTCAGCACGGTGAGCAGCAACAGGACGCCGGTCTTGTTGACGGTGCCGTTGATGGTCATCGCCTGGTCGGGGCGGGCCACGACCGAGCCGCTGGCCAGGTCGAGGAAGGTCGACTCGGAAAGTGCGGGATTGCCGCTGCGCATTGCCAATCTCCTTGATGGGGTAGGGGTTCGGCCATCCGGCCGCTGACCCGAGCATAGCGGAAGCGGCCCTCGGTCACGACGACATGTGAATTGATGTGTGAAAACCGTTGACAGATGCCACACCGATTCCCACAATAGGCGGCTCTTTCGGGGGGAACCCCGGAGGGAAACAAAACCGCCGGGGTATAGCGCAGTCTGGTAGCGCGCCTGCTTTGGGAGCAGGATGTCGGGGGTTCGAATCCCTCTACCCCGACCAAGCCCGCTGCTCAAATCGGGATTGGAATGCGACAATCCGGATCGAGCGCCCGTAGCTCAACTGGATAGAGCACCGGCCTTCTAAGCCGGCGGTTACAGGTTCGATTCCTGTCGGGCGCGCCATTCGGTGCAAGCGGTAGGAAGCAAGGTTTTCAGTGGTGGCTGTAGCTCAGTTGGTTAGAGTTCCGGATTGTGATTCCGGTGGTCGGGGGTTCGAGTCCCCTCAGCCACCCCACTGATTCAAACTGGTTCATCGAAAGTGAATCAGGGTTGCAAAAGGCAGCACACACGCTACAATGTGCGCCTGAGTTTTTCAGGGCTGTTAGCTCAGTTGGTAGAGCAGTTGACTCTTAATCAATAGGTCCAAGGTTCGAATCCTTGACAGCCCACCAAGACAGAAGCCATCGGGTCCGCCCGGTGGCTTTTTTCTTGTTCGCGACATGACGTTGAACAGCTGGCGCGTTGGCGGTCTACTGCCGGCATTGGCCGCCCGTTCAAACAAAACGCTTGCGTCGCGTGCAGGAAACCCTGCATAATTCGCCTCCCGATTTTCGGGCTGTTAGCTCAGTTGGTAGAGCAGTTGACTCTTAATCAATAGGTCCAAGGTTCGAATCCTTGACAGCCCACCAAGACAGAAGCCGCCTGGTCCGCCAGGCGGCTTTTTTCTTTTCCGGGATGCGTATCTGAAAGCCTCCTGAAACCGGGGTCGAACGCGACACCCTGCGTTTCCAAGCTGCGCGACAGCGCACGGATCGCAACCGACAATCAGGTTCCACTCGATGGACCGCGCCCAAGGCGCCCATCGAGGTACGCACATCATGACTCTCAGGATCCTTGCCGCCGTGGCGTTGACCGCCTGCGCGGCCGCGGCCACGGCCGCCACGGCGGCCGAAACGCCCGCCCACGCGTCGCTCGACCCGGTCCTGGCCGGTTATGCCACGACCGTATTCCGCAACAATCTTCCTCCCGGCGATGTCCAACCGGCCAAGCCACTTGCGCGTGTCTCCATGCAGGGCGCTCCCCAGGGCGAAGATCGGCTAGACATGGCGGAAGCGCCATTGCGTCCCGACGTGACGCTGCCTGCGCGATAGCCGCTGATCGGCGGGGTGGGGCACGCGCTTCCACCCCATTAAGCGACATGACGACCTTCCGCTTTCCGGCCCCGCCTGCAACAATGTGCGCCTGAGCTTGCAGGCTCGCGAAAGTGGCGGAATTGGTAGACGCCCTGGATTTAGGTTCCAGTGCCGCAAGGCGTGGGGGTTCGAGTCCCCCCTTTCGCACCAGTGCAGGGCGTTTTCGCCGGCACCATGACCATGGGCACGTCCCGGATCGGGGAGACGGCCACATGCTGGGCCCCTGGCGGCCCCCGGTCGTTCTCGGCCCGCGCTGGCGGCGCTGGCGTTTATCGGCGAAACTACAGGGCTGCGGCGGGCATGCGCGTCCACGACCCCGCGTCCAAAACCCGTTTCATCCATCACATCGTGCCGGGGCCCATGCCGCCGGTGGCAGGAGTCAACATGCAAGCTTCGATCGAATCCACTGGCAATCTGGAACGCCGCCTGACCTTCTCGCTGCCGGAAGACCGTCTGCAGACGCACATCAGCGGCCGTCTGGGCGAAATCGCCCGCACCACGCGCATCAAGGGCTTCCGTCCGGGCAAGGTGCCGGCCAAGGTGATCGAGCAGCGTTTCGGCCAGCAGGTCCGCAGCGAAGCCGTCGACGGCCTGCTGCGTGAGACCTTCGATGCCGCCCTGCGCGAGCACGAGCTGCGCATCGCCGGCACCCCGCGCATCGACAAGGGCGAGGGCGAGCTGTCCTTCGTGGCCACCGTCGAGCTGGTGCCGGACTTCGGCGACGTGGACGTCAGCAAGCTGACCGTGGTCCGCCACACCGCCGAGATCAACGACGCCGACATCGACCAGATGATCACCAACCTGCGCGAACAGCGCCGCAGCTGGAGCCCGGTCACCCGTGGCGCCCAGGACGGCGATCTGGTCGCCCTGGAAACCTGGTCGCAGGCCGGCGATGAGCGCCTGCCGGCCGAAGGCACCGAGAAGGGCAGCGTGATCGTGGGCCAGGGCATGATGTTCGAGCAGATCGAACAGGGCCTGGTCGGTCTGACCGCCGGTGAAGAAAAGACCCTGGACGTCGAGTTCCCGGCCGATTGGCGCGTGCCCGCGCTGGCTGGCAAGCAGGTCAAGGTCACCGTCAAGGCGGTGGACGTGTCCGCGCCGGTGCTGCCGGAGGTGGATGCCGAGTTCATCAAGAGCTTCGGCGTGAAGGGTGGCGACGTGGAGCAGTTCCGCAAGGACATCCGTGCCAACCTGGAGCGTGAGCTCAAGGGTGCCCTGATGAACCGCCTGCGCCGCGAAGTCGGCGAGCAGCTGATCGCCGCCTATGCCTCGGTGGAAATGCCGCCGCGCCTGGTCGAGAACGAAGCCCGCGCCATGCTGGATCAGCAGCTTGAGCAGATCCGCCGCAGCGGCCGCAACCCGGGCGACGTCCCGGCCGATGCCCATGAAGGCTTCAAGGAAGCGGCCGCCAAGCGCGTGCTGGTCGGCCTGCTGGTCGGCGAAGTGGCCCGCAAGAACGACCTGCGTCTGGACCCGAAGCGCCTGAATGAAACCATGCGCCTGATCGCGTCGACCTATGAAGAGCCGGAACAGGTCATTGAGATGTACCGCAACGACCCCCAGCTGATGAGTGGGCTGCAGAATCGTGTGATGGAAGAGCAGGTGATCGACTGGATCGCCGAGCGCGCCCAGCACACCGAAGAGAAGCTGTCGTTCCAGGACGCGATCCGCCAGTAAGCGGCCCGCGTTTTACGCCCCGCGCCCCGGCGCGGGGTCGTTCCCCCCAAAATAGGTGCCTCACTAATGGACAACCGAACCACAGCCCTGAACATGGTTCCGATGGTGGTCGAACAGACCAGCCGCGGCGAGCGCGCCTATGACATCTATTCGCGCTTGTTGAAAGAGCGTCTGATCTTCCTCGTGGGCCCGATCGACGATCACATGGCCAACGTGGTGGTGGCGCAGCTGCTGTTCCTGGAAGCGGACAACCCGGAAAAGGACATCAGCATCTACATCAACTCGCCCGGTGGCGTAGTCACCGCCGGCATGGCGATCTACGACACCATGCAGTACATCAAGCCGGACGTGAGCACCATCTGTGTCGGCCAGGCCGCCTCGATGGGCGCCCTGCTGCTGGCATCCGGCGCGGCCGGCAAGCGGTATGCGCTGCCGAACTCGCGGGTGATGATCCACCAGCCGCTGGGCGGCTTCCAGGGCCAGGCCACGGATATCGATATCCATGCCCGTGAAATCCTGACCCTGCGTTCGCGCCTGAACGAAGTGCTGGCCAAGCACACCGGCCAGTCGCTGGAGACCATCGCCCGGGATACCGAGCGCGACAACTTCAAGAGCGCGGCCGATGCAGTGGCCTACGGTCTGGTCGATCAGGTCCTGGAGCGTCGTCCGGAAGAGTCGATCCAACCGGCGTAAGGTTGTGCCAGGCCGGGAAACCGGCTTGTTTCCACCGGGTCAGGCGGGACTGGCGTCCTCCTGACCCTGTGCTATTCTCGAATCGAACCCCCGTTCAGTCGGGTGGGGTAACTGGGTAAGCGAAGCATGAGCGAAGACCGCCAAGGTCGTTCCACGGACACCGGCAAGATCCTCTACTGCTCTTTCTGTGGAAAGAGCCAGCATGAGGTGCGCAAGCTGATTGCGGGTCCGAGCGTGTTCATCTGCGATGAATGCGTCGAGCTGTGCAACGACATCATCCGTGAGGAGCTGGAGGAGAAGGCGCAGTCGGCCCGCAGTTCGCTGCCCAAGCCGCGCGAGATCCTCGAGGTCCTGGACCAGTACGTGATCGGGCAGAACCGCGCCAAGCGGACCCTGGCCGTGGCCGTATACAACCACTACAAGCGCATCGAGAGCCGCCAGAAGAACGACGAAGTCGAACTGGCGAAGTCGAACATCCTGCTGGTCGGTCCGACCGGTTCGGGCAAGACGCTGCTGGCCGAAACCCTGGCCCGCCTGCTCAATGTGCCGTTCACCATGGCCGACGCCACCACGCTGACCGAAGCCGGTTACGTGGGCGAGGACGTGGAGAACATCATCCAGAAGCTGCTGCAGAAGTGCGACTACGACGTCGAGAAGGCGCAGCAGGGCATCGTCTACATCGATGAAATCGACAAGATCTCGCGCAAGAGCGAGAACCCGTCGATCACCCGCGATGTGTCCGGCGAAGGCGTCCAGCAGGCCCTGCTGAAGCTGATCGAAGGCACCGTGGCCAGCGTGCCGCCGCAGGGCGGTCGCAAGCACCCGCAGCAGGAATTCCTGCAGGTGGACACCAAGAACATCCTGTTCATCTGTGGCGGCGCGTTTGCCGGCCTGGACAAGGTGATCCAGCAGCGTTCGAACGATTCGGGCGGCATCGGGTTCGGTGCCAAGGTGAAGAGTTCCGAGCGCAAGCAGGAAGTGGGCAAGATCCTGGCGGAAGTCGAGCCGGAAGATCTGATCAAGTTCGGCCTGATTCCGGAGTTCGTCGGCCGCCTGCCGGTCGTGGCAACCCTGGAAGAGCTGGACGAGGCTGCCCTGGTGCGCATCCTCACCGAGCCGAAGAACGCCATCACCAAGCAGTTCAAGAAGCTGTTCGAGATGGAACACGTCGAGCTGGAGTTCCGCCCCGACGCCCTGGCCGCGATCGCCCGCAAGGCGCTCAAGCGCAAGACCGGTGCCCGTGGCCTGCGTACCATCGTCGAATCGGTCCTGCTGGACACCATGTATGACCTGCCCTCGGCAGAGAACGTCAGCAAGGTGGTAGTGGACGAATCGGTGATCGAACACAAGTCCGAACCGTACCTGATCTACCAGACGCCACCGGCGCCTGAACAGAAGGCGGCTGGTGCTGAATAATCAGTTCAAGTAATTGAATTGAAAGAATTTTTTCAGAACAGCTTGCATCTAGAAGCCGATGGCCCCATAACGAGGCCATCGGCTTTTTTTGTATCCGGGCGAGGCGCCCGGAGGCCATCCCCACTGTTCCACTGGAGCCCACATGGCCCGTTCCCCAACTGAGACTCTCGACCTGCCGGTACTGCCGCTGCGTGACGTGGTGGTGTTCCCGCACATGGTCATTCCGCTGTTCGTCGGCCGTGACAAGTCCATGCATGCGCTGGAGCAGGCGATGGAAGCGGACAAGCGCATCCTGCTGCTCGCGCAGAAGTCCGCCGAGACGGATGATCCGTCCGCCGCCGATCTGTACCAGGTCGGCACGCTCGCCCAGGTCCTGCAGCTGCTGAAGCTGCCCGATGGCACCATCAAGGTGCTGGTCGAAGGCCTGTCGCGGGTCAACGTCACCGACGTGACCGAGCGCGATGGCTCGCTGCACGGCGTGGGCATGGAAATCGAATCGGACGAATCGCGCGAGCCGCGCGAGATCGAGGCAATCGCCCGCTCGCTGATGTCCCTGTTCGAGCAGTACGTCAAGACCAACCGCAAGCTGCCGCCGGAGCTGCTGCAGACCCTGGCCGGCATCGATGAGCCCGCGCGCCTGGCCGACACCATCGCCGCGCATATCAGCGTGCGCCTGGCCGACAAGCAGCGCCTGCTGGAAACGCTGCAGATCGGCGACCGCCTGGAAATGCTGGTCGGCCTGGTCGATGGCGAGATCGACGTACAGCAGATGGAAAAGCGCATCCGCGGCCGCGTGAAGTCGCAGATGGAAAAGAGCCAGCGCGAGTACTACCTCAACGAGCAGATGAAGGCCATCCAGAAAGAACTGGGTGACCTGGATGACGCGCCCGGCGAGATGGACGAGCTGGCCCGCAAGATCGCCGAGGCGGGCATGCCCAAGCCGGTGGAGACCAAGGCCAAGGCCGAGCTCAACAAGCTCAAGCAGATGTCGCCGATGTCGGCCGAAGCCGCCGTGGTGCGCAACTACCTGGATTGGCTGCTGGGCGTGCCGTGGAAGAAGCGCAGCAAGGTCCGCAAGGACCTCAAGGCCGCGCAGGACACGCTGGATGCCGATCACTTCGGCCTGGACAAGGTCAAGGACCGCATCCTGGAATACCTGGCCGTGCAGTCGCGCGTGAAGCAGATGAAGGGCCCGATCCTGTGCCTGGTCGGCCCGCCCGGTGTGGGCAAGACCTCGCTGGGCCAGTCCATCGCCAAGGCGACCAACCGCAAGTTCGTGCGCATGAGCCTGGGCGGCGTGCGCGACGAGGCCGAGATCCGTGGCCATCGCCGCACCTACGTCGGCTCCATGCCGGGCCGCATCGTGCAGAACCTCAACAAGGTGGGCAGCAAGAACCCGCTGTTCGTGCTCGATGAGATCGACAAGATGTCGATGGACTTCCGTGGCGATCCGTCCTCGGCGCTGCTGGAAGTGCTCGATCCGGAGCAGAACAACGCGTTCAACGATCACTACCTGGAAGTGGATCTGGACCTGTCCGAAGTGATGTTCGTGGCGACCTCCAACTCGCTCAACATCCCCGGCCCGCTGCTGGACCGCATGGAAGTGATCCGCATCCCCGGCTACACCGAGGATGAGAAGCTCAACATCGCCATGCGCTACCTGGTGCCCAAGCAGATCAAGGCCAACGGCCTGAAGCCGGAAGAGCTGGAGATCGAGGCCGACGCGATCCAGGACATCGTGCGCTATTACACGCGCGAATCCGGCGTGCGCAACCTCGAGCGCGAAGTCGCCAAGATCTGCCGCAAGGTGGTCAAGGAGATCGCGCTCGCCGGTCCGGTGGCACCGGCCAAGCCTGCCAAGCCGGCCAAGGCCGGCAAGAAGACCAGCGCGAAGAAGAAGGCGCTGGTGGTGGTCAACGGCAAGAACCTGGACAAGTACCTGGGCGTGCGTCGCGTCGATTTCGGCCGTGCCGAAGAGCAGAACGAAGTGGGCCTGGTCACCGGCCTGGCCTGGACCGAAGTGGGCGGCGATCTGCTGCAGATCGAATCCACCCTGGTGCCGGGCAAGGGCCAGCTGATCCTGACCGGCCAGCTGGGCAACGTGATGAAGGAATCGGCCTCGGCGGCGCTGTCGGTGGTGCGTTCGCGCGCCGAGCGGCTGGGCATCGACAACGAGTTCCTGCAGAAGCACGACGTGCACGTCCATGTGCCCGATGGCGCCACCCCGAAGGATGGCCCCAGCGCGGGTATCGCCATGGTGACCTCGCTGGTGTCCACGCTGACCAAGGTGCCGATCCGGGCCGAAGTGGCGATGACCGGTGAGATCACCCTGCGAGGCCGCGTCACGGCCATCGGCGGCCTCAAGGAGAAGCTGCTGGCGGCGCTGCGTGGCGGCATCACCACGGTCATCATCCCCGAGGAGAACCGCAAGGATCTGGCCGATATCCCCGCCAATGTCACCCGCGATCTGAAGATCGTGCCGGTGAAGTGGATCGAGGAAGTGCTCGACCTGGCGCTGGAGACGCCGCTGACGGCACCGAAGCCCAAGAAAGATGGGCAGCGTGTCACGGTACGCGGCAAGTCCAAGACAGCTTCCACGACCCGCGTCAAGCACTGACGCGTGCTGTGGAAATGCCCGAAACCCGCGTCGTTATTGGCTTTTCAGCTTGCGCGGGTAGGGGGGCACTGGTATAAAAGCACCACTCGCGAGTCAGCGTAATTCTGAATTCGGCGAACTGAGAACTTCACTGGCATTCGACGGCGTATCGTCGTCGGGTGTCTCAATGTTGAATCCGCGGAATCCCCGCCAAAGGAGCTGTAGAGAATGAACAAGACCGAATTGATCGACGCCGTTGCTGAAGCCGCCGACCTGACCAAGGCCGAGTCCAGCCGCGCCGTTGATGCCGTCATCGCTTCCGTCACCAAGGCCCTGAAGGGCGGTGACGCGGTGACGCTGGTGGGCTTCGGCACGTTCCAGGTCCGCGACCGCGCTGCCCGTACCGGCCGCAACCCGAAGACCGGCGACACCATCAAGATCGCTGCGTCGAAGAATCCGTCGTTCAAGGCTGGCAAAGCCCTGAAGGATGCCGTAAACTAAGCGGCTTGCTGGGGTGCTTAGCTCAGCGGTAGAGCGTCTCCTTTACACGGAGAGGGTCGGGGGTTCGAAACCCTCAGCACCCACCAGGCACTGCCAGTAAAAGTTTTGAAATGTGGAGCGGTAGTTCAGCTGGTTAGAATGCTGGCCTGTCACGCCGGAGGTCGCGGGTTCAAGTCCCGTCCGCTCCGCCAGTTTCAAGAAGGCCCCTGAGCAATCGGGGGCCTTGTTTTCTCCGCCGATGGTAGAGCTGACCGTTGGTCAGCTGGTAAAGCAGACCGTTGGTCGGCTGAAAAAGTTAAAGTGCGGAGCGGTAGTTCAGCTGGTTAGAATGCTGGCCTGTCACGCCGGAGGTCGCGGGTTCAAGTCCCGTCCGCTCCGCCAGTTTTTAAAAAAACCTCGAAAAAAGCAGTATTTCGGGGTGGGCAATCTGAATATCTTCGGATAGAATGAGCGCCTGCAAAGTTCAAGTGCGGAGCGGTAGTTCAGCTGGTTAGAATGCTGGCCTGTCACGCCGGAGGTCGCGGGTTCAAGTCCCGTCCGCTCCGCCAATCTTTGAAAAGCCCTTGGTGAAAACCAAGGGCTTTTTTTTTGTTTTCCATCCAGCAGATCGATCGACAGTGCGGCACACGCCGTTGGTCCGTCATGATCGGCAGGTGCGGCAGCGGGAGGATCGCGCGCAGGGGCGGGCGCGGGCACTTTTGGAGCCTGCCGCGAAGCGGGTTACACTGCCGGGCTCGCCAATCAGGCCTTGATTTTTCCCATGCTGCAGAAACTTCGCGACAAGACCTCGGGCTGGATCGTTACCGTGATCCTGGGGCTGCTGATGATTCCGTTCCTGTTCGTGATCGACTCCAGCTACCTCGGTGGCGTCGGCTCGCAGAACGTGGCCAAAGTGGCCGCCCCGCCGACCTGGTGGAAGTCCGCCCCGTCGTGGTGGCCGGTTTCGTTCCTGTGGCAGCACCATGAGATCAGCTCCAATGATTTCCGCGTGCGCTTCGAGCAGGCGCGCCAGCAGGCGCGCCAGGAACAGGGCGAGGATTTCGATCCGCGCCAGTTCGAAAGCACCGAAAGCAAGCTGGCCGTGCTCGATCAGATGATCGATGAGCAGGTCGTGCGCCTGGCCGGCGAACAGTCCGGCATCGTGATCGGTGATGGAGCGGTACGCGAGTACATTTCCTCGATCCCGGCCTTCCTCGGTGCCGATGGCAAGTTCAACCAGGACAACTACCGCATCGCGCTGGCCAGCGGCAATCCGCCGCGCACCCCGACGCAGTTCGAAGCGCTGGTGCGCGAGAGCATCCAGCAGTCGATCATTCCGTCGGCCCTGCAGCGTTCCGGGTTCACCACCCAGAGCGAAGCCGAGCGCCTGATGAAGCTGCTGGGTGAAACCCGTGATGTCGAACTGGCCGCGCTGCCGGAAACCCCGGCCGATACCGCCGAAGTGACCGACGCGCAGATCAAGCAGTGGTACGACAGCCACACCAAGGATTTCCGCCAGCCGGAGACGGTGTCGCTGGAGTACGTCGAGATCAACGGCGCGAACCTGCCGGCCCCGGCGGCAGCTGACGAGGCCACCCTGCGCAAGCGCTATGAAGATGAGAAGGCACGCTTCGCGACGCCGGAACAGCGTCTGGCCTCGCACATCCTGATCAGCGCCGACGGCAGCGATCCGGCCAAGCTCAAGGCCGCCGAAGAAAAGGCCACGCGCCTGGCCGCGGAAGCGAAGGCACCGGGCGCCGATTTCGCCGCACTGGCCAAGGCCAACTCCGAAGATCCGGGCTCCAAGGACACCGGCGGCGACCTGGGCTGGGTGGAACGCGGCGCGATGGTGAAGCCGTTCGAAGATGCCCTGTTCGCCATGAAGGCGGGCGAGGTCACCGGTCCGGTCAAGACCGATTTCGGTTTCCACGTGCTCAAGCTGCGTGAGACCAAGGGTGGCGAAGGCCGTTCGTTCGACGAGGTCCGTGACCAGCTGGCCGCCGAGCAGCTCAAGGCCGACACCGACCGCGTGTTCACCGAGCTGAGCGGCCGTCTGGTGGATCTGGTCTACAAGAACCCGACCTCGCTGGAAGGCCCGGCCAAGGACATGAGCCTGCCGGTGCAGACCATCGGTCCGTTCACCCGCACCACCGCCAGTGGCATCGCCGCCAACCCGGCCGTGCTGCGCGCGGCGTTCTCCGACATCCTGACCCAGGACGGCACGGTGAGCGACCCGATCGAGCTGGGCCCGAACCACAACGTGATGATCCGCGTGACCGAGCACAGCCCGGAGCAGGCGCTGCCGCTGGCCAAGGCCCGTGAGCAGGTGATCGCCGCGATCCATGCCGACCGCACCCGACAGGCCTCGGAGAAGGCCGTGGACGCCGTGCTGGCCAAGCTGAAGGCCGGGCAGACCCTGCAGGCGCTGGCGACCAGCGACAAGCTGCAGATCAGCCCGCTGCCGGGCCTGCCGCGTACCCAGCCGGTGCCGACCCCGGAGATCAACCGCGCCGTGTTCAGCGCGCCGCTGCCGGCCGAAGGCAAGCCGAGCTACGGCAAGGTTGCCGTGCAGGGCCGCTACGTGATCTACGCGGTGACCAAGGTCACCCCGGGCAACGTGGCCGAAGTGGATGCCGCCCAGCAGCAGCAGCTCAAGGAGCAGCTGAGCCAGATCGACGGCATGGCCGCCGCCAAGGCCTACGTCGACGCCATGCGCAAGCACTTCAAGGTGCAGACCGAAGAAGCCAACCTGTAACCGGGTCGGCTTCTGCTGGACAGCAAAAAGCCCGGCAATGCCGGGCTTTTTGTTGAACGACACCGCCCGGCAGAACCGGGCAGTGTCGTTACCCGCAATGGGATCCGCGCACTCAGTCTTCGACGCGCAGCACCGCACCGGGCTTCAGCACACTGCTCCCGCTGAGCCCATTGAGCGACAGCAGGGCCTTCAGCGGCATCCCGTACCGGCGGGCGATGGTCCAGGGCGACTCGCCGTCGCGCACGGTGTGCCGGCGGCTGCGCGGACGATCCGCGCTGGCTACCGTGCGGGTGGCTGCCGGCGCAGGCGTCGTGCGCGCCGCCGGGGTGTCCACCGGTGCGCTGGGGGCCATCGCAATGGCGGCCACGCTGGCGCTGGCGTCCACCGGTGCATGCGCGGTCGGAGCCAGCACCGTCACCTGGCCGGACGGGCGGCCTTTGCCGCTGGCCAGGGCCGGGTTGAGGCGGGCGATCCGCGCCGGATCCAGATCGCGCTGCTGGGCCCACTGCTGGACGCTGGTGCCGGCCGGCAGGGTGTGGCCCTTCAGCACGGGCACGGTGCGATCCAGTGAGGCCATCACCGCCGGCTCGGTTTCCGCGTCTTCCAGGACGCAGGCCAGCGCATGCAGCTTCTCGACATAGGCATAGGTGACCGGCGACAGCCCCGGCAACTCGGCCGGCCGCGCGTTCTGCGCGTTCATGCCGGCCTTGCGCAGCGACTGCAGCACCCGGTACTCACCGGCGTTGTAGGCCATCGTCGCCAAGCGCCAGTCGCCGCCGAACATGCCGTGCAGGGTCTTGAGGTAACGCACCGCGGCCTGGGTGGAATCCACGGCCGAGAGGCGACCGTCGTAGCCCGGGGTCATCTGCACGCGGTGGTTCTTGGCGGTGGTGGCGATGAACTGCCACAGGCCGGCCGGGCCGCCGCCGTTGCGGGCGTTGGGCCGGTAGCCACTTTCCACGAAGGGAATCAGCGCGAATTCGGTGGGCAGGTCGGACTTGCGCAGCTCTTCGACCACGTAGCCGAACAGCACCAGCGCATCGTCATCCTGGTTGGCCAACCGCGAGGGGGCATGCGCGAACTGCTTCTGCCAACGCGGGCTGGTCGCCTCGGCGTTGCAGGTGGGTTCGGCCAGACCATCGCGGAAGCTGGCGAAGATGTCCTGCCCGTTGCGCACCGAGGCCGGCGGCAGCGCCGCAGCGGTCAGGGGGAGGGAGGACAGGCCGGCCACGTTCTGGGACATGCCGGCGGTCAACGACTGGGCGCCCGCGCTGCCGGCCACGGCGATCGCCAGGCCAAGCGCGAGCGGCAACAATCGCCGACTCATGTTCGAAATCCGTCTTTCCAGTGTCGCAGCCCTGCGACAACATCGACTTCATCGGTTACGGGACGCCCAAGATGGGCGCTGACGGCCGCCTGGATGGCGGGGGTGTTCGTACGCAGGAACGGATTGCATTCCAGCTCGCTTGCCAGTGAAACCGGCAGCGTGGGCAGGTCATCGCGGCGCATGGCCAAGGCCTCCTCATGGCGCTGCGACAACGCAGCGTTGGTGGGGTCTACATGCCGCGCGAAGACGGCATTGGACAGGGTGTACTCGTGGGCGCAACAGACCATCAGTTGCGCTGGCAGGGACGCCAGCTTCCGCAGGGATGCCAGAAGCTGGGGAGGCGTACCTTCGAACATGCGCCCACAGCCCAGGCTGAACAACGCATCGCCACTGAAAAGGTGTTCAGCGGTGTGAAACGCGATATGGCTCCGGGTGTGCCCGGGCACGGATACTACGTGGAACCCCAGCCCCAATGCCTGAACGCATTCACCTTCAGCCACCCGGTGGGCAGGGACCGCGATGCGCGGTTCCACCGGTGCGTAGACCTCCACCGCGGGAAACCGGGCCTGCAGCTCGGCCACGCCGCCGATGTGGTCGTTGTGGTGGTGGGTCAGCAGAATGCTGTGCGGGACCCATCCCTGCTGCGCTGCGGCGGCCAGGACGGGGTCGGCCTGGCCGGGGTCGATGACCACGGCGCGGCCGTCGTCGGCGACCAGTGCCCAGATGTAATTGTCCGCAAACGCGGGTAGGGCGGTCAGTCGCATAGAATTGGACCATGCCCCCCGCACCGAGCCCCCGTCAAGCGACAGTCGCATCCTGGTTTGATACTGAACCGGCACAAGCGTTGTGCCGGTTGGAATCGGAGCGGTTGCGCAGCCTGCTGGCCGAGCGCCCGGTGAACCCCTGGTTGTGGGTGGCGCCGACGCCTGGCTGGCTCGGGTGCGTGGATCTGCCCGGCCGCGGCCTGCGCCTGTACCGGGACGGCGCGGCTTACGCCGGGGATGTGCACTGCGGGCTGCCGTTGCCGCTGCCGGATGAGAGCGTCAATGCGATCGTCCTGCAGCATGTCACCGCGCGGGACGCCGAGGCGTTGATCGCCGACTGCGCCCGTGTACTGATGCCGGGCGGCCGCCTGTGGCTTTCCACCCTCAACCCGTTCAGCCCGTACCGCCGGCAGTGGCGCCATCACGGGCTGGTCGTGCGCAGCCCACAGCGGCTGCGCCACACCCTCGCGCAGGCTGGCCTGAGCTGCGAAGACCTGCAGTACCTCGGCCCGATGTGGCGCGACCGCTCGCCGGCGCGGCGCGATCTGGCCCCGCTGCGGGCCGCCTGTCTGTTCACCGCTGAAAAACGCACTCTGGCCTTGCCGGGACCGACGCCGGTGGCTGCGCCACGCTGGCACGGCACCGTGGCCACCTGATCTGGAATGGAATGAAGACGATAGAAATCCACACCGACGGTTCCTGCCTCGGCAATCCCGGCCCTGGCGGCTGGGCGGCATTGCTGCGCTACAACGCGCACGAGCGCGAACTGAGCGGTGGTGAAGCGCATACCACCAACAACCGCATGGAGCTGATGGCGGCCATCTCGGGGCTGGAAGCCCTCACCGAGCCGTGCAACATCGTGCTGTTCACCGATTCGCAGTACGTGCGCCAGGGCCTGACCGAGTGGATGCCCGGTTGGATCCGCAAGAACTGGAAGACCGCCGGCGGCTCGCCGGTCAAGAACCGGGAACTGTGGGAGCGCCTGCATGCGGCCACGCTGAAGCACACCATCGACTGGCGCTGGGTGAAGGGCCATTCCGGCGACCCGGACAACGAGCGCGTGGATCAGCTGGCGCGCGACGCCGCGATCCGGATCCGCGCCGCCGGCCCGGTACACTGAGCCCATGCGTCAGATCATCCTTGATACCGAAACCACCGGCCTGGAATGGCGGAAGGGCAATCGCATCGTCGAAATCGGCTGTGTGGAACTGCTCGAGCGCCGCCCCAGTGGCAACAACTACCACCAGTACCTCAAGCCGGACTGCGAGTTCGAACAGGGCGCGCAGGAAGTCACGGGCCTGACCCTGGAGTTCCTGGCCGACAAGCCGGACTTCGCCCAGGTCGTCGACGACTTCCTGGCCTACATCGATGGCGCCGAGCTGATCATCCACAACGCGGCGTTCGATCTGGGCTTCCTGGACAACGAGCTGTCGCTGCTGGGCGACCACTACGGCAAGATCACCGACCGCTGCACGGTGATCGATACGCTGAAGATGGCGCGCGAGCGCTTCCCGGGCCAGCGCAATTCGCTGGATGCACTGTGCCGTCGCCTGGGCGTGGACAATGCCCACCGCCAGCTGCACGGCGGCCTGCTCGATGCGCAGATCCTGGGCGATGTGTACATCGCGCTGACCTCGGGCCAGGAAGAAATCGGCTTCGGCTCGGCCGATGACCAGAAAACCGGCAGCGCCCACGCGCAGACCTTCGACACCTCGCGCCTGCTGCCACGCCCGCGCGTGGTCGCCACGGCCTCGGAGCGGGAAGCGCACGAAGCGCGCCTGGCCAAGCTGCGCAAGAAGGCCGGCCGCGCGATCTGGGATGGTGAGCCTGAAGCGGTGGAAGCGGTCAGCGCCTGACGGCCCGCCCCCGGTAGATCCCGACCGTTGGTCGGGATGCCTGCCTCAATGGCACCGCACCAGGATCACGGTGATGTTGTCCGAGCCGCCGCCATCCAGCGCGGCGGCGACCAGGGTATCCACGCATTCCTGCGCACTGGCATCGTCGAAGGCGAGGGTGCGGGCGATGCCCTTGTCCTCGACCTCTTCGGTCAGCCCGTCACTGCACAGCAGCAGCTGCATGCCCGGGCGCAGCTCGCCGGTGGTGGTCGCCACACTCAGGTGCGCCGGATCGGTCACCCCCAGCGCCTGGGTCACCACATTGCGATGCGGATGTGCACGCGCCTGCTCGGCGGTCAGATTGCCCTGCGCGACCAGTTCCTGGACCACGCTGTGATCCTGGCTCAACTGGGCCAGCTTGCCGTCGCGCCACAGGTACGCGCGGCTGTCGCCGACCCACGCCACCTCATACCGATTGCCCTGCACACGGGCCGCCACCACGGTGGTGCCCATCGGCAGGCTGTCGTTGCGGCGGCGCGAGGTGCGGATGATTTCCTCATCGGCGATCCGGATCGCATGCGCCAGCGTTGCCCCGCGGCGGATCTCGCGCACGATGGTCTCGCGCGCCAGCGCACTGGCCACCTCACCGCAGGCGTGCCCGCCCATGCCATCGGCGACCAGCCACAGCGCCAGTTCGCCATCCCCGTAATACGTATCCTCATTGAGGTCGCGGCGCAGGCCGGGGTGGGTCAGGTGTCCGAATTCGATCATGAAGGCGTGTGCCGGTGAGGATTGCGAGGGATAACGGCATGATCGCGGCCCGCCGGACATCCGGCAAGGCATCCATACAGAAGAAATTCACTTCGCCGGTGCGGAATGACTTGTCGTCAGCGCGTCCTGCCCGTATCATTCGCGTCCCGGTTCGCCGGGACCATCTGGAGAGGTGGCAGAGCGGTTGAATGTACCTGACTCGAAATCAGGCAGGCGTTTATAGCGCCTCGGGGGTTCGAATCCCCCCCTCTCCGCCAGATAAAAAGAAAAGGGCTGCCCATTGGGCGGCCCTTTTCTTTTTATCTGGCCTGATGGGCGGACGAGAACCCCCGACGGGGGTTCGACGGATCTGCAGGAGCAGATCCGGACAGACGAACGTCTGGCCCTGGAGCGCGCAAGCGCGGAAGGGCTGGGCCCATGGATGGGCCCAGCAATCCCGGCAATGAAGCGGCCACCCCGCAGGCCACGCGACGTCATCGCGGTAGAGCCACGCCATGCGTGGCTGCGCGGTGATCGGGTAGAGCCACGCCATGCGTGGCTGCGCGGTGATCGGGAGGCACTTCTGGTGTGTTCCCCCACCCCTGGGGGGTGTCCCCCCCTATCACCGCCCCGCCACGCTGGGCGTGGCTCTACCCGATCACCGCGCAGCCACGCATGGCGTGGCTCTACCCGATCACCGCGCAGCCACGCACGGCGTGGCTCTACCCGAGGGGCCGCACCCACGCCCCACACCCCTCCAACATGCGCTCCGCTAAACTGCCCGCCTCACGTAACGGATCCCCACCATGACCGCTGAAATCCTCGTCCCCGTGTCCTTCGGTGAACTGCTCGACAAGATCTCGATCCTGCAGATCAAGTCCGAGCGCATCAGCGACGAGGCCAAGCTGGCCAACATCCGCACCGAGCTGAGCGCGCTGGAAAAGACTTGGATGGCGCACCCGGCCGGGGTCAAGGACATCGCCCGCCTGCGTGCCGAACTCAAGGCCGTCAACGAGCGCCTGTGGGACATCGAAGACAACATCCGCCTCCAAGACAAAGCCCAGGCCTTCGACGACCATTTCGTCGAGCTGGCCCGCAGCGTCTACCAGCAGAACGATGAGCGTGCCCGCATCAAGAAGGACATCAACCTGGCGCTGGGCTCGCTCTACGTGGAAGAGAAGTCGTACAAGGATTACGCGCCGCGCGGGGCGTAATCGGCCACATAGCGCTCGAAGGCGGCAATGCCGTCCTCGACCGTGATCAGCTGCATCACGTCGTCGAACTCGACCTTCGCGCCCCACTTCAGTTCGCTGGCCGGCTTGCCCAGGAATCTGCGCGCGGCGTCGTCGTAGCGGTCCACGCAGTAGCGCCGGTCGGAGTAGGGGCCGCTGCGGTGCGGGTTGCTGGCCGCGTGCAGGCCCAGCACCTTGGTGCCCATCGCGTTGGCGATATGCATCGGGCCCGAATCGGGCGTCATCACCAGCGCGGCGCGCGCCAGCAGCGCCGGCAGCTGCTTCAGCGTGTCCTTGCCGACCAGATCCAGCGCCGGGGTGGTCAGCTGCGCCTGGATGGCATCGGCCATGCCGCGCTCCAGATCGCTACGCCCACCGCACAGCACCACCCGCCAGCCGCGCGCGGTGGCGTGGTTGGCGACGGCCGCATAGCGGTCGGCATACCAGTTGCGGCGCACGTGGCTGGAGCAGGGCGAAATCATCAGCACCGGGCGGCCGTCGTCGGCCCACTGGGCATTGGCCCACTCGAACGCCGCCGGCGGCACGGCCAGATCCCAGCTGACCTCGGTCTGTTTCAGCCCCAGTGGCTCGCAGAAGCTGCCGATCGCGTCGAGCACGTGGATGCCCGGGCGGTCGGGGATGCGCTCATTGATAAACAGCCCGTGAAGGTCCTTGGAGCGCGATCTGTCGTAGCCGATGCGGCGCTTGGCCGGCACGAAGGCAGACAGCACGTTGGCGCGGAAGGCGACCTGCATCTGCAGCAGCGCATCGAAACGCCCCGCAGGGAGGCTCTCGCGCAGGGCGCGCATGCCGGCCAGGCCGGTCTTCTTGTCGTAGCTGTGGAACGTCACGCCCGGCAGCCCATCGAGCAGCTTGTGGCCGGCCTTGTCGATGATCCAGTGCAGCGACACGCCGGGATCGGCCTGCTGCAGGGTGCGCACCAGCGGCACCACATGGGTCACGTCCCCCAGCGCGGACAAACGCAAAAGACACAAGGAAGAGGACGTTGGTGCCATGGTGTTGTTAGACTCGAAGGAATGGTCGCATTCGACGCCACTGAAGCGCTGACGCCCTGCCGCGATGGACGCGGTATCGGTGCCATTCTGTTCGACCGCGAAGCCTTGCGGCAAGCCGAGATGAGCCTGTTCGCGCCGGCCCACTGGGGCGAGCGGGCACGACCGGTCGCCGATGGCGGTCGCGGCGGCGCCTGGTTCGTCGATGCCCCCTTCGGTCATGCCGTGCTGCGCCAGTACCTGCGCGGCGGCCTGGCGGCCAAGCTCAGCCGGGACCACTACCTCTGGCGCGGCGCCAACCGCACCCGAAGTTTTGCCGAATTCCGGCTGATGCGCGTTCTGCACGCGCAGAAGCTGCCGGTGCCGCGGCCGATCGCCGCGTTCTACATGCGCGAAGGCCTGCGCTACAAAGCGGCGATCCTGATGGAGCGGCTGGAGGGCGTGCGCTCGCTGGCCGATCGGGCGCTGGTCGCCGGGCGCGGCGCTCCCTGGGAAGAGACCGGCCGGCTGATCGCGCGCTTCCATCGCGCCGGGCTGGACCATGCCGATCTCAACGCCCACAACATTCTGTTCGACGCCAACGGCCACGGGTGGCTGATCGATTTCGATCGCGGCGTGCTGCGCATTCCCGCCACCCGCTGGCGCGAACGCAATCTCAAGCGGCTGCTGCGCTCGCTGATCAAGCTGCGCGGTGAGCGCAGCCATGAGGATGTCGAGAAGGACTACGCACGGCTGCGCCGCGCCTACGACCTGGCCTGGAACCGGGGTTACTGATGGACTGGGCATTGCGTTTCATGGGGGTCGGCAATGCGTCGGCCGTGCAGCTGGGTTCGCCGATGGCGGTGATCGAGCGCGATGGCCGCCCGTGGCTCACCATCGATTGCGGCGGGGAAGGGCTGACCGCCTTCCAGGCGCACTACGGGCATGTGCCGCAGGCACTGTTCGTCACCCATGTGCACCTGGATCATGTCGCCGGTTTCGAACGCCTGTTCGTCGATGCGTATTTCTCGCCGCAGCGTCGTGGGCGCATCCGCCTCTACGTGCCGGCGACGGTCGTGCCGCTGCTGCACAAGCGCGTGGCCGATTACCCGAACGTGCTGGCCGAGGGCGGTGCGAACTTCTGGGATGCGTTCCAGCTGATCGTGGTCGGCGATGCGTTCTGGCATGACGGCGTGCGTCTGGAAGTCTTCCCGGTGCGTCATCACTGGCCGGAAACCGCCTATGGCCTGCGCCTGAAGGGTGCGGTCACCTGGAGTGGTGATACCCGCCCGATTCCGGAAATGCTGGCGCGCTACGCCGACGACAACGAACTGATCGCCCACGACTGCGGCCTGCACGGCAATCCCTCGCACACCGGTGTGGACGACCTGGAGCGTGAGTACACGCTCGAGCTGCAGGCGCGGATGATGCTCTATCACTACGCCAGCGAGACGGACGGCGAGGCGCTGCGCCAGCGTGGCCACCGTGTGGCCCTGCCCGGTGAGCGTGTGGCGCTGGCCACCCCGACCGCGATGCATGTGCTGGCCCAGGATCCGCCCTGAGCATGGACGACGCGCTGGCCGCCCAGCTGCAGGCGCTCGAACGCGCGTTGCATGCGCCGGCGGTTCGCGGTGATGTCGCGCAGTTGGCGGCGCTGTTGGATGATGACTTTCGCGAGATCGGCAGCTCGGGCACCTGTTTCGACCGTGCTGCTGCGTTGGCCGAGATTCCGCGTGAGCGCGCGCAGGTGGAGATCGTGTCGAGCGATTATGACGTCGCTCTGCTGGCCCCGACGCTGGCGCAGGTGCGCTACCGCAGCTGGTATGTGATCGAAGGGGTGCGCCAACGTGAGGTGCTGCGCAGCTCGCTGTGGCGGCTGCACGGCGAGGCATGGCGGGTGGTGTTTCATCAGGGCACGCCCGCGGCGCCTTGAGCGGCAGCATCGCGAAGGAAAACAGGGGGCCCAAAAAGGTGGCGGCCCCGCCGGCTGACCTCGGCGCCCGCGTCGATCGATACCGTTGCTGCCTTCCGGCCCTGGCGGGATTTTCGACCTAGCGTCGCGAGGGGCCGACGGGGCCACCATAGAGACGTTCCGGCTGCAGGGCGATCAGGGATCAGCCGGCCGCAGGCGGAAAGTGCACCGCAGGAACAGGCCCGGCAGTGCAGTCGCGCATTCTAGCGCATGCGTGGCACGCAGTGCCAGACGCGGAGGCTGAATCCCGTGTAGCCCGCCGTGACACGGAGCGGCCAATGTGCGGGCGGGTTGCTAAAATGCGCGGCACAGGAGGAACGGCCTCCCCCATTTCGGGAATCACTGACCAGGACGGCCTGGCCCCCATCAAGGAGGGCCGCATGGCCTGGATCTATCTGTTGGCAGCGGGTGTACTGGAAATCGTCTGGGCGTTCTCGATGAAGCAGTCCGAGGGGTTCAGCAAGCTCACCCCCTCGATCATCACCCTCGTCACCATGATCGCCAGCTTCTGGCTGCTGTCATTGGCAATGCGCACGTTGCCGCTGGGCACCGCGTACACGATCTGGACCGGCATCGGCGCGGTCGGCGCGTTCGTGATCGGCATTACCTTCCTCGGCGAGCAGGTCAGCGCGATGCGGATTGCCGCAGCGGTGTTGATCGTGAGCGGGTTGGTGTTGATGAAGTTGAGCAGCAGCTGAGGCGTTAAAATGCACGCTGCGCGCTCGGGGGTAGAGCCACGCCATGCGTGGCTGACGTAACCCTGACGCACTCCAATCACTGGCGCCGCTCAACGTGGCGCCAGTTCGAGTGCCATCTCCACCGCATCCAGCCCGGGGCCATGCCCATCGGGGGTGATGTGGGTGACGACGAAGCCGAGGCCGGCGTAGAACGCCTGCGTGTGCTGGCTGGTGCTGAGCGTGATTCGCTGGGCGCCGAGTGTTCTTGCGTGGGCCAGCCGCGCGTGGGAGAGCTGCGCGCCCAAGCCTTGGCGATGACGGGTGCGGTCGACCATGCCCCAGCAGAAGGCCGCGGTGTGTTCGTTGTCGAGGGCGAGGCCGCCGCAGGCGACAAGGTGGCCGTTGTGGTCGATGACCAGATAGTCGTGGGCGCGGTGTGGGTGGAGCAGGTAAGTGGCGAAGTCGTGGCGTTCGTGTGGGGCGAAGTAACGCGGCACGTTGGTGTCGAACAGTGCCAGGCAGGCGGGGGCGTCGGTTGGGGTGTAGGGGCGCAGGGTGGGCATGGGGGGACTTTGGCATGGGTTGGCTGCGCAAAGAGCAGCCGACCAGCGGTCGGCTCTACCGTTAGCGGTGGCGACGCAGAGGCTTCGGATGCAGGGTGGCCGCTTCATCGGGATTGCTGGCTGCATCCATGCACCCAGCCCTTCCGCGCTTGCGCGCTCCAGGGCCAGCCGTTCGGCTGTCCGGATTCGCTCCTGGCGAATCCGTCGAACCCCCGGTCGGGGGTTCTCATCCCCCTCTCCATGGTTTCGCGCGCTGCTATCGGAGCCGGATGAATGACGAACGTGAGAAATGCAAAAGGCCGCCCCGAGGGGCGGCCTTTTGCATTTGTCTGGCGGAGAGAGGGGGATTCGAACCCCCGAAGCGCGGTTTAGACGCTTACACACTTTCCAGGCGTGCTCCTTCAACCGCTCGGACACCTCTCCGGACCTGCTGCAATAACCCGCTGCAGGGGCGCAGATTCTAGCGGGGGAATCGGAATCGCACAAGCGGTTCGTCACAGGGGGCAGGGGGGCTGGACAGGCGTGGCACAATGGTCGTCCCGATGAAGACGGTGGCCTGATGTCCTATCTCGTCCTTGCCCGCAAGTGGCGTCCGAAGCGTTTTGCCGAGCTGGTGGGCCAGGAACACGTGGTCCGTGCGCTCAGCAATGCGCTGGACAGCGGCCGGGTGCACCATGCGTTCCTGTTTACCGGCACCCGCGGGGTCGGCAAGACCACCATTGCCCGTATTTTTGCCAAGTCGCTGAACTGCGAGCAGGGCACCAGCGCCGATCCGTGCGGTCAGTGTCCGGCCTGCCTGGATATCGACTCCGGCCGCTACATCGATCTGCTCGAGATCGATGCTGCGTCCAATACCGGTGTGGATGATGTCCGCGAGGTGATCGAGAACGCCCAGTACATGCCCTCCCGGGGCAAGTACAAGGTCTACCTGATCGACGAAGTGCACATGCTGTCCAAGGCGGCGTTCAATGCGCTGCTCAAAACGCTGGAAGAGCCGCCGGAGCATGTGAAGTTCCTGCTGGCCACCACCGATCCGCAGAAGCTGCCGGTGACGGTGCTCTCGCGCTGCCTGCAGTTCAACCTGAAGCGGTTGGACGAGGACCAGATCCAGGGCCAGATGACCAAGATCCTGGCGGCCGAGGAGATCGAGTCCGACCCGACCGCCATCGTGCAGTTGGCCAAGGCGGCCGATGGCAGCCTGCGTGACGGCCTGTCGCTGCTGGATCAGGCGATCGCCTATGCCGGCGGCGCGCTGCGCGAGGACGTGGTGCGCGCGATGCTGGGTACGGTCGACCGCACCCAGGTCGCCGCGATGCTGGATGCGCTCGCCGATGGCGATGGTCCGCGCCTGCTGCAGACCGTGGCCCTGCTGGCCGAGTTCTCGCCGGACTGGAGCGGGGTGCTCGATGCCCTGGCCGAAGCCCTGCACCGGATCCAGGTGCAGCAGCTGGTGCCGGGCGCCGCGACGGCGGGCGAGGGGATCGATGCCGAGGCCTTCGCCCAGCGGCTGCGCCCGGAAGTGGTCCAGCTCTGGTATCAGATGGCCCTGGGCGGCCGTCGTGACCTGCACCTGGCCCCGAGCCCGCGCGCCGGGTTCGAGATGGCCGTGCTGCGCATGCTGGCGTTCCGTCCGGCCGCCGCCGTACCGCCGGTGCCCCGCGATCCGGGCACCGGGACCGAGGTGAACAGTGGTGGCCAGGCCAGCGGCCAGGGCACCGGCATGGCCGCTGCGGCAGCGAGCGCGGCTTCTGCATCGGTCGTGGCGCCGGCCAAGGCGAGCGCCCCCGTCGCTCAGCCGGCCCCGGTGGCGCCCGTGGTTGCTCCCGTCTCTGCGGCGCCTGAGCCCGCACCGCCGGCGCCGAAACAACCTGTCCCGGCCCCGGCAGCCGTCGAGCCGGTCAAACCGTCCAAACCAAGCGTCTCAGCCCCCGCGGCCGACGACGATCTGCCGCCGTGGCACCGTGAAAGCGATGTCGCCGATCGCGACGAAGCGCTGGCTGCTGAAATGGCCACCCCGGATGCGGCCATGGTCGCCCCGTGGGAAGCGCCGGCCGAGCGGACCGTGGCACCGGCTGCTCCCGCGCCTGCACGGGAAGCTCCCGCCCCGGTGTCCCGCCCGGAGGGCATCGCCATCGCCCCCTCGGCGCCGGATACCGCGCCCTCGGAGCCACAGGGCGACCTGACCGCCGATGCCTGGCTGGAACTGGTGGCTGGCAGCCAGCTCAATGGCCCGTCCAAACAGCTGGCCGCGCACTCGGCGTTCATCAGCTACCAGCACGGCGTCTTGAAACTGGCGATTTCGCCCGGATTTGAGTACTTGAGTTCGGACCGCTCGCAGGCGGCGCTGATCGCGGCGTTGACCGGCCCCTTGGGGCAGGCCCCGCGCCTGGTGATCGATACCGGTGCAGCCGGTGCCGAGACCCTGCATCAGCGCGCTGACCGTCAGCGTGGCGAACGCCAAACGGCGGCGGAAGCCGCTTTCATGGCCGATCCTTCGGTGCAGTTGCTGGTCCAGCAACACGGTGCCCGGGTCGTCGCCGATTCCATTCGTCCTTTTGAAGAGTAAAGACCCATGCGCGGCAATATCGCCCAACTGATGCAGCAGGCCCAGAAGATGCAGGAGAACCTGCAGAAGGCCCAGGAAGACCTCGCCAAGCTGGAAGTGACCGGCAGCGCCGGCGGCGGCATGGTCAGCGTGACCCTGACCGGCACCAAGGAATGCCGCAAGGTGCGCATCGATCCGTCGGTGCTGTCCGATGCGGAAATGACCGAAGATCTGGTGGCCGCCGCGTTCAACGATGCCTCCAACAAGATCGACGCCGAGTCGAAGAACCGCATGGGTTCGGCGACCGCCGGCATGCAGCTGCCCCCGGGCATGAAGCTGCCGTTCTGACCCACCGCCTGCGCCGGGTGTCTGCCTGGCGCGACCGTGGTGACCGCGCCGCGAAGCCTTCGGGCTTCGCGCGCTTGTTTTTGAGATGAGCGATCCGCCATGAGCCTGCCCCTGCTCGAACAATTGATCGAGGCCTTCCGCGTGTTGCCGGGCGTGGGCCAGAAGACCGCCCAGCGCATGGCGTACCACGTGCTGGAGCGCGAGCGCGAGGGCGGCCAGAAGCTGGCCGAGGTGCTGGCCAAGGCGATCGAGCGGATCGGGCATTGCGAACAGTGCCGGGATTTCAGCGAGACCGAGATCTGTGCGGTCTGCGCCAACGGCAGCCGCGAGCGCCAGCAGCTGTGCGCGGTGGAATCACCGGCCGATCGCCTGGCGATCGAAACGGCCACCGGGTTCCGTGGAGTGTACTTCGTGCTGCAGGGGCGGTTGTCGCCGCTGGATGGCATCGGTCCGCGCGAGCTGGGCCTGGATCAGCTGGAGGCGCGCCTGAAGCAAGGCGAGGTCAACGAGTTGATCATCGCCACCAGTGCCACCGTGGAAGGCGAAGCGACCGCGCATTACCTGGCGCAGATGGCGCGCAGCTACAAGGTGCGGCCCAGCCGCCTCGCGCAGGGTCTCCCGCTGGGGGGCGAACTGGAATACGTGGATCGCGGCACGCTGTCGCACGCGTTCGGCACGCGTACTGAAGTGCAGGAATGACGCGGCGCACCGCGCGGCAATGATCGAAACCGGGGGCGCATCCGCGCTACTCTCCAGGGCCCTGTTCCACGAGGTGCCCTCATGAGCCACGACACCCTGTTCGGCAAGATCATCCGCCGCGAAATTCCGGCCACCATCGTCTACGAAGACGAGGACGTGCTCGGCTTCAAGGACATCGCCCCACAGGCGCCGGTGCACGTGTTGTTCATTCCCAAGCACGAGGCGATCCCGACCCTGGATGACGTGCGCCCGGAGCAGGCACACCTGATCGGCAAGCTGGCGATGGCCGCCGCGGACTACGCGCGCCGCGAAGGTTTCGCGCAGGACGGCTACCGCATCGTCATGAACTGCCGCGAGCATGCCGGGCAGACCGTGTTCCATATCCACCTGCACCTGCTGGCCGGTGCCCCGCTGGGCCACTTCGGCACGGCAAACGGCTGAGCCGGCCGCGCGCAAACAAAAACGCCGCCCGAGGGCGGCGTTTCTGCGTCAGCGTGTTACCACCAGCCCCAGCCACGGTAGCCCCAGCCCGGACCCCAGCCCGGGCCCCACGGGCCGTAGGGGTAGGCGGGCACCACATCCACCTGGCGCTGTTCCGGCCACAGGTAGATGACGTCGGCGTCCAGTTTCGGCAGGCGATAGTCGTACTCGCCGATGCGGGTGTTCTCGTAGCCGCCGATCTTGCCGATGAAGGTCACATCGCGGCCCGGCTCGAACACCGCCGGATCGTAGAAGCCGGCACGGCAGGCGATGAAGCGGCCGTCACTGGCGTCGGCCGAGGTGGTGCTCGGGCGGCCACTGCCGTTGAGCGGGCGCGAAATCATCTGGAAGCAGGTCTGGCCCTGGCCCGGATTGGTTTCGATGATGCGACCACCCCAACGTACCGGGGTGCCCACCTGCTGGGTGGGAACCGCGTCGCGCGGGCTGACCATACTGAACTGCCCCTGCAACGGCTTGGGCGCGGTGGCGCAGGCAGCCAGTGCCAGAGAGGCAGCAAGGGGAAGCAGGATTTGAATCTTCATGGGGATGCTCCGGAGGTCGGGCGATGCCTGCGCAGGTCGCGCAATAATGAAGTGAGGTCGACGTCAGCGCCAGCGTAGCGCGCCTGGACGAAACGCGCGCTGAGCGACAGCAGCGCAGGATCGGGCCGCTGCCGGTCCACCCGACGCGCCCACTCGTCAGCGGGTTCGGCGCTGGCACGGGACAGCCCATAGCGTGCGTACCGGCGTCCCAGCCGATGCCAAGCCCGCAACAGCGGGTCGCGCTCGCGTTCGCCCCGGGCCAGCAGCCATGCCATCCAGCCTAGCGCGGCCAGTGCGAAGACGATGAAAATTCCCACCAGCTGGCTCGGATCCAGCCGCTCGAAACCAAACGGTTTAAGAAGCTGCTGCTGACGGTTGGCATCGAAGGACAGGACCAGGTCGTTCCAGCCCCGGCGCAGCCAGTCGCCCATCTGCCCGATCTGCAGCCATCGGCTGTCCAGCGTGGCGCCGGCAGCGCCGGCCCCCAGCCGGTCCTCAAGCGTGTCGTAAACGCGCTCCGGCGCAACGGCGGCGGTCGGATCGACCCGCACCCAGCCGCGGCCCGGCAGCCACACTTCGGCCCAGGCATGTGCGTCCATCCGGCGCAGCACCCAGTAGTCGCCATATGGGTTGCGGATGCCGCCCGCGAAGCCGGTCACCACCCGCGCCGGGATGCCTGCATTGCGCATCAATACGACGAACGAGGAGCTGAAGTGCTGGCAGAAGCCGGCCTGCTGATCGAACAGGAATTCGTCCGCGCCATCGCGACCGGGCTCGGGCGTGTCCAGGGTGTAGACGAAACGCGCGCGCACCCAGTCCAGCGCGCGCTGCACGATCGCGGCATCGTTGCTGCCGGCGTCCTGTCGCCACTGCCGGGCCAGCGCTGCCGTGCGCGGATTCAAGCCGTCGGGCAACTGCAGCGCAAGGCGCCGCGCGTCAGGCGTCAGCGCTTCGGTATAGGCCACCGCCGGTGCGGAGGTCAGCCGCCAACGGGTCAGTGCGTTCAACGCCGCGTGGCTGCGCAGGCTGTGGTTGGCATCCAGGTCGCTGCCGGGCGGTGCCTGCAGCGGAAGATCCAGCGCGACCAACTGGCGGCGATCGGTCGGCTCGTAATCGATCTGGTAGTCCCACTGCGTGCTGGCGTGGGTCACGGCGGCCGGCGCACGCTCGATCTGCCGCCGGTTCTGCTCCCAGCGCTTGCCATCGAAATGGGTCAGTACCGGCCCGCGCCAGTAACGTTGCTGTGGCGCGGGGATCGCGCCGAAGAACTGCACGCGAAGCGCCGGGGTGTCATCGGCCATCAGGTCCAGCCACTCCCCGGGCTCCATCGTGTCGGACAGGCCGGGTTTGCCCACCGCGCGATCCGGGATGCCCCAGAGCGGTTCGCTCAACCGCGGGAACAGCCAGAAACCGGCCAGGGCCAGCGGCAGGCCGAGCAGCACCAACCGGCCGATGCCGCGCAACTGGCGTTTGAGGGGCGCTGGCGGTGCCTGTCCCTCCAGGTGTGCCAGGCGTTGCAGGGCGAGCAGTGCGACCAGGCCGGCCAGCACGGCCAGCGTCATCGTCAACGGGCCTTGGTCGAGCAGGAACGCCGCGAACGGGCCGAACAGCCCGAAGCCGACCAGGCTGCGGGCATCGCGCAGGCTGCGCAGCTCGCTGGATTTCAGCGCGAGCATTGCTGCCAGCAGCGCGCAGCCGGTGTCGCGGCCAGGCCGTGGACCCATCTGCCAGTAAATGGCGGCCAGCATGGCGAGCACCAGCAACAGGCGCAGGGCGCTTGGCAGCAGCCGCTGCCGCGAGGCCAGCGCGGTCAGCAGTGCGACACCGGCGATGACGGCGGCCAGCACGGTGGGCAGCTGCAGCAGCAGCGGCAACAGGCCCAGCGCCGCGCTGGCCAGCGTCCAGTAGCGCGCACCGGAACTGAGCAGGGACACGGGCCGGTCAGTCATGGGGCAACAGCGCCAGTGCGCGCTGGCACAGGTGGTGATGGGCACTGCCGTTGCCAGGCCCGAGCACCGGTTGGCCCGGCAGCTTGAGCGTGTAGCGGCGGCCTTCGCGTTCGGCCAGGTCGATCCAGCGCGCCATGCGTGCGATCCGTGCTTCGGTGCCCAGCGGTGCCAGGTGCCACCAGTCCAGCACGATCTCCAGCCCGACCGGCTTTTCGTACTCGCGCACCAACAGGGTGTCGCGTCGCGCGGAGTGTTTCCACGCGATGCTGCGCATCGGATCGCCAGCGCGATACGGGCGCAGCTGATGCAGCTCCTCGCCACTGGCATGCACGCGGGTATGCAGTGGGTCGCCGCCGCTTTCCGGCAGGGAGGGTGCGTGCGTTTCCGGTGCCGCATAGACCAGCAACGGGGTTTCCGGCCAGACCCACGACCACGCGCGCACCAGGCCGAGCGGTTGCGTGGTGGCGATGCGGATGCGGGCCAGGTCGAACCAGCCGCGCCGGTGCGTGGGCAGCGCGAGATCCACTTCGATCTGGTCGCTGTCGATCAGGTGCCCGAACGCGGCCACGCCCTCGTGCTCCACCTGCAGGCCGCGCCGGGCGCGGGTATCGGCGCGCGACAGACTGATGCGCAGCCGCAACGGCGCGCCCGCGGTGACCGGCTCGGCGGAGACCGCATCCACCTGCAATCCGGACAGCTGCAGGTGCGCGCTGATCGCACTGGCGATGCTGACGGTCGCCAGCAACAAGGCCAGCAGCAGCGCAGGATTGTTGTTGTAGTTCAGCGCGCCGAGCAGCATCGCCGACAGCAGCGCGGCGACGAACAGCCCGAACCGCGTCGGCAGCACATAGATGCGGCGCCGGTCGAACCGGCACGGCAGGTGCTCGGGGCGGCGCGGTCGCGCCAGATGTTGCAGTTGCTGCCAGCGGGCTCCCCAGCCGCGGCGCATCTCAGTCGACCTGCACGGTCTGGAGGATGGCGCGGGCCAGTGCCGGCCCGTTGCCGGCTTCGGCCTCGGGCACCAGGCGATGCCCGGCCACTGCCACGAACAGGGTCTGCACGTCTTCGGGCACCACATGCGCGCGGCCGAGCAGCAGCGCATGCGCCTTGGCGGCGCGCAGCAATGCCAGCCCGGCACGCGGCGACAGGCCCACGCGCACCCCGGCGTGCTGGCGGCTGCGGGCGAGCAGGGCCTGCACATAGGTGATCAACGCCTCGCTGGCATGCACCTGACCAACCGCCTCGCGCAGCGTGCGCACGTCCACCTCGCTAAGGCGCGCGGTGGCCTGCGCGATCAGATGGCGGCGATCGGTGCCGCGCAGCAGCTCGCGTTCCGATTCCGGATTGGGGTAGCCCAGGGCCAACCGCAGCAGGAAACGATCCAGCTGCGAGTCCGGCAGCGGGAACGTGCCGGAGAGGTCGACCGGGTTCTGGGTGGCGATGACGAAGAACGGATTCGGGAGTGGATGGGTCACGCCATCCAGGGTGACCTGCTGCTCGGCCATCGCTTCCAGCAGCGCACTCTGGGTACGCGGCGGCGCACGGTTGATCTCGTCGGCCAGCAACACATGCGTGAACACCGGGCCCGGGTGGAACTGGAACTGGCGGCTGCCGGCGTCATACACCGAGACGCCAAGCACATCGGCCGGCAGCAGGTCAGAGGTGAACTGCACCCGCTGGAAGCCCAGTCCGAGGCTGGAGGCCATGGCATGGGCGAGGGTGGTCTTGCCCAGCCCGGGCAGGTCCTCGATCAGCAGATGGCCGCCGGAGAGCAGCGCCACGAACGCCAGCCGCACCTCCTGCGCCTTGCCCAGCACCAGCCCGTTGACCTGATCCTGGGCGGCGCGAAGGGACTGTCGCAGTACATCGGTTAGCATGGCTGGCACGGGGGGCGAATGATCCATGTCCGTCTCGATTCGATGATTCCACTGATTCTATAGAGCAATGCAGGGCGAACAACGCGCACGCACCATATTCCTGTTGTTGTGGACGCTGGTCACCGCCGTCAAGCTGGTGGTGGCCGCACGTCTGCCCTTGTTCGTGGACGAAGCTTTTTACTGGCAGGAAGGTCAGCATCTGGCGGCGGCCTATTCGGACCTGCCTGGCCTGACCGCTTGGCTGGCACGCCTGGGCGTGGAAGTGGGCGGCAATCATGTGCTTGCACTGCGCCTGCCGTTCCTGGCGATCGGTGCGTGGCTGCCATGGCTGGTCTCACGCATCGCCACGCGCTGGTTCGGTGCGGTGGCCGGTTGGCAGGCGGGCAGCCTCACGTTGTTGATGCCGCTGTCGGCCACGCTGGGCATGCTGGCCGTCCCGGATGTGCCGATGGCGTTGGCCGCGGTGCTGTGCCTGGATGCCGGCGCGCGCCTGCTGCGCAGTGTCGATGCCGCGGCGGCGGTGAAGCTGGCCGCCGGCCTGGCCATCGGTGCACTCAGCCATTACCGCTTCATCGGCGTGATCGTGGTCGGTTTCATCGCGTTGCTGGTGCTGCCGCAGGGCCGGCGCATGCTGCGCGATCCGCGCGTCTGGGTGGCCTTGGCGGTGGGCGTGCTGGCGTGGCTGCCGCTGCTGTCGTGGAATGCCGACAACCATGATGCGGGCCTGAAATTCCAGGTGGTCGAGCGCCACCCGTGGGCGTTCGAATGGAGCGGGCTGTGGTTCCTGGTGATCCAGCCGATGCTGGTCACCCCGATCCTGTGCATCGCGATGTGGAAGGTGGCCCTGGCGGGCACCCGCTCCGGTGGTGGCGCACGCGCGCAATGGCGTTACTTCGGCCTGATCGGCGCGGTGTCGACGCTGTCCATCTTCGGCCTGGGCTTCTTCACCGATGTGGAGCGCATCAGTTTCCACTGGCCGCTGCCGGGCTATCTGGCGCTGCTGATCGCGGTGCCGGTGGTACTCAACGGCTGGCCGCGCTGGCTGCGCCGTACCGGCTGGTGGTTGGCCGGTGCCGGGCTGGCGCTGGCCTTCGGCTATTACCTGACGGTCTCCATCCCGAGCGTGCGTGAGCAGTTGGCCGGCTACAAGTATTACCCGCGCAACTTCGCCGGCTGGGAACCGTTGGCAGGCGCCGTGCGCGACGAGCTGAAACGCATGCCGCCCGGCACGCGCGTGCTGGCCGGCAACTTCAAGGTGGGGGCGGAACTGGGCTTCCAGTTGCGCGACGCCTCTATCGAGGTGCTGCCCCACCCGTTGAACGACAAGCACGGCCGCACTGCGCAGCTGGGGCTGTGGGGGCTGCTGCACGATGGCCAGCGCGACGCGCCGATGCTGCTGGTGCTCTCGCCCAGCGACCAGCGCTATCGCGATCTGCTGGCGCGCTACCACGCGGTCTGCGAACAGGTGGGCCCGCTGCCGCCGCCGCGTGTGGTCAGCAACGATCATGGTTTCCAGCGCTTCCTGCTGTTCAAGCTGCCGGCCGAGCGGGTCGAGGGGCCGTGCGTTACGCCGGCGATGGCCTGGCTGGATACGCCACAGCCCGGCGCCGCGGCGGGCAACCCCCTCCAGGTGCGTGGCTGGGCCTTCAAGGATGGCGTGGGCATCGAGCGTGTCGAGCTGCTGATCGATGGCCGGCCGGTGGGCGATGCGGTCTACGGTCGGCCCTACGACATCACCGGCGCGTGGAAGATCTCCACCGATCCGCAGCACCCGAACGTGGCCTTCGATGCCACGCTGAAGACCGACCACCTCGCGCCCGGCCGTCATTGGCTCGGCATGACGCTGCACGGCAAGGACGGCAGCGTGGAGCAGTGGCAGGAACAGGCCTTCACCGTCCCCGCGCGCTGAGCGTGCGTGTTCTTCCATGGATGACACCGTCATGCGCAATGCGCCGCAGGAATCTGCCCCCCTGTCTGCTTCCCACCCGCACGCCACGCCGGTGTCACCCGCGCTGATCCGTGCGTTGTGGTGCGCGGTGGTGGGCATCGTCGCGGTGGGTGTGGCCGCGATGCTGTGGCTCTCACCGCGCGTGTTGTACGCCGATCCGTGGCGCTTCACCCAGAAGCTGCTGGAGATGCCGTGGCCGGGCAACGTGCTGGTGTCGGACAATGGCCACCGCGAAATCCTGCCGAACCTGGTGCGCTACGCCGAGTTGGAGTGGCTGCACGGCAATCAATGGCTGCAGATCGGTACCGGCGTTGCGTTGGCATTGGCCACGGTAGGGCTGCTCGCCCGGATCATCAGGGCCGATGCCTTGGCGCCGCCGGTGCGCGCCGCCGCCACCCTGGTCGCAGCGCTGTCGGTCTTCTGGCTGGGCAGCCAGCGCGCGCTCACCCATGCCAACGAATCGGTCCACGCGTACCTGATCACCGTGGCGCTGATGGCGGGCGTCGCCCTGCTGCTGCGTGGCGATCGCCGCGGCGCGGTCGCGGCCGCCGTATGCGGCGTGGCGGCGACGTTCTCCTTCGGCAGCGGCGTGGCCGTGTTCGTGGGGCTGGCGGCGGTGCTGGTGGTGCGGCGTGCGCCGTTGTCGCACTGGGTGCCCTGGATCGCCGGCCTGCTCGTGGCGGTCGGGCTGCACCTGGGCATGGGGCGGACCGGCATGCCGACACAGATGGCGCTGGCCCCGTTGCCGCAGCTGGACGTGCTGCTGCGCTGGCTGGCCTCGCCCTTCATCTATCTGGTTTGGCCGGCACTGGATCCGGCAGCGGCACAGCAGTTGCCGTTCGCGCCCGTGCGCGGCGTGGTGCATGCCGTGGCCAGTGCCTATCAGGCGCAGTTCGGACCGGTGCTGACCTCGCGCTGGCCGCATCTGCTGATCGGTGCTGCGGGGATGGCCGGGTTGCTCGGCATGACCTGGCGCACCTGGCAGCGCGGCCACCGCGCCGGGGCGGGGGAATCGGTGGGGCTGGCAATGGCATGGTTCGGCCTGGCCGTGGGCGGGCTGGTCGCACTGAGCCGCTGGACCTACTTTGCCGACTACCCCACGCAGCTGGCCGCACCGCGCTATGTGCCCTGGTCGTGGTTGTTCTGGTCCGGTCTGATGCTGTGGACGATCGTGCGCGTCGGCCTGCGCCGTCCCGGGGCGGTGGCCTGGGCAGCCCTGCTGTTGGCCTTGGTGGCCGTGCCGAGTACGGCGTGGATGGCCTACCTCGGTGCCAGCATGCAGCGGGTGGCCAACATGACCGCTACAGCGGCCGCGGCCGGTGTGGTCGATCCGGATCAGACGCATGGGGAAAGCGTGCCCGGCGAAGTGCTGGCCGCGCTGCCCAGCCTGCGCGCGCACGGGGCATCGGTGTTCGCCTGGCCGGAAGTTCGCTATCTGCAGGGCGCGCCAACGACGGCGACCGGCGTGGCCGTCCCGGTCAGCGACGTCTCCCTCGTGGCCGTGCGCAACCTCCTGGGGCACCCGGCCTGGCGCATCGATTTCAGCGCCCAGAGCAGGGCGCCACGGCTGGTCCTGCAATGCGGTGGGCGTCCCGTGGGCCTGGCCATGCCGCTGGCGGGCCGCTGGGTTGGTTGGGCCACCGGCGAACTTGATGCCAGCTGCCTGGAGGCGCTGCAGCTGCGCTGAGGCTCAGGGCAGGGTGTAGCCGGCCTGGCGCAGCAGCTGGCTGACCGCGATCAGCGGCAGCCCGATCAGCGCGGTCGGGTCGCGGTTCTCGATCGCCTCGAACAAGGTGATGCCCAGGCCTTCGCACTTGAAGCTGCCCGCGCAGTCCAGCGGCTGCTCGGCCGCCACGTAGCGGGCGATCTCGGCGGTCTCCAGCACCCGGAAGTGGACCCGGGTCAGATCACAGCTCGCCAGGGCCTCGCCATCGCGCACCAGGCTCACGGCCGTGTGGAACGCGACCACCTGCCCGGACATCGCGGCCAGCTGCGCATGCGCGCCCTCGACCGAGCCGGGCTTGCCCAGCGGGGCGCCGTTCAGTTCCGCCACCTGGTCCGAGCCGATCACCCACCGGCCCGGGTGCAGGCGGGCGACGGCCTCGGCCTTCGCGCGCGCCAGCCGCACCGCCACGGCCCGTGGGGCTTCGGCGGGGCCGGGGGTCTCGTCCACCTCGGGGCGGGCGGTCTCCAGGGGCAGGCCGAGCCGCTCCAGCAGTTCACGGCGGTAGCGGGAAGTAGAGGCAAGCAGCAGCGGGGTCATGCGACAATACCGGGCACGGAAGGGCGGCAGTCTGGCCCTTCGGGGCGGGGATCGGCAACCTGACTGCGCAGGCATTTGACAGCGGCCCGGACGATCCTTAACATTCAGCGGCTTATGTCCGCAAACGTGCCCGAAATGCTGGATGCTTGGCGGATGGTCGCAGCACGCAGGTGCTTCGACGGCCAGGTGAATCTAGCGGAATTGACCCGCCTCCAGGGCCTTGTCGCCGATACCGAAGGAACGTGCACCTATGCACTGGAATTCGCGCACGACGACATCCTGCAGGTATCCTATGTTGAACTGTCCATCGACACCGCGCTGCCGCTGATCTGTCAGCGCAGCCTGCAGCGTTTCCTGTTGCCGGTTTCGATGGTGCAGCGGCTCGGCCTGATCCGCAGCGAAGAGGAAGAATCCTCGCTGCCGGAAGGCTGGGAACCGTGGCTGGTGCCGGAAGACGGCATGCTGCGACCGCTGGAACTGGTCGAGGACGAACTCGTCCTGGCCGTGCCCGTCGTGCCGCTGTCTCCCGATGGTGAGGCCGTGGACAAGGACTGGGCACCGACCGAAGAAGAAATCAGCAAGGCCAATCCGTTCGCGGCGTTGGCGGCACTGAAAAAACAATAGCAGCCGGATTGTCGTCGGCGGCTGCGGCGAAAGCGAAAACTGTGCTGGGCGCTGGCGTCCTGCGCGACGATACGACGAAGCAAAACGAACCGAGTTTGGAGCAATCCCATGGCTGTGCAGAAATCCCGTGTCACCCCGTCCCGCCGCGGTATGCGCCGTGCGCATGACGCCCTGAGCGCCAAGCAGCTGTCCACCGATCCGACCACCGGTGAAGTGCATCTGCGTCACCACATCACCGCTGACGGTTTCTACCGTGGCAAGAAGGTGATCACGACCAAGTCGAACTCGGCCGTCGAAGAAGATTGATTTGTGAAGGCCGCTGCCCGGTCGGGCAGCGGCCTTTACCCCATTCTTCCCGATCGTCACGTTTGGCGATCGAGCTACAGGACATGCAATGAGCAAGCGGATCTACTCGAGGATCGCGGGCACCGGTAGTTATTTGCCCGAAAAAGTGTTGACCAACCAGGATCTGGAGAAAATGGTCGACACCAGCGATGAGTGGATTCAATCGCGCACTGGTATCCGCGAACGGCACATTGCGGCCGAAGGCGAAACCACCAGCGACCTCGGCTACCACGCCGCGGTACGTGCGCTTGAAGCGGCCGGTATCGACGCTTCGCAGCTCGACATGATCGTGGTGGGTACCACCACGCCTGACCTGATTTTCCCGTCCACCGCGTGCCTGATCCAGGCCAAGCTCGGTGCGAGCGGCTGCCCCGCCTTCGACGTCAACGCGGCCTGTTCGGGCTTCGTGTTCGCGTTGAGCGTGGCCGACAAATTCATTCGTTCCGGTGATGCACGCCATGTGCTGGTCATCGGTGCGGAAACGCTGACCCGTATCGTCGACTGGACCGAGCGCACCACCTGCGTGCTGTTCGGCGATGGCGCGGGCGCCGTCGTGCTAAAGGCCGACGAAGAGACCGGCATCCTCAGCACCCACCTGCATTCGGATGGCAGCAAGAAAGAGCTGCTGTGGAACCCGGTGGGTGTCTCGGCCGGCTTCGGCGAGGGCGAGAATGCCCGCGGCGCGATCCTGATGAAGGGCAACGACGTGTTCAAGTACGCCGTCAAGGCGCTGGACTCGGTCGTCGATGAAACCCTGGAAGCCAACGCGCTGACCAAGGACGACCTGGACTGGCTGATCCCGCACCAGGCCAACCTGCGCATCATCGAAGCCACCGCCAAGCGCCTGGAGATGTCCATGGACCAGGTGGTGGTGACGGTGGACAAGCATGGCAACACCTCCTCGGCCTCCGTGCCGATGGCGCTGGACCACGCCGTCCGCTCCGGCCGTGTCCAGCGCGGCCAGCTGCTGCTGCTGGAAGCCTTCGGCGGCGGCTTCACGTGGGGTTCTGCTCTGCTGCGCTATTGATAGTGTCAGTTACGATAACGTGACGCTGTCGTTACGGCCCCATTACGGGGCCGTATGCATTTCAGGAGAACTGTCATGGTTGAGCCCATCGTCATCGAGGGCCAACGCGCCTGGCTGAAGCAGTACGGCGAAGGCAGCCGGGTGGTCGCACTCGGGCTGCTCAATTTCATTGCCCGTCGCTTCCAGCTCGACGCCCTGCGCCCACCGCCGCACCGCGGTGGCGACGCCGCCCGCGAAACCGAGGCCCGCCGCCTGGCCGAACTGCAGGCGCAAGGTGTCAACGTCCCCAGTGTGATCGGCAGCGGTCATGCCGCCCTCGTGCTCGGCGACAACGGCTCCTCGTTCAATACCTGCCTGCGCGAAGCCGACGATGCCGGCCGTGACCGCCTTGTGTCCGCCGCGATGAATGCCATTGCCCAGGCGCACCGCAAGGGCGCGTACTTCGGCCAGCCGCTGCCGCGCAACCTCACCTGGGATGGCAAGGAGATCGGCTTCATCGATTTCGAGGAAGATCCCCTTGAGGTCATGGACCTCGCCCAGGCCCAGGCCCGCGACTGGCTGATGTTCGGTTACGGCGTGGCCAAGTACTACGAGGACCGTCCGCAACAGCTGCAGACCCTCATGGCCCAGGCCATGGACGGCGCCGAAGCCCCGGTCCTCGCCCATGCCCACGATGTCACCGGCCGCCTCCAGGGGCTGGCCCGCGCCAGCATGAAGATGGGCCGCTCCGCCCGGGCGCTGGCCCATTCCATCCTCATCGTGCACGGTGCCACCACCCTGGGCGTGCTGATGCTGGCCGTGATCTGCATCGATTTCTTCAGTGACGGCGACCTCGACATCCTCCAGCTGTTCACCTGAAGAAAGACTCCACATACGCGGCAGTACAGACGAAGGGCGACGTTCCCCTTTATCATTCGCCGTTCGATTTTTGCAGGCGGATGATCGCGTGACCGATACCAATCTCGCATTCGTGTTCCCGGGCCAGGGCTCGCAGTCGCTGGGCATGCTGGCCGAACTGGCCGAGCTGCACCCGCAGATCCGCGAGGCCTTCACCGAAGCCTCCGACGGCGCCGGTGTCGACCTGTGGGCGCTGTCGCAGGGCGGTCCCGAGGAAATGCTCAACCGCACCGAATACACCCAGCCGGCCCTGCTGGCCGCCAGCATCGGCGTGTGGCGCGCCTGGAACGCCGTTGGCGGCGTCCAGCCGGCCGTCCTGGCCGGCCATAGCCTCGGCGAGTACACCGCCCTGGTGGCCGCCGGCGCGCTGACCCTGCGGGACGGTGCCCACCTGGTGCGCCTGCGTGGCCAGCTGATGCAGGAAGCCGCCCCGACCGGCGTGGGCGCCATGGCCGCCGTGCTCGGCGCCGAAGACGCGCTGGTCGTGGAGGTCTGCGAGCAGGCCGCCGGCAGCCAGGTCGTCGTGCCCGCCAATTACAACTCGCCCGGCCAGATCGTCATCGGTGGCGACGCTGCCGCCGTGGATCGTGCGCTGGCGCTGCTGGCCGAGAAGGGCGTCCGCAAGGCCGTCAAGCTGGCTGTCAGCGTGCCCTCGCACACTCCGCTGATGCGCGAAGCCGCCAACCGCCTGGCCGAAACCATGGCCGGCCTGGATTGGCGCGCCCCGGCCCTGCCGGTAGTGCAGAACGTGGATGCCCGTGTGCATGACGGCGTGGACGCCATCCGCCAGGCGCTGGTGCAGCAGCTGTACCTGCCCGTGCAGTGGACCGGCTGCGTGCAGGCGCTGGCCGCCCGTGGCGTCACCCGCGTGGCCGAATGCGGCCCGGGCAAGGTGCTGAGCGGATTGATCAAGCGCATCGACAAATCGCTGGACGCGCGCACACTGTCCACGCCCGCCGATTTCGAGACGGCCCGCGAGACCTGGGCCGCCTGATGTCTTCCGATCGCGTCCGTGCTGGAATGGCTTCGCGCCAGCCCGGCCGGACCGGTCCCGTTTGAGGAAATGAGATGAGCAAGCCCCTTCAGGGTGAAATCGCACTGGTCACCGGCGCCAGCCGGGGTATCGGTGCCGCGATCGCCGACGCACTGGCCGCGCAGGGCGCGACCGTCATCGGCACCGCCACCACCGACGCCGGTGCCGCCGCCATCGGTGAGCGCCTGGCCGCCGTGGGTGGTCACGGCCGCGCGCTGAACGTCACCGACGCCGCTGCGCTGGAGGCCGTGCTGGACGGTATCGCCAAGGAGTTCGGCGCCATCAGCATCCTGGTCAACAACGCCGGCATCACCCGCGACAACCTGTTGCTGCGGATGAAGGAAGAAGACTGGCAGGCGATCCTGGACACCAACCTGACCAGCGTCTTCCGCACCTCCAAGGCCGTCATGCGCGGCATGATGAAGGCGCGCAAGGGCCGCATCATCAACATCGCCTCGGTGATCGGCGTGACCGGCAATGCCGGCCAGGCCAACTACGCCGCGGCCAAGGCCGGCATCATTGCCTTCTCCAAGTCGCTGGCCAAGGAAATCGGCTCGCGCGGGATCACCGTCAATGTGGTCGCGCCGGGCTTCATCGATACCGACATGACCAAGGCCCTGCCGGAAGAGCAGCGCACCGGCCTGGTCAAGTCGATCGCCCTGGAGCGGCTCGGCGAGCCGTCCGATATCGCCAACGCGGTGGCGTTCCTGGCCGGTCCTTCGGCCAGCTACATCACCGGCGAAACCCTCCATGTGAACGGCGGCATGTACATGCCGTAAGCATGTGGCGCAAGGATTGCGCCGCAAGTGGTTGATCCGTTTGATGTTTTGCTGCAATGCAAGGTGTCGCTGGTTTCCACTACACTATCCCACGGTCATCCCTCACCGGATGGCGTCATTTTTGAACCACTACTCCATCTGGAGCGATATCCAATGAGCACCATCGAAGAACGCGTCAAGAAAATCGTCGTCGAACAGCTTGGCGTCAAGGAAGAGGAAGTCACCAACAGCGCATCGTTCGTCGATGACCTGGGCGCTGACTCGCTGGACACCGTTGAACTGGTGATGGCGCTGGAAGAAGAGTTCGAGTGCGAAATCCCGGACGAAGAAGCCGAAAAGATCAGCACCGTGCAGGCTGCGATCGACTACATCAACGCCCACGTCAAGGCTTGATGTCAGGCGGCTCGCGCGCGGCCGTGGCGATCGCTGCGACCGCGTGCGGCAAACCCATGGGGCCGCGCTTGCGGCCCTGTGCTTTTGAGCGTTTTACCGCGTGATACCCGCAACACCCGGGTCAGGAGAATCTGCAATGAAGCGTCGCGTCGTCGTTACCGGCATGGGCATGGTCTCGCCATTGGGCAATGATATGGCCAGCAGTTGGAAGGGCATCACCGAAGGCCGTTCCGGCATCGGTCCGCTGACCAACGTTTCGCAGTCCTACCTGGACCGTTTCACCACCAAGATCGCAGGTGAGGTCAGGGACTTCGACATCACCGCCGACAACGAACAGTTCGGCAAATTCCGGGTCACTGGCAAGGATGCCAAGAAGATGGACCCGTTCATTCATTACGGCCTCGGTGCCGCCTTCATGGCCTTGAACGATTCGGGCCTGGAGATCACCGACGGCAACGCCGAGCGCATCGGCGCCATCGTCGGGGCGGGCATCGGCGGCCTGCTGGGCATCGAAGAGCAGACCATCGATTTCCACGAAGGCAAGAAGATCTCGCCCTTCTACGTGCCCAAGACCATCATCAACATGCTTCCGGGCCAGTTGAGCATCATCACCGGCCTGAAGGGGCCGTCGTTCTCGGCGGTGTCCGCCTGCGCGACCTCGAACCACTCGATCGGCACCGCGATGCGCATGATCCAGTACGGCGATGCGGACGTGATGGTGGTCGGCGGTGCCGAGCGCGGCTCCTCGCCGACCGCCCTGGGCGGCTTCTGCGCGATGAAGGCGATGAGCACCCGCAACGATGCCCCGGCGGAAGCCTCGCGCCCGTGGGACAAGGAGCGCGACGGCTTCGTGCTCGGCGACGGTGCCGGCATCCTGATCCTGGAAGAGTACGAACACGCCAAGGCGCGTGGCGCGCGCATCTATGCCGAGCTTGCCGGTTTCGGCGCCAGCTCGGATGCGTACCACATGACCGCCCCGAGCGAGAACGGCGAAGGCGCGGCACGCTGCATGACCATGGCGTTGAAGGACGCCGGCGTGACCCCGGACCAGGTCGGTTACCTCAACGCGCACGGCACCTCCACGCCGCTGGGCGACCTGGGTGAAACCATGGCCATGAAGACCGCCTTCGGCGACCACGCCTACAAGATGATGGTCAGCTCCACCAAGTCGATGACCGGCCACCTGCTCGGCGCGGCCGGCGGCGTGGAAGCGATCTTCTCGGTGCTGGCGCTGCGCGACAACATCATTCCGCCGACCATCAACCTGCATGAAGCGGGCGAAGGCTGCGACCTGGATTACGTGCCCAACACCGCACGCGAGGCCAAGGTTGATGTGGTGATGTCCAACGGCTTCGGCTTCGGCGGCACCAACGGCACGCTGGTGTTCAAGCGCGTCTGACCGCACGTTCCGTGTATCCCCACCCGGGCCGCCATCATGGCGGCCTTGGTGTATCTGGCCCCCGCGCACGCTGCGCGCCCCCTCCGGTGTCCTGTCATGTTCCAGACGCTTCCGCTGCCCGCCACCACCGACCTGCTGGCCCTGCAGCGCCTGGCCCCGCAGCGCTACCCGCTGCTGATGGAATCCACCGCCTCGGGCACCGCACAGGGGCGCTGGGACCTGCTGCTGATGGGCAACGGTGAAGCGCTCTCACTGCAGGCCGACGGCGTGGTGCGCGATGCCGATGGCGTCGCCCATGAGGGCCGCTTCCTAGAGGTGCTGGACGCGCACTGGGCCGCGCTGCGGCTGCCGCGCGAAGCGACCACGCTGCCGTTCCGCGGTGGCTGGGCACTGATGCTGGATTACGAGCTGGCTGGCCAGATCGAAGACGTGCTGGCCTTGCCGGCGCGCGCCGATGGACTGCCGTCCGCGCTGGCGCTGCGCTGCCCGGCGGCGGTGCTGCACGACCGCGTGCTCGGCCAGTTCCATGCCGTCTGCGAGACCGGCCAGGCCGCGCTGCTGCAGACCCTGCAGGACGACCTCGCCGCGGCCGCCACGTTGGCCCCGCTGCCGACGTGGCAGCCACCGGTGGCGATCGGCGAGGACGCGCCGCAGCGCTTCACCGATGGCGTCGGCAAGGTGATCGATTACCTGCGTGCGGGTGACGTGTTCCAGGTGAATCTCTCGCGGCGCTGGAATGCGCAGTTCGCCGAGGCGCTCTCGCCGCAGGCGCTGTACGCGCAGCTGCGCGTGGCCAACCCCGCCCCGTTCGCCGGGCTGTTCATGGCGCAGGGCAGGGCGGTGGTCAGCTCCTCGCCCGAGCGCCTGGTCTCGGTGCATGGCGATGACGTCCAGACCCGCCCGATCGCCGGCACCCGCCCGCGCTTCGCCGGCGATGACGATGCCGCGCGCATCCAGGAGCTGGTCGGCCACCCCAAGGAGCGCGCCGAGCACGTGATGCTGATCGATCTGGAGCGCAACGACCTCGGCCGCATCTGCGCACCGGGCAGCGTGGACGTGGATGAGCTGATGACCGTGGAGAGCTACGCCCATGTGCACCACATCGTCAGCAACGTGCGTGGCCGCCTGCGCGAGGACGTGAGTCCGGGCCAGGTGATCGCCGCGACCTTCCCCGGCGGCACCATCACCGGCTGCCCCAAGGTGCGCTGCATGCAGATCATCGCCGAGCTGGAGCAGACCGCGCGTGGCGCCTACACCGGCGCGTTCGGCTGGCTGAACCGCGATGGCGACCTGGACCTGAACATCCTGATCCGGACCGCCGAAGTGGCCGCCGACACCGCCAGCTTCCGCACCGGCGCCGGGATCGTGGTCGATTCGGTTGCCGACAGGGAACTGGACGAAACCCGCGCCAAGGCCCGTGGCCTGCTGCGTGCGCTGGGCAGCGATGCCTGAGCCGTTTGGCGGTGTGCAGCACCCGCGCGGTATGCTGCGCGGCGAAGAAATGGATTCGAGGTGAGCATGGCGGGTGCGAAACGGGGATGTCTGGCCGGACTGGCCGTGTTGCTGGTGCTGGCCCTGCTGGTGGCGGCCGCAGGGGCATGGTTCTGGCATCGCCAGGGCGCCTTTGCCGATGCACCGGTCACCCCGAGCGCGGAGAGCGTGGTGATCGCCTCCGGTGATGGCTTCAGCACCGTGCTCGGCAAGCTGCGCCAGGCCGGCGTGGACGAAGGCAGCGACACCCAGTGGCAGCTGCTGGCACGCCAGCTCGATGCCGCCGGCAAACTCAAGGTGGGTGAATACGCGCTCGATCCGGCGCTGACCCCGCGCGAGCTGCTGACCCGCATGCGCCAGGGCCGTGTCCTGCAGCACCGCGTCACCATCGTGGAAGGCTGGAACATCCGCCAGCTGCGCGCTGCGCTCAAGCGCGCCGATCCGCTGGTGCACACCACCGACGACCTGGATGATGCCGCGCTGATGAAGGCGGTCGGCTTCCCCGGCGAACACCCGGAAGGCCGCTTCCTGCCCGAGACCTACGTCTACCAGCGCGGCGACAGCGACATCGACGTGCTCAAGCGCGCGCATGCCGCGATGGAAAAAGAACTCACTGCCGCGTGGGACAGCCGCGTGGACGATCTGCCGTTGAACTCGCCGTATGAGCTGCTGATCCTCGCCTCGATCATCGAGAAGGAAACCGCACTGCCCAGCGAGCGTCCGCAGATCGCCGGGGTGTTCATGCGCCGCCTGAAGATCGGCATGCGCCTGCAGACCGACCCGACCGTGATCTACGGCATCGGCAGCAGCTACGACGGCAACATCCGCAAGCGCGACCTCACCACCGATACGCCGTACAACACATACACGCGCGCCGGCCTGACCCCGACCCCGATCGCCATGCCCGGGCGCGATGCGCTGCATGCCGCCGCGCAGCCAGCCAAGGGTGACGCGCTGTACTTCGTGGCCGTCGGTGATGGCAGTGGCGCGCACATCTTCTCGGCCAACTACACCGACCACAACGCTGCCGTTGCCCGCTACCTGCAGCAACTGCGCAGCAGACGTACCAACGAGGCCGCACCCCAATGAGTCCCGCGTTGCACCGGCACCCGCATTTCGTCAGCCTGGAAGGGGGCGAGGGCGCCGGCAAGACCACCGCCATCAACGCGATCCGCGAGGCCCTTCAGGCCCGTGGCCATGAGGTGGTGCTGACCCGCGAACCCGGCGGCACCGCCCTGGCCGAGCGCATCCGCGCGCTGGTGCTCAAGCCGGATGCGGAGATCGCCGCCGAGCCGCTCTCGGCCGAGGCCGAGCTGTTGCTGGTGTTCGCCGCCCGTGCCCAGCACGTGCGCCAGGTGATCGCCCCGGCGCTGCAACGCGGCGCCTACGTGTTGTGCGACCGCTTCACCGATTCCAGCTACGCCTACCAGGGCGGCGGCCGCGGCCTGGACCCGGCGTGGATCGCCGATCTGGAGCGCCGCGCCGTCGGCCTGCTGCCCGGCCTGACCCTGCTGCTGGATGTGGACGTAGCCGTCGGCCGTGCGCGCGCCAACGGCCGCGACATGTGGCCGGACCGGATCGAAAGCGAGCACGATGATTTCTTCCAGCGGGTACGCGCGGTGTTCCGCCAGCGTGCCAGCGAAGACCCCGCACGTTACCGCCTGATCGACGCCGGCCAGGACCAGGCCGGCGTCGCCGGCGCGGTGGTGGCGGCCGTGGAGGCATGGTTGGCACAGGAGCCGGATCGTGGCTGAACCCTTTTCCCCCTGGCAGCAGCGCGCCTATGACCAGACCGTGGCCGCGCTCGACGCCGGTCGCCTCGGCCATGGCCTGCTGTTCTGCGGCCCGGCCGGCCTGGGCAAGCTCGGCGTCGCGCTGCGGCTGGCCGAGCACGTGCTGGGGCAGGGTGAGCCGGCCGCGGCCAAGCGCAGCGCCCAGCTGCTGGCCGCCGGCACCCACCCGGACCTGCAGCGGATCTCGTTCATCCCCAACAAATCGGGCGACAAGCTGCGCACCGAGATCGTGATCGAGCAGATCCGCGAGGTCTCGCAGAAGCTCTCGCTGACCCCGCAGTACGGCGTGGCCCAGGTGGTGATCGTCGATCCCGCCGACGCCATCAACCGCGCCGCCTGCAACGCCCTGCTCAAGACCCTGGAAGAGCCGCAGCCCGGCCGCTACCTGTGGCTGATCAGCGCCGACCCCGCGCGCCTGCCGGCCACCATCCGCAGCCGCTGCCAGCGCCTGGAGTTCAAGTTGCCTCCGCGCGAGGAAGCGCTCGCCTGGCTGCAGACCCTGGGCCACAGCGATGCCAGCGCCCGCGAAGCGCTGGACGCCGCCCGCGGCCACCCCGGCCTGGCCGACCAGTGGCTGCGTGAGGATGGCCTGGCCCTGCGCCGCCAGGTCGCCACGGACCTGGAAGCCCTCGTCGCCGGCCGCGCCGGCGCGGTTGAGCTGGCCCAGCGCTGGACCGCCGACGACAACGCCGCCGTGCGCCTGCGCCACGCCGCCGATCTCGCCCTGGCCCAGGCCACCGGCGGTGGCTTGACCGATCCCGATCGATTGCACAAGCTGGCCGCCTGGTTCGATGCGGCCAACCGCACCCGCGACCTGCTGCGCACCACGGTGCGCGCCGATCTTGCGGTGGTGGAGCTGCTGCTGGCCTGGGGAAAGGTCAACGAACGGCACGCCAAGGGGAATAGAGCATGAGCGCCACCAACGCCCGACAGGGCATCCTGTCCCTTGCCGTCAAGGACAAGGCCGCGCTGTACAGCGCCTACATGCCGTTCGTGAAGAACGGCGGCATCTTCGTGCCCACGCCCAAACGCTACTTCCTCGGCGATGAGGTGTTCCTGCTGCTCACCCTGCCGGACTCCAGCGAGCGCCTGCCGGTAGCCGGCAAGGTGATCTGGGTAACCCCGGCCGGAGCGCAGGGCAACCGCGCGGCAGGCATCGGCGTACAGCTGGCCGACGGCGCAGAAGGGGAGACCGTCCGCCATCGGATCGAGACGCTGCTGGCTGGCATCCTGACCGCGGACAAGCCCACGCACACGATGTGAAGAAATTTCGGTGAAACCGTTGACGTCGAAATTTGCCGCCCTATAATGAGCGGCTCAGCAGCATCGGGCGGTTAGCTCAGCGGTAGAGCATTGCCTTCACACGGCAAGGGTCACAAGTTCGAACCTTGTACCGCCCACCATGATTCAGTCGAAAAAGCCTCCGGAAACGGGGGCTTTTTTGTTGGGTTGGGTTTGGGTGGTTCAAGGGCTGCGCAGCGCGACGTGGTCAATTCTCTGGACCAGGCGTCCCGATCTCCATCAAGCGCAGATCTGCCGGCGAAGGAGGCAGGCGATGGAACGAATTGCGCGAGCGGAACACCGATGTGCGATCCACGCTGCCGCACCTCGCGCTCGTTAATAGCCTCCACTAGAATCCGGAGGATTGCCAAGACGCGCCGGTCTCTGGCCCCGCTGGAGATTGTCCGTGAGCTACTGGCAGCTGGTTGAACCAGTCTGGGACACCGTGTCCATTTACGACGGTGCGGAGGTGTTTTTGCATCAATATAATGCCGCCCCGGAAGCATCACGCATTTTGTTCGCCGCGCACTGGTGCCAATCCGAGATCAACAATGGTGGTTTTGAGCAGTTCTTCTCGAACAGCACAGGGGTACTCGCCCCTGAAGGTGCTCGAGCCTTTCGTGCCCTCCACATGCCGCTTACCGCGGAGCTGATCGTCAAAGCGATGGCTGCCTTTGGTCCCCGGTATCCGAGAGAGCGAACCGAGCGCGACCTCGCGATGGACGAGATAGGGGCGAACAGCGATGACCAAGCAGGTCCTTTCCATCATTTGGACGAGGAGTTCTTTGTGCTGGTGGAAACCGAGAACGGAGGGTTCAGGAGTGCGGCGAACGCTTATGCCGTGTCGATGGCGCATTGAACCGCCGTTGCCCTCGGTAGCGCTGCTTCGGTCCGCTCGCGTCCGCTTTTCGGCGATAGCGAAGATCCCCTTCAGCGAGCTCTCCCTGCTATGAGTGCTATTCCACCGCGCCAGCGGCCAGGCTGTCCCAGATACGTCCGTCACGTTGCGCTTCAGTGGTGACGTTGATCACCGCCTGTTCGCCCAGACGATCACGCAACTGCTGCAGATACAGGCTGCGAGGTGTCACCACCTGGCCCACCGATTGCACGATCCCTGCAGGTTCCTCAGGCGGGAATTTCCCGGGTGCAATGGCGCCCACCTGTCCCACGCTCCAGTTCATCGCGAAGGGCGGCGCCTGGACGACGTAGATGTCGTGCTCGGTGTTCCAGAACATCTGCTGCGCGCCCGCCCACCCGTGCCCCGTTCCGCTGTACCGGCGGTTCTGTGCCCGCAGCATGTATCCCTTGGTGTTGTCATACAGCGTGCCGGTGGACCAGCGATGATGTGGACCACTGTCGTTGCTGTCACCTACGGCGAGGCAGTCCAGAAACACATTGGGACCGGGTACCCGTGCGCCGATGACGAAGGTATGCCTGCCGCCCTGGTTGTAGCAGCGCTGGATCAGATTGAAGGCGGCGTTGCCCTCGTAAAGGAACACATAGCGGCGGGCGCCTTGGGTGGCGCCATACCTGGGGTCGAGATAGGCAATGTCCTGCAGGGTATTGAACTGGGCGCCGTTGCGGGTCACGAAGCCATGCGACACATAACGCACGGTCACGTCGCGAACCCATGAGTCGTAGATTGCACCCAAGCGGAGTGCGGTAAAGGGGCCGGAATCGGCGGTGCCGTTGACCGTCCCGGTCTCGGGGTTACCCTCAAGGCGGAGGTCTTCGATGCCGACCTGCGAGATACGGATGGGATCCGTGCGATAGACGCTGCCGCCACCGAAGCGCGTCGCGATGGCATCCATGATCGGGGCATCCAGGCTGATCGTGTCGTGGTCTACGGCAGTGACGACGCGTTCGCTGTACACAGCGTAGTCGCTGGGCGTCCATCGGTATCGTGCGGTATCGATGCCCTCGGGGCCGACCCAGCGGGCATTGGGTTCCCTCGCGATCGACACCGTATCGCCCACGCGATAGCCGGCTGCGGACTTCACTGTGATCCGCATCGCCCCCACCGGCACGTAGTCCATGGTGATGGCGGTCCGGCGTGGGTCCAGAGCGGCGCGGGGAACCGCGGATTCGCTGCTGCCCACTTCAAGAATCCTGCCCTGCCGATCGCTGACTTGGGAGCGGATCACCGTGCCGTCGGCACCTCGACCTTCACCGCGCAACACCACGCCGCTGGCCCGGATGGTCAGCGTCTTGCTCAACCTATAACCGCCGCGCCGCAGCAGGACTACGCCGCGTAGGCCCCGGCTGTCCTGGACACGCACGGCGACCGCGTCGATGGCGGCCTGGATGCGGGGATAGTCGTCACCCTCCGCGTTTGGCTCAAGGACCTCAATAACAGGAATGCTGGAGCGGGTGGGCAGGCTGACACCGCCGCCCTGGTAGCCGGCGCGGGAGAAGTCCGGGACGATGTTGCGCGCGTGATCGCTACCGCGTTCGGAGTACAAGGCATAGCGCAGCAGGCCGTTGCTGCCCAGTGCTACCAAGCGGGCGTCTTCGGCATTGTTGATGGGGTGGATGAAGGCGCTGGTCTCGGAAGCAGGCCCCGCCGCTGATAAGGTAGAAAACGGACAGACCGGCAACGCCACGAGCGTCAGCGCTGCGACTCGGCGAAACGCCGGGAGGAAAGGCATGCGGGCGACGTCCTTCCATTGAGGAGTAGCTTGCAATGTTAGCAACTGCTTCCAACGATGCAGTCCGTGCTGAAGAGTCAGGCTGGTCTGCTTTTCCGGCCGATCGCGGACTTTTCGGACAACAGAAAGGCGCCAATCGCTGGCAGTGTCCGTTTCTGGCCGTCAGCGGCCCCCGCCTGCGAAGGCGGCCAGCTCCTCCGCCTGACCCTCGGGGAAGGATTCCTTGAGCAGGTCGAGCAACGCCGCCACCCTTGAGCTGAGCAGTCGTCGCGAAGGGTACAGCGCCCATATCTCGATCGGCGGGGCCTTCGCATGTCCCCACGACACCAATGCGCCCTCCCTGAGATCGTCGGCAACCAGCGAGAAGGGCAGCATCGCCGCGCCGGTGCCTGCACGAACGGCATCGCGCACCATGGTCAGTGCGCCCAGGCGCAGCACCGGATCCACCGCGATACGTATCTCGCCTCTCGGCGTCACCAGGTCCCAGCCGGTGGCATTGCTGGACGGACGGAACACCGCAGGCGCCGTCTCGCCCAGCGCGGGCAGGGGCAGGTCGGGGTGCGCCACCGCCACGAGGCGGTCCCGGATCAGCACCCGCCCCACCAGCCGTTCATCTGGATCCGGATTGACCCTTATCACCAGGTCATAGCCTTCTTCCACCATGTCCACGGCGCGGTCTTCGGTAGTGACATCGAGCCGCACCTGTGGATAGCGCTTCACGAATTCGGCTGCGATCTTGCCCAGCGCCATCTGCGAGAACAGCATCGGTGCGCTCACGCGCAGCCGCCCACGGGGCGTGTCGCCGCCTGAGGAAATGGACGTGGCCGCTTCGTCCAGTTCGGTAAGCAGCGTCTCGGTGCGCTCGAACAGCGCCCGACCCTCCTCGGTGAGCTTCAGCATGTGCGAGCCACGCTCGAACAGCCGCACCCCCAGGCTGGCCTCCAGCTCAGCCACACGCCGCGAGAGCGTTGCCTTGGGGCGGTCCGCTGCGCGCGCGGCACGGCCAAACCCGCCGTGGCGCGCCACCAGGATGAAGTCGGCCAAGGCCGGTAGGTCCATGTGTTCCACCAGCGAGACAGGTGGTCCAAGTATATGGGCTATCGGCCCGCATGCGGATCAACAACCATGAGGCCTCACCACCCACCCGGAGTACCCCATGACCATTCTTGTTACCGGCGCCACTGGCACCATCGGCCGTCAGGTCGTCCAGCACCTCACCCAGCGCGGCGCAAGCGTTCGCGCACTGGTCCGCACCCCCGCCACTGCCAACCTGCCCGCCACCGTGGAACTGGTGCAGGGCGACATGCTGGATGTGGATGCCCTCCGCCAAGCTTTCGAGGGCGTCTCCACGCTGTTCCTGCTCAACGCCGTGGTCGCCGACGAATTCACCCAGGCACTTATCACCCTCAACGTCGCCCACGAGGCGGGGGTGAAGCGCGTGGTGTACCTGTCGGTGATCCACAGCGACCGCTATGTCAACGTGCCGCACTTCGCCGGCAAGTTTGGCGTGGAGCGCATGATCGAGCAGATGGGCTTCAGCGCCACGATCCTGCGCCCGGCCTATTTCATCGATAACGACCTCACCATCAAGGACGTGGTGCAGGGCTACGGTGTGTACCCCATGCCGATTGGCAGCAAGGGGCTGGCGATGATCGACACCCGCGACATCGCCGAGATTGCCGCCATCGAACTGCTCAACCGCGAACAGGCGCCGGACAACAGCGCGCTGACCCGACTCAACCTGGTCGGCCCGGAAGCAGTCACCGGAGAACAGGTGGCCGCCATCTGGAGCGATGTGCTGAACCGCCCGATCGCCTACGGGGGCGATGACACGGCCGCCTTCGAGCAGAACCTGCGCCAGTTCATGCCGGCGTGGATGGCCTACGACATGCGACAGATGGCCGAGCGATTCATCAGCGACGGCATGCTGCCGGGCGCGGGTGACGTGGAGCGGTTGATGCAGTTGCTGGGTCGGCCGCTGCGTACGTACGCAGCGTTTGCGGCGGAGCATGCGTCAGCGGGATGAAGGCCGAGCCTGGGCAGCGGTTGAACAGCCAGCTGTTAGAGCCCTCAGCCTTCGCCATCTGGAACATCCACTTGGCAAGCAGACGCCGCTTGATCGCTTGGCGCGGCGCTGGGCTTGTGAACGTCCGCTTCTGGCCGAAAGTGGACGTTCGGGGAGGACGGTGGCGCCGACCGCTGGTAATGTCCGCTTTCGACGGCGGTTTCAACTGGTCAATGCAACAGCTTGTTGATATCGCTCGATCCGTGTCTGGAAGTCCCGCGCGACTGGATGAAGAGCGTGCGATAGATCGTCTCGTGTGAGACCTGGCAGCTCGGATCGTCCGGGTAAGTCCGCTTGAGCCAGCCAGCGATCTGTTCGGGCGACCACTGCTGCATCCCGCCAGTCTCGGCGAGAACCCCTCGCACGGACGAGTGATGCCGATCGAACAGCCTCGCCATCTGGTGCAACGACTCGCCCTGCCGCCAGCGGTCCCACATCAGGGCCTTGTGGCTGTCGGAACCGCCACTCAAAGCGGACACCACGGGCGACGACTCAGCGCTATTTCGTCGGCGATCCGGGTGATTCATCGGCGGCTTCTGTGGCTTGGTCGCAAACGGGTAGCCACGCCCCCGCGCGGATGGCAACTTGCAGCGGCGATCACGTCGACCTGGAGCCCCGCATGACCCCCGTTGTCCTGTATTCGCCCGATCCGGCCCGCGGCTGGCTGCCCTGGGCCTGGCTGACGCCGATCCTGATGATCCTGTTCAACGCGGTACCGGTGATCGCGCTGGACGGATGGATGCAGTCGCAGCATTGGTCGACGCCGGGCGGCGATCCGATCGGCCTCGCTGGCTTGCATGCGCTGCTGTGGATCGGCTTTGCGCCGACGCTGGCGGCCGTGCTCGCCTGGGTACGCTTCGTCGAAGGGCGCTCGCTGGCGAGTATCGGGCTGACCGGTCCGGCGCCGCTGAAAACCTTCCTGCGCGGACTGGCCGTTGGATTCGGCACGATCGCGCTGGTCGTAGTCGCGATCTGGATGGCTGGCGGCATGCAGGCGGCGGGCTTGGGGCAGGCCTGGCGGTCGCCCGTCAGTCTGCTGCACATCGGTCTGCTGCTATTGAGTTTCATGTTCCAGGCGAGCGTGGAGGAAGTCATCTTCCGCGGCTGGATGCTGTCGGTGGTGGCGCGCAAGACCAATGTCACGGTCGCAGTGCTGCTGGTGTCGCTCGTTTTCTGCTTCCTGCATTTCAGTCCGCACCAGCCGCCCCTGGTCATGCTCAGCACGTTCCTGTTCTCGCTGTTCGCCTGCGCCTGGGCGCTGCGGACCGGCAATATCTGGGGCGTGATGGGCTGGCACGCGGGGTGGAACTGGTTGCTCGCAACCGGCTTTGAACTGCCCGTCACCGGCATGGATGCGCACTTGCCGGCGCTGCTGGTGGCGCTGCGCCCGCAAGGCCTCGACACCCTGACCGGTGGCGCGCAAGGGCCGGAAGGCAGTTACCTGTGCAGCGTCTTCTTCGTCGCCGCGATCGCGTGGATCCAGTGGCGAAAGACGCGCGGAGCTCAGACCAAGCAATGGAGCGTCTGCTAGCGCTCAGGGCACTCGGTGGTGCCTGAGCGTGGTAGCCGTGGGAATCTCCCGTCTTGAGGGAGTACAAGCGTGCTACTTCACCTCCGCGGCCGCATTCGACCCAGAGCGAACGTTCGCCCCTTGCTCGCGTAGGCTCCGTACGCGTTTCTTCAGCAGTTCGACCTGCACGGAGACATCCCTTGTGCGCAACGTCCATGTAAGCGGAAATGCGAGTGCCACTACCAGCTGGAACCGAGACTGCCTTTGCTGAAGTGTCAACAAAGGGTGATCTGGCTTCCTCGATAAAGCTCGACTAGGCCCACCTTCGGCTTACGTTTCGCAATGTCTGCTCCTGGCCGGTAGCGGACATGCAACGAGATCCGTTCGTTTCATTCGTGGAGTCGCGGACTTTTGTCGCAAGCGATATCTTCAGCCCAAGGTTTGCCAGCCTCCTCTAGTAGCCACCGTGAGAACGTCTTCACAGGTCTGGGCGTCAAACCCATCGGTTCGGGCAGCACCAGGCAGAACGTCTTGGACACCGCCTCGCCTTGCGGCCATGGCGCCACCAGCCGACCTTGCTCCAGCTCTGTCTCCACGTAGAGACGTGGCACCAAGGCGACTCCGAGGCCTGCAAGCGCTGCTTCAATCAGCATCGCATGAAGGTCGTAGCGTGCACCCACCGCTACGTTAGCGAGAGCGATACCGACGTTCTCGGCATAACGCTGCCAAGCATCGGGACTCTGTCGTCTGTGCAGCCGCGGCAGTTGGTCCAGCGTGACGCGAGCCTTTGCGCCCTTGATGAGCGCGGGATGGCACACCGGCACCAGCACTTCCTGCAGTAGCGGGTAAGTGCGCATACCTGTCCAGGCTGGGTGCTCGAAGTGCACGGCGGCGTCGAATCCACTGCCGGCCAGCGCGAACGGGTCAGTGCGCTCGGAAAGGTGCACGGTGATGTTCGGGTGCGCGCGGGTAAACGCGGGCAGGCGAGGGATGAGCCATCGCAACGCGAAGGTGGGCGTTACGGCAATGTCCAGGCTTGCAGCGTCCTTCGGTTGGCCCATCAGGTATTGGCTGTCCCGGTCCAAGCGGTCCAGCGACTCGCGGACCTGGGCGGCGTATCGCTGCCCATTGGGCAGGAGGCGGACGCGATTGCCGACCCGCTCAAATAGGGGGACCCCCAGGAAGGATTCCAGCCTGCCGATCTGGCGGCTGATGGCCCCCTCGGTGAGGGAAAGCTCTTCCGCTGCCCGCGCAAAGCTGCCGTGGCGGGCGGCGGCCTCGAAGGCGGTCAGGGCGGTGCTACTGGGAATCTTCCTGCGCATGGGGATTCAGCGTGATCTTTTGTCACTGAAGCATACCGAAACATCGGTTTGATGCGAGCTAATGCAGGCCTAGCATGAGGGGACATCAACAAGGGGCGCGCACAAGCCGGCCCAGGAGTGTTCCCATGATCTACACCGTCGAATGCAGCTATTCCGACTCCGCCAGCGAGGAGGAATGGAACGATTTCTACAGCCTGCACAAACTGCCTGCGCTCATTTCCGTGCGGGGGTTCCACACCTCGCAGCGCTTCAGGGCATGTGGTGCGGGGTGCCCGACCTACCTTGCCCTTCACTCGATAGACGGCCTGGAGGTCCTGCAGGGGGACGAGTACGCCCGGAAGGGAGGGGGCAACTTCGCACGCTGGCAGCAGCACATCACCGACTGGCATCGCAACCTATACAGTGGCTTGGATCGGGCCTCCGCCGTCGAACAGGGCGATTACCTGCTGGTGAGTCGCGTCGGCCCTGAGCCGCTCATTGAGATGGGGACTGCATTCGAGGCCTTGCATGCGGTTGCGCTCGATCGCGCGCCCGCAGCACTCTGGCTTGCGCGCGTTCCGGCCGGGCAAGTCCCGGTCTTGGAATCCCTTCCTGACGGTGTGCACGCGTATACGCCCATGACCGCGCAACTCAAGAGCGTGGCGGTTGAAGGCCAACAAGGATCGGAGCAGCGCTCACATGCCTAGGCTCTCGATCTCCTTCACCGCGGAGCGGATGCCGGCGGACGACAGTCTGGCCGCGCTCACTGAGCGATGCGCGGTGCTGTGTACGGACATGCTGGGTGCTGCGTTGGACAACGTCCACATCCTTTACCTGGCTGCGCGTCAGGGGCGGGGCCATCCGGCATCTGCGGAACTGGCCTACCGACTGGGTCCGGAGAGGACGCCCGAGCTCATGGACGAATTCATGCGGCAGCTCGATCTGGCCATCCAAGACCATGCTGGGCTGACGGCGCGCATCCGATGCTTTGGCTACGGCAATGATTCCCTCCACGCGCGAAACTGACGAGCGGCATGAACGCATCCATCATTGAACGGGCTCTGCCCACCCTCCAGATCGGTGACTTCCTGATCCAAGCGATCAGCGATGGCCATCTGACCACCAGTCTGGATCTGCTCTCCCACATCGATCCGGCCGAGGCCGCGCAGCTACAGCTGAAGGCCGGGGTCAGCGACCCGTCCTCGATCCATATCAACACCTACCTGGTGCGGGGGAAGGGCCGCACGATCCTCATCGACGCCGGTGCCGGGGGGATCAAGGGCTGGGGAGGGGAATTGAGGGGCAATCTATTGCGAGCCGGTGTGCAGCCCACGGATGTGGATACGATCTTGCTCACGCATGCGCATCCTGATCATGTTGGCGGTCTACTCGATGCTCAAGGTCACCCCGTCTTCCCCAATGCGGAGCTGCTCATACACCCACGCGAGCTGTCCTTCTGGGAGGACGACGGCAACCTTGCCCGCAGCAATGATCGTGCCCGGGGCAACTTCCTGCTCGCACGGCAGGTGTTCGCCGGCTATCGCCGCAACTTGCGCTTGTTGGCCGAGGGCGATGTACTGCCCGGTATCAGTATGGTTCCGCTGTCAGGCCATACGCCAGGGCACACCGGATATCGGGTGGAATCGGAGGACCGCAGTGCGTTGATCTGGGGTGACATCGTGCATTTTCCCCACATCCAAATTGCCCGGCCCGACGTATCCATCGCATTCGACCAGGATCCGCAGCGGGCTGCGGCGGCCCGTTCAGCGCTTTTGGATATGGTCAGTGCAGATCAGTTGATGGCGGCCGGCATGCACTTGGGTGAGCTGGGGTTTGTTCGCATTCAACGCATCGGAAGAGGTTATTCCTTCACATACGCCGGATGAAGAAGGACTGGTTGTTGTAAAGGCTGCGTCCGCTCCTGGCCGAAATCCGACATCGGTCCTGCAGCGGTCTTCTCAAGCGCTTATATCGACCCAAGTTCCCCGCGCACGTCCTCAACAAACGCCCGCCCCACCGGCACCTCAGCCCCATCATTCAGCACCAACCAGTAACGGCTCCCCGAAGCCGCATGCAACGTCCGCACATGCGTCAAATTGACCAGATACGACCGATGGCAACGCACAAAGTCCGGCGGTAGCACGGCAGTAAGAGTCGCCAGCGATTTGTCATGCAGCTCACTCCGCCCATCGCGCATACGTACTTCGCTGTAGTCCCCATCAGCACGAATCCAAAGCACATTGGCGAGCTCCACCATCGCCGTCCCCTGCGCATGCCAGATGCCCAGGTAACGCGCCGCCCCGGACCGATACCGCCCAACATCCAGCAGCCGCTCCAGCGCCTGCCCCAGCCGTTCGCGTGAGAAAGGCTTCGGCACGAAATCCAGCACCCCATGCTCAAACGCCTGCAGCGCCCGCTCCCGATGCGCGGAGACCACCACGCAGTGGTATCGGCCAGCCACCACGCGCTTCAGCAGGTCGAAGCCATCCTCTCCACCCAGATTCAAATCCAGCAGCAGGCCGTCATACACGCTGCGCTGCAGCCGGTCACCGGCGGCGTCAAGGTCGGCCACGGCATCGAATCGCGCGCGGCTGCCAGCCAGTTCGGTGCACATCCGCAGCAGCCGCTGGCGGACCAGCAGTTCGTCCTCGACGATCAGGATGCGCATGTCAGCTCCATGCGGCCGTACCAGTCGTTGCCATCGGGGCCTTGTTCAAAGCGCCAGTTCTCGGGGCAGGTGGCGGCCAGGCTTGCCTCGATGTAGCGGGTGCCCGTGCCTTGCCCGCGATGCGGGGCAGTGCCGCGTGCGCTGCGCAGCTCCAGCATCCAACGGTCGCCGTCGCGTTGGATACGCAGGCGGAAGGGATGCTCGGCACATGCGACGGCTCCTGCATGAGTCAGCGCATTCTCGACCTGCGCATGCAGCACGCCGGGCGGCAGCCATAGGCCCGTGTGCTCTCCGTCGACCTCGAGACCGATGTGGCGATCCAACGCGAGGCCGACGATGTCCAGGTGGTTGCGGCACAGCGCCAGCTCTTCGTCCAGCGGCACGCTGGGGCGGGTGCTGCTCTCGCGCAGGCGGTCGAACTGCTCGGCCAGCGATTCGACCAGGCGGCTTGCGCGCATCGGTGCCTGTTCGATCAGTTCCTGCAGGCCGGTGAGGGTGTTCATCAGCCAATGCGGTTGGATGCCCCGTTGCAACAGCTGCAGCGAGAGGCGGGCACGCTCTTCGCGCAGCTGCGCGTTGTGGTGGTCCAACGTACGCAGTTGGGCGGCGTGGCGGATCAGCAGGAAGCCCATCAGCACGGCCAGGAACAGGAAGTAGGGGCCGTCGAGGAAGATGCCGCCGGCCAGCGGCACGGCGAGTGCACCGGCCACCACCAGGGTCAGGATTGGCCAGCGCTCGTCGGGCTCGCCGCGGGCGCGCAGCAGCACGTAGGCGGAGGTCAGCAGGCTGAGCAGCAGGAGTGCGGCACCGCGGCCGTCGAAGCTGGGCACGAAGGCGGCCAGCGCCAGCAGTGTGGCGAGATAGGCGACGCGGGCTGTCTTCGGCACCGCGACGCCGAAACGACGCGCCAGGTAAGCCGGCAGCAGGATCGCCGCGGCGAGGTGCAGCAGAAGCAGCATGAGCAGTCGCGGGCCGTGCCACGGATAGGCATAGCCGACCAGCGGCCGCCATGCTTCGACGACGGGCAACGCAAGGCCGACGACCCCCAATGCGAGCAGCAGGCGCGCACCCGGTACCCGTGGACGGCCGCGCTGTGCAGCGAGGAAGTAGAGGCAGGCCGCACCCAGCGCCCCCGTGGCAAGCGCGGCGATCAACCACGGTCCAAGGTTGAGGCTGTAGATCGAGGCAGCCGGCCCGACCGCAACGAAGGCATCCGCGCCCCGCAGTTTGAACCACTGATGATGGCTGGAGGCGAGCAGCACCACCGTATCGGTGCCACTGGAGGAAGAGGGCGGCAGCACACGGATGATGTCCACCTGTCCCGGCTGCTCTTCGTCCGCGTTGCGGCCGACGGTGCCATTGGCGGCCAAGGGCTGGCCGTTCCAGAAGGGCTGGCTGGCGGCGCGTACCGAGATGCGCAGGGCACGGTCGGCCGCGCCGTGTGCTGGCTGCGCAGGCAAGCGCCAGCGCAGCCAGTAAGGGCCGCGCCACTTCACCAGTTCGCGTTGGTTGGCCGCTTGCCATTGCAGTGCCGTCGGTGGTGCGGTGGGCAGTGCGCCGTCGGCATCCAACGTGGCGGGTGCCATCTCCTGTGGCTCGTAGTAGTGCACGCCCGGTGGGGGCGCGACCAACAGCAGCCACGCGGCGACCGCGATGAGCAGGACGACGAGGGCGGTCAGGGTGCGTGGGATCTGCATGCGTCCATCGTATCGGTTGCACGGAGTCACTGGACCCCCGCCTGGAGCTGTTCGGCGGACGGGCCGTCCTCGGCTGCCGTGGGGAAGGTGATGCTGACGGCGTGGTGCATGCGCCGTCACTCGGTGCTCGATTCCCTTACCTCCCACCCGGAGTCCGTCATGTCCAACGTCCCGATGTCCCTGTTCCGTTCTCCTGCTCCCGGCCTGTGCCTGCCGGTCACGCGGTGGGCAGCGCTCTGCCTGACCCTGGTCGGTGCGTCACCTGTGCTGGCACGTGATGCGGCGGCGCCGCTGGTGTTCGCCCCCTATGCGTTCGAGACACAGAAGCACGGCACGATCGCGGCCGAGGCGGGCTACCTGGAGGTGCCGCGCCGGCATGCCGACCCCAACGGCCCGCGCATGCGCCTGCGGGTGGTGCGCCTGCCGGCAACGGGTGGCGATGGCAATGCGTCGCCCGTGGTGTACCTTGCCGGTGGTCCGGGGGGCTCGGGGATCGGGACCGGGCGCGGACCGCGCTGGCCGGTGTTCGATCAGGTCCGGCGCGAAACCGACGTGCTGCTGCTCGATCAGCGCGGGGCGGGTGAGTCGGAGCCGCCGCCGTCGTGCCCGCATGAGCACACGTTCGACGATGCAAAGCCGCTGCAGCACGATGCGGCGCTCGCCGCGCTGCGTGACGTTGCCGCCCGCTGCGTGGCGTACTGGCGGGAGACGGGCGTGGACCTGGGGGCCTACACCACCGCGGAAAGTGCCGGCGATCTGGAGGACCTGCGGCGTGCGTTGAAGGTGCCGAAGATCAGCCTGTGGGGCATGAGCTATGGCACGCATCTGGCGCTGGCCACGGTGCGCCTGCACGGCGCCGGTCTGGACCGCGTGGTGCTGATGGGGACGGAAGGACCTGATGACACCTTGAAGCTGCCGCTGTCGGCCGATGCGCTGCTGGCGGAGCTGGGCGTGTTGGCCAAAGGAGCGGGCTTCGATGATCTGACCGGCTCGGCCACGCGCGTGCTGGCGGCCCTGCGCGAGCAGCCGCGCCAGGGCCACAGTGTCATGCATGGCGGCAAGCCCGTGATGATCGGCGCGTACGACGCGCAGCTGGCGATCAGTGCCTGTCTCGGGCGCCGCATGACCCAGCAGTGGCTGCCGCTGATCCTGCGCGATGCCGAGAACGGCGACTACGATCTGCTGGCGGCGATGGTCCTGCTGCTGCGCAGTGAGTACGGCAGCTACGGCGCGATGTCGCTGGCGATGGATGTGGCCTCGGGCCAGACTCCGCAGCGCCGCGCACTGGCCGAGGCGCAGGCACGCGAGAGCCTGTTCGGCGATGCGCTGAACTTCCCCTTCCCGGCACTGGGGGATGGCCTGGGGCTGGTCGATCTTGGCGATGCTTTCCGCGGGCCACTGCGCAGCAACGTGCCGGTGCTGTTCATCAGTGGCACGCTGGATGGGCGCACGCCGCCGGCCAACGCCGAGGCGCTGCGGCCGGGCTTCAGCGACAGCCGCACATTGCGGGTGCGCGGGGCCAGCCACGACAACGAACTGTGGCTCGGGAATCCCGCCATCGCCGCGGGCATCACGGACTTCCTGGCAGGTCGGCCGGTGGGTGATGCGGAGCTGGACGTGGGGGCGCCGGTGTTTGCGCGGAGCAAGAGCGATCTGGTCGATCCGCGGGGGCGCTGAGGGCTGCCGGAAGTGCGACTGTGTGCAGGCGCTGTGGACCGACCGAGGTGTATGGTTTCGGCTGGCCCGGCGCTTGCGCCAACACAGGAGGACGCGATGACCGATCCAACGGTGACTTCCGTGCACGGCACGCCCGATGATTACGGCGACACGCTGTACCGGGTGTATGTCGAAGTCGGGGAATCGGAGGACATCGCCCGCGATGCGATCACCACGTTCCTCGTTCAACGCGCCAGCGACAATCCTGCCTTCGACTTCGACGCCTCGCTCCTGCACGCCCGTCCGCACGGCTATGAAGTGGACCTGCCGATGCAGCTGATTCCCGAGGTGGTGCGTGCGCTGGCCGAGCGGAATATCGCGGTGTACCAGGTGGTCAGGCTCGGCGGGGTATAGGGGCGCCGCCGGGCGCCACGGGACGTCGCTTCCTTGCTTGCCTTGGCGCTATCCTTCCGCCAGCGCCAGCCGCACCCTGCGTGCTGGCCGGATCGATACTCTCAACCTGGATAAGGCAGCAATGGCAGATCCTTACAACAGCGGTGGCCGCGCAGGCCCGGCAACCCGGCTCGATGATTCCATGGTGACCACGGCGATGGAGCTGCCCGGCTTCCGCGTGGTGCGCAGCCTGGGCGTGGTGCGTGGCATCACCGTGCGTTCGCGTTCCATCGTGGGCAACTTCCTCGGCGGGCTGCAGACCATCTTCGGCGGCAACATCACCATCTACACGCAGCTGTGCGAGCAGGCGCGCGAAGAGACCTACCGGGACATGTCCAACCATGCGCGGCTGCTGGGCGCCAACGCGATCATCGCGATGCGCTATGACGCCACCGACGTGATGACCGGCCTGACCGAAGTGCTGTGCTACGGCACGGCGGTGATCGTCGAGCCCACGCACCGCTAAGCATCTCGTGTGCGATACGCCCTGCGTATCGCAGCAAGCTGTCATCGGTATTGGCATCCGCGCTGTCCAGGGCGGATGCTGTCCGCATGACGATCAACGACACACTTTCTTTCGCCGGGCAGGTCGCCCTGGTCACCGGCGCCGCAGGCGGCCTCGGCTTCGCCTACAGCCGGTTGCTGGCCCAGCGCGGCGCGCATGTGGTGATGCAGGACGTGGGCGCTACGCTGGACGGTACCGGCCGTGATCCGCAGCGGATCGATCACGCTGTTGCGCGTCTGCGTGCAGAGGGGCTCTCTGTCGAGGCCAGCCACCAGGACATCCAGTCCCGCTCCGCGGCCGCTGCACGGGTCGCCGATATCCTGCAGCGGCATGGCCGCCTGGACGTGATCCTGCACAACGCGGGCTGGGTCGAGTACCAGCTGATCGATGCGGTGGACGAGGATCGTTTCGACCACATGATGGCGGTCGCGGCCAAGGCGCCGTTGTGGCTCGCCCAGGCCGCGTGGCCGGCGATGCAGGCGCAGGGGCATGGCCGCATCGTGCTGACCACCTCCGACCGCGCGCTGTACCCGCAGTACGTGCAGCACGGGCTGGCGGCCTACGCGGCGGCGAAGTCGGCCGCGGTCGGCATCGTCAATGTGCTGGCTGCCGAAGGCGCCGCGCATGGGATCGTGGTCAACGCGGTTTCACCCGTGGCCAAGACCCGCATGTGGGGCGTGGAAGGCGAGCCGGATGAGCTGCACCCGGAGGCCGTGGCGCCGGGCGTCGTGTTCCTGGCCTCGCGCGCCTGCATCGAGGGTGGCTGGATTCTGCGCGCCAGCAACGGCCAGTTCCATGCCACGCGGCTGAGCGAGGCCGAGGGCGTGCGCTATCCGCGCGATCTGCGGGCCGTAGTGGCCGGTAACATCGAGGCGGTCGCCAGGCAGTGGCCGCAGATCGCCAAGTCGGCAGTCGAACCACGCTGACACCCGCTCACGTCCTGACGTCCTGCGCTTGCCGGATTTCCCGACACGGCCCGCGGGTGGCAGCCGTCGAGCGTCAGCGCGTCAGCACGGCCTCCAGCGCGGCGATGGCCTCACGTGCCACCGCATGTGGATCGCGGGCCTTCAGCGCATCGTTGAACACCTCCAGCCCGATCGGCCCGCCGTAACCCATCGCGGCCAGCGCATCGATCAGCGTCTCCAGCGGCCAGAGGCCATCGCCCGGCAGGCAGCGGTGATGCCGCGCCTGCGTGGTGACCTGGCCGGGCAACGGCTGGGTCAGCACATCCGATAGCTGCACCAGCGCGATGCGCTCCACCGGCACGTCGTGCAGATCGTCGGCGGTGCGCCCGGCGGCGAACAGGTGGAAGGCATCGACCACGATGTCCAGGTTGGGCGCGCCGACCTGCTCGATCTGCTGCCACGCAGAGGGCAGGGTGGAATGCAGGCGGCTCCAGGCCATGCCTTCGTAGGCGATGCGCAGGCCACGTTCGGCGGCACGCGCGCACAGCCAGCGCAGGTCGTCGGTGACGCGGTCGGGCACGTAGTCGGTCGCGGTGCAGGCGGGCACCAGCACCGTGCCTGCGCCCATGTCGTGCGCCAGCGTAAGCAAGGACAGTGCCTCTGCACGCTTGCCCTCGCGGGTGGCCGCCGAAGCGCCATCAAAATCCAGCAGCACCTGCACGTCGGTGAGCTGCAGGCCGGTGCGCGTCAGGGTTGCACGCACCTCGGCGACGGATGAGGACTCGACATCCTCACGCCACAGCTCGACCTGTGCGAACCCTGCCGCGGCGGCGGCACCGAGTTTCCCGGCCGTGTCGCCGCCAAGCAGGATGGTGTTGAGGAAGCGCGGGCCGGGCAATGAGGACATCGAGGGGTACACCTTGCAGCGAATCAAGCGTCGCCGCCGATGCTAGTGGCTACCGCATCGCCGCGATGTGCAGGCGGCCGGGTGTCAGCGAAGCCCCTCCGCCGCGCAGCGGATGCTCAGCCATGCGCCGCCGCCCGGCGCATCCCCGGCGCGGACCCGGAACCCATGGAGGCCGGCGATGGCGGCCACGATCGAAAGCCCCAGCCCGAAGCCCTCGGTCGTCTCGCCGCCGCTACCGCCGCGGAAGAAGCGCTGGTAGATCAGGCTGCGATCCTGCGGCGGAATGCCGGGGCCGTTGTCGATCACATCGATGCGCGGTGCGCCGTGGTCATCCACCGCGCGAAGCACGATCCGGCCCTGCGCCGGGGTGAAGTGCAACGCGTTGGAGAGTAGGTTGGCCAGCGCCTCGAACAGCAGTTCGCGGTCGCCCCACAGCGTGCCTACCTGCGGGGTGATCTCCAGCAGCAGCTGCTGGTCCTTCTCCTCGGCCAGTGGCAGGTAGAACGCGTGCAGTTCCTGCAGCAGCTCGCCCGCATCCAGTTCGACGAAGGCCGAGCGGCGCTGGTGGCTTTCCAGTTCGGAGACGCGCAGCAGCGCCCCGAAGCGCGCCATCAGCCGGTCGGTTTCGGTCAGCGCCTTGTCCAGCTGCGCGGCACGCGGGTCATCTTCTTCCAGCCCGACACGGGTGCGGTAGAGATGCGCGCGCAGGCGGGTGAGCGGGGTCCGCAGATCATGCGCGATGCTGTCGCACACGCCCTTGACCTCGGTCATCAGCTGCTCGATGCGTTCGAGCATGGCATTGACGATGCTCGAGAGACGGTCGATCTCATCCGGGTGGCCGGACACGGGCAGACGCTGGCCGAGATCGCCGGCGATGATGCGGTTGGTCGCGGCCTCGATCTGCTGGATCCGTTTGAGCGGGCGCCGGCGCAGGATGTGCCAGCCGGCCAGGCCGGGAAGGACGGTCAACGAGACGCCCCACAGCAGCGCATCGAGAATGATGCTGTTGACCGCAGAGAGCTTGCCGCTCTGGCGAACGAACACCAGCAGCCGGCCATCCTGCGTTTCCACGCCGAGCGCGCGCCCGGGCGCCTTGATCGGCCCACTACGCAGGGACCAGCGTTCCACCGCCTGCGCGTGCCCGTCGATGCTCAGGCCATCGGGAATCGCCAGGAGTGGGCCGGACAGTGGCTGCCCGCTGCGGCTGAAGATGCCGTAGGCATACGCCCCGTGCAGGTCATAGCGCAGGCTGTCGCGCAGCGCATCGTCCAGCGCCGGGCCCTCGAACTTCTCGAACAGGTGCGCGCGCTGCTGCAGGCCGGACTCGGCGAGGTCGTTGAGGTAGTCCGAGACGCGCCAGTACATCACCCCCAGCAGTACGCTGGACCAGGCCACGAACAGTACGCAGTACAGCCCAAGCAGCCGGCTGCTGGAGGAACGCCAGTGATCAGACATGGTCGTCCAGGACATAGCCGGTGCCACGCACGGTGCGGATCGGCTGGGCACGCCCGGGCTGGTCGATGCGCTTGCGCAGGCGCCCGATGTGGACGTCGATCAGGTTGGTGCCGGGATCGAAGTGGTAGCCCCATACCTCCTGGAACAACATGGTGCGGGTGACCACCTGGCCGACGTTGCGTACGAGGAATTCCAGCAGTTTGAACTCGGTCGGCAGCAGGGTGATCTCCTCGCCGGCGCGGCGGGCGGTGCGGGTCATCAGGTCCAGCTCCAGGTCACCGGCGCGCAACTGGTTCTCCGCCACGGCTGGCTGCCCGTGGCGACGGATCAACACCTCCACGCGGGCCGCCATTTCGTCCGAGGCGAAGGGTTTGGTCAGGTAGTCGTCGCCGCCGGCGCGCAGGCCCCGGACCCGCTCATCTACATCGGAAAGGGCGCTGATCATCAGCACCGGGGTGGTGATGCCCTGGCGCCGCAGGGCCGTGACCAGGGCCAGGCCATCCATGCCCGGCAGCATGCGGTCCAGGGTGATCACGGCGTAGTCGCCGCGGCAGGCCATGGCCAGGCCGTCCTCGCCATTGCCCACCCGGTCCACCTCGAAGCCGTGGCTGCGCAGTTCCGTGGCGATCTCCTCGGCGGTGACGAGGTCGTCCTCGATGGTGAGTACGCGCGGCATGGGCCACTTTGACGATTGGGACCGGTGCATCGTCGCAACCCCCCGGAGGGACTGCAAATGAAAAATGTTTCATGCGGTTTTCGCCGGATCCTCGCCCCGCTTCTCCTATATTCGCCCCGAGCAGTGGCCCTGCCGCCCGGGGCCATGTGCCCCGTTCACGCCTGGAATACCGTCCCCCATGACCGATCCGCTCCCGTCCTCCCCGGCCCCCGGCCTGTTGTCCGGCCCTTGGCGCCTGCCGCTGCTGGGGCTGGCCGTGGCGTTGGGGCTGGCCGCCTGCAGCAAGGAAGCGCCCAAGGCAAAGGGACCGGCGCCGGAGGTGACGGTGCTGACCCTGCAGACGCAATCGCTGGCGCTGGCCCAGGAATTGCCCGGACGCACGGTGGCCTCTCAGGAATCGGATGTACGCCCGCAGGTGTCCGGGGTATTGCAGGCGCGGTTGTTCGAGCAGGGCGAGATGGTGAAAGCCGGGCAGCCGCTGTTCCAGATCGAACCGGCGCTGTACCAGGCCTCGGTGAACGAAGCGCAGGCCAACCTGCGCACGGCCGAGGCCAGTGCGGTGGCGGCGGGGTTGCGTGCAAAGCGCATGCAGCAGCTCGGCGTCGGTCAACTGGCGGCGCAGCAGGACGTGGATGATGCGGTGGCCACCCACCAGCAGGCCGAGGCGGCGGTGCAGGCGGCGCAGGCGGTGCGCGATACCGCACGCACCAACCTGGGCTTTGCGCGGGTGACCGCGCCGATCAGCGGGCGGATCGGCCGCGCGCTGTTCACCCCGGGCGCGCTGGTGACCAACGGCCAGGCCGAGCCGCTGGCGCGCATCCAGCAGGTGGACCCGATGAACGTGGACATCACCCAGTCCAGCAACGAGTATCTCGCGCTGCGCCGCGCGATCGCCGACGGCGGCGTGGAAGCGACGACCGCGCCGGTGCAGCTCAAACTGTCCGACGGCACCGATTACGCCCTGACCGGCACGCTGGAATTCGCCGACATCGATGTGGACCAGGAAACCGGCAGCATCACCCTGCGGGCACAGTTCCCGAATCCACAGGGCCAGCTGCTGCCCGGCATGTACGTGCGCGCCCAGGTCGGCCAGGGTACGCAGCAGCAGGCGCTGCTGGTGCCGCAGGCCGCCGTGGACCGCAGCCCGAAGGGCGAGGCGCTGGCGTGGGTGGTGGGCGCGGACGGACGCGTGCATCAACGCACCTTCGGGACGGCGCGCGCGGTGGGTGACCAGTGGCTGGTGCTCGAGGGTCTGCGGGCCGGTGAGCAGGTCGTGCTCAGTGGCCGCCAGGGGCTGAGCGAAGGCGCCACGGTACGGATCAAGCCCGCGCGCGAAGCCGCACCGGCCGCGGCGCCCGCCGCCGCGCCGGCCGGCGAAGGCTGAGCCGCCGATGCTGCCGCGCTTCTTCATCCACCGCCCGGTCTTCGCCTGGGTCCTGGCCATCTGCATCATGGCGCTGGGCACCATCGCGGTGACCCAGTTGCCGGTGGAGCAGTACCCGGACATCGCGCCACCGCAGGTCAACATCACCGCCAACTACACCGGTGCCTCGGCACAGACGGTGGAAGACAGCGTCACCCAGGTGATCGAGCAGCAGATCAAGGGCATCGACCACCTGCTGTATTTCTCCTCCACCAGTTCGTCTTCGGGCCAGGCGCGGATCACGGTCACCTTCGACCAGCGCGCCAACCCGGACATTGCCCAGGTGCAGGTGCAGAACAGCGTCAACCAGGCGATCAACCGGCTGCCGCAGGAAGTACAGCAGCAGGGCGTCACCGTGGCCAAATCGCAGGGTGATTCGCTGATGGTGGTGTCGCTGTATGACACCCACCGGCGCATGGAACGGGTGGACGTCTCCGATTTCCTGGTCAGCAATGTGCAGGACCCGATCAGCCGCATTCCCGGCGTGGGCGAAATCAACGTGTTCGGTTCGCCCTATGCGATGCGCATCTGGCTGGACCCGCACAAGCTGCGCGCGTTCGATCTGATGCCCTCGGATGTGCGCACCGCGATCCAGGCGCAGAACACCCAGGTCACCGCCGGTGAGCTGGGCGCGTTGCCAACCGGGCCGGCGCAGGCGCTCAACGCCACCGTCACCGCGCAGTCGCGGCTGCAGACCGCCGAGCAGTTCCGCGCGATCATCCTGCGCACCCTGCCCAGTGGCGCGGCCGTGCACCTGAGCGATGTCGCGCGGGTGGAAATTGGCGCGGAAAACTACCAGACCAGCAGCTTCCTCAACGGCTATCCCGCAGCAGGCTTCTCGGTGACGCTGGCCTCCGGTGCCAACGCGCTGGAGACCGCCGATGCGGTGCGCGCCGAGATCGAGCGGTTGCGCCCGAGCTTCCCGCCCGGGCTGGAAGTGGCCTACCCACGCGACAGCACGCCGTTCGTGCGGGTCTCCATCGAGGGGGTCATCCACACCCTGATCGAGGCGATCGTGCTGGTCGTGGTGGTGATGTTCCTGTTCCTGCAGAACCTGCGCGCCACCTTGATCCCGGCCATCACCGTGCCGGTGGTGTTGCTGGGCACGTTCGGCGTGCTGGCGGTAGCTGGCTTCACCATCAACACGCTCACCCTGTTCGCGATGGTGTTGGCGATCGGCTTGTTGGTGGATGATGCGATCGTGGTGGTGGAGAACGTCGAACGCATCATCCATGAGGAGCACCTGCCGCCGCGCGAGGCGACCGAGAAATCGATGGGCGAGATCACCGGTGCGCTGGTCGGCATCACCGTGGTGCTCGGCGCGGTGTTCCTGCCGATGGCCTTGTTCGGCGGCTCCACCGGCATCATCTACCGGCAGTTCTCGATCACGATCGCCTCGGCGATGGCGCTGTCGGCACTGGTCGCGCTGACGCTCACCCCGGCGTTGTGCGCGACCCTGCTCAAGCCATCGAGCGCGCAGAAGCCACCGGGCCGCTTCTTCGCCTGGTTCAACCGCGGCGTGGAGCGCAGCCAGAACGGCTACCGCGGCAAGCTGGGCGGCATCGTGGCGCACCCGCGTCGCTGGATGGCCTTCTACGTGCTGCTGGTGGTGGGGGTGGTCGCGTTGTATGCACGGATGCCGACCGGCTTCCTGCCGGTGGAGGATCAGGGCCAGGTGACGTTCCAGTTCTCCACCCCGGAAGGCACGCCGATGGCGCGCACCGAGGCGTTGGGCGAGCAGATCAGTCGCTATTTCATGGAGCACGAGAAGGACAGCCTGGACGTGGTGTTCGTGGTGGTCGGCCGCAACAACGCCGGCACCGGGCAGAACGCGGGGCAGGGGTTCATGGCGCTCAAGCCGTGGTCCGAACGCGATGCCAGGCACAGCGCCGGGGCGATCATCGCCCGCGCCAACGCGCATTTCCGCAACCTGCCCGATGCGAAGGTCAACGTGCTGGCGCCGCCGGCGGTGCGCGGGTTGGGACAGTCCAGCGGGTTCGAATTGTGGCTGCAGGACAACAGCGCCGCCGGCCGGCCGGCGCTGCAGGCCGCCCAGGCAAAGGTGGTGCAGGCTGCCAGCGATGACGACCGGCTCACCTCGGTGCGGTTGAATGGCCTCGGCGACAAGGCCGAGCTGCATCTGGACATCGATCAGGCGCAGGCCAGTGCGCTGGGCCTGGCCCAGGCCGACATCAATTCAACGCTGTCCTCGGCGTGGGGCGGCACCTACGTCAACGACTTCCTCGACCGCGGCCGGGTCAAGCGCGTGTACGTGCAGGGCGACCAGCCCTACCGCAGCGTGCCCGACGACATCGGCCAGTGGTATGTGCGCGGCAGCAACGGGCAGATGGCCTCGTTCGCCAGTTTCGCCAGCAGCCACTGGTCACGCGGGCCGCAGCTGCAGCAGCGCTTCAATGGTCTGCCGGCGATGCAGATCCAGGGCAGTGCCGCCGAAGGGCGCAGCTCGGGCGAAGCGATGCAGACCATGCAGACGCTGGTGGCCGAGCAGCCCGGCTTTGCGCTGCAGTGGAGTGGGTTGTCCTACCAGGAGCAGCTGTCCAGCAACCAGACGCTGTGGCTGTACGCGGCCTCCATCGCCTTCATCTTCCTGTGCCTGGCCGCGCTCTATGAGAGCTGGACGGTGCCCGTGGCGGTGATGCTGGTGATCCCGCTGGGCGTGATCGGCACGGTGATCGCCACCACCGCGGCGGGCTTCGTCAACGACATTTACTTCCAGGTGGGGCTGCTGACCACGATCGGTCTATCGGCCAAGAACGCGATCCTGATCGTGGAGTTCGCCGTGGCTGAGTACCGCGCGGGCAGCTCGGCGGTGGAGGCGGCACTGAAGGGCGCGCGCCTGCGCCTGCGGCCGATCGTGATGACCTCGCTGGCCTTCGTGGCTGGCGTGATCCCGCTGGCCCTGGCGACCGGCGCTGGCGCGGTGAGCCGGCGCGAGATCGGTGTCAGCGTGATCGGCGGCATGCTCTCCGGCACGCTGCTGGCGATCCTGCTGGTGCCACTGTTCTTCGTGCTGGTGCGGCGCCTGGGCAAGGCCCGCCCCGATCCGGTGGCAAAACACTGAACGGAGATGCCCTCCGGACCCCCGATTTCATCTTGTTGACCCATTCCGTTCACGGTTTCAATGCCGGTGCGCCATTAGCGTAGATCGTCCCCACACCGCTTGGAGACACGCCATGAATCCCCTGCAGACGGTCGCTCGGACCATGCGAAACGGGTTGGAAGAAGTGGCGGCCCTGCTGGTCGGCCAGCGTGCCGAGTCACTGCGCCAGGACGATACCGCCGCGCCCGGGGTGGGCATCCCGATGCCGCGCCGGCTGCCGCTCAAGCGCCCGCTGCTGCATGGGCGCAAGGGCATGGCCCCGTGGCAGAAGATCGGCCCGGGCCGTCGCTAAGCGCGGTTGGCATCGGCGGGGTGGTTGACCCCGTCATTCACCGGCACCTCGCCGATATCGAACGGATTGACACCGTCCAGGCAGCCGACGTTGTAGCCATATTCCTCCGGTGAAGAACGTCGCTGATGGTGCGTGTAGATGCCGCACACGCCGCAGAAGTGGTGGCGGGCGACGTGCGTGTTGAACTGATACAGCCGCAGTTCGTCATGGCCCTGCACGATCTCCAGATCCTCCAGTTTCACCGAGGCCACGATCGCGCCGCGGCGGCGGCACATGGAGCAGTCGCAACGCCGGGGCGCGACCACGCCGTCGGGCAGGTGCAGGCGCAGGACGACGGCGCCGCAGTGGCAGCGCAGCAGATGGTGGCGCTGGATCGGCACGCCGCCGATGGTGGTCAATCCCTGCATGAGGGGCGCTTCCCGGGTAGCCGTTGGTGGCCAAGTATGCGATCGGGTGGGCAGGCGACGCCATGTGGTGCCGGGTCCGGGGTGAACGCCGGCCCGAAGCTGAACAGGCTCGACATGCAGCGCACACAGGGGTTATGGCTAACTAGCGCCCCGGATAGACGACGGATCGATGCGTGAAGAAGGCAGGACGATGGGGGCTGGCGTTGCTGATGCTGCTGGCGGCGCTGTGGATCACCGGTTTGCTGGCCTACCAGCTGCCGGGTCCGGGCTGGGTGCGGTATGTGCTGGTCGGCCTGTGGGCGCTATTTGCCGTCACCGGTGCGATCGGGGTGGCGCGTGCGCGCGCCGGGCGCTGGCCGGGCGTGCTGTACGGCGTGGCGCTGGTGCTCTCGGGCGTCTGGTGGCTGCTGCTCACCCCACGTCAGGATCGCGTCTGGGCCGATGATGTCGCCCAGCGGCTGAAGGTGGTCGAGGTGGATGGCCCGCGTGTGGTGCTCGACAACGTGCGTGATTTCACCTGGCGCAGCGAGACCGACTACGACGCGCGCTGGGTACGCCGCGAGTACAACCTGGACCAGCTGCGCTCGGCCGATCTGATCATGTCCTACTGGATGGGCCCGGCGATCGCGCATACGCTGATTTCCTTCGGCTTCGACGACGGTCGCTACCTGGTGTTCTCGCTGGAGATCCGCAAGGAGCGCGGCGAGTCGTTCTCCGCGCTGGGCGGGTTCTTCCGCAAGTTCGAGATGACCCTGGTCGCTTCGGAGGAAACCGACATCGTGCGCACGCGCACCAATGCGCGGGGCGAAGATGTCTATCTGTACCGCCTGCACGGCATGACCCAGGAGCAGCTCAAGGCGCTGTTCGTGTCCTACCTCGGCGAGGCCCGCAAGCTCGATGCCGCGCCGGCGTTCTACAACACGCTGACCAGCAACTGCACGACCATCGTGTACGAACTGGCCAAGCAGATCGCGCCGGGCCTGCCGATGGACTACCGGCTGCTGGCCTCGGGCTACTTCGCCGAATACGCGCGCGATCTGGGGGTGCTCACGCCGGGGGTACCGTTCGAGACGCTGAAGGCACGCGGGCGGATTACCGACCGTGCGCGGGCGAGCAATGCAAACGATGATTTTTCACAGGTGATCCGCCGGGACGTCCCGGGGACAGGGCAGGGAAGCGTTCCATGAGTTCCGCATTGAAGCTGTTGCCGCACCGCGCCTTGCCGATGCTGGCCGTGGTGCTCTCGCTGCTGCTGTCCAGTGGCTGTGCGATGGTCACCATGAAGCAGGTGGCCCCGACCGAATACCTCGCCAACAAGCGCGGCGACGTGCTGACCTCGGGCAAGCTCAGCGCTGCCTCGCAGGAAACGCTGAGCGTGATCGGGATGGACGTGGCGCAGTGCGAAAAGGACGTGGCCAGCTGCCAGAAGACGCTGGAAGAGACCGATGTCCTGCCCGAGGAACAGCGCCTTTCAGCGCAGTCCGAGCTGTGGGTGAAGACCGCGTTGGCGCTGACCCCCAAGCCCAAGGACCGCGAAAAGACGCCGATGTCCGACGCCGCCCTGGATGCGTGGCTGGAAGCGGCGCGGTATGCGTATGCGTACCTGTTCTTCAGCGGACGCACGCCTTCGGACCGCGCCTTCGAGGATCGCCAGACGCAGGTACGCGATTACTACAACTACGCCGCCGAGCAGACCGCATCAGTGGTGTTCAAGCGCAGCCGCGAGAGCGCGCTGGAAGGCGAGGATTACAACGCTGCCGTGGCCGGGGAGCGCTGGACGCTGACCTCTGATTTCGATGAGCTGCGCATGCAGAGCATCCCGACCCGGATGGTGTCCGCCTCGGCGGTGAGTTTTGCCGGGCTGCGCAGCACCTATCGCCGCGATGGCTTCGGCGCCGAGCTGGTGGTGATCATGGACCCACCCAAGCTGGTCGCACCGGCCGACGGCGGGAAGGCGGAGATTCCGCAGTACAGCGAGATGTCGGCGATCAACGCCACCGCCCTGCTGCGCTTCAAGGGTGACAATCTGCAGCAGGTGCTCGATACCACCCAGGTGCTGTTTGATGTGTACTCGCCCGAGTCCACCGAGAGCGTGGACCTGCACGGTGAGAAGGTTCCGCTGGCGGGCAACTTCACCGCAGCCTACGGCTTGTGGCTGGCCCAGTCCGGCTTTGCCACGCAGTCGCTGCGCACGCTGTTCGGCCTGAGCGAAGGCATCGGCGCGCCGCACATGTACCTGATGCAGCCGTGGGACCCGAATCGCCGCATCATCTTCATGCTGCATGGCCTGGGCAGCAGCCCGGAAGCCTGGGTCAACGTGGCCAACGAGATCATGGGCGATCCCGAGCTGCGCCGGCATTTCCAGGTCTGGCAGGTGTACTACCCGACCAACGCCCCGATCGCGCTGAACCGCTACGAGATCAACCAGGCCTTCAACAACACGCTCAAGCACTTCGACCCGACCGGCAGCACGCCGGCCGCCAAGGACATGGTGTTCATCGGCCACAGCATGGGCGGCGTGCTTGCACGCCTGCTGGTGACCTCCTCCGGCGATGTGCTGTGGAACGATCTGCTGGCCAACTACGATCTGAAGGGCGAGCGCCTGAAGCGCGTCGAGGCCAAGCTCGGCCCGCTGCTGCACTTCACCGCCGAGCCGAACGTGGAGCGGGTGATTTTCATCGCCGCGCCGCACAAAGGCACGGACATCGCGGGCAACCGGCTGGGGCGCCTGATCGGCCGGCTGGTGCGGTTGCCGATCACCATCCTGGGCAAGTTCGAGGATGTGTTCCTGACCCTGCAGGAATCCGAATCGGCCAACAGCACCACCAAGCTGCAGATTCCCAACAGCATCGACAACCTCAAGGCCAGCGATCCGTTCGTGAAGGCCGCTGGCGCGCTGCCGATCACACCGGGGCTGAAGTACCACTCGATCATCGCCCAGCGCAAACCGGAGGTGCCGTTGCTGCAGTCCGACGATGGCCTGGTGCCGTACTGGAGCGCGCATCTGGAGGGGGCGGTATCGGAGAAGGTGATCATCTCCGGGCACAGCGTGCAGGAGACCCCGCAGGCCGTGCTGGAGATCCGCCGCATCCTGCGAGAGGACCTGAAAGAGGTCGGCGACACGCATCCGTGAGGATGCGCGCGCCACGCCACCGCGCTCAGATCCGCCGCGCCACCGCCACGCTGAGCATCGCCAGCACCAGCATGATCGCGAAGGTCAGCAGGTAGCCCAGGGCTTCCCGGCCCTCCAGGAACAGCGCGAACAACGAGCCGGACACGGCCAGCGTGGTCGCCACGCCCAGGGCTTCGCTGAGCTGCAGGGCGGAGGTGTTGGCGCCCTGATGGGCCGGCGCTGACAGCGACAACGTGAGCACCGACAGGCTGGGATAGATCAGTCCCATGCCCAGCCCGGTCAGCACCCAGCCCACCATCGCCGACCACAGCGGCATGCCCGGCTGGATCGCCAGCGACGTGGCCAGGATGCCCACGCACATCAACAGCGCGCCGGACTGCAGCAACTGCCGGCGTGACCAGCCGCGCTGCTGGTGGCCCTGCAGCCACGAGCCGGCAAACCAACCCAACGCGCCCAGGCTCAGTGCCACGCCCGCCAACAGCGGGGTCAAGCCGCGCTCGCGCTGCAGCAGCAAGGGCAGGAAGGCTTCGCAACCGAAAAACGCGGACGCCGCGATCCCACGCAGCGCGATCACGCTGGGCAGGCCGCGGCGCAGGGTCAACGTGCCGGTAGGCAGGAGCTTCCAACTGCACAGTGCCAGCACGGCCAGGGCCGGTGCCAGCAGCGCTGGCGCGAGCCATCCCTGCTGCTGGCCGCCGATATACAGCATGAGCGCGCCGAGGGAGGCACCCACGGCCCAGGGCACGACGTTGCGGCCGGTGCTGCCCGCGGCCACCACGCCGATCTGGCCCAGGGCGGGGCGCAGCAGCAACGCCGCCGGAATCGCCAGCAGCGGCACGATCAGAAACACCCAGCGCCAGCCCAGGTGCTGCACGATCAGGCCGCTGATGCTGGGGCCGATCAGCGAAGGCACCACCCAGCCGGCGGAGAAGGCGGCGAACACGCGTGGCCGCATCGGCTCGGGGAACGAGCGCCCGACCAGCACATACAGCGCCACGGAAATCGCGCCGGCCCCCAGCCCCTGCATCAGGCGCCCAAGCACCAGCACCGGCATGTGCTGGGCGAAGCCGGCGACCAGCAGGCCGGCGATGAAGCACGCCAGGCCCAGCCACAGCGGGCGTGCCGGGCCCTGCTGGTCGCTCCAGCGCCCGGACAGCGTCATCCCGATCACGCTGGTGGCCAGGGTGCCGCCGAACGCCAGCGCGTACAGGCGCAGCCCATCCAGGTCATGGGCCACGGTGGGCATCGCGGCGGCCACGGCCAACGCCTCGAAGCCATGCAGCGAGACCAGCGCGACCATGCCGATCGTGGTCGCCCGGTAGGCCGGCGACAGGATCGAGGGGATCGGCGTGTCCTCCACCGGGACGGTGGCGGGCGGAGAGGAAACTTCAGCGGACATGCGGGTTCCAGACATCGGGAGGAGCGCCGGGCTTGCAGTGCACCCCCAGCGGCGCGCAGGATGCCACCTGAACCATGGTTGAGGTCAAGCAGTGATCGCGCAGGAACTGAGTGTAGGCGAGGTCGCCAAACGGAGCGGGGTGGCCGTCTCGGCGTTGCATTTCTATGAGCGCAAGGGGCTGATCCGCAGCCTGCGCACCGCCGGCAACCAGCGCCGCTTCGCCCGCGATGTGCTGCGCCGGTTGGCGGTGATCCGTGTGGCCCAACGGGTCGGGATGCCGCTGGAGGCGGTCGCGACCGCATTTGCGGCGCTGCCGGAGAACAAGACGCCGACCAAGGCCGAGTGGGCGAAGATGTCGGCGTTGTGGCGCAGCGAGCTGGACCAGCGCATCGAGCAGTTGCTGCTGCTGCGCGACCAGCTCACCGACTGCATCGGCTGCGGCTGCCTCTCGTTGAAACGCTGCCGCCTGACCAACCCCGGCGACACGCTCGGCGATCAGGGCGACGGCCCCCGCCGCTGGGAGTAGTGCCGGCCGCTGGCCGGCTCTCGAAGTGCCGTCCGTCGGCAGGAGCCGGCCACCGGCCGGCCCCACCCCTGCCCCGGGTGCACGGCCCCCCCCGTGACCCCCCAGTGGGGGGTGGGGGCCGGCCCGGGGCGGGCCCCCCCACCCCCCCCCGGGGAC
>NZ_JBDJLA010000014.1:0-135363 GCF_039673135.1 Stenotrophomonas sp. TWI1151
GGTTGGGGCCGCCCTCGCCCCGCGCCCCCCCTACAGCATTGTGGCGTCGCGCACCCCCCCCCCCCCCCCCCGCCACTACCGATACCATCGCGCGCGATTACGCCGGCACACCGGGCAACGGCACCACCGCCCGTTTCGCGGTCAACGTACTGCCCACCGAGGCCACCACCGTGCAGCCGATCGCCGCCCACTGCAGCGTGGTCAGGTGCTCGGCGAGCAACCCCATCGCCAGCAGCGCGGCGACCGCCGGCTCCATGCTGATCAGGATGCCGAAGGTCTCCTTCGGCAATCGCTTGAGCGCCATCATCTCCAGCGACATCGGTATCGCGCTGGAGACGATCGCCACGCCCAGCCCGAACAGCAGGATCTTCGGATCCAGCAGTGCCATGCCCGCGTGCGCCACGCCGACCGGCACCACCACCAGCGCCGCCGCGCACAGCCCCAGCGAGACCGTGTGCCCGGCCGGCAGATGGCCGGCACGCTTGCCGAAGATGATGTACATCGCCCAGCACACCGCCGCGCCCAGGGCGAACATCACCCCGGCCGGATCCAGTGGCTCGCCATGGCCCAGCGGCAGCAGCAGCAACAGCCCGACCAGCGCGCAGCCGACCCAGACGAAATCGACCGGCCGCCGCGAGGACCACATCGCCACCGCCAACGGCCCGCAGAATTCGATCGCCACCGCGATGCCGAACGGGATCGTGCGCAGCGCCATGTAGAACAGCAGGTTCATCACCCCCAACGTGATGCCATAGCGGAAGATCGCCCCCGCATCCGCGCGCGAGGTGGTCCAGCGCCACGGCCGGAACACCATCAGCAGCACCAGCGCCGAGAAGCCCACGCGCAGTGCGCTGGTGCCCTGCGCACCGATCAGCGGGAACAGCTGTTTGGCATACGAGGTGCCGACGGCCAGCGAGGTGACCGAGCCCAGCACGGCCAGGGCGGGAAAGAACGTAGAGAGGCGGGAGGTCGACATGCGCACAGGATATTGCGGATCGCCTGCCGACGCCGCCTTGCTGCTGGCCCTGACGGCGGCCTCGATGTGCCGCGCTCGGAAGGCGTGAACGTTGCCCGGGCGGAGCTACCTGCGTCAGCGCGTGGCCGACAGCGCAGCATCGAACAATGCCGTCGCTTCCGTGATCGCGGCCCCGTGTGTGGCCTGCTTGTCAGCCGCCACCTGGCAGAGTGCGCCGACGCGCGTCTGGCCCAAAGCGGTGCAGCTGGACAGGAAGTCGTAGTGTCCCACCGCCGGCAAGGTGGTCAGCGTCGCCTTCGGAAGTGCCGAGGCAGCCACGTCGCTGTTGGTGGCCGGCGAGGCCACGGTGTCGGCTGCACCGACGATGATCGAGACCGGCGGCCTGACCTTCTCCAGTTCCTCCGGGGCGAAGGCCTGCACCATGGCCGGCGCAATCAGGAACACGGCGTCCACGCCTGGGATGGCGCGATCCTCACCGGCCTTGGCCACCCATGGGGCCAGTTCCGGTGTGGCTGCAGCCGCCATCCGGCGGGCAAGCGTCAGCGCCGGGTTCTCCGCCTGCGGGGCGCATACCCCATCGGCGGGATATGCGCGGCAGAATGCCAGCAGCCGCTTCACGTCCGGGCGTGCGCCCGCGGCGACCAGGGCAGTGAACCCGCCGGCCGAATAGCCCGCGATGCCCAACCGGGTGGCATCGATCTCCGCGGCCAGCGCCGGGTCGGCCTGCACCGCGGCCAGCGCGGCAGCCAAGTCATCCACGCGGTTCCACATCAGGATGCTGCCGGCCTCGGTCATCGGGTCCACCCCGTTGTTGCCGGGATGATCCACGGCGATCACCACGTATCCGGCCCGCGCCATCGCGGTGCCGAACCAGCCCATCATCCGGGCACTGCCACCGTTGCCGTGCGAGAGCAGCAGGACCGGCCAGCGTCCTTTGGCGATGGCGGCATCGGCGGCCGCCGTACCGACCTCGAACAAGGGCGCCCCCGGCGGGCCGATCGTCAGCGCGGTTTCCTGCGCATCGGGCTGGGCCGGATACCACACGGTGTAGCGCACGTTGTCGCGGTGGTCGGCATCGCGCACGGCCGCACTGGGCGTATGAGCAACGCCGTGCCGCTCGCCAACGGGCGGCACGGCCCCAGCGGCAAACAGGGGCAGGCACAGCGCCAGCAGCGCGGCACAACAACGGGCGGTCATTCGCATGGGTCAATCTCCTTGAGGTGCAACGTGTCGGCCAGCGGCAGCCAGATCTCCACCCCGCCGTGGCCGCTGCGGTCATCGAAGCGCGCGTCGTAGCGCTCCAGGTCCGGTGCGTCGGCCAGGGTCAGGCCGGACGCCGGCAGATAGTCATTCAACAGCCAGAACCAGGTGGAGCGGATCGCGGAAATGTGCCCGGCATGCCAGGCCACCAGATACTCGCGGGGCGCGATCGAGATCGCCTGCCAGCCGGCGGGCACGGGCGCGGAGGCAGGGATCTCCACGCCGGCGATGTAGTCAAAGCCGCCGTCAGCGTCATTGTTGCCGCACACGCCGTAGGCGATCTGCGCGCCCAGCCCATGCGCCTCGTCCAGGCGCTGCCATTGCGAAGGAATCGATGCGACGGTCGCGGCGGTATGGCGTGCACCGATGCCGGCCACGCGCAGGGCACCGCGGTGCGCGCGATGGGGTTCGATCGTGCAGGGTGTCGAGGGATCGATCAGCTTCAATGCCTCGACCAACACCATGCCGGCCAGCCCCTGCTCGCGCACCTGCTCGGGCGAACGTCCGAACTGCTCGGAAAATGCGCGGGTAAAGGCCGCGTGTGAGGCGTAGCCGGCAGCAATGGCCACCTCGAGAATGCCATCGGCCCCGGCCGCCAGCTGGTGCGCGGCGTGGGTCAGCCGGCGGCCTCGCAGATAGCGCACCACCGAGGTGCCGGTGGTGAGCTGAAACAGCCGCGAGAGATGGAACGGTGACAGCCCCACCACGCCGGCGATATCGGCCAGCGACGGGTTTTCAGCGAAGTGGCTTTCGATGTACCACAGGGCCCTGCGTGCCGCACCCATACCGCCAGATCCATGCCGATGAACGGGACCGCAGCGTAACCCAGCGCCCGCCGCGCCATTTGATCGTTCTTGCTGTCCGCTGCAACACGCCGCGCCTGTTGTCTCAGCCCCTCACCGCCGCTTCGATGGCCGCCACGTCGATCCTGCGCATGGTCATCATCGCCTCGAACGCGCGCCGGGCCACGGCGGGGTCCTTGCTGGTCACCGCGTCGGTCAATACCCGCGGGGTGATCTGCCAGGACAGGCCCCACTTGTCGCGGCACCAGCCGCAGGCGCTTTCCTCGCCGCCGTTGCCGACGATCGCGTTCCAGAGCCGGTCGGTCTCGGCCTGGTCATCGGTCGCGATCTGGAAGGAGAAGGCTTCGCTGTGCTTGAACGCCGGTCCGCCGTTGAGCCCGAGGCAGGGAATGCCGGCGACGGTGAAATCGACGGTGAGTACGTCCCCCTGCTTGCCGGAGGGGAAGTCGCCCGGTGCGTGATGCACCGCGTGCACCGCGCTGTCCGGGAAGGTGGCGGCGTAGAAGGTGGCGGCGTCCAGCGCGGTACCGTCGAACCAGAGGCAGATCGTATTCTTGCTGACCATGGGCATCTCCTGCAGCGGAGGAAGGCGGCCTGGCCTGCGCGGGGCCGCCGAATCGCGCGGAGGCTCAGGCTGTCCACCCAGCGCAGGCTCAGGGTAGCGACGGGGCTGTTAACCCAGCGCGCGGGTAGCTCCGGCGACGCACGAGGCGCGCCTGCGCCCGCGGAGGCTCGGCAGCGGGAAGTATGAATACGAGAGCGCCTGAAGTCGCCGGCCTTGCGCATCGGTGCCGATGTCCAATGCGGTTGATGATGCGAATCATTGCTATTACCATAGTGTGATCCGGGTCGCGCAAGGGATGCGTACCCGTGAACAGTTATCGAGCCCGCGCCGGGTCACCGCCCCCGCCAGCCGCTTCCTGCCCCCACCCGCTCCGCCGCAGGCCACCCAGGACGCCGGCCTTGCCCGTTGCCGCCTTTCTGGAAACGCCGATGACCCGCTCCGCCCACGTGCTGTCCCGCCCGTCGATGCACCGTCGCCCGCTGCCGCAGGCCTTGATGGTGGCGCTGTGCGCCCTCGCCGTTGCGCCTGCGTTCGCGCAGGATGCGACTCCTGACGCCACCACCCTGGACAAGATCGTGGTCAAGGGCGAGCGCGCCGAAGGCTATTCGGTCCGCCGGACCTCGGCCGGCACCCGCTTCGATCTGGCCCCGCGCGAGATCCCGCAGTCGGTCAGCATCATCAGCCACCAGCGCATCGAAGATCAGAACCTTGATGACATCATCGACGTGCTGGCCAACACCACCGGTGTGAGCAGCACCCAGTCCGATACCGAGCGCACCGAGTTCTATGCGCGCGGTTTCTACATCGACAGCTACCAGTTCGACGGCCTGCCGACCCAGATGGTGCAGAACTGGAGCTACGGCGATTCCGGCCTGGACCTGGCCCTGTATGACCGCGTGGAAGTGGTCCGTGGCGCCACCGGCCTGCTGAGCGGCGCCGGCAACCCGTCTGCCTCGGTGAACCTGATCCGCAAGCACGCCGACAGCGCCGAACTGACCGGCAACGTGTCGGTCAATGTCGGCAGCTGGGGCCGCACCCGCAGCACGGTGGATGTAACCACCCCGCTGAACGCCAGCGGCTCGGTGCGCGCGCGCGTGATCGGCAGCTACCTGGATACCGAATCGCAGATGGACCGCTACGACCAGCACAAGACGCTGGGCTATGCGGTGATCGATGCCGACCTGACCCCGGACACCCAGCTGAGCGTGGGCTACGACTACCAGCAGAAGCGCGCGAACGGCGCGACCTGGGGTGGCTTCCCGATGCTGTTCTCCGATGGCAGCCCGACCCCGTTCGATGCGTCCTTCAGCGCCAACCCGCGCTGGACCTACTGGGATACCACCAGCAAGCGCCTGTTCGCCACGCTGGAGCATGCGTTCGCCAACGACTGGAAGGTCAAGCTCGGCGCAACGCACGACACGACCAAGGCCGATGACAAGTTGTTCTACCCGGCCTACAACGACTGGACCAGCGGTGCATCGCTGCTGGACAAGACCACCGGTGCCGGCGTTACGCCCTCGGCAGGGTTCTACAACACCGAGCGCAAGGTCAATGCGGTGGACGGCTTCGTGGAAGGTCCGTTCCAGCTGTTCGGTCGCGAGCACCAGTTCATGGCCGGCCTGAGCTACAACAAGCGCGAGTTCGCCAACTACGGCGACTACCAGATGGGCTGGGCGCCGCTGGACAACTATCTGGCCGGTGTGGCGGATTTCCCCGAACCGAACTGGGTCGGCACCCTGCCGCTGCAGAGCGAAGGCACCATCACCCAGAAAGCCGGCTACGTCGCCACCCGCCTGTCGCTGGCCGATCCGCTCAAGCTCATCCTGGGCGCGCGCTACACCGACTGGAAGAGCGAAGGTGAAGGCGATGACCGTTCGCACAAGGTCACCACTCCGTACGCCGGCCTGGTGTTCGACATCAACGACACCTACTCCACCTACGCCAGCTATACCGAGATCTTCCAGCCGCAGACGGCGCGCGACCGCAGCGGCAGCTACCTCGATCCGGTGGACGGCAAGAGCTACGAAATCGGCGTCAAGGGCGCCTGGTTCGACAATCGCCTGAACGCCTCCGTCGCTGCGTTCCGCATCGAGCAGGACAACGTCGCACAGGTCACCAGCGAGCTGATCCCCAGCCGCCCGGGTGAGTTCGCCTACATCGCCGCGCGCGGCACGGTGAGCCGCGGTTTCGAGTTTGAGCTCAACGGCGAACTGGCGCCGGGCTGGAACGCGACCTTCGGTGCCTCGCGCTACGTGGCCAAGGACATCAACGATGCGGACATCAACACCAACCTGCCGCAGACCACCATCAAGCTGTTCACCAGCTACACCCCGCAGTCGCTGAGCTCGCTGACGGTCGGTGGCGGTGCCAACTGGCAGAACGGCATCTACTATCCGGTGCCGGCCTATGGCCGTATCGAGCAGGGTGGCTATGCGCTGGTCAGCGCGTTCGTGCGCTACCGCATCTCGCCGGCGTTCAGCGTGCAGGCCAACCTCAACAATCTGCTGGACAAGACGTACTTCTCGCAGATCAACGGGTACGGCGCGTACGGTGATGGCCGCAATGGCGGCCTGACGTTTACCTGGTCGTTCTGATCGGTCATTGATCGCAGCGCGTCACCAAGGAGAGCCGGGCATTGCCCGGCTCTCTGCGTTTTGCACGATGCGCAACGGCCGCGCGGCGCCGCACGGCCAGACCTCGGTAGTGGGCGCCCCGGGGCGGCCCCGGGAAGGACAGCATAAATACCGCCCGGGTGGCGGGCGCCGGGCGGCCCCGCTGGGCCTCCCCTGGTTTTGGCGGGGCGGGGGCGGGCCGCCAATTTCACTCTTAACGGCCCGCTTGGGTGCGGCCCCGCGCCCGGCACTACCTCAACGCCGCGCGCGCTGCGCCAGATCATCACGGCCTGGCACGCAGCAGCGCCAGTCCAAACCCGATGAAGATCGTGCCGACCACACGGTCGAACACCTTGCGCAGCCCCGGCTTGGCCAGATGACCGGCCAGCCCGCGGCCGCCGGCGGCGTACACCCCGTACCAGAACATCTCCATCACCGCGAAGGTCGCCACCAGGATCACGAACTGCGGCAGCTGCGGCTGGGTGAGATCAACGAACTGCGGCAGGAACGCCGAGGCGAAGAGCAGCAACTTGGGGTTGCTGATGCCGATGATGAATCCATCGCGGAACAGCACGGTGCGTGAACTGGGCACCAGCGCCGTGGTGCTGCCGACGTCGATCGGCGCATCACCGCCGCGCCAGGCCTTGATCCCCAGGTACACCAGGTACGCCACGCCCGCGTAGCGCAGCACGTCGAACACCATCGGCGAGGCCTTGAGCACCGCGCCCAGCCCGGCGGCGGAGATCGCCAGGGCCAGTACCAGCGCGGTCAGGCAGCCGGCCATGGCGGCGATACTGCGACGGAAACCCACGCGCACGCTGCGGGTCATCACGTGCAGCATGTTCGGGCCGGGCGTGCCGCACAGGACGAACACGGTGACGGCGAAGATCCACCAGGTATGCAGGTTCATGGCAATGCCGTTCAGGAGAGGTAGTGCCGGCCGCTGGCCGGCTCCCCATGATGCCTGACGCAGACAGCACCGGCATGCCAGGCACGCGCGGTGGCCGGTGTGCGCAACGCGTTTGTCCGTCCCTGCACGCAGCGGGGCCTGACCGGTACTGCTGCAAGCCGGCACCGGGGCGCCCTGATGGCGCCCCGGTGTGTCACCTTCGCATCAGCCCGCGATCAGAACCGCAGGTCCGCGCGCACGTACCAGTAGCGCCCGCGCGGAATGTCGTAGGTGGACGCGTCATAGCCGTTGAGCGAGCACGACAGGCAGATCGGCGGATCCTTGTCGAACACGTTGTTCAGGCCGGCGCTGAGTTGAAGACCCTTCATCCAGTCGACCTTGTAGCCCACCTGCATGTCGTGGAAGGTGGTGGCCGACAGTTCGTTGGTGCCTTCGGCCTGGTTGCTGCAGATCGGGAAGGCGGCCACATCGCCGCACTCCTCGGTGAGCTTGGAGATGTGGCGCACCGTCCAGGAGGCGTTCCAGTTGGACAGGTTCCAGCTCAGCGTGGCATTGCTGGTCCACTCCGGGATCGAGCTGTCGGCCACTTCCACACCCGGCTCCTGCGGCTGCTTCTGGCCGGCTGCCCCCAATGCCTCATAGCGGCCGACGAAGGTGTTCTGCCAACCGAGCTTGAACTGCCCGATCTCCGTCTGCGGCAGGGTCCAGAACAGATCCACGTCCCAGCCATCGGTCTTGATCGAGCCCAGGTTGGTCAGCCGGTTGTTGAAGCTGCTGACCGCACCAGTCGAGGCGCGGGTGATGCCACTGCAGTACAGCGGGTCCAGCGTGTCCACGCACAGATCAAGCTGGGTTTGGGCGTTGATCGCCTGGATCGCGCCTTCAATGTGGTGACGGTAGAACGTCACCTCGACATCGAAGCGCTCCGACCAGGACGCGTTGCTGCCGAACCACGGGCTCCACACGAAGCCGGCGCTGAAGCTGCGCGAGCGCTCCGGATCCAGTTCCGCGTTGCCGCCGGTGGTGACCGATATCTGCGAGTTGGCCTGCTGGAAGCCGCCCGGCACGCCAAGCGCCGCACAGTTGGCCGCGCTGCCACGCGGCGGCGTGCCGCCCAGACCGACCGAGCAGGGATCGAACAGCTGCAGGTCGGCACGCGCGGCCGAGCCGTACAGCTCGCCGATCGACGGCGCGCGGAAGCCTTCGGCATAGCTGGTGCGCAGCACGAAGTCGTTGGTCACCTGCCAGCGCAGGCCGTACTTCGGGGTGAATTCGCCGCCGAAGGTGGAGTAATCCGAGTAGCGCCCCGCCAGGCTCAGGTCGAGCTTTTCGCCGAGCGCGCTCTTGGCGAAGATCGGCACGCTCAACTCCAGGTAGGCCTCGTTGACATCGTAGGAACCGGAGGTCGGCAGTGACGGCACGCCGTTGTAGTGACCGATCACCGTCAGCGGATCCGGATCGTAGCGGCCCTCGTACTTGCGGTACTCATAGCCAGTGGCGAACGAGACCGGGCCGGCCGGCAGGGTGAAGAGCTCACTGCTCAGGTTGGCGGTGAACAGGCTCAGCTCGTTCTGGCTGCGGTCACGGACCACCGGCTGGATCCAGCGCAGCATCTCCGGGGTGATCGAGCCGACCCCACCGAAGATGTTCAGCGGTACGCAGCCCGGCGTGGCCGCGCAGATGGCCGGCTCCCCCAGCGCCATGTTGACCTTGTAGATGTCGTAGCTGCCGTAGTTGGTCTGCTCGGCCTTGTTCTTGCTGTACATGCCGTTGAGGTCCCAGAACCAGCTGCGATCCGCGGCCTGGAACTGGCCCACCAGCCCGGTGGCGAAGTACTGGGTGTTGACCTCCTGCTCGTATACGCGCACGCCGCCTTCCACCGGGCGGCGGCCGATCAAGATCATATTGTCCGATGCAACCAGATCGAAGCCGAACGGGTTGTACGGGTTGAGCCCGGAAACCACGATATTGTCCGCCAGCGGATTGCCGGTGGCGCCATCGGGGCCGAAGAACAGCGGCTCGGGTGCGGCCTGGTTGGTGGATTCGCGGCGGTTGCCCAGTGCCTTGATGTACCACTGGATGTCATCGGTGAGGTCGAAACGGAACTGCCCGAAGATACCCTTCCGCTCGGACGGAGTGAGCACCATGTTGTAGTCGGCGAAGTTGAAGCGGTCGGCGGAAGTGAAGCAGTGGTAATCATCGCTGCGGGTGCAGCCGGCACTGCCGTCGTAACGTGGGTTGCTCACCCCGGTATTGGGCACGATGTCCTGCAACAATCCGGAAGTGGGGTCGATGATTTTGAAGCGCCCCTGGGGAATGCCGCCACTGCCGAAGGCCAGTCCGGTGCCCGGGATCGGGAGGCGCGACTGCTCGCGGTCGCGCGCATACACCGGATCCTGCTTGGTCCAGCTGGCGCCCAGGAACAGGCTGTAGCGGTCGCCTCGGGTACCCCACGCCAGGTCCACGCCCTTCTGGGTGCCATCGCCTTTGCTGTACTCGCCGTAGTTCATCGTCACCTGCGCGCCGTCGAATTCTCGGCGGGTGATGATGTTCACCACACCGGCGATGGCGTCGGAGCCGTATAGCGAGGAGGCGCCGTCTTCGAGCACTTCGATGCGCTCGACGATGGCCAGCGGGATGGTGTTCAAGTCTGTCGCCGCGCCCACGCCGGAGGCGGAGGATTCGTTGACCCAGCGGATGCCGTCGACCAGCACCAGCACCCGCTTGGCACCCAGGTGACGCAGATCGACCTGGGCCGAGCCCGCGCCCACACCGCTGCCATCTGGCGGGAAGCCGAAGTTGCCCGAGGAATTGAACTTCGCATTGAGCGCCGAACCGGAGCCGGTCAGCTGCTGCAGCACATCGCCGATCGAGGTCAGGCCGGTACGTTCGATCTCGGTGCGGGTGAGGGTCTGGATCGGCACCTGCCCTCCCACCTCGGCCCGCTTGATGCGGCTGCCGGTCACTTCCACCCGGTCCAGATCGGTCGTGCTGCGGGGCGCGTCCTGCGCGCTGGCCAGGGCCGGCGCAGCCAGCAGCAGGCACAGCGATACGGCAACCGCCAGCGGGCGGTGATGCAGGTTGTTCATTCGCTCTCTCTCCAAAGGAATGTTGGGCTGGGCTGCCGCGCCCCCTGCATGGCGGCAGCGTCTCCTTTGTAAACAACCTGTAAATGTGAAGGAGTGACGTGCGCCTCGCTTTCACGGGAATTCGATAAAACCGACTGCGCAGGGTCCAGCTATGGAGGCATCTCCCGTGCGACGCGTAGGAACGCAAATGTCGCTGTTTTCAAGGGTCGTTGAAGGCATCCAAGGCGGGCGTCGTGCCGCTGCTGCGCGAACGCCATCCGCTTGATGCCAGGATTCGGGTGGCGACCGGAACCTTGGCATTTGCGCCATCCAGCGCGTCGGAATCGGCTTCAGTGCGCAGCCGTTGAACGTCGCCCGCACGGGCATCCACGTGCTACACCGCCCATGATGCGGTGGGATCGCGATCGGCACGTGCTTCCCACGTCCGTGGTCACCCGTGGAGCGATGGAACGGTGATGCGAATGGCGCGCCTAAGCGGCAGCTGTTCATCCTCGAGTCGGCTTGCCCTCACTCCCTTTCACCCCGCGCCGTTATGCTTTCCGGCATGACTCGACTTCCCCTGTATTTCTTCAGCGCGACCGTCCTGCTGGCCTGCACCGGGGTCAGCCCGGTGGCCGATGCCCAGAACCTGGATGCCCAGCGCGCGCAGCTCAAGGCCGTGATCGACAATGCCGAGCGCGGCCAGTTCGATCCTGCCCAGGCGGCGGCACTGAGCAGGCACCCGCTGTATGGCTGGGTCGAATTCGCCAACCTGCGGCGCAACATCGATACCGTCAGCAACGTGCAGGCGCAGGATTTCCTGAAGCGCTACAACGGCCAGGCGGTGGCCACCAGCTTCCGCAACGTATGGCTGCCCGCGGTGGCGCGGCGCCAGGATTGGCCGACGCTGCTCGCCAACTGGACCGACACGACCAACGTCGGCCTGCGCTGCGCCCAGCTCAACGCACGCCAGGCTACCGGCAAGGCCGATGCGCAGTGGGTCAGCGAGGCGCAGGCGATCTGGCGCAGTACCGGCAAATCGCTGCCCGATGCCTGCGATCCGGTGTTCGCGGTGCTGGACGCCAAGGGCGGCATGAACGCCGAACTGCGCTGGGCGCGCATCGATGCCGCTGCCGATGAGCAGCAGCCGGCGGTGATGCGCAGCGCCGCGCGCGGCCTGCCCGCTGCCGACCTGGCGTTGGCCAACACCTATGCCGCCTTCGTCGACAAGCCCAACGCCAGCGCGTTGAACTGGCCACGCAATGAGCGCAGCCGGCGCATCGCCACCGATGGCCTGGCCAAGCTGGCCAAGGCCGATCCCGGAGCCACCGAACAGCAGTTGCCGCAGTACGCCGACGCCCTGCAGCTGAGCGCCGCGCAGCGCGCGCAGGTGCTGTACCAGATCGCGTTGTGGACGGTCGCCTCGTACGGTCCCGACTCCGCCCGTCGCCTCAATGCGGTGCCCGAATCGGCGTACGACGAGCGCCTGCACGAATGGCGCACGCGCGAAGCGCTGTCGCGCGGCGACTGGCCAGCCGCACTGACCGCCATCCGCAAGATGGGCCCCACCCAGCGGGCCGACTCGCGCTGGCGTTATTTCGAAGCGCGCATGCTGGACAAGACCGGCAAACGCAGCGAAGCGCAGGCGGCCTTCCGTGAGGCGGCCCGTGCGGCCACCTTCCATGGCTTCCTGGCCGCCGACCAGCTCGGCCAGAACTACACGCTGTGCCCGTGGGAACCCAACGACAGCGCCCAGGCGCAGGCGGCGGTCGCGCGGGACCCGGCGATCGTGCGGGCGATGGAACTGTTCAAGATCGAACGTGCCGGCTGGGCCGTGGCCGAGTGGAACGATGCACTGAGCCGCTATGACAACACGCAGCGTCGTCTCGCCGTGGAAGTGGCCCGCGACAACGGCTGGTTCGACCGTGCGGTGTTCTCGCTCGGCAAGACCCCGGACGAGCAGCGCCTGTACTCGCTGCGCTTCCCGCTGCACCACGACGACAGCATCCGCCGCGAGTCCGCACGCAATGCCATCGACCCGGCCTGGGTCGCCGCGGAGATCCGTGCCGAGAGCATCTTCAACCCGAAGGCCCGCTCGCCGGCCAACGCCATGGGCCTGATGCAGGTCCTGCCCACCACCGGCGCGGCCGTGGCCAAATCGATCGGCCTGACCAACTACGGCGGCGCCGCCAGCCTCTACGACCCCGACACCAACATTGCCATCGGCACGGCCTACCTGCGCCAGCTGATGAACAAGTACGAGGGCCTGCCCTACGTCACGATTGCCGCCTACAACGCTGGCCCGACCCCGACCGCCCGCTGGCAGTCGCAGCGCCCGGGGTTCGATCCGGACATCTGGATCGAGACGATCAGCTACAAGGAAACCCGTGAGTATGTCGCGCGCATCCTGGCCTTCAGCGTGATCTACGACTGGCGCTTGAACGGCGACGCGCTGCCGGTGACCGATCGCATGAACGGCCGCCTGCAGGTCAAGCGCAAGACCTTCGCCTGCGCGGCCAACGCAGACAAGGGCGGCGACTGACCGGCCCCGGTATGCCGGTTGGCGTCGCCTTGGCCCACTGCGGCATCATGGGCGCATGAAGATCTATCTTGTTGGCGGCGCCGTACGCGACCGCCTGTTGCAGCAGCCCCCCGGTGACCGCGATTGGGTGGTGGTGGGCGCCACCCAGACGGAGATGGAAGCGCAGGGCTACAAGGCCGTGGGCCGTGATTTCCCGGTGTTCCTGCATCCGGACACCGGCGAGGAATACGCACTGGCCCGCACCGAGCGCAAATCCGGGCGCGGCTACCGCGGTTTCGTGGTGGATGCCGACCCGTCGGTGACGCTGGAAGAAGACCTGCAGCGGCGCGATTTCACCATCAACGCGATCGCCTGCGATGAGGCCACCGGTACGTTGGTGGATCCGTATGGGGGCGTGCGTGATATCCAACAGCGGGTGCTGCGCCACGTCGGTCCGGCCTTCATCGAAGATCCGCTGCGCGTGCTGCGTGCGGCCCGCTTCATGGCGCGCTTTGCCCCAGCCGGCTTCACCGTGGCCGAGGAGACGATGGCCCTGATGCAGCAGATCGCCGCCAGCGGTGAGCTTGAGGCACTGGTGCCCGAGCGTGTCTGGCAGGAGCTGCGACGCGCCCTCGCCTCCGCGCGGCCATCCGCCTTCCTGCGCACGCTGCATGATGCCCATGCACTGGGCCCGATCCTGCCGGAGCTGGAAGCACTGTATGGCGTGCCGCAGCGCGCGGAGTTCCACCCCGAAGTGGATACCGGCGTGCACCAGGAAATGGTCAGCGACATGGCCGCGCAGCTGGCCCCGGGCGATGACCTGATCGGCTTCGCCGCGCTGACCCACGACCTCGGCAAGGGCCTGACCCCGCCAGAGGAATGGCCGCGCCACATCATGCATGAGCAGCGCGGGGTGGCCCCGCTGCGTGCCCTGGCCGAGCGCCTGAAAGTGCCGGTCGATCACCGCCAGTTGGCCGAAGCGGTCTGCCGCGATCATCTCAACGTGCACCGCATCGACGAATTGCGCGATGCCACCGTGCTGGAGCTGCTGGCCCGGTGCGACGGCTTCCGTCGCCCGGAGCGGATCGCGCAGATCGCGCTGTGCTGCGAGGCCGACAAGCGCGGCCGACTGGGCTTCGAGGACAGCGACTACCCGCAGGGCACCACGCTCACCCGCCTGCACCAGGCGGCGCTGGCGGTCCAGGCGCGCGACCTGGACCTCACCCACCTGAAGGGACCGGCGGTGGGTGAAGCGCTGGCCAAAGCGCGTACGCGGGCGATTGCGGCGGTGCGTTGACCTACGGGATCAGCCGGCTGCGGCGACACGCCACGGCGGTTGCAGAAACCGTTCGAGCACATCAAAGAGGGTTATCTTCTCAAGGCCATATGCAACGCGGGCGCTACCGGATGGGCACCTCGAACGGCCCGGCGGGCAAGCCGTTGCGGTCGTAGAGCGTAATGACCGGGCTGCCCGCCCATCCATACCGGACCCGGGTAGCCTGCCCTGCGCCGTCGGCCTCAAGCACCACGTCGTTGCCGTCTATATGCGCCTGCGCGTAGCGGCAGCTGGCCTGGGTATCCCCGCAGAGTTCAAAACCGACCGGCGACAGTCCTCCGTGAGCGACCAGTCCGCTCTCGATGTCGGCAAAGGCAACACGCACGCCGTTGCCATCGCGGCGTGCCTGCACCGGCACCGGCCCGGACGCTGGCGCAGGATCGGCGTAGGCCAGATGAAGCGCGGCACGCGCCAGGCGTTGCCCCACTGCCTGCTTGTTGGCCGGGTGCAGGTCGTCGTGCTCGCCGATATCCAGCGCCACCACCAGCGCCGCGTGCGGATCGGTCGCCACGACCCTGCGCTGCGCCTCCCGCAGTTGCGCCCAGTCGCTGGCCTCTGGTTGCAGCGGCGCCGGGCCGAAGCCGGACAGCTGCACTACCAGCAGCGGCAGCGCGCTGCCGAAGCTGGCGCGCAGGCTGGCACGATAGGCGGCCAATTTCGCGGCATAGGCCCCAGCCTCGAACGTATTGGATTCCCCCTGGTACCACAGCGCGCCCCGCAGGCCATACCCGGCCAGCGGCGACACCATGCCGTTGTGGAGGGTGCCCATGCCCCACGACGACAGCCACGGCGCGGTCGGTGGCATGCGCTGGGCTGCCGGTACTGTCTGGTAGTCCCACGGGCCGGCAAGCGGCAGGCGTGACCTGTCAGCCAACCGCAGTGCGCGCGGCTCCGCCGGCAGGCCTCCTTCGCGATACGTGTTGAGCACGTTGACCACCAGCGTGTTCGCACCGGCGTGCAGCGTGCCGGCCGGCAGCACATAGCGTCGCGCCAGCCCGGCACCGAAGCTGCTGCCCACGATGCGACCGTTGATCCAGGTGGTGTCCAGTTCGTCGATCCGCCCCAACTCCAGCACGCTGGGCTGCCCGGCCTGCGCGGCGTCGAGCTGCAGCGTGGTGCGGTACCAGCCCATGCCAAGGTGGTCGGCCAGTGCCGGCGCAACCCACGCCGTCGTGGGGGACGCCCTCTGCCAGGGACCGGTATCGTCAACGCGCCATGGCTGGCGCATATCGGCACTATCGCGCTGCCAGGCCTGTTCCCACTGCGCACCCCAGGCCACCAGTGCCGCCGCCGGGTCCTGCGCGTACTGGTCCAGCACGGCCAGGGCCGGCGCCTGCCCATCGACCCGGCGCAGCGCATCGGCGCGTGTCCAGGCCTCGATGCGCGACCCGTTCCACGACGCATTGACCAGCCCCATCGGCACATCCACGTCGCGTTGAAGCGCGCGCGCAAAGTAGTAACACGTGGCCGAAAACCCCCGCACGGTGTCGGGCGTGGCGGCCTGCCACTGCGGTGCATCGGCGAAGCGCTGCGTCGGCACCGCGCTGTCCTGGGCCGGAATCTGCAGCAGGCGGATGCGATCGTGGGTGGCCGCCGCCAGTTCGGCGCGGGCATCCAGCGTGCGCTCCACCGGCAGGGCCATGTTGGATTGGCCACTGCACAGCCACACGTCACCGATGAGCACGTCATCCACGCGCTGCTGCCGCCCCTGCGAGGCCACGTTCAACACATGCGGGCCGCCGGCCGGCAACGCGGGCAGGGTCGCCTGCCAGCGGCCGCTGCGATCGGCGCGCACGCGTTGCGCATGCCCGGCCAGCTGCAGGTCCACCCGTGCGCCCGGTGCCGCCGCGCCCCATACGGCAATCGGGCGGTCGCGCTGCACCACCATGTGGTCGGTGAACGGCGCGTCCAGCAGGGCTGGCGCTGCGTAGGTCGCCGCCACCGCAAAAAACGCAATCAGCAGCACGCCGACCGGCCCGGCAGGCCGCTGCAGGCTCACGGCTGGACCGCGAACAATCCGCCGGAACCGGGCCACTGCGCCAACGCCTGCTCGCCCAGTCGTGCACGCGCGGTGGTGATGAACAGCCGTCCGTCGGGCGCGAAGCACAGGCTGCCCACGTGCGGCGCCGGTACCGCGAGCGTGCGCAGGACGGCGCCGTTGGCGGCCAACTCCACCACCGAATGGCCGCCCCACATCGCCACCCACAGGTGGCCATCGCGCGCCATCGCCATGCCGTCGGGCTTGCCCGGCACGCCCAGGAAATCGGTGACCACCTTCGGCTCGCCCAACGTGCCTGCCACCACATCGGCCGGGTAGGCGAGCAGGGTGCGGGCCAAGGTGTCGATCACGAACAGGGTGGTTTCGTCAGCCGAGAACGCCATGCCGTTGGCCACGCCCAGGCCGTCGGCCACGCGCCGCGCCGGCGCATCCACGGCCGGCGCATGGAACAGTGCGCCGCGTCCAGTGAGCAGGCCTCGATGCATCGACCCGCCCCACAACCCGCCGCGGCTGTCGGTGACCAGATCATTGAGCCGGCACCCTGCGCCCACGTCCACTTCCGGGCCCGCCTGCAGCGGCCCGTCGGGTGCAAACGCGACAAAGTGCGTCTCGCCGTTGCCCACCAGCGTGCCGTCGGCCATGGCCAGCGACCAGACCGGCTCGGACAGCGGCACCCGTTCGCACTGGGTCCCGTCCCAACGCAATAGGCAGGGCGCAGTCGGATCGACCCATCGCAGGACACCGTCGGCACCGAACACGGGCGATTCGCCCACGGTGGTGCGCGCGTCGCACACCAGGGTAGCGCGCGCCGGTGCCGCCGCCTGCACGGCGTGCATCCAGCGGGAGGCACGCTCCCCCACCGCCTCGGCACTGCGGCCGGGCCGGTACAGGTCGGTGCCCACGCCGAAGGCGCTTACCCCGGCCTCGCGGAACTCAGCAACCTGCGCGGGAGCGACGCCGCCGACGGCGATCAAGGTAACCCCGCCCGGCAACACCGCCGACAACGCCTGCAGGCGCGGCTGCGCACCGTTGGCCGGGAACGCCTTCAGATGGCGCGCACCGGCGGCGATTGCGGCGAAGGCTTCGGAGGCCGTGGCAAACCCCGGCACCGGTACCATGCCGTGCGCGATCGACGCGGCGATCACCGCTGCATCGGTGTTGGGGGCCACGCAGAAGGCGCAGCCGGTGGCGGCCAACTGCTCGACCGCTGCGGTGCTGACCACCGTGCCCGCACCGATCAGCATGCGCCCCTGGAAATGTACCACCAGGGTGCGGATGGTGCGCAGCGGGTCCGGTGAGTTCAACGGCACTTCGGCCAGCCGCACGCCGGCGGCGTACAGCGCCTCGACCACCGCGATCGCCTCGTCACCGGGCAGGCCGCGCAGGATCGCGATGATGCCGGTACGCGCCAGCGCGGCGTCGAATGTTTCTGCGTGTTCGTCGTTCATGCCAACGCTCCGGCTGCCTGATGCAATGCAAGGAAGCCGCGGGTGGAGGCGTCCTGCGAGGCAATGGAGCGGCTGCCGCCGCCCAGTTCGACCAATGCGCGTGCATACAACGCGCAAACCGGGGCGGCCCCCACCAGCGGCACGGCGTGCAGGGCCTTTGGCCACTGCCGGCGCACATCGGACAGCTCGGCGCCGATCAGCAGCCCGCGCAGATAGGCCGCGCCATCACACCGCGGCAGGTCGCCGCGGATCACCTTCGCCCGCGCACCAAACAGCAACGTACCCAAGCCCATGCCGCCGTCGTGCGCGGCATGCAGGCCATCGATGAAGGCCGCCCCGTCGTGCGCCGGCCCATCGACCACCGAGGCAAGCAGGCCGGCGGCGGTGAGGCGATCGAATATTTCACCGGACATCGCGGTCATGAAGGCCACCACCGTGCCGCCCTCCAGCTGCACCCATTTGCTGTGCGTGCCCGGCAGCGCGACCACGCCGGTGTCGGGCACCGCACCGGCGGCGACCAGGCCGAGCAATTCGGTTTCCTCGCCGCGCATGATGTCCGGCGCGCCGTCCGGCCGCCGACAGGCCAGGCCGGGCACGATCGCCACGGCATGCGCCCCTATCTGGACCGGGTGCAGTTGGCCGGCCAACGCGTCCAGCGTGGCCGGACATTCCACATAGCCCGCATCGCTCCAGCCGATGTTGGAGCCCACCATGCCGCTGGCGTAGATGCGCGTGGCCTGCGGCCACTGCGCCACCACATCCTCCAGCAGCGCCTGCATCTGTGCCCGCTCCAGCCCCGCAATGCCGCGCGGCTGTTCGATCGCGCCGGTCACTTGGCCGTCGTGGCCGATGCGGAACGCGCGGAAATTGGTGCTGCCCCAGTTGATGCCGATGATGTACGGCGTGGCTGCCTCACTCATTGCCGGGTCACTCCTGCGCCACCGTCCAGGGGAAACACCGCGCCGGTGATCCAGCTGCTGCGCGGTGACGCAAGGAACAGCGCCAGCTCGGCCGCATCGGCCGGCGTGCCCAGGCGCCCCAGCGGATGTCGCTGCACGTTGGCGTGGCGGGCGCCAGCCGGGTCGGCGGCGCGTGCGAACGAGGCCTGCAACATCGGCGTATCCACCGACGCCGGGGCGATGGTATTGACCCGGATGCCATCGGCCGCAAACTCCAGCGCGGCGGTGCGCGCCAGTTCCTCCAGTGCGGCCTTGGAGGCCGCGTAGGCCGCCAATCCGGGCGTAGCGAAGCGGGCGTTGATCGACGACACCAGCACGATGCTGCCATCGCGACCGCGCATGTCCGGCACCACCTGCCGGATCACCCGCAGCGCGCCCAGCACGTTGACCGAGTACACATCCAGCCACACCGCATCGTCGTGTGCCAGGGTGCCACCGGCCGGGCAGATGCCGGCGCAATGCACCAGGGCATCAAACGGACCCACCGCAGCACGCAGCTGCCCGATCGCGGCGGTGACCGCCTCGGCCGACCGCAGGTCGGCGATCGCGCTGGCCTGCCCGCCGTCGCTGGCCACCTGGTCCAGCGTGGCCACCGTGGCGCCGTCTGCACGCAACCGCGCCACCACCGCCGCGCCGATGCCACTGGCCGCGCCGGTCACCAGCGCCACGCGCCCGTGCATTGCCGTATCGCTCATGCCCTGCCCTTTCCTTCCAGAAGATCCATGCTCAGAACCGGTAGGTCAGGCTGGCCTTGTAGGACCGGCCGAATACCACGTTGGTGCGCAGCCCTTCGGCATAGCCATCGAAGGTGCGCTGCTCGCTGTCCAACAGGTTGTTGCCTTCCACCTTCAGGGACAGGCGGTCGCTGAAATCGTAGCTCATCGATGCCGACAGATCCTTGTAGGTGTCGTTGTAGATGCCGGTGGACGCGGCCGACAGGCCGACCAGGTATTCGTCACGCCAGTTGTAGGCCACGCGGATGCCGAACGGACCGTTCTCGTAGTAGCCGATCAGGTTGGCGTTGTTCTTGGACAGGCCCGGGAAGGTCAACGCGCTGCCGTTGATGTCGGTGATCGGGGTTTCCGAATCGATCCACGTGTAAGTGGCGACCACCCCGAAGCCGTCGAACATGCCGCTGAAGGGCACCTGCGCCAACAGCTCCACGCCCTTTACCTTGGCCTTGTCGCCGTTGATCTTGCGCAGCACCAGGTAGTTGACGTTGTTGTAGGTCTCCGCGCTCTGGCGCTGCACGATGAAGGTGGAGACATCCTTGTAGAACAGGCCGGCCGACAGCAGCCCCTGGCCGCCGTAGTACCACTCCAGCGACAGGTCGTACTGGGTGGCCTTGAACGGATCCAGGTCCGGGGCGCCGCCGCTGCCGGTGCCCGGCGAGGTCTGCACGCCGTTGCTGTCGAACACCGCGTTGTTGTTGAGGGTGACGCCGTTGTTGAGGTCTTCGGTGTTGGGGAAGGCCACCACCTTGGCCGCGCCGCCGCGCAGTATCAGGCTGTCGGTGATCTGCAGCTTGGCCACCGCCGAGGGCAGCACCTCGCGATCGTCGCGCTCGAACCGCGAGGGGCTCAATGCGCCGCTGCCGCTGATCAGGTTGCCGCGCGAGGTCAGGTCGCGGCCGACGAAGCGCACGCCCAGGTTGCCGCCCAGCGGCATGCCGGCCACGTCGGTGTCCCAGTTGAGCTTGGTGTAGGCCTCCAGGAAATCCTCGTCGACGCTGAAGGTGGCCGCGTAGGCCAGCGCGTTGTTGCGCGGGTCCAGGCACTGCGCGTTCTGTGAGATCTGCGGCAGCGTGGTGAAGCTTTCACAGCCCCCGAAGGTGCTGCGGAACGGCCCGAGGTAGGCACGCGGCAAACCACTGAACTCGCCCGGCAGGAAGTCGTTGTTGCTGTACACGCGGATGTACGGCGCCATCTGCGTGACCGGCACCCCGCCAACCGGCCGGATATCGGCGCGGCGCGGATCCTGCAGGCTTTCCAGGCGGCTGAAGCGTGCACCGAAGTCCAGCGAGCGCAACGGGCCATCGCCGAAGGCCAGGCTCCAGTCGGTGCGCAGCGCGCGCGAGTCGGTCTGTGCGCGCCAGTCATTGTCGAACATGATGGTCATGCGCCACTGCGACGGATCGGTCAGGTCGATGCCGCTGACGTTGAAGCTGCCGAAGCTGCCACTGCGCAGGTCGAAGTCGGTGACCGAACTGCGCCCGGCCATCGGCGCCAGGCGCATATAGCGCTGGTTGTAGTTGGCGGTGGAGCGGCCCCAGTCCAGCTCGGCCGAACCATCCAGGCGGTCGCCGACCCGGAAGCTGGCGCGCAGCGCGGTGGACAGCGTGTCCGAATCGATATCAGCCGATTCGGCATTGAGCAGCACCGTGCCGGTGGAGCGCCCCGCCAGCAGGATGTCGTGGTCGGAGTAGACCGCGTTGCTCAACCCCGCCGAGGGATTGAAGGCGATCCAGTAGCGGTCACGCTCGGCCTTCTGGCGCGAATAGAACGTATCCCAGGTGAGCTCCACCCCGTCGGTCGGCCGCCATTGCAGCACCGCGCTGACGCCGACCTTGGTGCGGTCATCGTCGATGTTCTGCGCACGCATGTCGGTGCTGCCGAAGCGGGTGCGGGTAGGGTCGGCGGGGTCGGTATAGCGGGCATACCCGGAGAAGGTGTCCAGGCCCTGCTGCACCACGTTGCGGCGACCGTAGGTGGCCGACAGCAGCGCACCGAAGCGACGGTCGTCGCTGCGCCGTGAGATCAGCCCGAATGCGTTGTGCCCCCACGCGTCGGACATTTCATCGTAGGTGCCGGCCAGGCTCACTACGTTCTGGTCGCTGTCGCCGGACAACGGCTGGCGGGTGTGGATGTCCACGATGCCGCCCAGCCCACCGGAGAGCTGGTCGGCGCCAGCCAGCTTGGTCACCTCCAGACGCGAGATCAGCTCGGAAGGCACCAGCGAGAGCAGGCCGTAGGTGGAGGTGGCCAACTGGTCCAGGCCGTTGCCGCCGCGCCCGGTGGCGTCGACGATCTGGCGGCCGTTGTAGAGCAGCACGTTTTCTTTCAGGCCGCGCACCAGGATGTCGCTGCCCTCGCCCATGCCGCGCTCGAGCTGCACGCCGGCCACGCGCCCGAGTGACTCGGCCACGTTGGTGTCGGGCAGTTTGCCGATGTCGTCGGCCACGATCGCGTCGACGATCTGCGCCGAGTCACGTTTGAGATCCCGCGAGGCTTCCAGGCTGCCGCGGATGCCCACGACGCTGACCGCGTCCAGGGTCTGCGCCTGCTGTTCGGCGGTGGGACTGGCCGGGGCGGCGTCCTGCGCCGTTGCCAGCACGGGCGCCAGCAGGCAGGTGCCCAGGGCGATGAACAAGGTGGAACGTCGAAAACGATGCATGGATCGGACCCTCTCCCAAGGTAGGGACCCAGACCGGACTGCCGGCTGGATCCAGCGCTTTTCCGTCGTTGCTGCTGCGCTGCGGCTTGGCAGCGTGTAGCTAATATAGCAATATGTTTTGGCCGCGCACGCTGCAATGCAGCGAAGAATGACGGTTCCTTTGCGGCATGTGCGGGAACCTCCCTTCCATAGTGTTGCTATCCACGGCACACACAGTTCAACAAGGACCCGGCGCAATGGCCGTTCTGCAAGGTGTCTTCCCCATCCTCCCCACGATCTTCGACGCGCACGGCGCCCTCGATGAACGCGGCACCGAGGCGGTATTCGAGTACATCCTGGCCGCGGGTGCGGCCGGCGTGGTGTTCCCGGGCCTGGCCAGCGAGTACGACATGCTGTCGTTGGAGGAGCGGTTGCACCTGACCGCGTGCATCGGGCGCTGGAACCGCGGCCGGGTGCCCTTCATCGTCGGCGCCAGCGCGAAGACGCTGGAGGATGCGGTGCGGCTGGCGCGTGCCGGTGGCGAGGCCGGGGCCGAGGCGGCGATGGTGTTGACCCCGCATGCGCTGGCCGGCGATGCCGCGACGATGGCGGCGTTCTTTGCCCGGCTGGGCAGCGAGTCGGGCGTGGCGGTGATGTTGCAGAACGCGCCCGCCCCGATGGGCGTGGGGCTGGGCGTGGACGAGGTGGTGGCACTGACCGCGCAGGTGCCGGCCATCGCCTACGTCAAGGAGGAAACCATGCCGTCGGGCCATCGCATCACCGCATTGTCCGAACGTGCCGGCGACAGCGTGCAGGCGGTGTTCGGCGGTGCCGGAGCGCGCTACGTGCTGGACGAACTGGCACGCGGTGCGGTGGGCACGATGCCGGCCTGTGAGATCACTGAAGTGCATGTGGCGATGTTGGCCGCCTGGGCCGACGGCGACCGCGACCGCGCGCGCGACCTGTTCGAACGCACCCTGCCCCTGCTGAGCATGCAGGCGGTGTTCCGCTGGCGCCTGACCAAGGCGATCCTGCTGCGGCGTGGCCTGATCGGCAGCGACCACGTGCGCGCGCCGGGCCCGTCGCTGGACCGGCATGACCAGCAGGAACTGACTATCCTGCTGGACCGCATCGGCGACCTGCTGCCGATGGATACCGTTCCCGGCCAGGCCACGAGACATTCCGCATGAGCGTTGTCAGCAAGGTCGAGACCTTCATCCTCACCGTGCCACGCACCACGCCGTACCTGGGTCCGCTCGGCGCGGGCGAACGGGTCAACGCGCGGGGCTATCTGGTACGCCGCGGCAACGGCACGCTGTACCCCACCGTGGACCGCTCGGTGCTGGTACGGGTCACCACCGCCGATGGCGCGGTGGGCTGGGGCGAAACCTATGGCATCTGCGCACCGCGTGCCACCTGCGAGATCATCAATGACCTGCTGGCCCCGGAACTGGTGGGTCGCGATCCGCAGGACGTGGAAACGATCTGGGATGACCTGTACGGGTTGATGCGCGTGCGCGGCTGCGGCAGCGGTTTCCATACCGACGCGCTGGCTGCGCTGGACATCGCCCTCTGGGACCTGCGCGCACGTGCGGCGGGGCAGCCGCTGTGGTCGCTGCTCGGCACGCGCCAACGCGACAGCATTGCCGGCTATGTGTCCGGACTGCCGGCGGCCACCGTGGACGAGAAGGTGGCCATGGCCCGCACGTTTGCCGCACAGGGGCATGACGCGTTCAAGGTGCATGCCGTGGTCAGCCACGACGGCATCGCCGAGGAAATGGCCGCGCTGCGTGCCGCGCTGGGCGAGCAGGTGCAGCTGATGGTCGACCTGCACTGGAAGTTCGACCATGCCCAGGCCCTCGCACTGGCGCACGAGCTTCTGCCCAGTCGACTGACCTTCATCGAAGCGCCGTTGAAGCCGGAGGACGTGGCGGGTCTGATCGCCCTCGGGGCCGACAGTCCGATCCCGGTGGCGGCAGGCGAAGAGTGGCCCACCGACTACGTGGCACGCCTGCGGCTGGACGGCGGCACGCTGGCGTACGTGCAACCGGAGATGGGCCACACCGGCATTACCCAGTTCCTGCGCATCGCCAGGCTGGCAGCGCGCCGTGGCGTGCAGGTTGCACCGCACGCGACCATTGGCGGCGGCATCTTCATGGCCGCCAGCCTGCATGCATCGGCGGTGATCGACGGGCTGTGGCGGCACGAGTGGCAGCACTCGATCTTCTCGCGTTCGGTGGAGATGCTGGACACCGACATGGCCTACGCGCACGACGGCTATCGTCTGCCCAGCGGCCCCGGCCTGGGCGCGGTGCCGAACGCCCGTTTCTGGCACCACACCGAAGCGGTAGCGTAGTGCCGGGCTCTGCCCGGCTGCTGTTCGCAGGCGCTCCTTTTTGGTTCTTCGCCCCTTTGAGGGGAGCGTCTTGTTCCAACGGCCGTCGCAGAGTGCGCACGACGCTACGCGGATGGCCGGATGTGCAAGCGCCGTTTGGATCGGCTGGCGTCTCCGATCCGGCCGGTCGCGAGCGTAAGGGCGAAGAACCTTTTTCTGGCATGGGCTGATGAAGGCAGCCGGGCAGAGCCCGGCGCTACGTGCGGTGGCGTTTCGTTTGCTGGTCGCGTGGCGACGCGGCCATGATCCGCGCGCGCTTCATTGGCGGGACGCGCGGCGTTTCTCAGCCGGCCGCAACCGCCGCAGCCTGCGGGCCGATCAAGGTCATCTTCGAGCGGCGCGCCTGCTTCAACGCGGTCCACGCCAACAGCACCGCGATAGGATGCAGGAAGGCCATCAGCACGAAGGCGCGATCGAAGTTGCCGTCGGCCACCAGGTGCCCCACCACCTGCGCCGACACCATGCCGCCCAGCGCGCTGCCGCAGCCGACCAGACCGGCGACCGAGGCGATGTAGCGCGACGGGAACAGGTCCACGGTCATCGTGGTCAGGTTGATCTGGTAGGTAAGGTGGGCGAAGGTCACCACGCAGGCCAGCGCCAGCAGCAGCGGAATCGGGGGATGCATCGCCACGAACAGCCCGACCGGTGCCAGGCACGCCGCGCCCATCATGGTGGTCAGGCGCGCACGCACCGGGTGCATGCCGCGCTTCACCAGCCGGCCGGAAATCAGCCCGCCGCCCACGCTGCCGATATCAGCGGCCACGTACACGATCCACGCCACCGACGCGATCATCGCCAGGCTCATGCCGCGTGCATCGCCCAGGTATTTGGGGAACCAGAACAGGTAGAAGTACCAGACCGGATCGGCAACCGCGCGCGACGCCACCAGTGCCCAAACGGTACGGTCGCGCGCCAGCCGCCCCCACACGCCTTTCATCGAGGTGGGCGGCGCAACCGGCACCGGCGTTTCCAGTCCCGGGGTCGCGCTGGCCTCGGCTGCAGCGGCGGCCTCGGCCTGCGGCGTTGCAGCCGGCACCTGCGCCTTGCGCGGATAGGCCCACCACCACGCCAGCATCCACAGCAGTCCGGCCACGCCGGTGATCCAGAACGCACTGCGCCAGCCGTAGGTCAGCGCGATGCCACCAATCAGCGGCGGCGCCAGCGTGGCGCCGATCATCGCGCCGGCCGTGTACAGCCCCAGTGCCAGCCCGCGTTGCGGCGCGGGAAATTGTTCGGACACCACTTTGGTGCCCACCGTGTAGTTGCCCGGCTCGCCCAGGCCCAGCGCGAAGCGGGCCGCGCCCAGCTCCACCGCACTGCGCACGAACCCGGTGGCGATGTTGGCCAGCGACCACCAGCCCACGAACAGCAGCAGTGCCACGCGCGCGCCAAGCCAATCGGTGACCCGCCCCGCCATGACATAGGCGGCCGCGTAGGCGAACAGGAACACCTGCACTACGCGCGCATATTCCAGGTCGGTCATCTTCAGGTCGGCCTGGATGGTCGTCGCCAGGATCGACAGCGCCTGCCGGTCCAGGTAGTTGATGACGGTCGAGAAGAACAGCAGCGCCAGCAGCACCCATTTGGTTTTCCCGGTCCCGCTCACCCGCCTGCACGCTTGGACATCGCTGATGCCTCCCCATCGGAAGGCTGCAACGTATTGCTATTGTAGCAACATGTCAAACCGCACTGCGGCAATCGCTCAGCCGATTTCCGCCGCCGCCGCGCGCAGCGCCGCCACCAGTTCCTCGGTGGCCGCTTCCGGGATCCAGCCGGACATGGCAATGCCGGCATGCACCGGATCGCCCATCGCGATGGCCACGATGTGGTGGTCACGTTCGTCGGCCACATGCACGCGCGCGTGGCCCTGCGCACGGGTAATGGCCAGGGTGGCCAGCAGTTGCTCGATGCCCTCGGGGAACATGGGAATCGGCCGGTCGGCGTACAGCTCGCGCACGTCCTCGTCGCCCAGCTGGGCCAGCAGCGCGATGCCGATGCCGCTGGTGGTGGCGGGCAGCAGCCCGATGCGGCCCAGCCCGCGTGCCGCCTCGATGCCAGGCGGGGCATGGAACAGGTAGCTCACGCTGTCGTTCCAGAGCACCCCCAGCGCCACCGTGTGGCCGAACCGGCGCAGGTGTTCCAGCACCGGCAGCGCGCGCCGGATCAACCCGGAGGCAAACAGGCTCTGCGCGGCCAGCACGTGCATGCCCGGGCCGGCGGTGTACTTGCGGTCGGCGGTCTGCCGCGCAATACCAAGGTAGGCCAAGGTCTTGAGCAGCCGGTTGACCCGGGTGGGGTTGGCGTCCAGCTGCCGGGCCAGTTCACGGCAGCCGACCGGCTCGGGGGACGAGGCCAGCGCCTGCAGGGTGGCGATGCCGTCGATCAGGCTCTGGTTGGGCTGTGCATTGGGCTTGGTTCGCATCGGGAAAGCGTACTTCCCCCCCGCGGGTAATGCCACCAATAGCAACACGCCAGACCGGGGCGACGACCTTTCAGGGCAGCTTGCAGGCCGGTTGCGCCAACAGCCACGCCTGCGCGGCCGTCGTTGCATCCTGCCCCTCGGCCACAATCACGTCGGGCTGCAGGCGGTTGCCATCGCCGACGCCGTTGCGGTCGGCGATCACACTGCCGGTCAACAACAGCAGACTGCCATCGGGCAGACGCTGCGGGGTATTGGCGGTGGAATAGCCCGCACTGGGCTGGCCGAAGCTGCGCGACGCTGCCCGGCCGCGGAAGGCCAGTACCGATGCCTCGCCGGAACTTGCAGTGCGCGGCCCGAACAGCACGGCCACCGGGGCGCCCGGGTGGCGCAGTGCGTACTGCGTGTTGCGCGATCCGACCACCGCCTTGCCGTCCAGCCAGACCGCACCCTCGCGGTACGCCCACGGCTGGCGTTTGTCGGCCAGCAGGAACATGCCCACCGGATCAGCGCCCTTGGCATCGCCCAGCAACGGACCCATGCCCAACAGCATCGGCCACATGTTGCCGCCACTGTTGCCGCGCAGGTCGACCACCCAGCCACAGCGATTACCATCGTCCTGTTCCTGGATGCCCGCCTGCAGCGCAATGGCCGCCTGCTTGCGGGCCTGGTACTGCACTTCCTGGGGCTGGGTCTGGTCGTCCATGTAGGCGCCCACCTTGATCCACCCCAGCCGCGCTGTCGGTCCCGTGCTGGCGTCCTCTGTCTGAAGGGGCGCAGCGCCCATCGCTGCCTGCGTGGCCGGTGCGCGTTTCGACTCCGTGCGCAACTGGCTGGGCGATATCCAACGCCCGTGCCCGCCACTGCTGCGCTGGATCACATCGTCCAGCAACCGCCGCGTCTGCGCCGGGTCACGCGCGGCCGCCAACTCCGCGCGGGCCTTGGACCAGTCCACGCGGTCGCGATACAGCGACTGCTGCTGCAGCAGATCCAGGATCCGCGCCTGTGCCTCGGCACTGGGTACGTCCTGTGCGTTTGCAGCGCCACTTGCCGCTGCCAAGACCACCATCAACCACCCGCAACGTCCTGCGATCATCGCGCTACATCCCTGTAGTGAAGAGGCTGCAGCTTACCGCTGCACCCGCCAGCCGGAACAGTGCGCCGTTCGCATAACCAGCGATGCCTCACGCCACAACGCGGTCGGCAGCGCCGGTTGCGCCCGGCGTGCCGCCGCGGATCCCTGCTGGCTGTCGCCCTACCAGTCCAACCGCAACCCGACATTGCCTTCGATCACCTTGCGCTCCTTCTGCGCACTGCTTTCCAGGTCGCGCGTGTAATCGGCTACCGCAAACGCACTGACGGTGCTGTTGAAGCGCGCAACGACGCCCACGCCCACTTCCAGCGCGCGTGAATCCTGCTGGTTGAGGATGCGGTTGGTATCGAAATCGATGCGGTCTTCGCCGTCCAGGGTCTGCCAGTAGTTGAGCTTGACGTAAGGCTGCCAGCCGTTACCGGCGATGTCGTAGTCGGCGGCCAGGCGCAGGCCCACGCGTCCGGTCCAGGCGTTGTCGTTGTCAAAGCGCAGCGCGGACACCGCGTCGCCGGCATCGTCCACCGACGTGCGCTGCCAGATCACCTGCAGCTGGGGCTCCAGCCACCACGCACTCTGCCCGAAGCGCAGCAGCGGCTTGCCCACTTCCAGCGAGGCGGTAGTGCCATCGCCACGCACGTCGATGCCCAGCCCGCGCGAGGAGGTTGCGTCGCCGTCGTAGCGGCTCTGCATCACCACCGCGTCCAGGTAGCCACCGGCGCTGCCGGCGCGGGTCCAGTACACGCCCACGTGTTTGTCATCCAGCCGCGTGCGGCCCACTGCAACGTTTTCCCAGCCGATCGCAAAACCGGTCACGTTGCCCTGCGCACGGGTGCGCCCGACAAACACGCCGAACTGGTCGCGATGGCTATCGCCCGCGTTGGCGTACAGGTCCAGGCCGGCCTGGATGCCCTGGATGTCGCCGTCGAAGCCCGGTTGCGCGTCGCCTTCCCAGTGCTGTTCGTGGCTCTGCCCGACCAGCCGCGCCCATGCCGCGCGCACGCCGCCCTGCCCGGCCAACAGCCGCTGCTCGCCCTGGCGTTCGTGGAAGGTGCCCAGGCTGGCGAGGCTGGTTTCGCGCAGCAGCGGCGGCACCACGGAATACAGGCCGGTCTCGAAGCGGTACAGCGGAATGATGTCGCCCTGCGCCGGGCGCGCACCGGGCGTGGGCGGCACCGCCAGCGGCCCGGGCACCGCCGCCACGTCGGTGGGCACCGGCGGCGGGGTATCGATGGTGGGCGGCGCCACGTCGGCCGGATCGGCCGGCTCCGGCGGTGGGGCCGGCTCGGGCGCGGCCGGGTTCGGATCATCCGGCGGATTGACGTCCGGCGGCGGGGGCGGCGCGGGTGGCAGCTCCGCCGGCGGGGTCCCGGCGCCCTCCGGCGGCGGGGGCGGCGGCGTGGTGACTCCACCCGGCGGCGGTGCGGGCGCCGGGGTCACGCTGGCCACCAGGGTCGAGCGCAGATACCAGTTTTCGCTGGTGCCGCCGCTGACGCCGCCCTTGAACAGGAAATACTCGTAGGCACCAACAGCGACCGGGTTGTACAACGCGAACGCGGTGGGCGCGGTGGTCGCACCGTTGATCGCCTGCACCACCAGGATGCCGTCAGCCACCGTGGACGCGCCGGTGCCGCCGGCGTTGAGGATGCCCACGCCGGTGGTGCCAGTGGCGCTGCCGGTGGAGATCACCAGTTTGTCCGACAGCGAGCTGTCGTCGCCCAGCACCGTGTTGAGGTACAACGCGCCACCGTTGCCGACATAGTTGCCCACCACGGTGAAGGTATCGCCGACGCCGCCCCCATTGCTGAGATCGATGCGGCCGGCATTGGTGAGCGTGGCCAGCCGCCCGGCCACGAACGGGGCGAGGACGCCGTTGCTGCCGCCGCCGAACACCGCGCTGGTGGCATCGATGTCCAGGCTGCCCGTGCCGCTGCCGCTGTCGCCCAGCACCCACGTGCCATCGAACGTCAGCTGGGTATCGTCGCGCAGCGCCACCTGTTCCCAGTTGGTGAAGCGCGCCACGCCATTGGTCTTGACGTTGTCCAGGCCGAGCACATCGTTGCCCAGCCCGCCATCGAAAGACGGCAGCGCGCCCAGGTGGGCGTTGTTGAGGTTGCTCAGCTGCGCGACATCATCGCCTTCGCCAAAGTCGATCGCCCCGTGCACCACGCCGCCGCCGTTCCACGTCAGGCTGTCGTTGCCGAAGCTCAGCCGGATTTCGCCGCGCACGGTGCCGCCGGTGATGGTCACCGCGTCATCGCCGCCACTGACGCTGATGTTGCCGCCGATGTAGCCGTCGGACAGCACGATGGTGTCGCGGCCGAAACCGGTGACCAGGTTGCCGTCGATGGTGCCGCCGGACATCAGGAAGGTGTTGTCGTCCAGCTTCATGTTGACCCGGCCGATACGGCCGCCGGTCATTTCGGCGTAGTCGCCATCGTCGAACGCGCCGACGATGCGCCCGCCGGTCATGCGGAAGCGGTCCAGCGCATCGCCCTGCAGCAGGGCGCCGATGCTGCCACCGGTCATCAGGAAGGTGTCGATGCCCGAGCCCTGCTGCACGGTGCCGGTCACGCTGCCGCCGCTGATCTCCAGGCTGTCCTGCCCATCGCCCTGGTCGACGCCGTCGATCACGCCGTCGCGGATCACCAGGGTGTCGTTGCCCGCGCCCTGCAGCACGCCGCCCTGGATGCTGCCGCCGAGCATGTCGATGCGATCGTTGCCGGCACCGGACACGACGCCGCCGGTACTGCCGGCAAGGGTGCCGCGGTTGGTCAGGTAGGTGGCCCCGTTGAGCTGCAGCGCGCGGCCGGCGTTGGCGATGATGCTGCCACTGTTGTTGATGACATGCCCGGTACCGGCCTGCACGGTGATCGCATTGCCGCTGGCGATACCGAGCTGCGCGTTGGCCAGCACGTTGATGGTGGTGTTGGACGCGCCACCGGCGGTGACGATCGCCACCGGATCCGGATTGGGCGCTGCGGTCGAGCAGGTCACCGTCTGGTCCTGCCCGGGCGCGGGGTTGTCGCAGCCGGCCCAGGCGGGCGCGGTACCGGCCAGCAGGACCGTGCCGAGCGCGCCCCCGCAGCTTCGACGCAACCAATATGAAATGCGGTCGGCCAGCACGGTGCGTGCCGGCGAAGCGGGCTTGGAGCGCATACGCCTTTCCTGTTCTACAAGAGGGGGGTACGGCAACGGCCCAGTGCTTCTACGCAGACCGGCGTCAGTACTTTTACCGCCGCGCCGTGATGGGGGGGTAAACGCACGTGATGCCCATCCTAGATTTTGAGGTAGATGCGCCGCGCGTCCAGCGCCCACACCACGCCCCACCACACCGCCACGAAGCTCAGCGCACACAGCAGCGAGGCCAGTGCGGGGGCCGTCGGCAGCAGCGCCGACAGCGTCTGGTACAGCCATCCCCACGCGCCGCTGGCCATCAGCAGCAGCGCCATCGCTGACGAGCCGAGGTAGGCGGCAATGGCGTTGACGCCGAAGCGTCGGCCCAGCGCCGGCGCACCCCAGCGATCCACCAGCAGGTGAGCCAGAAGCAAGGCCGCCACCGACAGCCCGCCCGTCCACAGCACGAAACTGGGGGTCCACAGCTGCTTGTTGAGGGGTAGCCACAGCGTCGCTACACCGCCCAGGAACAGGCATGCCGTGGCCAGCGCCGCCAGCCCACCCACCTGCCCCGCCCGCAGCCACGCGCCCGCACGCAGGCCCAGCAGCGTGCTGGCGAGCGCGCCCAGGCTGCTCAGCAGCCCTTCGGGGTCGTGGCCGAGCCCGGTCAGCGGGTCGTACTTGTAGAGCAGCGGCGCGAACAACGCGGTATCCAGGCGGCTGGCCGGGTTGACCCACGGTGCCAGCGAATCGGCCCCCAGCAGGATCGCCGTGTACACCAGCAGCAGCCCGACCAGCACCGCCCATTGCGTGCGCGCACGCGTCTGGATCGCCAGCAGCCCGACCACCGCCACGCACAGCGCGATCCGCTGCAGCACGCCCCACAGCCGGTAGGCCGGCAGGTCCATCAGCCACCACGCCAGCAGGTGCAGCAACGCGCCGGCCACCGCGATGCGCAGCGCACGCTGCAGCAGGCCACTGCGCAGGGCCGGGCGCAACGCAGGCTCGCCCGCGCGCGGCGACAGGCTGAAGGCCATCGACACGCCGGCAATGAACAGGAACAGCGGGAAGATCAGGTCGGTGGGCGTGAAGCCGTGCCAGTCCGCATGCAGCAGCGGTGCATACACATGGCCCCAGTCGCCGGGGTTGTTGACCAGCAGCATCGCCGCCACGGTCAGCCCGCGCAGGGCATCGATCGAGCCCATGCGCGGCGATGGGGAGGCGGTCATGCGTCCTCGCGCTCGCCGGCAATCCAGGTGGCGCGCACCTGCAGTGCGTCGTCGAGCAGCACCAGGTCGGCCTGGTAGCCCTCGGCGATCTCACCCAGGCGGTCGTCCAGGTTGAGGAACTGCGCCGGGTAAAGCGAGGCCATGCGTGCAGCCTCGTCCAGCGGCAGGCCGAGCAGGTGCACCGCGTTGCGTACCGCCGTGGCCATGTCCAGCGCCGAGCCCGCCAGCGAACCGGCGGCATTGCGCACCACGCCGTCCACGGCCGTGATCATTTCGCCATACAGCTCATAGCTGGGGCTGTCGGCGCCCACTGGCGGCATCGCGTCGGTGACCAGCATCACCTTGCCGCGCGGCTTGGCCGCCAGCGCCACGCGCAGGCTGGCCGGGTGCACGTGCACGCCGTCGGCGATGATGCCGATCCAGCTGTCGCGGTCTTCCAGCGCCGCGCCCACCGCACCCGGCTCGCGCCCGGTCAACGGCGACATCGCGTTGTAGAGATGGGTGAAACCGCGGATGCCGGCGTCCAGCCCGGCGCGCGCTTCCTCGTAACTGGCGGCGGTATGCCCGGCGGCCACGATCACGCCGCGCTCGACCAGCGCGCGGATGCTCTCCAGCGGCACCCGTTCGGGGGCCAGGGTCAACAGGGTCACGCCGTTGTCGAGCGAGGCCGCCATCGCGATCTCGTCAGCGTCGGGCACGCGGAATTTGTTGGCGTCATGGGTGCCCTTGCGCGCCGGCGCGATGTACGGGCCTTCCAGGTGGATGCCGAGCACGCCGGGCACGCCCTGCGCGATGGCCGCGCGGGTGGCGTCGATCGCGCGGCGCATCACCTGCACATCGTCGCTGATCAGCGTGGGCAGCAGCCCGGTGGTGCCGAAGCGGCGGTGCGCGGCAGCCAGCGTGCGCAGGCTGTCCACGTCGGGCGTGTTGTTGAACAGCACGCCGCCGCCACCGTTGACCTGCGCGTCGATGAAGCCCGGCAGCAGCCAGCCGCCGCCCAGGTCCACCTGTTCGTCGGCGCTGCCCAGTTGCGGGGCCGCGTCGGAGACCAGCGCGGTGATGCGGCCGTCTTCGATCACCACTGCCAGGTCGTCGCGGAACTCATCGCCGGCCAGGATCCGGGCATTGCGCAGGACGGTTTTCATCAGACGGTTTCCGTCACCTTGTTCAGATGCGGCGGCAGGTCCGGGTTGTGCCCGCGGCGCAGCGCCAGTGCGTTGATGGCGCGATAGAAGGCCTGCACGGTGAGCAGCGGTGCGCAGGCCGGGTGCGGTGCGACCGGCAGCGCAAGGTCGCCATCGACATCGGCCAGCCACACCTGCGCGTCGCGCGCGCCGAACTCCTGCAGCACCGCGCGGGTGCCCGCGCCGGTTTCATCGGGCTGGGCAAACGCCAGCACCGGGAAGCCCGGGCCCACCAGCGCCATCGGGCCATGCTTCACTTCGGCCGAGCTATAGGCCTCGGCATGCAGGCCGCAGGTTTCCTTGAACTTCAGCGCGGCTTCCTGGGCCGCGCCCAGGCCCAGGCCGCGGCCAAGCACGAACAGGTTGTGCGCCGGCACCAGGCCGTCGGTCAGCGCCGACCAGTCGCTGTTCCAGGCCTGGCGCAATGCATCGGGCAGCGCCCGCAGTGCGGCGATCAGTGCCGCGTCCTGGCTCCAGTAGGCCACCAGCTGCAGGATCGCCGACAACGAGGCCAGGTAGCTCTTGGTCGCCGCCACGCTGCGTTCGGCACCGGCCCCCAGCGGGATCACCGTTTCGGCCAGCTGCGCCAGCGGCGAATCCTCCACGTTCACCAGCGCCACCACGCGCGCACCGGCCGCACGCGCGGCCTCGGCGTTGCGCAGCAGGTCCGGGCTCTTGCCCGACTGCGAAATGACGATGTACAGCGCGCCCCGCAGTTTCAGCGGCGCTTCGTACACCGAGCCCACCGACGGCGACGCCGAGGCAGTCACCAGCCCGAGGCGCGTTTCCAGCAGGTACTTGGCGTAAGTGGCGGCATGGTCCGAGCTGCCCCGCGCGCAGGTCACCACGAACGGCGGCGGCGCCGCGCGCAGGCTGGCGGCCAGCGTCTCCACGGCCACCTGGTTGCGCGCGAACTGCGCGGCGATCACATCGGCAGCCTCGGCGGCTTCGCGGTACATCAGGGTGTCGTGGGGAGCAGGCAGGGACATGGGGACTCAGGTCGTTTCAGGAGAAGGAAGCCGTGCACCCTGCGGGCGCATCGGCGCGGTGGAGCCACGCACCACCAGCTGCGGCACGAAGCCCTGGTTCTGCAGCTGCAGTGGTGCGTCGTCGTAGGCATCGCTGCGCAGCTGCGCGATCAGCAGGCGCGCGGCATGCCGGGCGATGTCTTCGGTGGCCTGCTTGGCGGTGGTCAACGGCGGCCAGGACTGGCGTGAGAACGGGCTGTCCTCGAAACCGGCAATGGACAGGTCGTAGGGCACGTTCATGCCGGTGGACTTGGCTGCCGCCAGCACGCCGGCGGCGATTTCATCGTTGGAGCCGAAGATCGCGGTAGGCGGTTCGCGCAGCGCCAGCAACCGTCGTGCGCCGCGGAAACCATCATCGAAGGTGTAATCGCCCTGCACCACCAGGTGCTTGTCGATGCTCATGCCGTAGTCGCGCAGTGCTGCTTCGTAGCCGGCGTAACGTTCGCCGCTGGACCTGTGCGAAGTGCCGCCCCAGAGGAAGCCGATCCGCTGGTGGCCCAGCTGGATCAGGTGCTCGGTGATTTCATAGGCCGCTTCGCGGTCATCGACGAACACGCACGCGCCGTCTTCGGGATCGGCGGTGGCGGCGATGATGCGCACCAGCTTGATGCCGCGGGCAGTGAGCGCGGCCACCAGATCCTTGCGCTCGGACATCGGCGCGGTCAGCACCAGCCCGGCCAGGCGCGAACGCTGCACCCAGTCGACCAGTTCCTCGGCGAGCATCGGCGAGCTGGAATCGCAGGGGTGGATCTGCAGCCCGAAGCCGGTTTCGCGACAGGCGGCGAGCACGCCGTTCTGCACGCCGATGATGTGGTACGGGTTGGGGTTGTCGTAGACCAGCCCGACCACCAGCGTGGTGCCGGTGCGCAGGTTGCGCGCGGCCGGATCGGGCTCGTAGTCCAGCTCGGCGATCGCACGCAGCACCCGTGCACGGGTGGCCTGCATCACCGAGGGCTCGTTGTTGATGACCCGCGAGACCGTCTTCAGCGATACCTTGGCCCGTTCGGCGACATCCTTGATGGTCGCTCTACGCATCGTCTTTTCCTGGCTGACCGGTTGAGCGTCCATGATCGCCGATCACTGCCCGTCGCGGGACAGCCCGACGCGGTGGCCGCGCATCGAATAGAACAGGATGTACAGGTAGCAGGGCACCATCAGGCCGGCGAACACCCACTGGAAATCGAAGTGCTGCTTGAGCACGGCAAACAGCTGGGGAATGATCGCGCCACCGGCGATGGCCATCACCAGCAGGGCCGAGCCGGTCTCGGTGAAGCGGCCCAGGCCGCGGATCGCCAGCGGGAAGATCGCCGGCCACATCATCGCGTTGGCAAAGCCCAGGGCCGCCACGAAGCCCACCGAGACATAGCCGTGGGTCAGCAGCGCGCCGATGCAGAACAACACGCCCAGCACCGCCGAGATGCTCAGGTAGCGCGACTGCGAGACCAGGTGCGGGATCAGCGCCAGGCCGGCCAGGTAGCCGATCAGCATCGCGCCCAGGGTGATCGAGGTGAACATCTTGGTCTGGTCCAGCGGCAGGTCGAAGCCGTGGCCGTAAGTGCCGATCGCATCGCCGGCCATCACTTCCACGCCGACGTACACGAACAGGCACAGCACGCCCAGCCACAGGTGCGGGAACTGGAAGATGCTGGTGCGCTCGGCCACCCCGGGCGCGCGGGCCGGCGTGGCATTGGCTTCAGCGGTCTTCAGTTCGGGCAGCGGCGAGAACAGCACGCCCACTGCCAGCACCACCAGCAGCCCGGCCATGGCCATGTACGGCAGCTGGATCTTGGCGGCGAAGTCATTGAGCAGTACCGTCTTGGCGGCCGCATCGGCGACCTTCACCTGGGCGTCCAGATCGCCGATGCCATGCAGCACCAGCGTGCCGATCAGCACCGGGGCCAGCATGCCGGCGATCTTGTTGCAGATGCCCATCAGCGCAATGCGCCGCGCCGCCGTCTCGATCGGGCCGAGGATGCTGATGTACGGGTTGACCGCCGTCTGCAGCAGGGCCAGGCCGCTGCCGATGATGAACAGGCCGCTGAGCGCGCCCGGGTACCAGCGCTGCTGGGCGAAATGCGCGAAGACCACCGCACCGGCCGCCATCACCAGCAGGCTCAGGCTCAGGCCCTTCTTCATGCCGGTGCGCTTGAGGATCCACGAGGCCGGCAGGGCCAGGAAGAAATACGACAGGTAGAAGACCATCAGCACCAGGAAGGCGCCGACCTCGTCCAGCTCGAAGGCGAGCTTGACGAAGGTGATCAACGGGCCGTTGAGCCAGGTGAAGAAGCCGATCAGGAAGAACAGCACGCCGATGATCAGGATCGAGGTAAGCACGCTCGAACGCGCGGAGGCAGCAGGCACGGCAGACATCAAGGAGGCTCCTGCATCGACGGCGCCTGGGCGGCATCGGAAGAGTGGCTGGGAACAACGTTGTCACATTTATTCGTTGCAGCCGCCAGGTTTGTCAACAACTGGTTCACGCCAGCGCCGCGCATTTTCCTTTGCTGCACCTGCGCAATCTGGCGGCAGCGCTCGGCGCGGGCGGAGCGAAGCCCGTATTCACGGCAGTTTGCGAAAACATGACGGCAGTGTGATGAAAACGTTTTCCCGCGCAAACCCACGTTGCGGCGCAGCATCGAAAGTGTGAGGTTATCGTTGACATCGTTGTCAGAACGATTACAGACTCCGCCTCAATCGCCGGGTCAGCCCTGGCCGTGCCCAACCGATGGAGTCCGTGTGACCAACGCCGCCCACGCTGTACCGGCCCATGCCCCGCCCGCCGCGACGCCGCCGTTCCTGGCCGCCGACGTGGGTGGCACGCATGTCCGGGTTGGCCGGGTCCAGGCCAGCGCCGATCCGGCCCATCCGGTGGAGCTGCTGGACTACCGCAAGTTCCGCAATGCGGATTACGCCGGCCTCAGCGCGATCCTGTCCGACTTCCTGGCCGACGGCCCGCGCCCGACGCATTGCGTGGTCGCCACGGCCGGCTATGCCCGCGACGACGGCACGGTGATCACCGCCAACCTGCCCTGGCCGCTGTCGGCGCGGCAGATCGAGCGCGATGTCGGGCTGGACCAGGTGTACATCGTCAATGACTTCGAAGCCGTGGCCTACGCCGCCGCCCAGGTCGATGCCAGCGGCGTGCTGCAGCTGACCGGCCCGGCCACCGCCCCGCGCGGCCCGACCCTGGTGGTCGGTCCCGGCACCGGCCTCGGCGCGGCGGTATGGATCCCGACCGCCCATGGCGCGGTGGTCCTGGCCACCGAAGCCGGCCAGCCGACGCTGGCCACCACCACCGAACTGGAGATGGCGATCGTGCGGCAGATGCTGCGCGACCGGTCGCATGTCTCGGTCGAGCAGGCGCTGTCCGGCCCCGGCCTGATGAATCTGTATCGCGCCCTGTGCGCGTTGAACGGCCACGCACCGACGTTGACCACCCCCGATGCGATCACCGCCGCCGCCGTGGCCGATCAGGACCCGCTCGCGCGGCAGAGCCTGGACGTGTTCTGCGGCCTGCTCGGCAGCACGATCGGTGACATGGCGCTGCAGTACGGCGTCACCGGCGGGGTCTACCTGGCCGGCGGCATCCTGCCGCAGATCCGCGATTTCCTGTTGAACAGCACCTTCGTCGAGCGGTACCTCAACAAGGGGCCGATGCGCGAGGCGCTGGAACGCATTCCCGTGAAGGTGGTCGAGCACGGGCAGCTGGGCGTCATCGGCGCCGCCAGCTGGTACCTGGGACATAGGGACCACCCGAACGCCTGAGGGCGTGCAGGGAAAGGCAATACGCAGTACGTGGCACCCATTGCGCGCCCCGTCCAGTGCGCGCGGCAAAGTCGTACCAGACGCAAGAAGACACGCCGTCGCCGGCGAACCATCGGATTGATGAGGAGAGACATCATGAACCACCGCAAGAGTCTGCTTTCGGCAGCCATTTTCAGCTGTCTGGTGTTCGGCGCGCAGGCGCAGGAAACCTCGACCACCCCCACCGACCTGGACACGGTCAGCGTGGTGGGCATCCGCGCCAGCCTGGAAAAGTCGCTGGATACCAAGCGCAACAACGTGACCATTTCCGAGGCGATCACCGCCGAGGACATCGGCAAGTTCCCCAGCACCAACGTGGCCGAGGCGCTGTCGCAGCTGCCAGGCATCTCGCTGGACCGTCGCTTCGGCCAGGGTGAGCGGGTCAGCATCGACGGCACCGACCCCAGCCTCAACCTGTCCTTCCTGGATGGCCACCCGGTCGCGCAGGCGATCTGGCTGTACGGCGAGCAGCCCAACCGCGGCTTCGACTACACCCTGCTGTCGCCGTTGATCCTGGGCCGCATGGAAGTCATCAAGTCCTCCGAAGCGCGCCTGACCGAAGGCAGCCTGGGCGGCACGATCCTGATGCACACCCGTCAGCCGCTGGACATGCGCGCCAATGAAGTGGCCGCCTCGGTGGGGTACAGCTACAGCGACCAGGCCAGCAAGGGCAAGCCGAACGCCTCGGCGATCTACAGCTGGAAGAACGACGAGGAAACCTTCGGCATCAACGTGGCCGCGCAGCACTATGAAGAGCGCGTGGACCGCCAGGGCATGGAAGTGTTCGGGTACGCCAAGGCCTCCACCTTCACCAATGCGCCGGGCGTGGACCCGAACGCGGATGTGCCCAACTCGGTCAATGCGGCGTGGTTCCAGCAGGACCGCAAGCGCGACAGCGCCGTGGTCAACCTGCAGTTCAAGCCGACCGATGAGCTCGAGTTCAACCTGAGCGGCCTGTACATCAAGGAAAACTTCGACAACTACAACCAGTCGATGTATTCCTTCCTGACCTGGAATCCCGGCACCATCGGTGCGGTCAACCAGCTCGGCGATGTGCGCAACGGCGTGGTCAACAGCGGCCACTCCAACGCCAGTGCCACCGCTAACAGCGGCACGGTGATCTACGACAACAACGTGCGCGAATCCGAAGTGACCACCAAGGGCCTGGACCTGCGTGGCGCCTGGAAGGGCGAGGGCTGGGGCATCAGTGGCCAGGCTGGCCAGAGCAAGTCCGAGAACAAGGACCTGGCCCAGTACTTCATCGAGCCGTTCTACAACGGTGGTTTCAGCTGGAACCTGGACAAGGGCATCACCTTCGACAACCCCGATGCGGCCCGCAGTCCGGCCAACTGGGGCTCGGCCGGTGGCTGGTTCGGCAACAACGGTATCTTCTCCACCGACAGCAAGGACACCTACGCACAGCTGGACTTCAATGTGCAGTTCGACAGCATCTTCAACCAGCTGCAGTTCGGCGTTCGCCACGGCAAGCATGAAGAGAGCTTTGATCTGAACGTGTATGGCGGCGTGCGTCCGGGCACCCTGGCCGACGTCGGCACCATCGGGCTGACCGACATCCAGGGCTTCGCCGATGGCCAGGGCCGTCATATCCAGGTTGGCCGTGACAACGTGCTGAACTGGGTCAAGGGCAGCCCGCTGGACTTCGCCAACCCGGATCCGGCCAGCTACCTCAACAACAGCTGGGCGTTGGAGCAGACCAACAACGCCGCCTATGCGCAGTTGAACTTCTCCAACGGCCCGGTACGCGGCAACGTCGGCGTGCGCTACGTGGATTCCAAGACGGCCGGCAGCGGCTTCGTCTACGGCGGCACCCCCACCCTGACCGACCTGGACAGCAAGTGGCAGACCCAGACCAAGAAGGAAGACTTCCTGCTGCCCTCGGTCAATCTGGTCTACGACACCGACAGCGACTGGGTGTTCCGCTTCGGCGCCAGCAAGGTCATCGCGTGGGCGCCGTACAACCAGATGGTGAACAATACCTTCCTCAACGACACCACGCTGACCGGCAGTGGCGGCAATGCGGCCCTGTCGCCGTATGAGTCCTGGAACTACAACCTGTCGGCCGAGTACTACTTCGCTCCGCAGTCGGTGGTGGCCTGGTCGCTGTTCTACAAGAAGATCGACAACTACATCGATACCAGCGCCGTCACCGAGCGCCAGTACAACTCGATCCGCGATACCTCGCCGGCCACCTGGGCCAACATCGTGGGCACCAACGGCTGTGCGGCCGACGGCTACTGCGACTACAGCATCCAGCGTCCGCGCAATGCCGGCAGCGGCCACGTCAAGGGCTTCAACCTCAGCTACCAGCAGCCCTTCGGCGAAAGCGGCTTCGGCCTGACCGCGAACTACACCTACGCCAACGGCGAAAACAATTCCGGTGATGCGCTGCCCTACCAGTCGCGCAACTCGGTTGCGTTCAGCCCGTACTACGAGAAGGGCCCGATCAACGCCCGCCTGACCTACAACTGGCGTGACAGCTATCTGGCCGGCGGCTACGTCGCAGGCTCGGCACCGGCCAGCGTGGACGACTACGCCGAGCTGGGCGCCAGCTTCGGATACACCTTCAACGAGAACTGGTCGGTCACCGTGGACGCCCAGAACCTGCTCGATGAAGAGTATTTCCAGTACCTGGGCGACAAGGATCACCTGGCCTCGCGTTACAAGAGCGGCCGCCGCTACATGGCAACCCTGCACTTCAAGTTCTGATTGCCTTGGCACTATGCTGAATGCCTGAAACGGGCCCGGATTTCCGGGCCCGTTTCACAGGTGGAACCCGATTCGCTACAAAGGAATGACCCGATGCACACCCGCACCCGTCGTACCTCGCTGTCGCTGCTGCCCTTCGCACTGGCGCTCTCCCTCGCACCGCTGGCCCAGGCTGCCGACGCACAGGCACCGGCTGGCCCGAAGGCCCTGCCCGGTTCGCTGATGCTGATCCCCGCGCCCGCCAAGGTCGATCGCATCGACGGCGCCGGGTACACCGTGACCGCCGCCACGCCGGTCCGTGCACAGGGCCAGGCCGCCCAGCGCGTCGCCACGCAGTTCGCCACCCTGCTGCGCGACAGCGGCGGCCCGGCGGTAACGGTCAGCGAAGGACGCGGCAAGGACGGCATCCGCTTCGTGCTCGATGCCACGCTCAAGACCGGTACCGAGGGCTACCAGCTGCGTTCGGACGCGCGTGGCGCGACCGTGCAGGCCGCCACCGAAGCCGGCCTGTTCTACGGTGCGGCCACGCTCTCGCAGCTGCTCACCGGCGGCAGCGATGGCAAACTCCCGGCGCTGCGTATCGACGATGCGCCCCGTTTCAGCTGGCGCGGCCTGATGCTCGATTCGGCCCGCCACTTCCAGAGCCTGGATGAGATCAAGCAGGTCCTCGATGCGATGGCCGAGCAGAAGCTCAACACCTTCCATTGGCATCTCACCGATGACCAGGGCTGGCGCATGGAGATCAAGCGCTACCCGAAACTGACCGGCATCGGCAGCTGCCGCATTCCGGCCGGCGATGGCGGCCGTGACCCGGTCACCGGCGCCGAGCGCCCGTACTGCGGCTTCTATACGCAGGACCAGATCCGTGAGGTGATCGCGTATGCCGCCGCGCGCCATATCCAGGTCATTCCTGAAATCGACGTGCCCGGCCACGCCACCGCAGCGATCGCGGCCTACCCGGAACTCGGCACGATCGACACCCCACTCAAGCCGCTGAGCGAATGGGGCGTTTTCCCGAACCTGTTCAACACCGACGACAGCACCCTCGAGTTCCTCGAGAACGTGCTGGAAGAAGTCATCGCGTTGTTCCCGGCCACGTACGTGCACGTGGGTGGCGACGAAGCGGTCAAGGACCAGTGGGAGGCCTCCGCACGGGTGCAGGCACGCATGCGCGACGTGGGCGCCGGCGATGAGATGGAAATGCAGAGCCACATCATCAAGCGCCTGGAGACCTTCCTGGAACAACACGACCGGCGCCTGATCGGCTGGGATGAAATCCTCGAGGGCGGGCTGCCGCCGGAAGCCACGGTGATGTCCTGGCGCGGCACCGAGGGCGGCCTCAAGGCCGCCAGCGAGGGCCACGACGTGGTCATGTCGCCGGTGACCGACATGTACATGGACTACCTGCAGACCAACTCACCGAACGAACCGCCGGGCCGCCCGGCGACGATTCCGCTGGCACGTGTGTACGGCTTCGAGCCGGTGCCGGACGCGCTGGCCAAGGACAAGCAGCACCACATCCTCGGCCTGCAGGCCAACATGTTCACCGAGCACACGCGCAGCTACGCGCGTCTGCAGCACAACCTGTTCCCGCGCCTGGCCGCGGTGGCCGAGACCGGCTGGTCGCCGCGCGAGCGCCGCGACTATGCGGATTTCCTGGCGCGCCTGCCAGCGCAGCTGCAGCGTTACCAGGCGATGGGCATCGCGTATGCGCAGACGCCGTTCCAGGTGGAGCTGGACAGCACGGACGACCGCGCCGCCGGCACCGCGACGCTGGCCCTGCGCACCGCGCTCGGCTACGACATCCATTACAGCGTGGATGGCAGCGCGGTCACCGCGCAGTCACCGCGCTACACCGCCCCGCTGCAGCAGCCGCTGCCGGTGGCGCTGCAGGCGGCCACGTTCTTCAACGGCCAGGCGTTGGCCAAGGCGGCCAGCCGCTTCGATGTCACCGCCGCGTCGCTGCTGTCGCGGACCGACGAACATCTCGCGCAGTGCCCGGGCGAAGGCCAGTTGCTGCTGCGCCTGGAAGACGACGGCCCGGCCGATGGCGAGCGCGCGATCTTCAACGTGGACATCTTCAACCCGTGCTGGTTGTGGAAAGACGCGAACGTGGAGGGCATCGCCAAACTGCGCGTGCGGGCCGGGCAGATCCCGTACTACTTCCAGCTGGCCCACGACGAGCCGAACCGCCGCTTCGCGCCCAAGCGCAGCGCACACGGGGAGATGGACATCCTCGGCGGGCAGTGCGATGGCAAACCGCTGGCCAGCGTCACGCTGCCGGCCGCGCCGGGCGCCGATGGCTTCATCACGCTGGAGGCGGCATTGCCGCGGTCGCTGAAGGGTACGCAGAACCTGTGCGTGCGCTTCACCGGCGATACCCGGCCGACGATGTGGGTGCTGGATGAGATGACGCTGTTGCCGCGCTAATTCGGGCACCGGGGTGCCGGCCAGCGGCCGGCACTACCGGTCGTGCGTCGCCGACGTCACACCCATCAACCGCGCAGGCGCACCAGCAGATCGCGCAACGGGGTGAACACGATCGCCATGCCGGCCAGTACGCCAACGCTGTTGGCCAGCGCATCCATGGGGTCGGCCATGCGGTTGACAGTCAAGGCGCCCTGCGCGAATTCGATGCCGATGCCCAGCGCGACCAGGCCGACCGCGGCCCAGACCAGCGCCGCACGCCGCTGGTAGATCTGCACGGCGGAGGCGGCCAGCAGGAAATAGGCGAGGAAATGCTCGACCTTGTCGCTGTTCTCCGGCAATGCGAGCGGCGGCGGCGGAATCAGGCAGACCACGATCGTGCCCAATACCGCCCCCCACCACAGCGCCAGCCAGAACCGCGGCCAGCGCAGCGGCTTCAACAGATCCGGGGCCGCCACGTTACAGCCGCCAGGTCAGATCGCCGAGTTCGAAGGCGGGTTCGAAATCGACATCACGCTGGAAGCCCATCACCTGGAAGCGCTCGCCCATCTCGGTCGGCAGGGTCAGCTTTTTCACCTGATCGCGCAGGCGCACGCGGCCGATCTCGTCGGTGCGCGCATCGGCTTTCTCCAGCAGCGTATCCAGCCCGTTCCCGAGCAGGAAACTGGCCTGCGTGCAGTAACCGGCCAGTTCGAATCCGGCACCGGTGCCCGACTCGGCCAACGCGGTGAAATCCACCGAGGCAGTCAGGTCCTGCAGGCCCGGCCAGCGGTACAGATCGTTGTGCACGTGATGGCGATAGAACGCGCGCACCGTGCCGTCGTCGCGGTCGTCCTGGTAATACTCGTTGCGCGGGTAGCCGTAATCGACGAACAGCATCGCGCCGCGCTTCAGGCCGCCGGCGATCGCCTGGATCCAGTACGGCAGCTGCGGCAGCAGTTCGGAACGGTAACCATCGGCGAAGGGCTTCTCGCGGTAGTGCTCGACATGCCGCACCGCTGCGGTGAGCATCGCATCGGCCGGCTGCGCGCCGCGCACGAAGGCGCCCTGTGCATCCAGCTCGACGGTTTCCTCGTACACCATGCCATCGCGCGCGAGGAAGCGCGGCGTCGGCAAGGCATCGATCACTTCATTGGCGAAGACCATGCCGTCCCAGTCGTCATCGAACGGGCCGTCCAGCCACTCCACCAGGGCGAACACGGGCGGGATCAGCGCCTTTTCCAGGCGCTCGCGCTGGCGCTCGCGCAGGTCCGCGCTGGGCTCCAGGATCGCGTAGCGCTCAGGCAGCGCGTCCAGTTCCAGCATGCGCTTGAGCAGCACTTCGGCGAACGCGCCGCTGCCGCCCCCCACTTCCATGAAACGCGCTTCCGGGCCGAGCTGCTGCATCACCGGGGCGATCGCATTGGCCAGCGTGGCGGCGAACAGCGCGCCGATTTCCGGCGAGGTGGTGAAATCGCCGGCGGCACCGAACTTGCTGGCACCGGCGCTGTAATAGCCCCAACCGGGGGTGTACAGGCTCAGCTCCATGAAACGGGAGAACGGCATCGCGCCGCCGTTGGCGAGGATTTCAGCACGCAGCGCCGCAGCCAGCTCGTCGCTGTGGGCCAGGGCGTCGGATTCGGGGGTGGGCAGTGGGGAATGCATGGCGCGGGCGATTGCGGTGACAATGCACAGCATAGCCTGAGCAGGGAGTACCCCCGATGACCGATACCGCGCCCGTGGCGCTGATCACCGGCAGCGCGCGCCGGATCGGCGCGGCCATCGCCCGCCAGTTCCACGCCTGTGGCTGGTCGGTGGTGCTGCACGCCCACACCTCCACGACCGAGCTGCAGCAGATGGCCTTCGACATGGACATGCTGCGCCCGGGCAGCGTGCTGGCGCTGCAGGCGGATCTGCGCGATGCCGATGCCCTGCCCGATCTGATCGACCAGACCGTGGCCCAGTTCGGCCGTCTGGACAGCCTGGTCAACAATGCCTCCAACTTCTACCCCACCCTGCTCGGCCAGATCACCGCCGCGCAATGGGACGACCTGTTCGCAGTCAACGCCCGCGCGCCGCTGCTGCTGGCCCAGGCCGCCGCGCCGCACCTGCGCCGCCAGCAGGGCAGCATCGTCAACCTGACCGATCTGCACGGTACCCAGCCGATGCGTGACCACCCGGTGTACGCCGCCGCCAAGGCAGCCCTGGAAATGGTCACCCGCTCGCTGGCGCTGGAACTGGCGCCCAAGGTACGGGTCAACGCGGTCGCCCCTGGCGCCATCCTGTGGCCGGAACAGGGCAAGGACGATTTCGCCCAGCAGGCGCTGCTGGCGCGCACGCCGCTGGCCCGTACCGGCACGGTGGAGGAGATCGCCGAGGCGGTGTACTGGCTGGCCACCGAGGCCGCGTTCGTCACCGGGCACACGCTGCGCGTGGATGGTGGGCGGACGTTGTCGTAGGCGGCCACCGTTGGTGGTCGCATGCGGGCCCCGTACCGACCAACGGTCGGTACCTACCGCATCGATCAGACCGGCACCAGCTCCATCGTGTCGAACGGCTCGCCGAACTGCCGATGGGCCCGCCACAGCGCCTCCAGGGTCAGCCCGCTGACCGGGTCGCGGAAGTCCGGCGCGATGTCGGCCAACGGCTTGAGCACGAAGGCGTGCTTGAGCTCCGGGCGCGGGATGCGCAGGTGGCCGGGGCCTTCCACGATCAGATCGCCGTAGAACACCACATCGATATCCAGGGTGCGGTCGCTGAAGCGCGGGCCGCTGCGGTCGCGGCCGTGGGCATCCTCCAGCGCGTGCAGCCAGTCATCCAGCGTCTGCAGCGGCAGATCGGTCTCGATCGCCACGGCGTTGTTGAGGAAATCCGGGCCGTCGAAGCCGACCGCGGCAGTGCGGTAGGCCGGCGATACAGCGATCGCGCCAAAACGCGCGCGCAGCGCTTCCACCGCGGCGTGAAGGTGCTGTTGCGGCTGCAGGTTGCTGCCCAGGCTCAGGAGCGCAGTGGTCATGGTATTCAGCGTACGTGGGGCGATTCCACACGGGGGCAACATGCCCAGCGCATAGAATCGGGGTGCACATCATAGGACACCGACATGACCTATTGCGTCGGCATCGAGGTGGACGAAGGCCTGGTCTTCGCCGCCGACACCCGCACCAACGCGTCGCTGGACGACGTACGCGTGCACCGCAAGCTGCACGAGTTCGAGTTTCCCGGTGAAGCCGCCTTCGTCATCATGGCCGCGGGCAACCTGGCGACCACCCAGCTGCTGATCTCACGGCTGCGCCGCGATGTGGAGGAACAACGCCCGGAAAACCTGCGCGCCTACCGGCATCTGTTCGAGGTGGCCGAGTACGTGGGCCGGGTGCTGCTCGACAGCCAGGTCAAATCCAGCACGCATGAGGCGGGCCAGGACGGCATCGTGACCCAGGCCACGCTGATCCTGGGCGGCCAGATCGGCGGCGAGCATCCGGGGCTGTACATGATCTATCCGCTCGGCAATGCCATCGCGGCCTCGCCGGAGACCCCGTTCCTGCAGATCGGCGAGTCCAAGTACGGCAAGCCGATCCTGGACCGGATCCTGCGCCCGCAGACGCGGCTGGAAGACGCTGCGCGCACCGCCATCGTCTCGCTGGATTCGACCATCCGCTCCAACCTGTCGGTCGGGCTGCCGGTGGATCTGGTGCTGATCCGCAAGGATGACCTGCGCATCACCCAGCGCATGCGCCTGGCCGGCGACAGTCCGCTCTACGCGGAAATCCACGGCAACTGGTCCTTCAAGCTCGAACAGGCCGTGGCCAGCCTCCCCCGGTTTCCCTGGGAGGCCTGATCAGGCGGTTTCCAGCGCCTCGGCGACCGAACGGAACACCTGCTGCATTTCCAGCGGCTTGCGCAGCACGTGCACATTGATGCCGGGCGGGAACACCGCCAGCGGCACGGTCACCTCGGCTTCTTCCAGCACCAGCGCCGGGCCGCGGTAGCCCAGCGTGGCCATCTCGCCCAGCAGGTGGCTGGCCGAGAGCAGCTTGGAGCCGGCATCGGCGATCACCAGGGCCGGCATGCTCTCCTGCTGCATCCAGCGCAGCGCGGCCGCACCATCGGAGGCCAGCTGCAGGTGATAGCCCTGGCTGGACAACGCATTGCCCAGCAGCGACAGCCGCGTCGCCTCACCATCCACGACCAGGATGGACTGGCCGGTACCGGCGGCGATCGGCCCGTCGACCGCAGCGGCAGTGTCGGCGATCTCGCGCATCGGCAGCAGCAGATCGAAGCGGGTGCCGACACCCGGCTGGCTGTCGACGTGGATGCTGCCGTGTGCGCCTTCAATGATGCGCTTGCACGAAATCAGGCCCAGACCGGTGCCGGTGGCCTTGGTGGTGAAGAAGGGATTGAACAGATGCGACAGCGTGTCGGCATCCATGCCGATGCCTTCATCGGTCACCGAGATCCGCAACCAATCCTCGCCATGCGTATCGGCGGCGGATGCCGCGCGCAGCGTCAACCGGCCGCCGTCCGGCATGGCCTGGATGGCATTCAGCGCGAGGTTGAGCAGGACCTGCTGCAGCTCGGTGTAGTTGGCATCCACCGCCAGGCCATCGGCCACCTCCAGGTGCAGGGTGACCTTGGCCGGCAGGTTGCTGCGCAGGAGCAGCTCGACCCCTTCGAACAGGTGGACCAGGCAGATGTGCTCGCTGCTGTTGCGCGAACCGCGCACGAAGGACAGCATCGATTCGGCCATCTCATGCCCGCGCCGGCCGCACTCGGCGATGATGTCGGCCAGATGGTGCAGCTGCGGATCGTCGGTCCGCGCCTTCATCAGGTCCGGCATGATCAGCAGCGGCTGCAGGATGTTGCGCAGGTCGTGGCTCAGGCCGGCCGCCAGCAGCGACAGGCTTTCCAGACGCTGCGCGCGCATCAGCTCGGCTTCCACCCGCTGGCGGTCGATCGCGCTGCGCGCTTCGCGCACGGCACGCGCCACCGCCGAGGGCAGACGCGCCGGCTGGTGCTTGATGATGTAATCGTTGGCGCCCTGGTGCAGGGCGGCCACCGCGTTTTCCTCACCCATCGTGCCGGACACGAAGATGAAGGGCACCTCGGGCAACGCGGCGCGCACGATCTGCAGCGCTTCATTGCCGGAGAAGCCGGGCATGCTCAGGTCGGACAGCACGATATCCGGCGCGGCGCGCTCGAGCGCCTCACGCAGTTCCTGCGCGCTCTCGACCCGCTCGAAGCTCGCCTCCAGGCCAGCGTCGAGCATCTGCTCGCACATCAGTTCGGCGTCTTCCGGCGAATCCTCGATCAGCAGGATCCGCAGCGCACCCAGGGCGGGGCCGGTCAGCGGCATGGGCTTACTCGATCTCCGGTGCCTGGTTGATCAAGCCCCAGAACTTGCCCAGGGTCTGCACGGCGCCGAAGAACTGGTCCACGTCCACCGGCTTGACCACGTAGGCGTTCACGCCCATGTCCCAGCTGCGCGCCAGATCGCTTTCCTCGCGCGAGGACGACAGGATCACCACCGGCAGCCGCTTGAGCTCCTCGGTGTTGCGGATTTCCTTGAGCACTTCCAGCCCATCCATGCGCGGCATCTTGATATCCAGCAGCAGCACGGCCGGCAGGCCTTCATCGCGGTTGGCGAAGGCGCCACGGCGCAGCAGGTAATCCATCGTTTCCACGCCGTCTTCGACGTGCACGATCGGGTTGGCCAGGCGGGCCTCCTTCAATGCGTCGATGGCCATCTCGGCGTCGGCGGGGCTGTCCTCGGCAAGGAGGATGGTACGGAGAGCGGTCATGCGGCGGAGCCCTTGTTGATTGCGTCGAGCGCGGGTGGAAGAACGAAGTGGAACGTGGCGCCCTGATCGACCGCCGACTCGGCCCAGATACGGCCCCCGTGGCGGGTCAACACCCGGCGGACACTGGCCAGGCCGATGCCCGTGCCGGGGTAGTCACTGGCCTTGTGCAGCCGTTGGAACACCCCGAACAGCTTGCCGGCGTAAGCCATGTCAAACCCGGCGCCGTTGTCGCGCACGGTGAACAGATGGCTGCCGTCCGGCTGCAGTTTGTAGTCGACCTCGATCCGGGCCGGCTCGCGGTTGGAAGAATACTTGATCGCGTTGCCGAGCAGATTCAGCCAGACCTGCCGCATCATGTTTTCATCGGAAACAATGATCGGCAGCGGCGCGATCTTCCAGTCGATATGGTGCGGCACCCCGCTGTTCTCCGACTCGCTCTGCTGGTTGGCATCGAGCATGGCGCGGGTGTCGGCCACCAGCGACTGCATGTCCACGGCCTGCAGCCGCATCGCCGCCCGGCCCAGGCGCGAATAGACCAGCAGGTCGTCGATCAACGCGGCCATGCGTTTGGCCGAATTGGAAATCACGCCAAGGTAATGGAGCGACTTCTCGTCCGCGCCCTCGCCCAGGTGGCGGGTCAGCTTGTCCGAGAAGCCGGCCACGTGGCGCAGCGGCGCGCGCAGATCGTGCGAGACGGAGTAGCTGAATGCTTCCAGTTCGCGGTTGACCTCGGAGACCTGCTCTACTTTCCCTTCCAGCTGGCGATTGAGCTCTTCCACCCGCAGCTGCACGGCGCGCTGGACGGTGACATCGCTGACCGTCATCAGCACCACTTCGTCGTCCTTGTCGGGCAACGGCATGCGCCGCGCGTTGATGAGCATGATGCGCACCACGTCATCGGCGGTGCGCTGTTCGTGCTCGTAGTCCCACAGCTCGCGGCCGCGCAGCAGCACATCGGTCAGACGCTGGCGGACCACCGCATCGGCCCAGGCACCGTCGCCGATGCTGTCCAGCGGCAGCCCCTCGGGCGATGTCTCCTCGTCCAGCCCATACAGTTCGGCGAACGCGGGGTTGTGCATCTGTACCCGCAAGCTGCGGTCGAGCAGCACGATCGGTTCGCGCACGGTATGCAGCACCGAGGCCGCGCGCTCGGCCGCGCGCAGCGAGGCACGTTCGGCGGAGAGGCGATGGCGGATCTGCCGCTGCAACAGCCACAGCACCAGGCCGAGCAACAGCAACTGCACCACCAGCGCCGACCAGGAGACGAACTCGCCCTGCCGCTGCTGTGCGGCAAACAGCGTTGAGCGCTGCTTGAGCAGCTGTTCCTCGGTGGCCTGGAGTTCTTCCACCAGGCTGCGGATCGGGTAGCGCGTGGTCAGGTCGGCCACCAGCTGGCGCTGATCGGCATCGGGCGAGGAACGGGCCAACTGCTTGGCCAGTTCCATCCGGCGCTCGAGCATGGACTGGATGCGACCGATCCGGACCAGCTGATCGGGATTGTCGCGGGTGAGTTCGGCCAACCGCGCCAGCCGCCCGGGAATGTCGTCGGCCTGGGCCAACCGCTCACGCAGGCCGGGGGCATCGATGCCCTTGGACATCGTCAACGCCGCGGATTCCACATCGCGGACATCGGCCTGCAGCTGGTAGACCGCCACCCCGACATCCTGGGTATGGGTGACCCAGTTCATCGCATCGATGTTGTCATTGGCCAGCTTGCGCAGGGTGAGCCACGGCACCACGATGATGGCTACCGCCGCCAGGGCCAAGGCCGGCAGACGCCAGCGGTCCCAGATTTGATCACTGAACACCAGCGCCATAGTCCCTCTTCAGCTCGATGCCATCGACGACCCGGCCCAGGCGGCAGCGCCGGCCCGCGCAGCCCCATCGGCAATGGCGAAGCGGTGAATATACTCCACCCCTTTGTGAATACGGGGCAGGCGGCCTGCAAAAAAAAGAGCGCGCCCGAAGGCGCGCCCTGTTCAGCGATGCAGCGGTGGGGCTCAGCGTGCGGCGGTCGCAGCCACCTTCAGGTTGGCAGCATCGACGCGCTTGACGCCCTTGATCTGCTGGGTCACGCGCACCGCCTTGTCATGTTCGGCCTGGCTGGCCACGGTCCCGGTCAGGGTGACGACGCCATTGACGGTCTCCACCTTCACTTCGGTACCCGGGACGTTCTTGCTGGTCAGCAGGTCGGTCTTGACCTTGGTGGTGATCCAGCTGTCGGTGACCGGCTCGGCCGAGTCGTGCTTGTCGGCGTGGGTCATCGCGGCATGATCGGTCTTCGGCGGATCCTTGGCCATGGCAGTCGAGGTGCCCAGCACCATGCCGAGGGCCAGCGAAGCAGCAAGCAGATTACGGGTCGTGTTGGTCATGTTCGAATTCCTTTGCGGATGTGCAGCCAGTGTCCGTGCACGGCCGTGGACAGGACGTGGGCGCCGCATAACGTTGCCGTGAACCACTCAGGTTGGCGCCGGATCGTTCAGATTTCCGCCCCGCGCGCGCAGCCGTTACGCTGTCCTGCCCCGTTATGTTGGAGCGCACCATGGCCGCCACACTTCAGGTCGCCTTGATCGGCTACGGGCTGGCCGGCAGCGTGTTCCATGCGCCGTTGATCCTGCATACGCCAGGGCTTGCACTGCACAGCATCGTAAGCTCGCAACGTGATCGCCTGCTGCGCAGCTTCACTGATGTGCGCATCTGCGATGACCCGCAGGCGGTGTTCGATGACCCGGCGGTGGACGCGGTGGTGATCGCCACGCCCAACGATGCGCATGCACCGCTGGCGCGCGCGGCACTGGCGGCGGGCAAACATGTGCTGGTCGACAAGCCCTTCGCGCTGTCCGCGGCGGAAGCCGAATCGGTGGTGCAGGCCGCGCACGACGCGGAGCGTGTGGTCACGGTGTTCCAGAACCGCCGCCACGATGCCGACTTCCTCACGCTCAAGCAGGTGATCGACAGCGGCAGTATCGGCCACGTCGCCGAATGCCATTCCCACTTCGACCGCTTCCGCCCGCAGGTGCGCGAGCGCTGGCGCGAAAGCGATGCGCCCGGCAGCGGGCTGTGGATGGATCTGGGGCCGCACCTGCTGGACCAGATGCTGCAGCTGTTCGGCTGGCCCGGCGCGATCAGTGTGGACCTGATGGCGCAGCGAGAACACGCGCTCGGCAACGACTACTTCCATGCGGTGCTGCATTACCCCCGGCATCGCGCGATCCTGCATGCCGGCTCGCTGGTGGCCGCCTCCGGTCCGCGCTTCATCGTGCATGGCGATGCCGGCAGCTATCTGAAGGACGGGCTGGACGTGCAGGAGGATCAGCTGCGGCGAGGCATTGCCCCGGGCGCCCCGGGCTGGGGACTGGACCCGCAGCACGGTCATCTGGTGCGGATCGATGCCGACGGGCACACCCGGCGCAGCACCGTGGACAACATGCCCGGCGATTACCGGGCGTTCTATGCGGCCTTCCGCGATGCAATGCTGGGCGTGGGCGAAGCGCCGGTCAGCACGGCGCAGGCGCTGCAGCTGATGCGCCTGCTGGATGCGGGCGCAGAGAGTGCACGCAGCGGGCGGCGGGTGACCCTTTGAATCGGTCACGCCAGCCCACGTAGCTCCACGCCATGCAGGAATGCGGGCCGGACGATGGGGTTCGGCCGGCCCGCATCGATCCGTGTTACGTGGTCTTGATCGCGTGACCGCCGAACTCGTTGCGCATCGCCGCCAGCAGACGGTCGCTGAAGGAATTCTTCTCGCGCGAGCGCAACCGTTCGAGCAGTGACAGCGTGATCACCGGGGCCGGCACATCCAGATCGATCGCCTCGGCGACGGTCCAACGGCCTTCGCCGGAGTCTTCGACGTACGGCGCGATGCCATCCAGCTGCGGGTTGCGGCCCAGTGCATCGGCACTGAGATCGAGCAGCCACGAACGCACCACGCTGCCGTGCTGCCAGGCCTTGGCCACCTGCGCCAGATCGAGGTTGAACCCGGTCTTGTGCTGCATCAGCGCGAAGCCTTCCGCGTAGGCCTGCATCATCCCGTACTCGATGCCGTTGTGGACCATCTTGCAGAAGTGCCCTGCCCCGCTCGGCCCCACATGCGCCCAGCCACGGTCCTCGCCCGGCGCCAGGGTGCGGAAGATCGCCCCGATCCGTTCGACCGCCGCCGTGTCACCGCCGATCATCAGGCTGTAGCCCTCCTGCAGGCCCCACACGCCGCCGCTGGTGCCACAATCGATGTAGGTCACGTCCTCGCCCTGCAGCTGTTCGCTGCGGCGCATGGAGTCCTTGTAGTACGAGTTGCCGCCGTCGATCACCACATCGCCCTCGGACAGATGCGGCGAGAGTGATGCCAGGGTCTGGTCGACCACGCCGGCCGGCACCATCAGCCACACCACGCGCGGGACCGGCAGCGCGGCGAGCGTCTCGGCGATCGAGGCGCTGACCTCGAACCCACGCGCGGCCGCCGCGCTGCGGGCGGCCTCACCCGGATCGACGCCGATCACGTGGTGGCCGCCACGGTGCAGCCGCTCGGCCATGTTCGCGCCCATGCGGCCCAGCCCGATCATTGCAATATCCATGAATCACCTTTGCTCTGTTGTCGTGTTGTCTTGCGGGAACGCTGACGGCGGGGAATCGCACTGGCGAAGGCGTGCGTCGATCCAGCGCCGATACAGCGTGGTATGCAGGTTGTGCAGCCCCAGTTCGATCGCGAACGGTGTACGCGGATTGCGATCGAGCAGGCGTGCGATGTGGTACCCGATAGGACGTATACCCCGAGGATGCACGTAAATCAGGAACCCCTGGTAGAACGGATCGTCCAGCAAGGCATCCAGTTCCTTCAGCAGCGGTTGCTGCTCGGCCGGTACCTCGCGCCGCCAGATCGGATCGCGCTCGATCAGCAGCCGCTCGAACCGGCGCGGCCCCGGGCCCGGCATGCGCTGGGCCAGCGCCCAGATGCGCCGGTTGATCTGGTCGTAATAGGCAAAGCCCTCGTGCTCGCGCAGCGCGCGTGCCGCCGCATCGCTGACATCGACCACCACGAAGTTCTCGGCCTGGTTGTTGATGTCGTCCAGGTACTTCCGCTCGAACACGTGCTCGATGAAACCGGGCGTGCCGACGAAGGCCTGCCGCCCGCGCAGGGCGGTCTGCTTCGCCTTGCCATCGGCCAGGAACTCACCGGCGTGCCGGCCGAGCAGGATGCTGTCGGTCTCGTGCAGGGTCAGGAAGGTGCCGATGGAGAGCTCATCGGCCGAGAACTCGCGATCGAACGCGGCATCGCCGTACAGCTCGCGCTGGGTCGCCAACTGCGCGACCTGGCGGCCGACCCCGCATTCGGCCCGTACGCGGCCCTCGTAGAAGGTCTGCAGTGCCGCGCTGTTGGCCTCGGCCGGCTGATAGCCGCGACCGAAGCTGCGGAAGCGCTCCCAGCCCTTGGCCTGCGCGCCGCCTGCACCGAAACCGATCCAGCCCAGCTGCAGTGCCGAGAAGCGGAAGCCATCGTTGTCCTGCAGCGCGGTCGTCGCGCGGCGCGTGGCGGCGCCAAGCTGGAAGGCGTACGCGCAGACCGTGGCCGGGTCATCGAACAACGTGGGCAGCCAGGCCTGCCGCTGCGCCGCCGACCACTGGCGCGGCAGCTGCACACGCAGGTCGCCGGCGCTCTGGGCCCGGCGCAGATCGGCACGTTCGCAGACCGGACCACCGTGCACGACCGGCGCGGCGATATCAGCGGCGTCGACCTGCCAGCCGAGATCCTCGAGCACGCCCTGCGCGCAGGAGGCGGCGCTCCACGCGCTGGTCGCCGGGGTCAGCCCCAGCAGCGCGGCGAGCGCACAGCGATGCCAGCGCCGCGATCCTGCTGCCATGACCTGCCCCACCCCCGCCCGCTCAGCGCAGCGATGCCGGGGTATCGCTCACCACCTCGGCAGGCGTCGACTCGACGGCCGTGGCAGGCGCCGCTGCCGGTGCTGCGGCCGCCGGCGGCGTCGGCTCGGGCACGGCCGCGGCCGGCAGGTACTGCTGCAGGCGCTCGAAGAAGCGGCGGTAGAAGGTGGCGTCCTGCACGGTGCTGCTGGCCACTTTCACCAGAGAGTCGTCGTTGCTGCCGAACGGCAGCGACACCGAGCCCAGTGCGCCCACGCCGACGCTGGCCGAGGTCGGGCTCTTCTTGAGTGCGTAGCGGTCCTGCACCGCACTGACGAACACCAGCGCCTGGTCGCCGCGCGGCGCACAGGAGATGCGCAGCACCAGTTGCTCGTGTTCTTCATCCTTGGGCTGGAAGTTCTTGTTGCCCTCCACGGCGTCATCGCCGGCGCGGGCGATCGCATAGCCCTGGCTGAGCAGGGTGCGGCGCGCGGCCTCGCAGGCCTGGGCCGGCGGGCCGGGCACGGTGCGCGAATAGGTATCGCCGGAGTCGAAGGACTCGCGGATCAGCGTGCTGTCAGCGGCGCGGCCGCCACAGGCGGTCAAGGCGGCGACCGCCGCCAGCAGCGGGATCGAACGTACACGACGAAAGCGCATGGCCGCTCCTGCGGAAATCCAGCCTGCAAGGATAGACCTGCGCACGTTGGCAGGAGGTGGAAATGCACAGGCCGCCCCGAAGGGCGGCCTGTGGAGTTGTCACCGGTTCAGCTGGGCTGCCGCGGCGGTCAGTCCGCCCAGCGGCCGACACCGGTCGACTGCGGCAGCACCTGGGCCGACAGCGGGCGGTCGGCCTCCAACAGGTTGACCGCATCGGCCAGGATCGCGGCCGACTCGCGCAGCAGCGGATCCGGACGCTTTTCGGCCGCCTTCTCACGCGCGGCATCCTTGACGATATCGCGCTCGTTGCCGGTCAGGCCGTCGTCATTGCTGTCATCGGCCAACGGATCCAGATCCAGACCCAGTTCCTTGCGGATGGCCTGGCGGTCGGTGCGTTGCTTGTCCTGCTTCTCACGCTCGGCGCGGCGCTCGGCCTCGTTGAGCGAGATGTACTTCTTGGCCTTCTCGGCGCGGAACTGCTCGACATCCTCGTTCCACCACTGGAACTCCTTGTCGGCAGCGATGCGCGTGTCGTGGCGGCTCTCCAGCTTGGGCAGCAGCGGGCCGAAGTTGCCGTACTGGGTGTGCGGCACGGCGGCGATACGGGTCCACGGCAGAGCGTTGTCGTAGGTGCTTTCGCCGTACTCGCTGGCGTCCACACTGGCCGGGAAGGCCAGATCCGGCACCACGCCCTTGTGCTGGGTGCTGCTGCCGCTGACGCGGAAGAACTGGGCGATGGTCAGCTTGACCTGGCCGAAGCGCTGGGTCTCGCCACTGGGCCAACGGTCGAGGTCGACGATGTTCTGCACGGTGCCCTTGCCGAAGGTGGTCTCACCGATCACCAGGCCACGGCCGTAATCCTGGATGGCGCCGGCGAAGATTTCCGACGCCGAAGCCGAGCCGCGGTTGATCAGCACGGCCAGCGGGCCGTCCCACGCCACCACTTCACTGCGGTCGCTGTTGACGGTGACGCGGCCACCGGACTCGCGCACCTGGACCACCGGGCCCTGTTCGATGAACAGACCGGTCAGTTCGATCGCTTCATCCAGCGAGCCACCGCCGTTGTTGCGCAGGTCCAGCACCACGCCATCGAGCTTGTCGGCCTTGAAGCCGGCCAGCAGCTTGGCCACGTCGCGGGTCGCAGAGGCATAGTCGGCGGCGTTGCGGCGGCGGCCTTCGAAGTCCTGGTAGAAGGTGGGCAACTTGATCACGCCGACCTTGCGGGCCGGCTCCCCATCCTTGGCCGGGATGGTCAGGGTCTCGCCCTTGGCGGCCTGTTCGGCCAGACGCACCTTCTGGCGGGTCAGCACCAGGGTGTGGTGCTTGCCGTCGACGCCCTCTTCGGCCGGAATGAACTCCAGGCGGACCTGGGTATCGCTCTTGCCGCGGATCTTGGCCACCACATCATCGATGCGCCAGCCGATCACGTCTTCCAGCGGACCGGACTTGCCCTGGCCCACGCCGACGATGCGGTCGCCCGGCTTCAGCGTGCCGTTGACCGCGGCCGGGCCACCGGCGATGACCTCGCGGATCACCACCATGTCGTCCTGGCGCTGCAGCTGCGCGCCGATGCCTTCCAGCGACAGCGACATCGCCTGGTTGAAGTTCTCGGCGGTGCGCGGGGTGAAGTAATCGGTGTGCGGATCCACGGCGCTGGTGTAGGCGTTGAGGAAGAACTGGAACACGTCCTCGCCCTTGAGCTCATTGACCGACTTTTCCAGCGTGGCATAACGCTTGTCCAGCGTCTTGCGGATCTCGGCCGGCTGCTTGCCGGCCAGCTTCAGGCGCAGCCAATCGTTCTTGACCGACTTGCGCCACAGATCGTCCAGTTCGGCGCTGCTCGCGGCCCACGGCACGTCCTTGCGGTCGTACTCGAACTTCTCATCGGTGCTGAAATCGAAATCGGTCTTGAGCAGCTTGCGCGCATAGCCGACACGCTCACCCACGCGCTGCTTGTAGACCGCGAACACCTGGAACGCCGGTTCCAGCTCGCCGCCGCGGATGGCGGTGGCGATGTTGGCCTCGAACGGGGCGAAGCGGGTGATGTCGGCCTGGGTGAAGAACTGCTTGCTGCTGTCGAGCGACTCCAGGTAGCGCTTGAAGACGTCCTTGGAGGTCGCCGCATCCAGTGCGCGCGGCCGGTAGGCGTATCGGCTGTCCGAGAGCAGTCCGTAGACCAGCTTGGAGGTGGTCACCTGGTCGGCCGTGGCAGCCGAAGGCAGCGCGGGCGAATCGGCGTAGGCGGCCAGTGCCATCGGCGCGGTGAGCGCCAGGGCCATCAGGAATGCGGGGGCTTTGAATTTCATGGACTAGCTCGTGGCACCTTGCCAAGGGAGAGACTGCGTGCATTACAGACACCACGACAGTGCCGAAAGTTGCCGCGTTTGTCACCGGGGCCTTCAGCCTACCGAGGCCGTTGGAGAAATTTGTGAATACCGGGGAGAACGGCGGGCAGGCACAGGCCTGCGGCCATCCGCGGTTCAGGGCCGCGGCCGGGGAAAGACGAGTGGGGATTGGCAGAACGGGCCCCGAAGGGCCCGCGGGATCAACCGGCGACGCCGGCGTCGGCCGCCTGGCGGTCGGCATGGTAGGACGAACGCACCATCGGCCCGGAAGCGACGTGGCTGAAGCCCAGCGCATTGCCGTACTCCTCCAGCGCCTTGTACTCCTCGGGGGTCCAGTAACGCAGCACCGGGTGGTGATGCGCGGTCGGCTGCAGGTACTGGCCGATCGTGATCATGTCCACGTCGTGCTCGCGCAGGTCGCGCAGCGTGGCCTGCACCTGCTCCAGGGTCTCGCCGAGGCCGAGCATGATGCCGGACTTGGTGGCGATCTCCGGGTGCTGGGCCTTGAACTTCTTGAGCAGGGTCAGCGACCACTGGTAATCCGCGCCCGGGCGCACGTTGCGGTACAGGTCCGGCACGGTTTCGATGTTGTGGTTGAACACATCCGGCGGGTTGGTCGCCAGGATCTCCAGCGCGCGCTCCATGCGGCCCTTGCCACGGAAATCCGGGGTCAGCACTTCGATCTTGGTCTTGGGCGACCTGGCACGGATGGCACCGATGCAGTCGGCGAAGTGCTGGGCACCGCCGTCGCGCAGGTCATCGCGATCGACGCTGGTCACCACCACATACTTCAGGCCCATGTCGGCCACGGTCTGGGACAGGCTGGCCGGTTCATTGGCGTCCGGCGGCTTGGGCCGGCCGTGGGCGACGTCGCAGAACGAGCAACGACGGGTGCAGACCTCGCCGAGGATCATGAAAGTCGCGGTGCCGTGGCTGAAGCACTCGTGGATGTTGGGGCAGCTGGCTTCCTCGCAGACCGTGACGAGGCGGTTCTCACGCAGCTTGGCCTTGAGGTTCTGCACGGCGTTGCCGGAGGGAATCCGCACGCGGATCCACGACGGCTTGCGCAGCACCGGCACGTCGGCGAACTGCACCGGCGAGCGGCCGATCTTGTCACCGCCGATCTGTTTGACGCCGGTCTGCAACGGGGCGGCGGACGGCGTGTCGCCCTGCACAACCTGCAGGGGAATGAGGCGAGCGGTGGTTTCAGTCATGGCCTTGGTCGGCGGCGTTCACGCCGCGTCAGTCAAATCGGGTAGTTCAGCGGCCGGCTCGAGGTCCAGGCCGAACTGGCGGGCCAGATGGCCCAGCAGCACCGGCGTGACGGCCGCCATGCCGGACGGTCCCCCCAAGTCTACCACCGAGGTCACCTGCAGCCCTTGATAGCCACAGGGGTTGATCCGGCGGAACGGTTCCAGGTCCATGGCCACATTGAAGGACAGGCCATGGAAAGTGCAGCCGCGGCGGACGCGGATGCCGAGCGCGGCCACCTTGGCCCCGCCCACGTAGACCCCGGGCGCGCCATCCAGGCGCTCGGCGCCGATGTTCCAGTCGCCCAGGGTGTCGATGATGGCCTGTTCGATCCGGCACACGTAGTCGCGCACGCCGATCCCCAGTCGCCGCAACTGCAGCAGCGGGTAGATCACCAGCTGGCCGGGGCCGTGGTAGGTCACCTGGCCGCCACGGTCGACATGCAGAACGGGAATATCGCCCGGGGCGAGCACGTGCTCGTCCTTGCCGGCCTGGCCCAGGGTGAACACCGGGTCGTGCTCGACCACCCACAGTTCATCGCGGGTGGCATCGGTGCGGGCATCGGTGAAACGCTGCATGGCGTGCCAGACCGGGGCATAGGGCTGGCGGCCGAGGTCACGCACGAGGGCCGGTTGCGGCGCCCGGTCGCCCGGGGCCGCGGCAGTGGCGCAGCTGGCTACAGCGTCCACTTCACTTCCGGGTGGTCGCGCAGCGCGTTGTGGGCGGCATCGTACTGTTCGCGGTTGTCGGCCTTGAACACCAGTCGCACGGACACGTACTTGCCGTTGGACGAGTGTTTCCAGCTGACCCGTTCGGTCAGCACTTCCAGGCCGGCGAGCTCGAGCAGGCGCGGCAGTTCGCGTTCCAGGTCGTTGCCGGCCGCGCCCATGGCGCTGAGTTCGAACTGGCCGGGGAACTGGAAGCCGTGGTCGGGGTTGTCAGACTTGATCTCCATGACCCGGATTATGGGGATGCCCGCGCCCGAACCCAAGCACTGCTTGATCGTGCGCACAGCGGTACCGAACGGCACGTGAAAACGCCTGTATCGCCACTGATACGCAGCAGTGCGTGCGCAGCCCTGTTCACAGGATCACGCTCTGACTACGCTGTACCAGCTTAAGAAAGAATAAATCCCTGTCTGGTATCCCATGTCCTTGAAGCCCTTCGCGCTGCCGGCCGCGCTTGCCGGTGTCCTCGCCCTGGCGGCGCCTGCCGCCCAGGCTGCCTCCCAATGCGGGCCCGATGCGATGCGCGAGCATCCGCCGCAGGTCAATTTCCGCGTTGACAACGATCTGTTCGGCGGCAAGGACCAGGATCAGGGCTATACCAACGGGGCCCAGATCACCTTCGTGTCGCCGAATCTGGTCGACTACACCGACGACCCATGCCTGCCGCGCCTGGCGCGCTGGGTCAACAGCCACCTGGAGCGGCTGCACCCGGGCGAGTTCGAACAGCAGAACATGATCTTCAGCCTGGCCCAGGGAATTTTCACCCCGACCGATTTCACCCGGAAGGACCTGATCGAAGATGACCGCCCGTATGCGGGCGTGCTGATCGGCAGCTTCGGGTACAACGCGCGCCGCGGCGACCGGCTGCAGACAACGCAGCTGGCGTTGGGCGTGGTCGGGCCCTGGGCACAGGGCGAAGAAGTGCAGAACGCGGTGCACGAGCTGCTGGGCGATGAGAAGTTCCAGGGCTGGGACAACCAGCTGCACAACGAGCCGGTGTTCATGCTGACCCACGAGCGGATGCGCCGGTGGCCGGCCGATGCCACGGAGAACCTGGGCGGCTGGGGCTGGGATGCGATCAGCCATTACGGTGGCGCGGTGGGCAACCTGGCCACGCACCTCAATGCCGGTGGCGAAGTGCGCTTCGGCTGGAAGCTGCCGGACGATTTCGGCAGTACCCCCCTGCGCCCGGCCGGTGAGAACACGGCGCCGACGCGCGGTGGCAAGCCGAGCGGGTGGTCGTGGCATCTGTTCGCCACGACCGATGCGGCGTGGGTGATCCGCGATATCACGCTGGACGGCAACACGTTCCGCAACAGCCACAGTGTCGACAAGCGACATGTGGTCGGCCAGGCCGGGTACGGGCTGGCGGTGATGCGTGGGCGCTGGAAGTTCGCGCTGGCGCGCTACCACAGCACGCGCGAGTTCGATGGGCAGCGCGAGGCGCCGGTGTTTGGCAGCTTCACGATCAGCCGGTCGCTGTAAGTGCGAGGAGCCGGCCAGCGGCCGGCACTACCCGGATCCGCACCGGTTCACCTGGTAGCTGCCGACCATTGGTCGGCACACCCCCACACGGCCCATCGCCCACCCCAAAAAAAGACCGGCATGCGCCGGTCTTTTTTCACTGCGGTCGAACCGGATTACTCCGATTCCCACCACATCCAGAAGCTGTCCCACAGACGCTTGAAGAAGCCGGCTTCTTCCACGGCGGCCACGGCCACCAGCGGCGCCTGGGCGACGACCTGGTTGTCCAGCATCACCTTCAGCGTGCCGACCTGCTGGCCAGCGGTGAACGGGGCCTCGAGGGTCTTGGGAACATCGATGCTCGGCTTGAGATCGTTGTAGCGGCCGCGCGGGACGCTGACCAGCATCGGCTGGGCCACGCCCAGCTGCAGCGTGGCGGTCTTGCCCTTCCACACCTTGTGCTCGGCCACGACCGTGCCCGGCTCGTACATGCGGTGGGTTTCGAAGAAGCGGAAGCCCCAGTTGAGCAGCGCCAGGCTGTCATCGGCGCGCTGCTTTTCCGAACCGCCACCGAGGACCACCGCCACCAGACGCTGGTCGCCGCGCTGGGCCGAACTCATCAGGCAGTAGCCGGCTTCGGAGGTATGGCCGGTCTTGATGCCGTCCACGCTCTGGTCGCGCCACAGCAGCAGGTTGCGGTTGGGCTGGGTGATGTTGCCCACGGTGAATTCCTTCACCTTGTTGTAGGCGTAGGTCTCCGGGTAGTCACGCACCATCGCGCGGCCCAGCAGCGCCAGGTCATAGGCGGTGGTGTGGTGGCCCGGGGCGCTCAGACCATGGGCGTTGACGAAGTGGGAGTCCTTCATGCCGATCTTGGCGGCGTAGCTGTTCATCAGCGAGGCGAAGGCTTCTTCGCTGCCGGCGACGTGCTCGGCCAGGGCGATCGCGGCATCGTTGCCGGACTGGATCGCCATGCCCTTTTCCATGTCTTCCAGGCGCGCGGTCTGGTTGACCGGGAAGCCGCTGTAGCTGCCGTCGGTACCGGCGCCGCCCTCGCGCCAGGCGCGCTCGCTCATCATCACCTGGTCGTCGGTACGGACCTTGCCGTTCTTGACCTCGGCGGCCACGACATACGAGGTCATCACCTTGGTGATGCTGGCCGGGGCCAGTTGTTCGTGCACGTTTTCACCGGCCAGGACCTGCCCGGTGGCGTAATCCATCAGGATCCAGGCCTTGGAGACGCTGGGCTTCGGGGCCGGCGGCGTGGCCACGGTGGCCGGTGCGGCGGCGGCGGGAGCAGGCGCCGGTGCCGGGGTCGGCAAGGGGGTCTGGGCGGAAACCATGCCCACGAACAGGGTCGTGGCCATGGCAGCGGCGGCAAAGCGGAATTTCATCGGACAGCAAGCTCCTGGAGGGCGCCAAGGGGGGATGAGGGATAAGGGGCATTGTAGGCCCAAGGAGCGGCGGCACGCGCTGGCGTGCCGCGGGCAGCGGAAGGCTCAGTCCTTCACGATCTGCGGCGCCCCGAAGCCCAGACCGGCAATCCGGCCGGCAAGTTCCGAGGCACTGGCATGGTCGGGGGCCGGCACGCGCAGGCGCCACAGGGTGCGCCCGCCACTGACGATGTCACTGATGCTGGCCCCGGCGATCCCCGCCGAGGACAACTGGCCGAGCGCACGGGTGGCGTTGTCGCGGCTGGCAAAGCTGGCGACCTGCAGCAGCACGCTGCCGAGCACCTGCTGGGAGAGCGTCGCGCTGGGCGCCGGTGCCGGGCGCGCTGCAGGTGCGGCGGCGGGCAACGCGGCCACCGCGACCGGGGCGCTGTTGACGCTGGCGGCCTGGGTGGTGGCGGGCTTGCCGGTCGCCACGCGCACGCCGTTGTCGCGCATCCAGTGATCGAAGTTGTCGGCGTTGCCCGGCTTGGCCGAGTCGGCCACGCGGTAGCGGTACTGCTCGCCGGCCGGCTTGGCGGCGGCTGCCGTGGCCGTGGCGGCCGGCAGCTTGCCGACCAGGGCATCCATGTCGCTGGCGCGGCGTGCCGCGGCAGCGCTGGCCGTGGTGGCGGCCGCCGCAGCGGCGGCAACCTCGCGGCGCTCGCGACGGCTGGGCTTGTCGGCCAGCAGGTTGTCATCCCCCGGGGCCAGCGCGCGTACTTCCACGTTGCCGGTGCCGCGCTGGGTGATGCCCAGGCGCACCGCGGCGGCATAACTGAGGTCGACCACGCGGCCATCGTGGAACGGGCCACGATCGTTGACCCGCACGATCACCGATTCGCCGTTGTCCAGGTTGGTGACGCGGGCGAAGCTCGGCAACGGCAGCGTCTTGTGCGCGGCGGTGAAGGCGTACATGTCGTACACCTCGCGGTTGGAGGTCAGGCGCCCATGGAACTTGGCGCCGTAATACGAGGCCGTGCCCTTCTCGGCATAGCCGCGGGTCTTGTCCATCACCTGGTACTGCTTGCCCAGCACCACGTACGGCGATTTGTTGCCGATCGCCGAGCGCGGCAGATCGACCACTTCCGGCTCCGGGATGCAGGCCACGTTGGGGATGTAGGTGGGGGTGCTGTCATTCACGCCGGGCTTGTACAGGCCGCCGGCGCGGTAGTCACCGCGCGTGCTCGGATCTTCCGCCGCCGCCTTGTAGGGCGACCCGTCAGGACAATGCGCCGGGCGTCCGCCCTTGCCCTGCACCACCGCGCCGGACGGTTTGCTGCTGCCGGCAGTGCTGCCACCCGGTTTTTTCGGCGCACTACTGCAGGCGGCCAGTGCCAGTATCAACAGACCCGGGATCAGCCATCTGGAGCGTGCGATCGTGTTCATGCCGGCGGCAACTCCTGTCCGGCGATGGCCTGGGACAACTGGTACACGGCCATCGCGTACATTTTCGAGAGGTTGTAGCGGGTAATGGCGTAGTAATTCTGGAAGCCCAGCCAGTACTGCTTGCCGGTGCTGCCTTCCAGCGTGATCGGGGTGGCGGTCAGGCCGGCCGCGACCGGGACGCTGGGCTGGTAACCGCGCTGGGCCAACTGGGACAAGGTCCAGGTCGGTGCCCATTCGGTCGGATTGAATTCTTCGCGACCGGCCTGCAGCGTGGCCGGCACGGCGACCGGGCCACCGCGCACCCAACCGCCCTTCTTGACGAAGTAATTGGCGATCGACGAGAAGACGTCATCGTAGCTGTTGAACAGATCGCGACGGCCATCGCCGTTGCCATCCACCGCATAGTCGAGATAGCTGGACGGCATGAACTGGCCCATGCCCATCGCGCCGGCGTAGCTGCCCTTGATCGCGGTGATGTCGAGCTTCTCGTCGCGGGTCAGCGCGAACAGGCGCGCCAACTCGTCGCGGAAGAACAGCTCACGGCGCACTTCGCGCTCCAGCTTGGCCGGATCGCCGCTGCGCGGGTATTTGAAGGCCAGCGTGTACAGCGCATCGAGCACGCGGTAACTACCGGTGTTGCCGCCGTAGCTGGTTTCCACGCCGATGATCGCCACGATCACTTCGGCCGGCACGCCGGTGCGCTGCTGCACGCGCATCAGCTCCTCGCGGTGCTGGGCGAGGAATTTCTTTCCCCCCTCGATCCGCGCCTGGCTGATGAACATCGGCCGGTATTCGTTCCACGGTTTGACCCGCTCGGCCGGGCGCGACATCGCGGCGATGATCGGATCACGGATCTGCGCCTGGGCCAGGGTTGCCTGGATCTGCGCGGCGGGAATCCCGTAGCGGGCGGCGGTGTCACGCACGAAGTTGGCGCGGGCCACCTCGAAGGGCACCGGGGTCAGATCGACCGGGGCGGCATTGGCACCGGCGGCTTCGGGGGCGGCTTCGGCGGGCCCCTTGTTGCCGGCGGCCGGCGTGACCGGGACACCCGAGGCCTGCGGCGTCGGTGAAGGAGTCTGCGGCTGGGTCGCACAAGCGACCAAACCGAGCGTGAGCATGCAGGCCAGGGAGCGTCGAATCATCGCGGCAGGTTAGCAGGTCATGGATGAATTAAAACCCCTAAGACCATGAATCTCAACGGATTGCCTGAGTTTCTTTGCGGCCGTTAAGCCCGTGTGTAGACAGGCCCTGCCTCCCCCGCCCATTCATAGTCTGACGAAGACGCCGTCGCCGTCTCGAACGCGCGGCAATGCGGCCAGGCGCATGTCCGGCTCACCGCAGCCGCCCGGCGAAGGGCCATCGAGCAACGCACGTCTCACTTTTGAGAAAGATGCAGAAGGCACAAGAGGTTCGCCGGTTGCGTCCCCATCCCCGCAGACGCAACCGGCCAAACCGGACCCGATCGGCAGCGGCGCGGCGCGCATCTCCCCAGCGCGCGCCTCGCCCTTCTGCCTGTTGGGTCAACTACTCCCCGCCAGACTCCCCATCCGCGATGCTTGGCTCAGCGCGTCGTTGTTGGCGGGCCGCCATTGTGCAGGCCGTTTACGACAAGTCCATTGATCGAGATCAAGTCACTCCATATCTGTGCGCCACTTCTCACTTTTATCTCCAGGCGTTGACAACGTTTGCACCTGAAACCGTTTTCGTGTGCTGGGCATGCGCAATCGCGGTCGCGCCGACAGCTCATGTCGCATGGACGGGCTGATGCTGCCGCGCCGCCATCACCAGCCCGAAGCTGGCCAGCAGTGAGACCGCCGAAGTGCCGCCATAACTGATCAGCGGCATTGGCACGCCCACCACCGGCAACAGGCCGGAGATCATGCCGCCGTTGACCAGCACATAGACGAAGAAGACCAGGCCGGTGGTGCCCACCAGCAGGCGCGAATAACCACAACGCGACTGGCTGGCGATCCACAGGCAGCGCGCGGTGACGAACAGGAACAGGCTGAGCACCACCGCCACGCCGACCCAGCCGAATTCCTCGGCCAGCACCGAGAAGGCGAAATCCGTGGTGTATTCGGGCAGGAAATCCAGCGTGGCCTGGGTGCCCTGCCCCCAGCCTTTGCCATGCATGCCGCCCGAGCCGATCGCGATCTTGGACTGGATGATGTTCCAGCCGGTGCCCAGCGGATCGTTCTCCGGATACAGGAAGGTCAGCACGCGATCCTTCTGGTATTGCCGCAGCAGGCCGAACCAGGCCAGCGGCGCGGCCACCGACAACCCACCCAGCGCGACGGCCATCCACCACCAGCGCAGGCCGGCCAGCAACAGCGCGAATACCCCGCTGGCAGTCACCAGCGTGGCCGTGCCCAGGTTGGGCTGCAGCAGGATCAGCACCGCCGGGCCACCGATCAGCAACGCGGCGGTCAGCACCGCGCGCGGCCGTGGTGGCAACGGCTGCTTGTGCAGGTACCAGGCCATCATCATCGGCAGACTGAGCTTGAGCAGCTCGGAAGGCTGCAGGTAGAACACGCCCAGGTTCAACCAGCGCTGGCCGTACTTGCCGGTGCCGACCACATAGACGGCCAGCAGTGGCAGCAAGGACAACGTGTAGATCCAGGGTGACCACGCGCGCAGCGTCACCACCGGCAGCCGCGACAGCCCCCACAGTGCGGCAAGCCCGGCGCCGTAGCGCATCGCCTGTGCATGCACGGGCCCGTCCACGCTGTGCAGGACGGCCAGGCCGGCCACCATCAGCAGGCACAGCGCGCCCACCAGGGGCAGATCCAGGGTGCGGAAAAAGAAATGGAACACGGCGCGTGCGCGCTGCAGTAGTTCGACCATGCGGACGACTCCTGTGGATGACGCGACGCACAGCGGGAGGCGACACGGCGAACAGAAAGCGGCCCCGTCAGGCAGGCCGGCGCGAGCGCAGGACCGTAACACGCGCGGGCGCCGCAATCCTTAGCCGATGCGTACCGCCGGGCCACGGCGCACGCATCGCGTCTGCTCAGCCGTAGCCGCCGTGCACCGGATTGTGGCGACGCACCGCCATCACCAGCCCGAAGCCGGCCAACAGCGAGACCGCCGAGGTACCGCCGTAACTGATCAACGGCATCGGCACACCGACCACCGGCAGCAGGCCGGAAATCATGCCGCCGTTGACCAGCACATAGACGAAGAACGCCAGCCCGGTCGCGCCGGCCAGCAGCCGCGAATAGGTATCGCGCGACTGCGAGGCGATCCACAGGCAACGCCCGATCACCACCAGGTACAACGCGAGCACGATCGCCACGCCGATCCAGCCGAATTCTTCGCTCAGCACCGAGAAGGCGAAATCGGTGGTCTGCTCGGGAATGAAGTTCAGGTGCGACTGCGAGCCCTGCCCCCAACCCTTGCCATCGAAGCCGCCCGAGCCGATCGCGATCTTGGACTGGATGATGTTCCAGCCGGCGCCGAGCGCATCGCTTTCCGGGTCCATGAACATCATGATGCGGTCTTTCTGGTACGGCCGCAGCAGCCAGAACCAGGCCACCGGCGCGGCCGCAGCCACACCGCCGACCGCCACACCTACCCACCACCAGGGCAGGCCGGCCAGCAGCAGCACGAACGCGCCGCTGGCAGCGATCAGCACACCGGTGCCGAAGTCCGGCTGCAGCATCACCAACCCGGTCGGCACGCCGATGATCACCGCACTGGTCAGCACGGTGGAGAAGCGCGGCGGCAGCGGCATGCGATGCAGATACCAGGCCACCATCATCGGCAGGCTGACCTTGAGCAGCTCGGCCGGCTGCAGGTAGAACAGCTTCAGATCCAGCCACTGGCGGCCGTACTTGCCGGTGCCCAGCACGAACACGGCCAGCAGCGGGATCATGGAGACTGCATAGATCAGCGGCGTGGCCGAACGGATGCGCAGGATCGAGATCCGCGAAATCGCCCACATCGCGCCCAGGCCAACCGCGAAGCGCGCCCCTTGGGCGAACACCAGGCCGTCACCTCCAGCGCTCTTGAGCACGGCCAGGCCCATCAGCATCAGCGCGGCCAGGGCCAGGCACAGCACCCAGTCCAGCGAGCTGCTGAAGCGGACGGCCATGTCGACCGCCCAGCGCAGGAAGACCTTCATCGTGGCCGCTCCGGTGCGGTCGGGGGTGGGGTGGCACTGGGAACGGGTGCACCGGGGTCCGGCGCGGGCGCGGGCGCGGGCGCAGGCAGGCCCACCACCACCGGCATCAGCTCCAGCGCAGCCACGGCGGCGTCGCCCGCCTCGCGCACGGCGCCATCGCCGCCATCGAAGGCGGTGATCCCGATCGCGGTCGTGCCGCGCTCGCTGTCCAGCGGCTCCAGGCCATCGGGCATTTTGCCGAGCAGCCAGGCGTCGAAAATCTTGCGTGCGATGGGCGCCGCGGCGGAGCCGCCGTAGCCGCCGCCCTCGACCGCGATCGCCACGGCGATCACTGGATGGTCGGCCGGCGCGAAACCCACGAACAGCGCGCGATGGCGCAGATGCAGTGGCAGGCTGCGCGGGTTGACCGCTGCCGTACCGCGCCGGCTGATCACCTGTGCCGTACCGGTCTTGCCCGCCATCACGTACGGCGCGCCTGCGGCCGCACGCGCGCCGCTGCCGCCGGGCTGCATGGTGCCCATCATGCCCTCGCGCACCGCCTGCAGATTGCTCGGCGTGGGGCTGATCGGCTTGCTCTCGCCCGGCGGCGTGGCCGTCCAGTCCGCATCGAAACCGGCGCGCTGCTGCATCACCAGATGCGGCTGGCGCAGCTGGCCATCGGCGATGCCGGCCACGCCGTGCACCAGCTGCAGCGGGGTGACCTTCCAGTCGCCCTGGCCGATGCTGACGTTGACCGTATCACCGGGATACCAGCGCTCTTTGCGTGCCTTGAACTTGGCCGCCGGCGAGGGCAGGATGCCGCCGATCTCGCCGGTCAGATCGATGCCGGTCGGTGCGCCGAACCCGTAGTAGCCCATGTAGTGGTCGAAGCGATCGATGCCCAGATCCAACGCCAGCTTGTAGTAGTACGTGTTGACCGACTGGGTGATCGACTTGCGCAGATCGGTCCAGCCATGCCCACCACGGTTGGCATCGCCCCAACCGCGGGAGGTGCCCGGCAGATAGAACATGCCGGTGGACAGGATCTTGTCTTCCGGTCTGCGCACGCCACTGTCCAGGCCGGCCAGGCCGATCAGCGGCTTGATCGTCGAACCGGGCGCGACGCCGCCCAGCACCAGGCGGTTGAACTGCGGCCGCGAGGGGTTGTCGTTGAGCGCCTTGAAATCGGCATGCGAGATGCCGTTGACGAACAGGTTGGGGTCGTAGGACGGCAGGCTGACCATCGCCAGCACTTCGCCGGTGCGCGGGTCCATCGCCACCGCCGCCCCTTCGAACTCGCCGAAGGCGGCGACCATCGCGCGCTGCAGATCGGCATCGATGGACAGGCGAAGATCGCTGCCCGACTGCGCCGCGACCCGGCCGATGGTGCGGATCGCCCGGCCCTGCACGTTGGTCTCGACCTGCTCGTAGCCGACCTTGCCGCGCAGCTGCTGCTCGTAATAGCGCTCCAGCCCGGACTTGCCGATGTGGGTCAGCGCCGCATTGCCCTCGCCCAGCATCTCCAGATCCTTGTCATCGACCCGGCCGACGTAGCCGATGATGTGCGCGAACAGATCGCCGTACGGATAGCGACGGGTCAGGTACGGCTCCAGCTCCACGCCGGGGAAGCGCCAGCGGTCCACCGCGAAGCGCGCCATCTCCTCATCGGTGACACGCAGCTTCAGGGTGACCGGCAGGAAACTGCGACGGGCCTTGCGCGACTTGTTGAAGGTCTCGATGTCTTCCGGGCTCAGCGCGAGGATCTTCGACAGGCCCGCCAGGGTGGCGTCCATGTCCTTGACCTTGTCCGGGGTGATGTCCAGGCGGAACGCCGGCACGTTCTCGGCCAGCAGCCGGCCGTTGCGGTCGTAGATCATCCCGCGCCCCGGCACCACCGGCCGCGGCTTGATCCGGTTGGCCTCCGAGCGCGTGGCGTAGATGTCGTGGTCCATCACCTGCAGCTTGAAGTACCACCCCCCCAGGCCGAACAGGCACACCAGCACGCCAAGGAAGCCCAGCGCGGCACGGCGCCGGAACTGTTCTGCCTCGGCATGCGGATTCTTGGCCTGGCGGCGCATGTACATGTCAGCGCCCGCGTCGCCCGAAGCGCAGCGCGTCCAGCAGCACGAACACCAGCGGCCACAGCGCCATGCCCAGCAGCGGCGCCCACCAGTACGACCACGGCAGGGTCGGCTCGCCGACCACGATGTGCACCACCGCGCTGACGATGCGGTCGTTGAACAGCAGGCCGCCGATCGCCAGGATCTGCTGGGACATCGGGAAGAAGCGGATCCGCGCGCGGAAGCGCTGCAGGATGAAGGTCAGGATCACCAGCCGCAGCGCCTGCTCGCCGAGCACGCCGCCATAGAGCAGATCGGCGATGACGCCGCTCGCGAAGGCGATGCCCAGCCCGACCCGGTCCGGTGTCTCGATCACCCAGTACGCCAGCACCAGTGCCAGCCAATACGGACGCAGCGGCTGCAGCAGCGCCGGCAACGGCAACAGGCCCAGCAGCAGCGCCACGACCAGACTCACCGGCAGCACCCAGGGTTTGTCGCGCAGGCGGCTCATCGTTGTTCCTCCGGCGGCGCGGTGCCGGTTTCGGGCGCGGGCGCGGGCGCAGGCGCGGCTGCGGCACGACGCGGCGTCACCGGTACCGGCGCGGACGGACCGGGCCGGTTGGCCTGCGGTGCATTGGCGGGCGCCGTCGCAGGTGCCGTGGTGGCCGGGGATGAACTCAGCGGCGCCGCAGCCGGGCCACCGGCCTCGCCCGCGTCGCGACGCAGGTTCGGCGGAATGCGGATCGCCTCGCCCGGGCGCAGCAGCAACACGTCGCGACCGCGGTCGAGCTGGGCGGCCGGCTTCAGCTCGCCGACCAGGAAGGCATGCGTGTCATCCGGCCGCAGCGCGGTGATGCTGCCGACCGGGAACCCGGCCGGGAAGCGCCCACCCAGCCCTGAGGTCACGATCTCATCGCCCACTTCCACCCCGGCACTGAGCGGAATGTCGCGCAGCTCCAGGGTGTCGCCGCGACCGTAGACGATCAGACGCACGCCGTTGCGGGCCACGGTAACCGGCACGGCATGGTCGGGGTCGGTGAGCAGCAGCACGGTCGCGCTGTTGCCGGTGGTGGCGATCACCTGGCCCATCAGGCCACCGGCATCGATCACCGCCTGGCCGACATGCACGCCATCGCGGGTGCCGGCGGCCAGCACCAGCCGCTGGCGCACCGGGTCCAGGTCGATATCCAGGATCGGGGCGAGCTGTACGTCCAGTCCGCTGCGTTCGGCCACGTTGAGCAGCTCGCGCAGCTGGGCGTTGTCCAGCGCGGCGGTCTGCAGGCGGGTCAACCGCGCATTGGCGATCAGCAACTGGTTGCGCAGTTCGCGGTTCTCGGTGACGAGCTGGCCGTGGCTGGCGGCGTTGTCCTTGACCTGCGTACCCAGGCGCCCCGGCAGGCCGGCCAGCGCCCATACCGGCTGCACCAGCACGTTGGCCTGCGCGCGCAGGCGCGACAGCCAGCCCGCCTGGTCATCGAGCACGATCAAGGTGATGGCCAACGCCAGGTAAGCGAGCAGGCGCAGCGGACTGGCGGCATCGCCCTGGCGGGAGGCTACGGGAGGACCGGCGTAAGGCGGCACAGGCGTCGACTGGAAATAATGTGGATGAAGCGCGCGGAACAAGAGCGCAGCGGGAACAGCATGCGACAACGCCCCGGCGAGGTGACGCCCGGCAAGCGACGCTTGCCGGAGGCATCACGCCGCAGAGGCGCGTCTACGATACACGGCCGGTACGGCTCACTCCGGCGCAAAGAACTCGTTGCCGTGCATGTCCACCAGCTCCAGCGCACGACCACCACCGCGGGCCACGCAGGTCAGCGGGTCATCGGCCACCTGCACGTGCAGGCCGGTTTCCTCGGAGATCAGGCGGTCCATGTCGCGCAGCAGGGCGCCACCACCGGTCAGCACGATGCCGCGCTCGGCGACGTCGGCACACAGTTCCGGCGGGGTCTGCTCCAGCGCCAGCTTGACCGCGCTGACGATGCCCGAGAGCGGCTCATGCAGGGCTTCAAGCACTTCGTTGGAGTTGATCTTGATCATCTTCGGCACGCCCTCGGCGAGGTTGCGGCCGGAGATTTCCATCTCGATCACTTCCGCCTGCGGGTAGGCGCAGCCCAGCTCGACCTTGATCCGCTCGGCGGTCGCTTCACCAATCAGCATGCCGTGGTTGCGGCGCACGTAGTTGGTGATCGATTCGTCGAAGCGGTCGCCGCCGATACGCACGGAGGCCGAGTAGACGATGCCGTTGAGGGAGATCACGGCCACTTCGGTGGTGCCGCCGCCGATGTCGATGACCATCGAGCCGCGCGCCTCGGTGACCGGCATGCCGGCGCCGATCGCAGCGGCCATGGGCTCTTCGATCAGGAACACATCACGCGCACCGGCCTCTTCGGCCGATTCCTTGATCGCGCGGCGCTCGACCTGGGTCGAGCCGGCCGGCACGCAGACCAGCACGCGCGGGCTCGGGCGCAGGAAGCGCGACTTGTGGACCTTCTTGATGAAGTGCTTGAGCATCGCCTCGGTGTAGGTGAAGTCGGCGATGACGCCATCCTTCATCGGGCGGATGGTGGTGATATGACCCGGGGTACGGCCCAGCATCTGCTTGGCCTCGGCGCCCACGGCAGCCACGGAACGGGTACCACCGATGGCACGGTCCTGGCGCACGGCCACGACCGACGGCTCGTTCAGCACGATCCCCTGCCCACGCACGTAGATGAGGGTGTTGGCCGTGCCCAGGTCGATGGACAGGTCATTGGAGAACATGCCACGCAGTTTCTTGAACATCTGGGAGTTGATCCTGAGGGGTGTCGCGCCCAACGCGGGATGGCGAAAAAATGGGCAGAATTCGAGGCCGACAAGCCTAGCAATCCCCCTGTGCGCGAGCAAGGACAAATCTGGCCGAAAGCCAGCCTTCACGGCCATTCAGGCCAATCCGGACAGCCCGGGTTCTGGCCCAAAGCCGCCCTACCCGTTAACCTTTGCGCCGCAGGGCGCCGCAGGGCGCCGTTTCGTTGCCCGCCCAACGGGCCTCAAACCCCCTTCCGCATAGGCCTTACTCGATGTCCGCTTTGATCTGTGGTTCTCTTGCCTTCGACACCATCATGGTGTTCCCGGACCAGTTCAAGAATCACATCCTGCCGGACAAGGTGCACATCCTGAATGTGTCGTTCCTGGTGCCGCGCATGCGTCGTGAATTCGGCGGTTGCGCCGGCAACATCGCCTACAACCTGTACCTGCTGGGTGGCGAGCCGATCCCGATGGGCACGGTGGGTTCGGATTTCGGCCCGTACCGCGAGTACTTCCAGGGCCTGGGCATCGACCTGAGCCGGGTCAAGGTGATCGATGAGCTGTTCACCCCGCAGGCGTTCATCACCACCGATCACGACAACAACCAGATCACCGCCTTCCACCCGGGCGCGATGATGCGGTCCTACGAGAACCACGTGAAAGACGTGCCGGGCGTAACCCTGGGCCTGGTCGGCCCGGATGGGCGCGAGGGCATGATCCAGAACTCGCAGGAATTCTTCGAGGCCGGCGTGCCGTTCATCTTCGACCCGGGCCAGGCCATGCCGCTGTTCAACGGCCCGGAGCTGCGCACCTTCATCGAGCAGGCCGACTACGTCGTCGTCAACGACTACGAGTCCAACCTGCTGCAGGAGCGCACCGGCTGGGATGAACAGGCGATCGTGAGCCGGGTCAAGGCCTACATCACCACCCGTGGCCCCAAGGGCGCGGTCATCCACACCCCGGAAAAGACCTATGACATCCCGCCGGCGCACGAGCGCCGCGTGATCGATCCGACCGGCTGCGGCGATGCGTTCCGCGCCGGCCTGATCTACGGCATCGAGAAGGGCTACGACTGGCTGACCATCGGCCGCATGGGCAACCTGATGGGCGCGCTGAAGGTCGAGCACCCGGGCACCCAGAACCAGCGCTTCACGTTCGATGAGTTCAATGAGCAGTTCAAGCAGCAGTTTGGTTACGCGTTGAACGTTTGATCGCAGTGCGATCAAACGCGGCCCACGATTCGCCGTAGCGAATCGCGAGTCCCAATTGCATACCACCTTATCCCCGCGCCTTCGGCGCGCCCCCTTGAACATCAAGGGGGCTCTCCACCAGACGGGAATCGGGGGGGGATGAGGGTAGAGCCAGGCCATGCCTGGCTGCTTTCCGGGTCCACCGCCTGCCGATCATGGGCAGGAACTTGTCCGGCGCGGTCAGGCCGACATCTGATTGCCTTCCCATGCCGCCAGCACCTGCCCGCAATCGGCCAGGTGCCAGCAGGCCATGCCCGGCCAGGGGTTGTCCGGGGTGTTGACCAGCACGGTGCGGGTGCCGGCGGCACGGCCGCATTCCAGGTCGAAGCGGTAGTCGCCGACCATCACCACCTGGGCAGGATCCACCTGCCAACGCTCAACGAAATAGCGCAGGCCCGCCGGTGACGGTTTGGGCTCGGCTTCGTCGCGGCCGATGATGTCCTCTCGGGCGAACACGTCCCCGACACCGATCGCCTGCAGGGTCACCTCGGCGAGTTCGCGTGCGTTGCGGGTCAGGATGCCCAGCCGGCAGCCCGCGGCGTGCAGCGCGCGGATCAGGGCGACGGCGCCGGGGGCGGGCTGCGCCGCCCCGGCCAGCGCACGTTCGTGTGCGAGCAACCACGCATGCTTGGCCGCGGCCTCCTCGGCCGGCAGCGCGGCCAGATGGGTGAGGATGTCGTCGTCCGGGGGAATCGCAAGGTCACGTTTGATGCGCTGGAAATCGTGTACCGCCACGGTCAGCGTACCGTCCATGTCGAACACCCAGTGACGGATCGCCGGCAGGCCGCTCACTTCCACCACTGCGGCATGCGGCTGGCATCCACACCACCGGTTTCGAACACGGCCGTGCGCGTGCCACCGGCCTTGACCGGGAACTCGATGCTGATCACCTTGGCCTTGCGCGCCAGGTTCCACAGCGCTTTCTGGTCGGTGATGAACATCGCGATCGCTTCATCTGTATCCGGCCGCCAGGCGGCCATGGACACCGGCTTGCCATCGTCGACGGTCACCTTGACCTGGCACTTCGGGCAGCGGAAATCGCCGGCCTGCAGCACGAGGTACGCATGGCGCTTCCATTCGGGATGATCGCGGAACACGAGCTGCACCGGCTTGGCACCGCTGCCATCCACGTCCACGCGCTCCTTGCTGTAGATCTGCGCCGAGGACTGGATGCCCTTGGTGCCCACCGGGATCTGGTTGTACTGCCACAGGGCCTGCAGACGGCGCGTCTCGCGCGCGGCCTCGGCCTTGGCCTTGACCTCGGCATAGCCCGGTTCGATCCGGGCGGCGACGTCGGTGTCCTTGTACTGGTCCAGCAGCGAGCCACCGTGGATGCGGGCACGCTCCCAATCCTGCGCGGCGACCGCCATGTCGTACTGCTTGGCTACGCCTTCGGCCTTTTCTTCCTGCTGCGCCTTGGCGGCAGCCGCGGCGGCTTCCTGCGCCTGGCGCTCGGCCTCGGGGTTGCTGCAGGCCGCCAGCGCGAAGGCGCAGGCCGCTACCAGGATCAGTCGTTTCATTGCGTGCTCCGTGTTGGACGATGACGCGCCGGGCGCCTGAGCCTACTTTATCGCCAAGCGCGTCATGCCGGTGCGGAGCCGCACGGTGCCGATCTCACTTCGTTGTCGGCTGTCCTTCGCGCCACCACTGGGTCGACGGTGCCGGCGTGCGGATATCCAGGCGTTCGCCCATGTGCGGCGCAGTCAGCGCCACGCCCTGTTCCTGCGCCAGCGCGGTGATGCGTTCGAACGGTTCGGTCCACGGATGCAACGCGAGGTCGAAGGTACCGTTGTGGATCGGCATCATTACCTTGCCACGCACGTCCAGATGCGCCTGCAGGCTCTGTTCGGGCTGCATGTGCACATCCGGCCACTGCGCATCGTAGGCACCGGTCTCGATCATGGTCAGGTCGAACGGGCCGTAGCGCTCGCCGATGCGGGCAAAGCCGTCGAAGTAGCCGGTGTCGCCGCTGAAGAAGATCCGGGTACGCCCGGTGTCGATCACCCACGACGCCCACAGCGTGCGGTTGCCGTCGGCGAGGGTGCGGCCGGAGAAGTGCTGGGCCGGGGTCGCGACGATTTTCAGGCCCTCCACGCGGGTGTCCTGCCACCAGTCCAGCTGCACGACCTTCGCGGCCGGTACGCCCCACCCGATCAGGCGGTCGCCAACGCCGAGCGCGGTGACGAAGTGCTGCACCTTGGGCGCGAGCGCGAGGATGGCATCGTGGTCGAGGTGATCGTAGTGGTCGTGGGAGATGATCACGCCGGTGATGGGCGGCAGTTCGTCGATGGTGAGCGGCGGCGCATGGAAGCGCTTGGGGCCCATGAACGACATCGGCGAGGCACGTTCGGCGAAGACCGGGTCGGTCAGCCAGAAATGGCCGTCCAGCTTCATCAGCATCGTCGAGTGACCCAGTCGCCACAGGCTGTCGTCGGGCGCGTCGAGCAGGGCCTGGCGGCTCAGCGCCTGCACCGGAATCGGGGCCAGCGGAGTGGCGTCGGCGGGCTTTTCGAACAGCATTTTCCACATCACGCCCAGCGTGCCGACGAAGCCCAGCGCGCTCTTGCCTGCGGGATTGTGGAAGTGCCCGTCGCCGAATTGCGGCGACTGGTCATAGGCGGCCGCCGGGCGGGCACCGCAGGTCAACAGGCCAATGGACATGGCGATCAACACCGTCAGAAGGAGGAGGAATCGAGGCAGGCGACGTTTCATGCGGGGCTTGCCCTGGAAAGTACACCGGCGAGTTTACTTGCCTTTTCCGAAAAGTAAACTGAACGGTGTAAAATAATCCGCATGAGCGCCCCCGACCGTCCCAGCCGCCTCACCGACCGTAAACGCGAGGCCATCCTCCGCGCCGCGGTGGCAGAGTTCCGCGAATTCGGCTTTGCCGGCACCAGCATGGATCGCATCGCGGCCACGGCCGAGGTGTCCAAGCGCACCGTGTACAACCACTTCGCCAGCAAGGACGAGTTGTTCACCGCCATCCTGTGGCAGCTGTTCGAGGCCAGCCAGGCGCTGGCTGTCGTGCCCTACGACCCGGCACGGCCGCTGCGCGATCAACTGTTGCTGTTCGCGGCGCGCAAGATGCACCTGCTCGACGACCCAGGCTTCATCGATCTGTCCCGGGTCGCGATGGCCGAACTGGTCCATGCCCCCGAGCGCGCGCGCGCGATGATGGACAAGCTGGCCGAGAAGGAAGAAGGCCTGACCGGCTGGATCCGCGCGGCCCAGGCCGATGGCCGGCTGCGCACGGACATGCCGCCGGCCGACGCCGCGCACCAGTTGCAGGCGATGCTCAAGGCCTTTGCGTTCTGGCCGCAGATCACCTTCGGCCAGCCACCGCTCACGCCGGCACAGCAGCAGCAGGTGATGCACGACTGCGTGGACATGTTCCTGGCGGTCCGCGCGGTGTGAGCGCCGGCGCCCAGGCATAAAAAAACGGCGGGTTTCCCCGCCGTTTTTCGTTCAACCGATGCGTCTGGCGATTACGGCTTGGCCGTGCCCGCCTCGGCCTTGTCCAGCATGTCCTGCACCGAGCCCGTGGTGATCGGGTGGTAGCCCGGCTTGGCCTTGGCGAAGGCGGCCTTGGCGAAGGCCAGGCCTTCCGGTGTCTTCACCAGTTCGGCGTAGATCGGCATGATCAGCTTGCGACGGCCGACGCGCTCGATGAACGCACCGGCGGCTTCGTTCGCTTCGCTGTAGCCGCTGCGGATCGTCAACGGATACCAGCGCATCGCGATCTCGCCGTTGGCGGTACCGGTGAAGTGGTAGGCCTTGTCCAGCGCGGCCAGCTTCTCCACCGGCAGGGTCTTGCCCAGGCCGTCGATGAAGTGCACCCATTCCTGGGTGCCCCACTCGCCGGTGATCTGCGCGTTGGGCAGCGTGTTGCTGCCCTGCCAGGCGATGCGGGCGGTATCGACGATGGAGAAGTTGCGCGAGCGGGCCTTGGTCGCGAACGACGGAATGCCCGGCTCGTCCAGCCATGCCTTCAGCTCGGCGTCGCTGACGGCGCCGGGCTTCTTGGACAGCAGGTTCTTCTTCAGGTACTCGACGAACTGGTCGGTGTTCGCGCTCTGGAAGGCATGGTCATCGAACCAGCCCCGCAGGAACGGATCGAAGGTTTCGCGGCCGAAGCGCTGTTCCAGGAACTGCAGGAACCAGGCGCCCTTGACGTAGGCGACCTGGCTCAATGCCTCGTCCGGGTCACGCTCGCTCAGCGGCGGCAGGGCGAGGGCCTGGTCGGCCGCGCTCATGTCCTTCACTTCGGCGAGCAGATCGTTCTGGTCGATCTCGCGCTCCATCTCGGCCATTTCCTGGCCGTACAGCGCCTCGGTGATGCGGCCCTGCACGTAGGTGGTGAAGCCCTCGTTGAGCCAGATGTCCTTCCAGCTGGCGTTGGTCACCAGGTTGCCCGACCAGCTGTGTGCCAGTTCGTGGGCCACCAGCGAGACCAGCGACTTGTCGCCGACGATCACGGTCGGGGTAGCGAAGGTCAGGCGCGGGTTTTCCATGCCACCGAACGGGAACGACGGCGGCAGCACCAGCATGTCGTAGCGGCCCCAACGGTATTCGCCGTAGAGCTTCTCGGCAGCGCCGATCATCTTCTCGGTGTCTTCGAACTCCTTGGCGGCCTTGCCGACCATGGTCGGTTCGGCCCACACGCCGGAGCGGCCGGAGATCGGCTCGAACACCAGGTCGCCGGCGGCGATGGCCAGCAGGTAGGACGGGATCGGCTGCGGCATCTTGAAGGTGTAATCACCATCACGCGCGGCCTTGGGATCGTTGTCGGCGCTCATCAGCACCATCACGTCCGGGCGCGAGGTGACATGCGCGCTGTAGGTGAAGCGCACGCTCGGCGTGTCCTGCAGCGGCACCCAGGAACGGGCGTGGATGGCCTGGGACTGGCTGAACATGAAGGGCAGCTTCTTGCCCTCGGTCATCGACGGCTCCAGCCACTGCAGGCCCGAGGCGGTCGGTGCGGTGTGATAGGTGATCACGACCTTGGCCGGCTGATCCGGCGTCTCGATGCTCAGCTTGCTGCCGAACACCTTGTCGGCCGGTGCCAGCACGAACGGCAGCGGTGCAGCCTTGCCGTCGGCGGCGATCGCCTCAACCTTCTCCACGGTCAGCTCGCGGGTGTCCAGCACCAGCTGCTTGGCGGCCTTGTCCTTCCACTCCAGCGTGTAGGTCGCGGTGCCGCCGATCTGCTTGCTGTCGAAATCCAGCTTCAGGTCCAGCGCGATGTCCTTGACGACGACCTTGTCCGGCTCGGCGTACGAACTTTCATCGTGGCTGCGGCTGTCGGCTTTCATGGCAGTGCTCGCCGGGGCGGTGGCAGTGGGATCGACGGTCGGAGCCGCCGGTTCTTTGGAACAGCCGGACGCCAGGGCGACGGCCAGGGGAATCAACAGGAACGGAGATCGCATGAACGGGACCGATCAGGGTGAAACGACCAGTTTACCCCCTGTCCCCGACGCCCGCGCAGGCCATGCGTGGCGGTTCGCGCATTCAGTCCTCGGCGCGCAACAGGCGCCCGCCCCCGGCGTACTTGGCCCGGTACATCGCCGCATCGGCACGCCGGTAGGCCTCGCGCAGGTCATCGCCGGGGCGATACGCGGCCGCGCCGGCGCTGGCGCGTACCGGCGGGTCGCCGGCACGCGCGGGCGCGGCCAGCTGCGCCAGCCAACGCGTCACCCGCTCGCCGGCCTCGTTGGCATCGGCGTGTACGGCCAGCAGGAACTCATCGCCGCCCCAGCGCCCGATCCAGTCCGGGCCGCGCAGCCACTGTCGCGCGGTCTCCACCAGCCGCACCAGCACCTGGTCGCCGGCCAGATGGCCGTGGGCGTCGTTGATCGGCTTGAGGTTGTCCAGATCGACCACGAACAGGGTCAGCGGACGGGCCTTCTCGCTGGCCCAGGCGGCGGAATCGGCCAGCGCCTGCTCGCAGCCGCGCCGGTTCAGGGCCTGGGTGAGCGGATCGAGCAGCACACTGCGACGCAGGTCACGCAGGCCGGCGTCCACGCCATGCAGGTTGCGGTTGATGCTGCGCAGCAGCCGGCCGATCTCATCGTGGCCCAAATCGGGCAGATGCGGCAGGCGCTGCTCGTCGTAGTAGGCCTCCAGCGCATCGGCGGCCTGGCGCAGCGGCGCCATCAGGCGGTACAGCGCCATCATCGCGATCGCCGTGCCGAGCAGCGTGGCCAGCAGGACCACGCCGACCACGGTCCACATCACGCCGCGCGCGTAATGGCCGGTGGCGGCCATCCACACCAGCAGGACCAGCAGCGGCACGTGCAGGCCAAGGAAGACCACCGCCATCAGCTTGGCGGTGAACGAGCGGGGAAACACACGGGCAAGCCCGCGGTACAGACGCATGGCAGGCCCTCTTCGACAGCCTGCCTGCAGTGTGGCCGAGCTCCCTCAGCGGGAACCGGACCTCTGTCTCAAAGTTTGTAGCCGGAGTGAATCGAAACGATGCCGCCAGTCAGGTTCTTGTAATGGCAGCGCTCGAAACCGGCCTCGGCCATCATGGTTTTGAGCTGCTCCTGCGGCGGATGCTTGCGGATGCTCTCGGCCAGGTACTGGTAGCTGTCGCCATCACGCGCGAACAGCTGGCCCAGCGTGGGCAGGATCTTGAACGAGTGGAAATCGTAGATCGGCTTGAACCAGTCGGCGGTGACTTCCGAGAACTCCAGCACGCGCGCCTGGCCGCCCACCTTGAGCACGCGATGCATCTCGCGCAGGCCGGCTTCCTTGTCGGTGACGTTGCGCAGCCCGAAGGCGATCGTGACCAGATCGAAGCTCGCATCCGGGAACGGCAGCGCCTCGGCGTTGCACTGCACGTAGTTCAGGCCCGCGACCAGGCCGCGGTTGGTCAGCCGGTCACGGCCGACGGAGAGCATGCCGGCGTTGATATCGCCCAGCACCACTTCACCCTCGTCACCCACCCGCTCCTTGATCAGCGCGGCGATATCGCCGGTGCCGCCGGCCAGATCCAGCACGCGGTCGCCCGGCTTCACCTGCGCGGTGGCCACGTAGTAGCGCTTCCACGCCCGGTGGATGCCCAGGCTCATCAGATCGTTCATCAGGTCGTAGCTGCGCGCGACCGAGGTGAACACTTCGCCCACCAGCTTCTGCTTGTCCTTCGCAGCGACATCGCGGAAGCCGAAATGGGTGGTGCCAGTCTTGTAGGGGGATTCGCTCATGGGGACGATTATCGCACCGCCGGCGCCGTTGCGGCAGGCCGCCCACTATCATGGGGGCCTTCACGTTCCTGGATTGCGCATGATCACCACCCCCGACTACGCCGCCCTGCTCGAAACCGCCATCGCCGAAGCCCGCCAGGGCCTGGCCGAAGGCGGCATCCCGATCGGCGCCGCGCTGTACCACAACGACGGCCGCCTGCTCGGCTGCGGCCACAACCGCCGCGTCCAGGAAGGCGACCCCTCGGTGCACGGCGAAACCGATGCCTTCCGCAAGGCCGGCCGCCAGCGCCGCTACCAGGACACCATCATGGTCACCACCCTGGCCCCGTGCTGGTACTGCAGCGGGCTGGTGCGCCAGTTCAACATCGGCACCGTGGTGGTGGGCGAGTCGGTCACCTTCCAGGGCGGCATCGAGTGGCTGCGCGAGAACGGGGTCAAGGTGATCGACATGCAGAGCCAGGCATGCATCGACCTGCTTGGCGGCTTCATCAGCGCCCATCCCGAGGTCTGGAACGAAGACATCGGCGAATAAGAAACACCACCGTTCCGCGCGGATGCGCGCGGAACCTGCCCGCGTGATGCCAATACGCAGCGCGCGGGTGCTGCAACGTTCTGAATGCTTCAGTGAGCAAGGCGGCACGCAATGCCCTGTGCCATGGGTGTATGCACGTGACACCCTCACGCGCCGCACACCGCCGTGGGACATCGCGAACACGCCGCACTAACAACCGCGCTGCATGAACGTCTTAAGGTGGTTGCACAGGGGGCACCATCGTCGAGGAGACGTCATGCATGCCCAAACCCGCCGCACCTCCTCCGTCGAACCTGCGTTGATGGACGCGTGGGAAAGACTGCAGGTGCACTACGCACGCCACCAAAACGCCGCGCCTTTCTGGGATGCCTACCAGGCCATCCAGGAAGAGTTGACGCGGTCCCATCCTCATCATCGCGTCGCCGTCTGCAACCGGCTGGCGACGCTGGCCGAACGCCTGGGGGTGGTCCACCACGCGCATCTGCTGGGCGAACAACGGGGCGAACGCCGCCACACCGGCTCCACATCGCCATGACATCACATGCACCGCGCCCTACGCCATCATCCAGATTCCCTTCTTCCCATATTGAAGTGACCATGTCCTCCGCCCAGATCTCCATCCCTGCCGTCATCGATGTCGACGCCGAAGTCAGCTACTGGCGCCAGCGTCACGCCGACGGCAACCTCGGGACGGGCTCATTCGGCCATTACGTGCCGTGGATCAAATTCGCCTGCGATTCGCTGATCACGCAACCGCGTGCCAGTGATGAGGAGCGCGATGAAATGTTCCAGACTCATTACGCGCTGCAGATCATGCCGCGCCTGTCCGAAGACCAGGCCCGTCAGTTCGTTGACCAGTGCTGGGAACACGTTTACCTCGCCGGTCGCCAGGACCAGGCATCGCGCCCGCGGCTGCATGCCCGCGTCTGACCTGCGCCGGCTGCACAGCGCCTGCACGGCGCCCCACCAATGATGCAGGCACCTCGGCTCCTACCTGTCGTGCCTCATGAAACTGCGCAGTCTCTTCAATCTTGTCGCCAAGAAGGCGTCCTATGCGGCAGGAACGCCGTGGACCTTCCTGGCGGCGGTGACGATCGTGGTCATCTGGGCCTTGAGCGGCCCGATCTTCCGGTTCAACGACACCTGGCAGCTGGTGATCAACACCGGCACCACCATCATCACCTTCCTGATGGTGTTCCTGATCCAGCACAGCCAGAACGCGGATACCGCTGCGATCCAGATCAAGCTCGATGAGCTGATCCGCGCGACGAAAGAGGCCAACAACGAACTGCTCGATCTCGAAGAGCTGGACGAAGAGCGCCTGGAAGAAATCCGCCGCGAATACGAACGGATGGCCCGCGAAGCAGGCAGCGCATTGGATCGCGCGCGCCGCTGCCACGGCGATGGCCGGGCAGACGATCCCTGAGCGGCGCAGGTGCGGCAACGTGGCCGCACCCGCGTGGATCATTCACCCGCGCTCGTGCCAACCGCCGCCGAGCACCTTGTACAACGCGACCTGATTGGATTGCCGGGCCAGCTGCGTGCTGACCAGCGACTGCCGTGCGGTGTACGCCGTACGGCGTGCATCCAGCAGGGTCAGGAAGCTGTCCAGGCCGGCGTCATAGCGTGCCTGCGACAACCGCTGCGCCTGCTCCGCCGCCGCCACCAGCGCCTGCTGCGACGACAACTGCGCATCCAGACTCTCGTTGAGCGCCAGTGCATCGGCCGCCTCGCGGAAACCGACCTGGATCGCCTTCTCATACTGCGCCAGCGCGATATCGCGATCCGCCGTGGCCATGCCCAGATTGGCGCGCAGCTTGCCGCCCTGGAAGATGGGCAGGTTGAGCTTGGGAATGAAGCTCCACACGCGCGTGCCGCCGTCGAACAGCCCCGACAGCTCCGACGAGGCCGACCCGATGTTGCCGGTCAGGCTGATCGACGGGAAGAACGCCGCGCGCGCCGCACCGATGTTGGCGTTGGCCGAGAGCAACACGTGCTCGGCCGCCATCACGTCCGGCCGCTGCAGAAGCACATCGCCCGGCATCCCGGCCGGCAGCGGCCGCACGCTGGCGACCTCGGTCACCTCCGCCTGCGGCAGCAGCGAGGCATCGATCGGCCCACCGGCCAGCAGCACCAGCGCGTTGCGATCCTGCGCGACCTGCCCGGCAAAGCGCGCCACATCGGTGCGCGCGGTTTCCACCAGGGTACGGGTCTGGCTCAGTTCCAGCGCCGAGGCGCCACCGAGCTGACGGCGGGCCTCGGTCAGGCGCAGCGAATCCTCATAGGTCGCCAACGTCGCCTGCGCGATCCGCAGCTGCTCGTTGTCCGCGCCCAGGGTCAGCCACGCATTGGCCACCTCGGCCACCAGCGACAGCTGCGCACTGCGGCGGTTGGCCGCTTCTGCGAAGTACTGCTGCAGCGCCGCCTGGCTGAGGTTGCGCACGCGGCCGAACAGATCCAGTTCGAACTCGACCACGCCGAGGTTGGCACTGAACTGCTCGGTCACCGGGGCATCGCCGCCACTGCGGGTCATCTGCCCCTGCACACCGACCGCCGGCACGCGGTCAGCGCGCTGGATGCGGTACTGCGCCCGGGCACGCTCGACATTGAGCACGGCCACGCGCAGGTCGCGGTTGTTCTCCAGGGCGTGGGTGATCACCGTCTGCAGGCGCGGATCGACGAAGAAATCGCGCCAGCCGATGTCGGCCACCTCCATCGGTGCGGTGGTCACCGCCCCTGCGGTGGCCGTGCCCGGCCACTGCGCGGGAATCGCCGGGGCGACTTCGGTGCTGCGCGGCTCCAGCGTCGAGCAGCCGGACACCACCAGGCTCACGGCCAGCGCCAGGCTGGCCATCAAGGGCTTACGCATCGGAACCTCCGGCGTTCTTGCCGTACTTCTTGCGATTGAACACGCGCTGCACCACCACGAAGAACAGCGGGATGAAGAACACGCCCAGCAGCGTGCCGACCACCATGCCCCCCAGCACGCCGGTACCGATGGCCTGCTGTGCGCCGGAACCGGCACCGGAGGCGATCGCCAGCGGCAGCACGCCCAGGCCGAAGGCCAGCGAAGTCATGATGATCGGGCGCAGACGGTCACGCACGGCGTGCATCGTCGCCTCGATCAGGCCGGCGCCCTTCTCCAGGTTTTCCTTGGCGAACTCCACGATCAGGATCGCGTTCTTACTGGTCAAACCGACCGTGGTCAGCATCGCCACCTGGAAGTAGATATCGCGCTCCATGCCACGCATGGTGTTGGCCAGCACCGCGCCGAGGATGCCCAGCGGGGCCACCAGCAGCACCGAGGTCGGCACGCTCCAGCTTTCATACAGCGCGGCCAGGCACAGGAACACGATCAGCAGCGACAGCGTGTACAGCAGCGGCGTCTGCGAACCGGCCTGGCGCTCCTGGTAGGACAGCGCGGTCCACTCGATGTCAAAACCGGCCGGCAACTGCTTGGCGAGCTTCTCCACTTCGTTCATCGCATCGCCCGAGGCCACGCCCGGTGCCGGCTCACCCTGGATTTCCATGGCGGACACACCGTTGTAGCGCTCCAGGCGCGGCGAACCGTAGTCCCAGCGCTGGCTGGCGAAGGCCGAGAACGGCACCATCTCACCGGCGGTGTTCTTGACCGACCACAGGTTGAAGTCTTCCGGGTTCATGCGGAACGGCGCATCGGACTGCACGTACACGCGCTTGACCCGGCCACGGTCGATGAAGTCATCGATGTAGCTGCTGCCCCAGGCCGCAGCGAGCGTGGTGTTGACCGCCTCCAGCGACAGGCCCAGCGCACTGGCCTTGCCGACGTCGATGTCGATGCGCAGCTGCGGGGTGTCTTCCTGGCCGTTGGGGCGCACGTTGGCCAGCAGCTTGCTCTGCCCTGCCATGCCGAGCAGCTGGTTGCGTGCGTCCAGCAGCGCCTGGTGACCAGCTCCGCTGGTGTCCTTCAGGAAGAAGGTGTAACCCGAGCCGATACCCAGTTCCGGCATCGCCGGCGGCGGGAAGGCGAAGATGAAGGCATCCTTGATCCCGCCCAGCGCCGCCATCGCGCGACCGGTCACCGGCATCGCACCCTGATCGGCATCACGGTCCTTCCAGTCCTTGAGCTTGACGAAGGCCATGCCCGCGTTCTGGCCCATGCCGGCGAAGCTGAAGCCCTGCACCGAGAAGATCGACTCGATCGCGTCGGCCTCGTTCTCCATGAAGTGCTTTTCGAGCTTGTCGATCGATTCCAGGGTGCGCTCCTGGGTGGCCCCGACCGGGGTCTGCACCAGCGCCATCAGGATGCCCTGGTCTTCGTTGGGCAGGAACGAGCTGGGCAGGCGCATGAACAGCAGGCCCATCACCAGCGCCAGCGCGGCGAACACGCCCATGAAACGCCACGGACGGCCGAGAATGCCGCGCACGCCACGCTGATAGCCATTGCTGGAACGGTCGAAACCGCGGTTGAACGCGTTGAAGAAACGCCCCGACCAGCCCTTGTGGGCCACGTGGTGCTCGCCCTTCTTGAGCGGCTTGAGCATGGTGGCGCACAGCGCCGGGGTCAGTACGATCGCGACCAGCACCGACAGCGCCATCGCCGAGACGATCGTGGCCGAGAACTGGCGGTAGATGACGCCGGTGGCGCCGCTCATGAAGGCCATCGGCACGAACACCGCCGACAGCACCAGGCCGATGCCGACCAGTGCGCCGGTGATCTGGGTCATCGATTTGCGTGTCGCTTCCAGCGGTGACAGGCCCTCTTCGGACATGATCCGCTCGACGTTCTCCACCACCACGATCGCGTCATCGACCAGCAGGCCGATCGCCAGCACCATCGCGAACATGGTCAACATGTTCACCGAGAAGCCCAGCGCGGCCAGGATGCCGAACGTGCCCAGCAGCACCACCGGCACCGCGATCGTGGGGATCAGGGTCGCGCGGAAGTTCTGCAGGAACAGGTACATCACCAGGAACACCAGCACGATGGCTTCGATCAGGGTCTTGATGACGCCCTTGATCGAGACCTGCACGAACGGCGTGGTGTCATACGGCACCACGGCCTTCAGGCCGGCCGGGAAGTTCGGCTCCATCTCATCCAGCGCCGCACGCACGCCATTGGCGGTGTCCAGCGCATTGGCGCCGGTCGCCAGCGTGATCGCGATACCCGATGACGGCTTGCCGTTGTAACGGGTCACGAAGTCGTACGACTCCGCACCCAACTCGACGCGGGCAACATCTGAGAGGCGCAGTTCAGCACCGTCCTGCGCGCTGCGCACGATGATGTTGCGGAACTGCTCCGGCGTCTGCAGGCGGTCCTGCGCGTTGATGGTCGCGTTGAGCTGCTGGCCTTTGATCGACGGCGCGCCGCCGAGCTGACCGATGGCGACCTGCGCGTTCTGCGCGGTGATCGCGGCGATCACTTCGGCAGTGGACAGCTTGTAGGTGTGCAGCTTGTTGGGGTCCAGCCAGATACGCATGGCGTACTTGCCACCGAACACCTGGATGTTGCCCACGCCTGGCACGCGGCTCAGCGGATCGACGATGTTGGAGCCGACGTAATCGGAGATGTCGTTGGCATCCATGCTGCCGTCTTCAGAGACGAAGCCGAGCACCTGCAGGAAGCCACTGCTCGACTTCGCGACGTTGATGCCCTGGCGCTGCACTTCCTGCGGCAGCAGCGGCATGGCCAGCTGCAGCTTGTTCTGCACTTGCACCTGCGCGATATCCGGGTTGGTCCCGCTCTCGAAGGTGAGGGTGATGGTCGCCTGGCCGTTGGCCGAGCTGTTGGACGAGAAGTAGATGAGGCCATCCAGGCCTTTCATGTTCTGCTCGATGATCTGCGTCACCGAGTCCTCGACCACCTTGGCCGATGCACCCGGGTAGCTGGCGCTGATCTCGACGGCCGGCGGTGCCACTTCCGGATACATCGACACCGGCAGCTTGAGCACCGCCAGGCCGCCGGCGAGCATGATGATGATCGCAATCACCCACGCGAAGATGGGGCGATCAATGAAGAAACGTGCCATGGAATTCTCCGGTTACTGCTGGGCGGCGGGAGCCGCCGGCGCGGCGGCCGGCTTGGCCGGGGCCGCGCCCATTTCGGTGGCCTGCACGGGCATGCCCGGCTGGATCTTCTGCAGGCCTTCGACGATGACCTTGTCACCCGCCTTCAACCCGTCTTCGACCAGCCACTTGTCGCCGAGCGAACGGCTGACCTTGACCTGCCGCACTTCGACCTTGTCGTCCTTGCCGACCACCATGGCGCTGGTATCGCCCTTGGGATCGCGGGCGATGCCCTGCATCGGCACCAGGATCGCGTTGTCGCGCACGCCGCTGCCCACCTGCGCACGCACGTACATGCCCGGCATCAGCACCTGGTCCGGGTTCTCGACCTTGACCCGCAGCGCGTAGCTGCCGGTGGTCGGATCCACGCTGACTTCGGAGAATTCCAGCGTGCCCTTGTGGTCGAACTCGGTGCCGTCATCGAGCAGGATCGTCACCGGCAGGGTCTGGTTGTCCTGCAGGCGGCCGCTGGCCAGTTCGCGGCGCAGCTGCAGCAGCTCGCTGGCGGACTGGGTCAGATCGACATAGATCGGGTTCAACTGCTGCACGGTGGCCAGCGCTTCGGCCTGACCGGCACTGACCAGCGCGCCCTGGGTAACCGAGGACTTGCCGATGCGGCCGCTGATCGGCGCGGTGATGCGCGCATACCCCAGCGTCACGTTGGCCGCGTCCAGCGAGGCACGCGCGGCGCCGACATCGGCTTCGGCCTGCTTCAGCGCGGCGATCGCGTTTTCGTTGTCCTGGGTGCTGACCGCCTCGACCTTGGCCAGCTCGCCGATGCGCTTGGCGCTCAGGCGTGCGGCATTGGCGGTGGCTTCGGCGCGCGCCAGCTGGGCACGGGCGCTGTTGGCCTGGGCGCGATAGCTGGCGTCATCGAGCTGATACAGCGGCTGCCCGGCAGTGACCAGGCCGCCTTCGGTGAACAACCGCTTGGCCACGATGCCGTTGACCTGCGGGCGCACTTCGGCCACCAGGAAGGCATTGGTGCGGCCCGGCAGCTCGCGGGTCAGCCCGACCTGTTCGGCTTTCAGGGTGGCCACGGTCACCTGGCCGGGGCCGCCCTGCGGACCCTCCTGCTCACCACCGCCACAGGCAGACACGGTCAGGGCGATCGCGAGGGACAGCGCGAGAAGACGGTACGGGGTTCTGGACATGGCGGTAGGGGCTCGCAGACGGAAAAGGGCGCGCCTGCAGCCAAACTTCCGATAAAAGCGAAGAATGACGACAAACAGGCAGCAAATGACGGCAAATATCCGAAACGAGACCCGCCGGCATGCGCAGGCAGTCCTCGCTGAGGATCAGTGGGGCGCAAATATACATACATGCATGTTTGTTTGTAAAGCGGTACAATTCAGGCCGGTTTCATCCAGCAACTGCACAGCGCAATGGCCAGAAAAACCAAAGAAGAGGCGCAGGCCACCCGCGAGGGCATCCTCGATGCGGCCCAGGTCTGTTTCCATGAATACGGGGTCGCCGGCACCAGCCTGGCGATGATCGGGGCGCGCGCCGGATTCACCCGCGGCGCGGTGTACTGGCATTTCAAGAACAAGACCGAAGTGCTGACCGCGATGATCGATCGCGAGCGCGTCCCGTTCATCGAGCGGCTGCGACGCACCACCTCGGCCAAGCGCACTACACCGATCCTGGACCTGCGCTCGGCACTGCTGGTCTCCTTCCGGGAGCTGGCCGAAGACGAACGCCTGCGCAACATGATGGAAATCATGCTGCGCAATGATCTGTCGGTGGAAAGCCAGGCGATGCAGGTGCTGCAGCTGGAGGCATCGCGCGAGGAGCTGGGTATCTTCGCGGCCGCGTTCCAGCGCGCGCGCGAGTTGGGGCAGCTGCGCGAGGGGGTGGACGTGGACACGGTGGCACGCATCGTGAGCACCAGCCTGACCGGGGTGCTGTATAGCGCGATGCTGGAACCGGAGCTGTTCGAGATCCAGCGCGATGGCGCGCAGACGCTGGATGCGATCCTCAGCGCATTCGTGCAGCCGGGTGTATTCACCCCGGGCGCACCGCCGACCGCCCTGCCAACCGACGACGACGCCTGAGAAAAAAACGGCGACACCGAAGTGCCGCCGTTCTTCCTACCACCCGATCGTTGCGTGCCGTTACAGGATGTAGCGGCTCAAGTCCGGATCCTGCACCAGCTCACCCAGGTGCGCGTCGACGTAAGCCTGGTCGATGCTGATGGTCTCGCCATCGCGGTCCGGGGCTTCATAGCTCAGCGTATCCAGCAAGCGCTCCAGCACCGTGTGCAGGCGGCGCGCGCCGATGTTTTCCTGGCGCTCGTTCACCTGGAAGGCGATCTCGGCCAAGCGGTCCACCGCATCGACCGTGAACTTCATCGAGACGCCTTCAGTCTGCAGCAGCGCTTCGTACTGCTTGGTCAGCGCGGCCTTCGGCTCGGTCAGGATGCGCACGAAGTCCTGCTTGCTCAGCGCGCCCAGTTCCACGCGGATCGGGAAACGACCCTGCAGTTCCGGGATCAGATCGCTGGGCTTGGCCAGGTGGAACGCACCGGAGGCGATGAACAGGATGTGGTCGGTCTTGATGGTGCCGTACTTGGTGGACACGTTGGAGCCTTCCACCAGCGGCAGCAGATCGCGCTGGACGCCTTCGCGCGACACATCGCCGCCGCCGACGTTGTCACCGCGCTTGGCGACCTTGTCGATCTCATCGATGAACACGATGCCGTGCTGCTCGCAGGCTTCGATCGCCGCGCTGCGGATATCGTCTTCGTTGACCAGCTTGCCGGCCTCTTCCTCGATCAGCAGCGGACGCGCGGCCTTGATCGACAGCGTGCGCTTCTGCGCCTTCGCACCGCCCATGCTGGAGAACATCTGGCGCAGCTGCTGCCCCATTTCCTCCATGCCTGGCGGGGTCATGATGTCCATGCTGACATTGGCCGAGACTTCCAGTTCGATCTCGCGCTCGTCCAGTTCACCGTTGCGCAGCATGCGGCGGAACTTGATGCGGGTCTCGTTGTCCTGTGCGGACGGTTCGTTGCGCGCGGCTTCGGCATCGAAACCGATACCGGTGCTGCGGCGCGGCAGCAATGCATCCAGGATGCGGTCTTCGGCGCGCTCTTCGGCCTGGGTGCGCACGCGGACCTTGGCCTGCTCGCGATACAGCTTGACCGCGGTGTCGGCCAGGTCGCGGATGATCTGCTCCACGTCCTTGCCGACATAGCCGACCTCGGTAAACCGAGTGGCTTCAACCTTGACGAACGGCGCATTGGCCAGCGTGGCCAGGCGACGCGCGATCTCGGTCTTGCCGACGCCGGTCGGGCCGATCATCAGGATGTTCTTGGGCATGACTTCGTTGCGCAGCTCGGCCGGCAGCTGCATGCGGCGCCAGCGGTTGCGCAGCGCGATGGCGACCGCGCGCTTGGCGTCGTGCTGGCCGACGATGTGCCGGTCCAGTTCCTGCACGATCTCGCGCGGGGTCATGGTGGCGGAAGAAACTTCAATCTTGTGCGGCATGGGTGTGCTCACGAGGATATGGGGTGGAATGACGTATCACCGGCCTGCCTGGCAGCGACGTAACGCTGATGTAGAGCCACGCCATGCGTGGCTGACCGGATACCGCAGCCACGCATGGCGTGGCGCTACCGAGCGTTGACCCTCCGTGTCAAAGCTCTTCGACCACCACGTTGCGATTGGTGTAGATGCAGATGTCACCGGCGATGTTGATCGACTCGGTGGCGATCGTGCGGGCATCCAGTTCGGTATGTGCCATCAGCGCGCGGGCGGCAGACAGGGCATAGGAGCCACCGGAACCGATCGCGATGATGCCGTCTTCCGGCTCGATCACATCACCGGTGCCGCTGATGATCAGCGAGGTGTCCTTGTCGGCGACGGCGAGCAGCGCTTCGAGCTTGCCCAGGCGGCGCTCGGTGCGCCAATCCTTGGCCAGTTCCACTGCGGCGCGCTGCAGCTGACCGTGCTTTTCCAGCTTGGCCTCGAACAGCTCGAACAGGGTGAAGGCATCGGCGGCGGCACCGGCGAAACCGGCCAGCACCTGGCCCTCCCGACCCAGACGGCGCACCTTGCGGGCGTTGCCCTTCATCACCGTGTGGCCGAGCGTGACCTGACCATCGCCGGCGACGGCGACATGCCCGTTGCGCCGCACCGAGATGATGGTGGTGGCATGAAATACGTTGGGGTTCTGACTGGGGTCCATGGAGCCTCCGGGGTGACAAAGACTGAGGTGGGGTCTCTGCCCGACGCTTCAACCCGTCCTGCCCTGCGCCCGGACGCCGCAGCGGATCGATTCAGCTTTCGTTGCCGCTCTTGCGCCGCTTGGCACGCGGGTGCGCAGCGTCGTAGACCTTGGCCAGATGCTGGAAATCCAGATGGGTATAGATCTGTGTGGTGGCGATATCGGCATGCCCAAGCAACTCCTGCACACCGCGCAGATCACCGGAGGACTCCAGGATGTGGCTGGCGAAGCTGTGCCGCAGCATATGCGGGTGCACGTGCTTGAACAGGCCCTGGCGCTGGGCGAGCTGGCGGATGCGGATCTGCACGGCGCGCTGGGTGATGGGCCCGCCCTTGCGCCCGGGAAATACCGGTGCGGTTGCCGCGCCGCCGCTGTCGGCGCGCCAGCCCTGCAGCGCGGTGCGTGCATGCGAACCGAACGGCACGCGGCGCTCGCGGTTGCCCTTGCCCAGTACGTTGACCAGCCCGGTGTCGAAATCCAGGTCGCGCCAGATCAGCGCGCACAGTTCGCTCAGGCGCAGCCCGGAGGAATAGAACAGCTCCAGCAGCGCGCGATCGCGCAGGCCGAGCGGTGCATCGGTGGGCAGTTCCACCAGCTGCACGGCTTCATCGGCGTCGAGCACCTGCGGCAGTTTGCGTGGTGCCTTGGGTGCTTTCAGGCCGGTCGCGGGATTGGCCTCGATGCGATGGTGCTTGAGCAACCAGGCATAAAAACTGCGGCAGGCAGAGAGTCGGCGCTGCAGCGACGTCGGTGACAGCCCACGGCGGTGTTCGGCAGCAATGAACTGGCGCAGCTGCGCACTGTCGAGCGTGTCGATCACCGCACCCTGCCCCTCAGCCCACGCCGCGAGTGCGTCCAGGTCGCGACGGTAGGCATCCAGCGTGTGCGCCGACATGCGGCGCTCCACCTGCAGGTGCGACAGGAAGTCCTGCGCGGTACTCACGGCGACTCCCCTCGAAGGAACGTCAGGGCGAGGCGAAGCGCTGCAGCGCTACAACCAGCGATTCGCCCATCATGCGCAGGAACAGCGTGCCCATGCCCGGGTAGAACCGATTGCCGTCGTGGCTGCCGACCGCGATCAGGCCGACACCCGGCAGCGGCAGCAGCGCGCTGGACTGCACTTCCTCGGCGCGCCCGGCGTACAGCACGGTGCTCTTTTCCGGCTGCAGGCGGCCGCAGATCGGTTCGCCGTCCTTGAGGCAATCGCGGAACACACCCAGCAGCGGGCTGCTCTCCTCGATCACCTGCAGCCACGGCGCCTGTTCCAGCCCGGAAACCGGATGCAGCACGATCAGCCGCACCAGATCCCCGGCGAAATCCTCTTCCAGCGAGGCGGCCATCGCCCGCAGGGTGTCCGCCGCCGAGTCCTGTTTCATCAGTGCCAGGGTCAGCTGGTGCGTGCGCACGGCCAAGCGCTCGTTGATCTGTGCGTTGGCGGCCAGATCGGCCAGCCGTCGCGACAGCTCACGGTTCTTGTCGCGCAGCACCTCCAGCTGGTAGCTGGCCAGTGACGCGGTGGGGCCGTCATCGCGCGGCACCACCAGGGTCAGGGCCAGATCCGGGAACTGCTTCAGGAAGGTCGGATGCCGACGCAGCCAGGCGGCTACTTCGTGCGACCCGATTTTCTCGGCGGTCTCGCTCATGCGTTCCACTCCCCATCAAAGACGAAGGCTGCGGGTCCGGACATCACGATCTGTGCATCATCGGCCGGCCAGCGGATGCGCAGGTCACCGCCGGGCAGCGACATCGTGGCATCGCGCTGCAGGCGGCCGCGCTGCATCATCACTACAGCCGCGGCGCACGCGCCACTGCCGCAGGCCAGGGTTTCGCCGGCGCCGCGCTCATACACGCGCAGGCGCGCATGCTGCGGACTGAGCACCTGCACGAAACCGACGTTGACCGATTTCGGGAACGAGGCGTGCTGCTGCAGCAGCGGCCCCAAACGTTCGACCGGCGCGGCATCGACCAGGCCCACTTCGATCACGGCATGCGGGTTGCCCATCGAGACCGCGCCGAAGCGCACCGTGTCGCCCTGCAGCGGCAGCAGGTATTCCTCGCGGGCGCGGGCGAAGCCGATCAGCGGCACGTTCTCCGGCTCGAAACGCGGCACGCCCATGGCCACGGCGTACTGGTCTTCGCCCAGCCGTTCGACTGCATGGGTGGTGACCGGGCTATCGATCGCGAAGGTGCTGCCGGTAGCCGCGCCATCACGCACCAGCCAGGCCGCCACGCAGCGCGCACCGTTGCCACATTGCTCGGAACGGCTGCCATCGGCATTCCAGATCCGATACGAGGCGACCGAGCCTTCCGCCTTGGGCGGCTCGATGGTCAGGATCTGGTCGCACCCCACGCCGGTGTGGCGATCGGCCAGCCGCGCGGCCAGCGCAGCATCCGGCGGTGCGCTGCCATCGCGCAGGTCCAACACCACGAAATCATTGCCGGCGCCATGCATCTTGGTGAAGCGCAGCGCCGCGGAGGTGTTCGACTTACTCATTCCCGTCATTGGCCTTCAGCGCCGGCGCTTCAACGGGATCGGGAACCACCGGGGAATCGGTATCGGCATCGGCGGCCGGCGGCGTGGCGTCGTCGGCGGCCGGTTCAACCAGCTGTTCTTCGACCGGGACCGGCTTCTGCGGCAGGACCAGCGGGCCCTTGTTGCCACAGGCCGACAGCACCAGCAGCGCCGAGGCGGCCAGCGTCAGGGAGATGAGGGTACGGGGGGATGTCTTCATCCTCCGAGTATAGCCGCGGTGTTTGGGCGCTTGGGTGCCGGCTGGATGAACGGGCAGCGCTAAAAATCACGCCCTTGGAGGCACCCTGGTCGTGCCGCCCCGCGGCGGCCACTACCGGAGCCCATCCTCCGGCGGCAGCGGCCGACACCACAGCCACAGCGCCACGCAGGTCATGCTGCCGATGGAGAGCCACTTCACCCAGGCGATCGGCACGCACCACAGCATGATGCCCGCGCACACCGCCATGGTCAGGGTCGCCATCCATTTCCCGCGGCGGCTGACCGCGCCATGCGCCTGCCAGTTGCGGATCGCCGGGCCGAACTGCGGGTGCGCCAGCAGGCGGTTGTGCAGGCGCTCGGACCCGCGCGAGGCGGCCCAGGCCGAGATCAGGATGAACACGGTGGTGGGCAGGCCCGGCACGAAAATGCCCACGATGCCGGTGCCCAAGCTGACATAGGCCAGCAGCCACCACGCCCAGCGAAAACGCACCCGTCGCCGGACAGCCGGCGCTTCGGAAACCACAGGGCGTTCGGGCCGGGACATGGTGCCAGCATAGCGACCCGGACGGGCCGCCGCATGGCGGCCTCACTGCATTGGCCGACGACACGAGGTCGTCGGTCAACGGAAATCGCCGGCCAACCGAGGTGACCGGCCGCCGGCCGGCATTACCGGGAGGTGGTCACGCCGAGCTGGTCGAGCACGAACGCATACGACTCGGCCAGCTCGTGGTAACGCTGGAAGCGGCCGGATTTGCCGCCGTGGCCGGCTTCCATGTTGGTACGGAACACGATCGGGAAGTGGCCGGTGTTGTCATCGCGCAGCTTGGCCACCCACTTGGCCGGCTCCCAGTACTGCACCTGCGAATCCCACAGGCCGGTGCCGACGAACAGGGCCGGGTACGCCTGCCTGCTGACGTTGTCGTAGGGCGAGTACGTGAGCATGTAGTCGTAATACTCGCGCTGCTCCGGGTTGCCCCACTCGTCATACTCGTTGGTGGTCAGCGGGATGCTGGCGTCGAGCATGGTGGTGACCACATCGACGAACGGCACCTGGGCGACCATCACGCGATAGTCCTGCGGCGCCTGGTTGGCCACCGCGCCCATCAGCAGACCACCGGCGCTGCCACCGGAGGCGGCGACGCGATCCTTGGCGGCATAGCCCTGGCGGACCAGCTCGCGGGTGACATCGACGAAATCGTTGAACGTGTTCTGCTTCTTGAGCAGCTTGCCGTCCTCATACCACGCACGGCCCATTTCCTGGCCGCCGCGGATGTGGGCGATGGCATACACCACGCCGCGATCGAGCAGGCTGACCACGGTCTGGTTGAAGCCCGGATCCATCGACATGCCGTAGCTGCCGTAGGCGTACTGGTACAGCGCGCCGGTGCCGTCCTTCTTGAAACCGTTGCGGTAGACCAGCGACACCGGCACCTTGACGCCATCGCGGGCCGTCACCCACACGCGCTCGGTGGTGTACTGCGACGGGTCATAGCCGATCACCGGCTGCTGCTTGAGCTGGCGGCGTTCACCGGTGACGGTATTGAGCTCGTAGGTGGTGGTCGGCGTGGTCAGCGAGTTGTAGGCGTAACGCAGCCACGGGGTGTCGTGCTCGCTGTTGGCAGCCAACCCCATCGAGTAGGCGGGCTCATCCGCCTTGACGTAATCCTGGCGGCCATCCGGGAACAGCAGGCGCACGCGTTCCAGGCCATTGGAGCGCTCGGCGATCGCGGTGAAGCCGTCGAACAGTTCGAAGCCTTCGATCAGCACGGCGTCATCGTGCGCGACCCAGTCTTTCCATTGGCTGCGCGCGGTGGCATCGCTGGGCGCGGTGACGATCTTGAAGTTCTTCGCGTCCGCCGCGTTGGTGCGGATCACCCAACGGCCGTTGAAGTGGTCGGCGTCGTATTCCACATCGCGCGCACGCGGCGCCAGTACCTTGAACGCCTGCGGGTCGGCAGCCGGGGCGTAGCGCGTTTCCGAGCTCACCGTGCTGTGCAGCTCGATGGTCAGGAAACGATCATCGCGGGTGCGGCCAACGCCCATGTAGAAGCTGTCGTCCTTCTCTTCATACACGAGCACGTCGCTGCTGGCCGGGGTGCCCAGCACGTGCTTCTTGACGCGCACGGTGAGCAGGGTTTCCGGATCATTCTCGACATAGAACAGGGTGCGGTTGTCATCGGCCCAGACCACATTGGGCGAGACGTTCTCGATGCGATCCGGCAGCACCTCACCGGTGCGCAGGTCCTTGAAGCGGATCACGTACTGGCGGCGGCCGACGTCGTCTTCGGCCCAGGCCAGCAGGTGGTTGTCCTGGCTGACATCGGCATCGCCCACGTTGAAGTAGCCCTTGCCCTCGGCCATCGTGTTGATGTCGAGCAGGATTTCTTCCGGCGCCTCCATGCTGCCCTTGCGGCGCGCCTGGATCGGGTAGTCCTTGCCGGTTTCGAAGCGGGTGTAATACCAGTAACCGCGGTCACGCGAGGGCACGCTGGCATCGTCCTGCTTGATGCGGGCGACGATCTCCTTGTACAGGGTGTCTTCCAGCGGCTTGAGCGGGGCCACCACCTGGTCGGTGTAGGCGTTCTCCGCATTCAGGTAGGCCAGCATCTTCGTGTCTTCGCGCTTGTCGTCGCGCAGCCAGTAGTAATCGTCGCTGCGGGTCGCGCCAAAGGGAGCCTTCACCGTGTGCGGGTGCTTCTCGGCGTCGGGCGGGGTCAGCGCGGGGGCGGCGTGCACGTTGGAGGTCATGAGGCTGGCAACCAGTAAACAAAGGGCGGGTTTCACGAGATAAGGCTCCTGGCGGGGGAATGCAATGGCGTCCGTGTCCGTGCAGTCTGTGCTGGCGGGTGGGCCAGCAGCAAGCCTGTCGTTGGTCACTGCGCCTATCATCAGGCCATGGATACTTCCCGCACGCCCCCGACCGGCACCGGCTACAGCCGCCGCAGCCAGGACATCGAACCCTTCCACGTGATGTCGCTACTGGCCCGCGCGCAGGCGCTGGAGCAGGCTGGCCACGATGTGATCCACCTGGAGATCGGCGAGCCGGACTTCACCACCGCCGCTCCGATCGTGCGCGCCGGCCAGGCCGCGCTGGCGGCCGGCCACACGCGCTACACCGCGGCCCGCGGCCTGCCCGCGCTGCGCGAGGCGATTGCAGGCTTCTACCAGGATCGCTACCAGGTGCAGATCGATCCGGAGCGCATCCTGGTGACCCCAGGCGGCTCAGGTGCCTTGTTGCTGGCCAGCAGCCTGCTGGTGGACCCGGGCAGGCATTGGTTGCTGGCCGATCCGGGCTATCCGTGCAACCGGCACTTCCTGCGGCTGGTGGAAGGCGCCGCGCAGCTGGTGCCGGTCGGCCCGGAGACGGCCTACCAGCTGACGCCGGACCTGGTGGCACAGCAGTGGAACGCCGACAGTGTTGGTGCGCTGGTCGCCTCCCCGGCCAACCCGACCGGCACCGTGCTCTCGGCGGCGCAGCTGGCAGCGCTGTCGCAGTCGTTGAAGGCGCGCGGCGGGCACCTGGTGGTGGATGAGATCTACCACGGCCTTACCTACGGCATGGACGCGGCCAGCGTGCTGCAGGTGGATGACGAAGCCTTCGTGCTCAACAGCTTCTCGAAGTACTACGGGATGACCGGCTGGCGCCTGGGTTGGCTGGTCGCGCCACCGCAGGCGGTGCGGGAGCTGGAGAAGCTGGCGCAGAATCTGTACATCAGCGCCTCGAGCATCGCCCAGCATGCGGCGCTGGCCTGTTTCGAGCCGGAATCGATCGCGATCTTCGAGCAGCGTCGTGCGGCGTTCCGCGAGCGTCGCGATTACCTGCTGCCGGCACTGCGCGCGCTCGGTTTCTGCATCGAAGTGGAACCGGAAGGCGCGTTCTATCTGTACGCCGACGTGAGTGCGTTCACCGATGATGCGCAGGCGTTCTGCGCGCATTTCCTGGAGACCGAGCATGTGGCGTTCACGCCGGGCCTGGACTTCGGGCACCACCGTGCGAACGAGCATGTGCGCCTGGCCTACACGCAGGACGTGCCGCGCCTGGAAGACGCGGTGCGCCGGATCGCGCGCGGACTGGAGACATGGGTGCGCTGAGCCGCCCATAAAAAAAACGCCACGCATCGCTGCGTGGCGCTCAAAATGGGGTGGAGCCAACCTGACGCCCCACCACCCGGAGTCTACGCCAGGGGGCTATAACGTCCGCGGCAGGCTCACTCCCTGCCGGCTGCTCGACCGCCCCTGGCCGTCGAGCACCCCGAGCTTACTTGGAGAGCTGCTCCCACAGGAAGCTGTAGGCCAACGCCGACATATGCGCGGCCTGCGCGTTGTTCGCCGCGCCGCCGTGACCGCCTTCGATGTTCTCGTAGTAGGTCACGTCCTTGCCGGCGTCGATCATCTTGGCCGCCATCTTGCGGGCATGGGCCGGATGCACACGGTCATCGCGGGTGGAGGTGGTGAACAGCACCGGCGGGTAGGTCTTGCTGGCGTCGAACAGGTGGTACGGCGAGAAGGTCTTGATGAATTCCCAATCGGCCGTATCCGGATTGCCGTATTCGGCCATCCACGACGCGCCGGCCAACAGGTGGCTGTAACGCTTCATGTCCAGCAGCGGCACCTGCACCACCACCGCCCCGAACAGCTCCGGGTACTGGGTGAGCATGTTGCCGGTAAGCAGACCACCGTTGCTGCCGCCCTGCACGCCCAGGTGCCTGGCCGAGGTGATCTTGCGGCTCACCAGGTCGCGGGCGACCGCGGCCATGTCTTCATAGGCCTTGTGGCGGTTCTGCTTCAACGCCGCCTGGTGCCAGCGCGGGCCGTACTCGCCACCGCCACGGATGTTGGCGACCACGTATACACCGCCCTTCTCCAGCCACGCGCGGCCCATGCCGCCCGAGTACGACGGGGTCAGCGAGATCTCGAAGCCACCGTAGCCGTACAGCAGGGTCGGATTGGAGCCATCCAGCTTCATGTCTTTGCGGTGCACCACGAAGTACGGCACCCGGGTGCCATCCTTGCTGGTGGCGAAGTGCTGCTCGATCACCTTGCCATCGGCGTTGAAGAACGTCGGCATGGTCTTGAGCACCTCAGGCTGCTTGCCGATCTCGGCAATGGCCAGGGTGGTCGGGGTCAGGTAATCGGTGACGGTCATCCACACCGCATCGCTGTCATCGGCATCGACCGCACTGACGGCCACGGTGCCGAACGACGGCGCGCCGGTGAAGGCCGTCGTCTTCCAGCCGCCGTCGCCCGGCGTCAGCACGCTCAGGCGGCTTTTGACGTCGTCCAGCACGTTCAGGATCAGGTGGTTCTTCGTCCAGCTGGTGCCGGCCAGCGAGGTGGTGTCGGTCGGCGCGAACAGCACGTCGAAAACACGCTTGCCGGCGAGGTAATCGTCCAGCTTGGTGGCCAGCAGCGAACCGGCGGCGTAGGTCTTGCCGCCCACGGTCCATGGCTCACGCAGCTCCAGGGTCAGCCACTGTTTGCGCAGGCCCTTCTCGGCCGAGTTCGGCGCATCGATCTTGGTCAGCGTGCCATCATCGGCGCGCAGGAAGATTTCGTTGTTGTAGAAGGCCAGCGTGCGGCTGACCAGGTTGCGCTCGTAACCGGGGGTATCGTCGTGCATGGCCGCGATGTACATGTCATCGGGCTTGCCCTCGTACACCATCGAAGCCGAGGCCATCGGGGTGCCGCGCTTCCACAGCTTGGCCACGCGCGGATACCCGGAGGTGGTCATCGTGCCGGTGCCGAAATCGGTGTAGACGAACACCGTGTCGCGGTCGATCCAGTTCAGGCCACCCTTGGATTCGGGGCGGAAGAAGCCGTCCTTGATCCAGGTCTTGTTGGCCAGGTCGAACTCGCGGGTGACATCGGCATCGGCGCCGCCGCGCGACAGCGCGATCAGGCAGCGCGAGTAATCCGGGCGCAGGCAGTCAGCGCCGTGCCACACCCAGTTCTCGCCCTCGGCCTTGTTCAGTGCATCCAGATCCAGCACGGTTTCCCACTGCGGCGAGGCCTTGCGGTACTCGGCCAGCGTGGTGCGGCGCCACAGGCCGCGCTCGTGCTGCTTGTCCTTCCAGAAGTTGTAGTAGTAGTCACCGATTTTCTGCACGCCGGGAATCTTGGCATCGGAATCGAGCACCTCGCGGATGCTGGTCTCCATCTGCTTGAACGCCGGCGTCGCAGCCAGACGGCCTTCGGACTTGGCGTTCTGTTCCTTGACCCACGCCAGCGGCTTGTCGCCGGTGACGTCTTCAAGCCAGGCGTACGGGTCCGCGGGGGCGTCAGCGGCCATGGCGGTTCCCGCCGCACCGGCGGAGATCAGACCTGCCACCAGGCAGGCGGAAGCGAATCGTGACATTGCAGCTCCAAGCGTTCATAGCCTTGGGACGCTATCACACCGGCTGGCCGCGGCTCACGTGTCGAAGGTCAGGTCGCGCCGGACGCTCCAACGGGCGCCGCCGGCGCCGGGCCTGCGGCCCGCGGCGGCGGCGGGCGGTGCGGTTGAGCAGGCCGGCCAGCGGCAGGCGGAAGCGAAGCAGGCTCCACCAGGCCATCAGCGGCATGCCGATCAGCCACATCGGTAGCCAGCCGATCCACTCGCTATGCCCCCGCGCGGCGGGCCAGACCAGGACCAGGGCCACCCCGGCAAGGACGGCCTGCCTGACGCAACGCAGCACGCGGGGATCGGGACGGTCGGACGAACGCGGGGAAGACGACAGGGTCATGACACAGCTCCGTGCGAAAGTGATGCGTCACCTTGCCGCGCCGCCATCTCAAGGGCTGCGACCTTGTACGGGGAGGCGACAGAAGGGATGTCCGGCGAGCGGTTGCATGAATCGGTCACGCAACCGCTGCGCCGCCATTGACGTTCTCCGCTGTCCCACCCACCATGCCCCTGCCAGCCACTGGAGCCACCTGCCGCATGTCTTCGAACCGCCCGCTTCGCGCTGTCCTGTTGGTCTCCTCGCTGGCATTGCTGTCAGCCTGTGCGTTCCGCCATGAGACCAAACCGGAACCCGCGCCGACCCCGGTCGCGGTCGACAGCGCCAATGCGCCGATCGACCTGCAGCGGTTCATGGGCACCTGGTATGTGATCGGCCGCGTGCCGAACCCGATCGAGCGTGGCCATGTCGCCAGCGTCAATCAGTTCCGCCTGCGCGGCGACCAGAAAGTGTCCATCACCTACCGCTACCGCGATGGCTTCTCCGAGCCGCAGCAGGAACTGACCGTCCGCGCCTCGGTGGACGAGAAGAGCGGCAACCACAACTGGCGCACCTGGTTCTACAAGATCGTGCCGACCCACACCCGTGTGCTGGAAGTCGCGCCGGATTATTCATGGGCGATGCTGGGCTACCCGGGCCGCGAGATGGCCTGGATCTTCGCGCGCCAGCCGGACATGGACAAAGAGCTCTACAAGGAGCTCGCCACCCGCCTGCGTGACGATTACGGGGTCAATACCGACAAGCTCAAGCGCGTGCCGCAGCACCCCGAGCAGGTGGACCGGCTGGGCTTTGAAGTGCCGAACGTCCGGTAAGCGTGGCGTACCGACCAACGGTCGGTACCTACCGGTTATTTCCGGCTGTAGTGCGAGACCAGGCGGTCGCCGATCATCTGCAGGATCTGCACCAGCACCAACAGCAGCACCACGGTGACCAGGGCCACGTCGGTGTGCGAGCGCTGGTAGCCATCGCGGAAGGCCAGGTCGCCCAGGCCGCCCGAGCCGATCGCGCCGCCCATCGCGGTGAAGCCGATCAGCGCGATCACGGTGACCGTGGCGCCGGCAATCAGGCCCGGCCGCGCTTCGGGCAGCAGCACCCGGGTGACCAGCTGCCAGGTGGTGGCGCCCATCGCCTGGGTCGCTTCGATCACGCCACGGTCCACTTCGCGCAGCGCGGTTTCGACCAGGCGCGCATAGAACGGCGCCGCACCGATCACCAGCGGCACGATCGCACCGCGCACGCCCAGCGAGGTACCCATCATCCACAGCGTGAGCGGGATCAGCACGATCATCAGGATGATGAAGGGCACCGAACGCAGCAGGTTCACCAGCAGCGCGAGCGCGCCATACAGCACCGGCTTGCGGTGCAGCTGCGGCGAGCCGGTCAGGAACAGCAGCACGCCCAGCGGCAGGCCGATCAGCAGCGTCAGCGGAAGTGAGCCGCCGAGCATCAGCAGGGTATCCAGCGTGGCCTGGCCGATATCGGCCCATTTGCCGGCGTCGAGATGGCGGAAGAACCCGCCTGCAGTGGCCAGGATCATCGGCGCAGCTCCTCAAGGTGGACACCGGCGGCAACGAACCCCGCCTGCGCGGCCTGCACGTCGCCGCCGACCAGCGACACGGTCAACTGGCCATACGGGGTGTCCTTGATCCGGTCGATACGGCCGGACAGGATGTTGTAGTCCACGCCGGTCTCGCGGGCGATGCGCCCCAGCAGCGGTTCGTAGGTGTCGGCGCCGAGGAAGGTCAGGCGCACGATGCGCCCGGCGACCGCCTCGAAATCCTTGTGCAGCTCGCCCTCGTCCACCTGCTCCGATTCGCTCACGAAGCGGCGCGTGGTCGGGTGCTGCGGGTGCAGGAATACCTCGGTGACCGGACCGGTCTCGACCAGGTGGCCGGCATCGAGCACGGCAACGCGGTCGCAGACCCGGCGGATCACGTCCATCTCGTGGGTGATCAGCACGATGGTCAGGCCCAGCTCGCGGTTGATCTTGCCCAGCAGCTTCAGCACCGAAGCGGTGGTCTGCGGGTCCAGCGCGCTGGTGGCTTCATCGCACAGCAGGATCTGCGGGCGGGTCGCCAGGGCGCGGGCGATGCCCACGCGCTGCTTCTGGCCGCCGGACAGCTGCGCCGGGTATTTGTTGGCGTGCGCTTCCAGGCCGACGGTATGCAGCAGTTCGTCCACGCGCGCGTCGATCTCCGCGCGCGGGGTCCCGGCCAGCTCCAGCGGGAAGGCGACGTTGGCGGCCACGGTGCGCGACGAGAGCAGGTTGAAGTGCTGGAAGATCATGCCGATCTTCCGGCGCAGCACGCGCAGGCCTTCGGCATCGAGCGCGGTGACATCCTCGCCATTGATCAGCAGCCGGCCGCCGGTCGGCTCCTCGAGCCGGTTGATCAGCCGGATCAGGGTCGATTTGCCCGCGCCGGAATGGCCGATGATGCCGAACACTTCGCCGGCCTCGATGGTCAGGTCCAGCGGCTGCAGCGCGGCAATCGCGCGGCCGCCGACGGCATAGGATTTGTGCAGGCGCTGGAACTCGATCACTTCGCGGTCAACCGGGCATCGACGGGAGGGGGCGTGCAGCCTACCAGCGCGGGGCGGCCCTGGCCCGTGCGGTTGCGCGGAATGATATTCCGTTTGGTTCTAAGAGACCGTGATCCGGCCGGCCAGGGGGGGCCGGCCGGGCTCAGGGGTGGTCCAGCGGCCGGGGCGGCTGGACCCGGCGCACCCGCTCACGGTGCAGCAGGTACAGGCCCGAGGCGACGATGATCGCCGCGCCCAGCCAGGTCACCTGGTCGGGCAGCACGCCCCAGAACAGCAGGTCCCAGCCGATCACCCAGACCAGCCCGGTGTACTCCAGCGGCGCGATCATCGAGGCCTCCCCCAGCTGGAAAGCACGGGTCAGGGCGACCTGCCCCCCTGCCCCGGCCAGGCCCATGCCGGCGATCAGCGCGGCATGGCCCAGTTGCAGCGGCTGCCAGTCCGGGATCGCCAGCAGGCCGGCGCCGACAGCCATGATCACCAGGAACCACACCACCATCGACTGCGGGGTGTCGGTGCGGGTCAGCATGCTGACCGTGATCGCGGCCAGCGCATAGGCGGTGGCGGCCAGCAGCACCATCAGGCCCGGGAAGGAAATGATCCCGCCGACGCCGGGGCGCAGCACGACCAGTACCCCGACCAGGCCGATGCCGATGGCGATCCAGCGGCGCGGGCCCACGTGCTCGCCGAGCAGCGGCACCGAGAGCGCGGCGATCAGCAGCGGGGCGACGAAGTAGATGGTGTAGGCGGTGGACAGTGGCAGGCTGCGCAGGGCGTAGACGAAGCAGCCGATCATCACCATGCCGAGCACGCCGCGCAGCAGGTGCAGGACCCATCGCCTGGGCACCAGCGAACGCGGGCCGGCGGTGGCCAGCACCCAGACCAGTACGAACGGCAGCGAGGCCGCACCGCGCAGGAAGGTGACCTGCAGGGTGGGATAGCTGGCCGACAGCTGCTTCATGCCGGCATCCATCAGCGAAAAGCAGGCGACGGCCATCAGCATCCAGGCGACGGCGCGGGTGGGGGATTTCTGCGTGTTCATGGCCCATTATCGCCGGCTTGGCCGGCCCGTCCATGGTGGCTTGATAGAATGGGGACATTCACCCGTTGGAGTTTGCCCATGCCCTCTTTTGACGTTGTTTCCGAAGTCGACACCCACGAGCTGACCAACGCGGTCGACCAGGCCAACCGCGAGCTGTCCACGCGTTTCGATTTCAAGGGGGTGGACGCCAAGTACGTGCTGGAAGACAGCGTGATCAGTCAGTCCGCGCCGAGCGATTTCCAGCTGCAGCAGATGACGGACATCCTGCGTCAGCGGTTGACGGCACGGAAGATCGATGCGGCGTGCCTGGAGTTCGGTGATATCGAAACCAATCTGGCCGGTGCACGGCAGAAGATCACCGTGAAGCAGGGGATCGAGCAGAAGGTGGCCAAGAAGATCGCGGCGACGATCAAGGAGGCCAAGTTGAAGGTGGACAGCCAGATCAACGGCGACAAGCTGCGGGTGACGGGCAAGAAGCGCGATGATCTGCAGGATGCGATGGCGCTGTTGCGGAAGGAGACGTTCGAGGTGCCGCTGCAGTTCGATAATTTCCGCGATTGATCTTGGCCGAAGGGCTGTAGCGAGCCGCGCCAGCGAAGGGCGCCGCTGTTTGTTGCTGATGGGCTTTCGTTGTCTTTGGCGTTGGCAGCTCATCGCTAAAGGCTGGCGATTCACTGGCGAGGGCTGCGGCGGGTAGGGCCAGGCCTTGCCCGGACCCGCCGTGAACCCATCCATGGGGGCTCATGTCGCGGCATCCATGCCGCTCATGGTCCAGGCAAGGCCCGGCCCTACCCGCCGCCCGACGCTTCCTCGGCGGATGGGCGAGCAAAGCGGTAGTGCCGGCCGCTGGCCGGCAATCAGGCGATGCCCCCTCGGTAGTGCCGGCCGCTGGCCGGCAATTAGGCGATGCCCCCTCGGTAGTGCCGGCCGCTGGCCGGCAATCAGGCGATGTCCCCTCGGTAGTGCCGGCCGCTGGCCGGCAACCTCGTTGCAAAGGATCGAAGAGAAGCCCTTCCGCGCGCGGCGTATGCCGCCGGATGCTGCTCGTTACGCGCGAATCAGCTTGTACAGCGTGGTGCGTGAGATACCGAGCTGGCGTGCGGCGGCGCTGACGTTTCCTTGATGCGCGGCCACGGCGTCGCGTACGTGCTGTGTGGTGTGTGTCCGCAGCGATGCAGGTGCAGCGTTGGCGCGCGGCGCGTCGAGTTTCACGCTGGCATGCGGTGCGAGTGGTCCGCGCAGGTACTGCACGTGAACGGCGGTGTCGTCATCCAGGCGGACGCGGTGGGCGGGGCCGCTCTGCAGCAGGCGGCGGCGCTGGTGGGTACTGGCGCCGGCGAACAGGCCGTCCAGGGTGAGAACGGGCAAGTGGCCGCGACGCGGCAGTCCGAACAGGCGGCGGGCGACGCGGTTGGCGGCACGCACCTGGCCGTCTTCTTCGATGGCCAGCAGGCCCTGCAGGGGCGAGTGCAGCCATCGGGTGTCGTGTTGCACCGCCAGCAGGTGGCAGGGGCGGTGGTCCTGCATGAGGCGGTTCTCGGCCGACAGCGCGGCCTGGCGGAAGTAGCCGTGCAACAGCTCGGCATCGCGCTCGCCAGTGCCGGTGATGTCCAGTGCACCCAGCACTTCGCCATCCAGCCCATGCAGCGGCACGCTCAGGCAGAACACGGTGGCGAAGCGGTCGAGATAGTGCTCATTGCCGCGCACCAGGGCGGGCGCGTCTTCGGCCAGGCTGCAGGCCGGTGCGGTGGTGCCGATGTCGATTTCGCGCAGGCGGCGACCGATCTGGATCGGACGCAGTACCGGGACGTCGGCCAGGCCATGTTCGCGCTGGGCGATGACCAGGCCCTCGGCGTTGACGCAGAACAGGGTCCACTGGCGGCCGCCGAAGGCGGCCCAGAGGTGGTCCATGTCCTCGCGCACACAGCGTGCGAGGCGGCGGTCGGCAGGGTCGTCGAGGCGCGTGGCCGCAGCGGCAAGGGGCGCGTAGTACGGCTCCTGCCGCGGCTGTACGCCGGCCTGGCGCGAGCGCTCCCAGGAGCGCTGCACCGGCGGGCTGACCACGCTGTCCATCAGCGCGCCGCCCTCGGCGAAACGCTGACGGGCGGCGGCCAATACCTGCTGCTGTTCCAGAACCATCGCGGCCATCGGTCGATCTCCACCTCGGACCGACAGCCTACTCCCGCAAAGCTGACTGGTACGTCGTCGCAGGCATGCAGGCCTGCGACGGACCGTTTCACCCGCCGATGGTCAGGATCGGCTTGAGGGTGACACCGCGGGTGCTGTCCTCGGCGGCCTGGTTGATCTGGTCCAGCGGGTAGAACTTGACCAGCTTGTCGAACGGGAAGCGGCCCTGCTGGTACAGCTGCACCAGCTGCGGAATGAACACCTTGGGCACGCTGTCGCCTTCGACGATGCCGCGGATGCTGCGCCCGCCGAGCAGCAGGTTGTTGACGTCGAACTCGGCCTTGGTGCCCAGCTTCGGCGCGCCGACCACGCCAATCATCCCCAACCCGCCGAGGGCCTCGATGCCCTGCGCCAGCACCTCCGGACGACCGGTGGATTCCAGTGCGAAGTTCGCGCCGCCGCCGGTGATCCCGCGCACCGCTTCCACCACATCGACCTCGCGGCTGTTGATCACGTGCGTGGCCCCCAGCTCCTTGGCCAGTTCCAGCCGCGACGTCACCACATCGATGGCGATGATGGTGGTCGCACCGGCCACGCGTGCGGCCATCACCGCGCTCAGGCCCACCGCGCCCGCGCCGAAGCTGGCGAAGCTGCTGCCGGCGGTCACCTTGAGCGAGTTGATCACCGCACCGGCACCGGTCTGGATGCCGCAGCCCAGCGGGCCGAGCAGTTCGATCGGCGCATCGTCGGGCACCTTGATCGCGTTGTTCTCGCGGCTCAGTGCGTAGGTGGCGAACGAGGACTGCGCGAAGAAGTGATCGTGCAGCGGGTTGCCGTCCGGATCCTGGATCACGGTGGAGCCATCCAGCGCACCGCCACCGAAGTTCAGGCCGAAGAAGTCCTTGCAGTAGGCGCCGTGGCCGCCGCTGCAGGGATTGCAGTGGCCGCAGGCGCCGTAGGTCAACACGACATGGTCGCCAACCTTGAGATCTTTCACGCCCGGGCCGAGCGCTTCGACGATGCCCGCGCCTTCATGGCCGAGCACGGCCGGCAGCGGCACGGGGTAGTACTGGTCACGCACGATCAGATCGGTATGGCACAGGCCGGTGGCGACCACGCGGACCAGCACCTCATCGTCCTGCGGGCCACGGATGCGCGCCTTCTCGATGGTGAAGGGCTGTTCTTTTTCGCGCACCACGGCCACGGTGATGTCGCGCAGTTCTGCTGTTGCGGTCATGAGGGTCTCCTGGATCAGATCGGGTACGCGGGCGCTTCGCCCTTGACGGTCATCCACTGCCACTGGGTGAACTCGTCGATGTTGGACGGGCCACCGATGCTGGTGCCGTTGCCGGAGGCGCCCACGCCACCGAACGGATTGATCACCTCATCGTTCACCGTCTGGTCGTTGATGTGCAGCAGGCCGGTGCGCAGCCGTTCGCCCAGCTTCAGCGCGCGGCCCACGTTGCTGGATACGATCGCCATCGACAGGCCGTATTCGCTGTCGTTGGCCAGCTCCACCGCCTCATCATCGGTATCGAACGGCACCACTACCGCGACCGGCGCGAATATCTCTTCGTGGAACGCCGGGTTGTCGCGGCTCACATCGCTGAGCACGGTCGGCTCGAAGAACAGATCCTGGTAGCCACCACCGGTCGCCAGGGTCGCGCCCGCGGCTTGTGCCTCGGCGACGATGCGCGCGGCGTGGTCACGCTGCTGGGCATTGATCAACGGCCCGATCGCCACCTCGCCGTCGGCCGGATTGCCGACCTTGAGCGATTTCGCCTTGGCCACCAGCTTTTCCAGGAAACGCGCATGGATGCTGCGCTGGACCAGCACGCGGCCGGTGGCCATGCAGATCTGGCCCTGGTGCAGGTAGACGCCCCACGCCGTATTGGCGATGGCCAGCTCCATGTCCGCATCGTCGAGCACGATCAGCGCGTTCTTGCCGCCCAGTTCCAGCGACACCTTCTTCAGGTGTTTGCCCGCCGCTTCACCGACCTTGCGCCCGGCACCGGTGGAGCCGGTGAACTGGATCATCGCGATGTTCGGGTCGCTGGTCAGCGCCGCACCGGCCGCGCCATCACCGGGCAGCACGTGCAGCAGGCCGGCCGGCAGCCCAGCCAGTTCGAACAGGCGTGCGATCACGAAGCCACCGCACACGGCGGTGCGCGGATCGGGCTTGAGCACCACCGCATTGCCCAGCGCCAGTGCCGGGGCGACTGCGCGCATGGCCAGATACAGCGGGAAGTTGAACGGCGCGATCACGCCGACCACGCCGAGCGGTCGGCGGCGCGCCAGATTCAGACGGCCCGGTTCGGACGGCAGCACTTCACCGATGCTGCGCGAGGGCAATGCCGCCGCTTCATGCAACGCCTTGGTGTTCACCTTGGCCTCGAAGCCGGCCTTGAGCTGGGTGGAGCCACTTTCGCGAACCAGCCACTGCACGATCTCGTCGTTGTGCTCTTCGGCCAGCTGCGCGGCACGGCGCAGGACCTGCGCGCGGGTGTCATACGGGGCGCTGGCCCAGTCGCGCTGCGCCTTGGCGGCGGTGGCGGCGGCGCGCGAGATCTGCGCCGGGTCGGCCATCGCGATCTCGCCCAGGCGTTCGCCGGTGGCCGGTTCGACCACATCCTGGGTGCCGGCACCCGGGCTCCACTGACCCTCGAACAGCTTGCCGGACCACGTGGCCGTCGGCAGGAATGCGTGTGTTGCCATCTCTGATAACTCCTTGCGTCGTGTACCCGGCCATTGGATACCTGCGGCGGACCACTGCCTATTGGCCGTTGGCCCGATCACTGCAAGTGATTGCCGGATAAGGGTTTATCAGCATGGTCGGTGTCCAGTTAATGGACAGTGGAGCCGATCACCCGCCCGCTTCACCGCCGCGCCGTACAATCAACAGCCCAGCCAGCGACACCGCCCGCCATGAACGATGCTTCCCTCACTGCCACCCACGACCCCATTGCCGAGACCCGGAAATGGCTGGAGCAGATCGTCATCGGCCTGAACCTGTGCCCGTTCGCCAAAGCGGTGTACGTGAAGGATCAGGTGCGGTTCGTGCTCAGCGATGCGACCACCCCGGAAGCGCTGGTGGAGGAACTGGCCGAAGAGCTGATCCTGCTGCGCGATACGCCGGCCGAACAGATCGACACCACGTTGATCGTGCATCCGGACGTGCTGACCGATTTCCTGGATTACAACGATTTCCTCGACAACGCCGATGCGGCGATCGAAGCACTGGATCTGCAGGGCATCCTGCAGGTGGCCAGCTTCCATCCGCAGTACCAGTTCGCCGGCGCGGCGCCGGATGACGTGAGCAACTACACCAACCGTGCGCCCTACCCGACCCTGCACCTGCTGCGCGAAGACAGCGTCGAGCGGGCGGTCGCCGCGTTCCCGGATCCGGATGTGATCGTGGAGCGCAACATCGAAACGCTGGACAAGCTCGGCATTGAAGGCTGGACGCGCCTGCTGGGCCGCAACGACATGCCGCCGTGTCACTGACACCGTCCATCCTCGACTGGTCGGCACAGCCGCTGCGCGATCGCGTGGTGGTGATCACCGGCGGTGCGCAGGGGGTGGGCCGTGGCATCGCGCAGGCGGTGCTCGGCGCCGGCGGCAGCGTGATGATTGCCGACCTGGATGCCGATGCCGGCAAGGCCTGTTTGACCGAATGGGCGCTGCCGGAGCGCGCGGCGTTCCAGCGCGCGGATGTGGCCAGCGAGCGCAGTGTGCAGGCGCTGATGAAGGCGACGATGAAGCGCTTTGGCCGCATGGATGGCCTGGTCAACAATGCCGGCATCGCCAGTGCCCATGGCACGCCGTTGGCGGAGATGCCGCTGGCCGAGTGGCAACGCCGCCTCTCCAGCCTGCATGGCGCCTTCCTGTGCAGCAAACACGCCCTGCCCGCCCTGCGCGAACACGCCGGGGCCATCCTCAACATCGCCTCGACGCGTGCCTGGCAGTCCGAACCGGACAGTGAAGCCTATGCCGCGGCCAAGGGCGGGCTGGTCGCCTTCACCCATGCACTCGCGTTGAGCGAAGGGCCGGCGGTGCGGGTCAACAGCATCAGCCCCGGCTGGATCACCACCGATGCCTGGCAGGCACCGTCACGCCGGCGCATGCCCAAGCTCTCGCGCCGCGATCAGGCGCAGCATCCGGTCGGCCGGGTTGGCCAGCCGCCGGACATCGGCGCGCTGGCGGTTTTCCTGCTCTCGGACCTGGCCGGTTTCATCACCGGCCAGGACCACATCGTCGACGGCGGCATGACCCGCAAGATGATCTACGCCGAATGAGCCGCGTCCGGTCCGATCACGCTGCCGGGTAGTGCCGGCCGCTGGCCGGCGCCTCACGTTGCATGACACTCCGCCCCTGGCGGCAGGATGCAGAGCCGGCCAGCGGCCGGCACTACCGTAACCGGGGTCACACCATCCCGTTGTGTCGCAGCAACGCGTCCACGGTCGGCGCGCGGCCACGGAACGCGGCGAAGTTCTCTGCCGCACTCCGGCTGCCGCCGCGCGACAACACTTCATCGCGGAACCGCTGACCGGTTTCGGTCACCTTGTCCGGCGCTTCCTCGAACGCGGCATAGGCATCGGCGCTGAGCACTTCAGCCCACTTGTAGCTGTAGTAGCCCGCCGCATAGCCACCAGCAAAAATGTGGCTGAACTGATTGGGGAAGCGATTCCAGGCCGGCGGCCGGTTGACCGCCACCTCATCGCGCACGCGCTCCAGCAGGGCCTGCACGCTGTCCTGGGTCGGGTCGAAATCGCTGTGCAGCTGCATGTCGAACAGGGCGAACTCCAGCTGGCGCACGGTGAACATGCCGCTCTGGAAATTGCGTGCCGCCAGCATGCGGTCAAACAGCGCACGCGGCAGCGGCTCGCCTGTGGTTACGTGTGCGGTCATCGCCTGCACGCGCTCCCATTCCCAGCAGAAGTTCTCCATGAACTGGCTTGGCAGTTCCACCGCGTCCCACTCCACGCCGTTGATGCCGGCCACGCCAAGCTCGCCGATGCGGGTCAGCAACTGATGCAGCCCATGCCCCATTTCATGGAACAGCGTGGTCACATCGCTATGGCTGAAGGTCGCCGGCTGCCCCGCGGCGCCCTTGCCGAAGTTGCAGACCAGGTACACCAGCGGCGTCTGCACACCGGCAGCGGTCTCGCGGCGGTTGCGGCAATCGTCCATCCACGCGCCACCGCGCTTGCCTTCGCGCGCGTACAGGTCCAGATAGAACTGACCCACCAGCGCGCCCTGCGCATCGACCACCCGGAAGAAGCGCACGTCCGGGTGCCACACCGGCGCGCTGTCCGGCTGCACCTCCAGCCCGTACAGGCTGCGGATCACGCTGAACAGGCCGTCCAACACCTTCGGCTCGGTGAAGTACTGCTTCACGTCCTGCTCGGAATAGCTGTAGCGCGCCTGCTTCAGCTTCTCCGCCGCGAAGGCCAGGTCCCACGCGTCCAGCGCGGTCAGGCCCAGTTCGTCGCGCGCGAAGGCCTCCAGCTCGGCACGGTCGCGCTGTGCATACGGTTTGGCACGCGCGGCCAGATCGCGCAGGAAGCCCAGCACCTGCGGCGCATCTTCGGCCATCTTGGTGGCGATCGAATACTCGGCGTAGTTGGCAAAGCCCAGCAGCGCCGCCAGCTCCGCACGCAGGGCCAACACGCGATCGATGTTGCCGCTGTTGTCCAGCGCGGCATCGCCGAATTCGGAGGCGCGGACCGCGTTGGCGCGATACAGCGCCTCACGCAGCGGGCGATGCTCGGCGTAGGTCTGCACCGGGATATAGCACGGCATCTGCAGCGTCAGCTTCCAGCCGTTCAGGCCATCCTTCTCTGCGGCCGTGCGGGCAGCGGCGATCACATCGTCCGGCAGGCCAGCCAGTTCGGCGCGGTCTTCCACATGCAGCGACCAGGCATCGGTCGCATCGAGCACATTCTGCGAGAACGTCGCCGAGAGCGCGGACAGTTCTTCGCGGATCGCGCGGTAGCGCGCCTTGCCGGCGTCATCGAGTTCAGCACCGCCCAGGCGGAAATCACGCAGGGCGTTCTCCAGCACCTTGCGGCGTGCCGGAGCGTACTGCGCCGCTTCCGGCGCGGCGGCCAGGGCACGGTACTGCTGGTAAAGCGCCAGGTTCTGGCCCAGTGCGCTGCCAAAGCGCGTCACCTTGGGCAGGTTGGCGTTGTAGGCCTCGCGCAGTGCCGGGGTATTCACCACAGCCTGCAGGTGGCCCACCTGCCCCCACGCACGCCACAGGCGCTCGGTGGCGTCATCCAGCGGATCGGCGAAGGTCGCCCAGGTCAGCGGGGTGACGGTCTCGGCGGTCCTTACCGCCGCCTCGGCCTCGGCCAGCAGGGCATCGATCGCCGGGGCGATGTGCTCAGGCTGGATCGCATCGAAACGCGGCAGGCCGGAAAAATCGAGCAGGGGGTTGGTGGGGGTCACAGGCATCTCCAGACAACGGGGCCGCTGCAGCGGCATCACCCCACGATATGGCATTGCCCCCCGCCCCGCACAAGGCCCCGGCGTGCGCCGATGGGCGAGGTTCACGCCGCGCCTGCTGCCCCGCTCAGTACAGCGCTTCCAGCGAGACGCAGGGCAGCACCGGCAACCCCTGCCCCGCCACCGCCGCGGCAAGCTGGGCATCGGCGCCCTCCACGTCGATGCCCTGCTTCGGGTACCACTCCGGGTTGTAATAGCTGTGGGCGTAGCGCTCGCCGCTGTCGCACAGGATGGTCACGATCGAGCCGCTGCGGCCGGCATCGCGCATCAGCTGCGCGGCCTGCAGCACGCCGATGAAATTGGTGCCAGTGGAGCCGCCCACGCGGCGGCCCAGCTGGCGGCTGACGTGGCGCATCGCGGCCAGGCTCAGCGCGTCGGGCACCTTGACCATCGCATCGACACTGGTCGGGATGAAGCTGGATTCCACCCGCGGCCGGCCAATGCCTTCCACGCGCGAGCCACCGCTGCAGGTCAGCTCGCGCCAGGGCTGCCCGGCCAGCGCCGCGCAGTAGCCGTCGTAGAACACCGACACTTCCGGGTCCGCACACAGGATGCGCGTGTCATGCCGGCGGTAGCTCACATAGCGGCCCAGCGTGGCCGCGGTGCCACCGGTGCCCGGGCTGCACACGATCCACTCCGGCACCGGGTGCGGCTCCTCGGCCATCTGCTTGAAGATCGATTCGGCGATGTTGTTGTTGGCACGCCAGTCGGTGGCGCGCTCGGCGTAGGTGAACTGGTCCATGAAGTGGCCGCCGGTTTCGCGGGCCAGCGCTTCCGAATCGCAGTTGAGGTCGCACGCACGTTCCACCAGATGGCAGCGTCCGCCGTGGAACTCGATCGCCGCGATCTTCTCGGGGGAGGTAGTGGCCGGCATCACGGCGATGAACGGCAGGCCCAGCAGCCCGGCGAAATACGCCTCGGATACGGCCGTGGAGCCGCTGGACGCCTCGATCACCGGGCGCCCTTCACGCAGCCAGCCGTTGGTCAGCGCGTACAGGAACAGCGAACGGGCCAGACGATGCTTCAGGCTGCCGGTGGGATGGCTGGACTCGTCCTTGAAATACAGGTCGATGCCCTCGAACCCGGGCAGGTCCATCGGAATCAGGTGGGTATCGGCCGATCGGTTGAAGTCGGCTTCGATCTTGCGGATGGCGGCGGCCACCCATTCACGCTGGGACATGGATGAACACTGCGCAGGGAGACGCCCCATTCTACCCGCCACCCCATCCAGCCGGGACCGCTAAAATGGCCCGTCCGCCGCGCCGATGCGGCCCCCGCCCCAGGATCCCCCATGAGCCTTGCCGCCTTCCAGAACCAACCGGGTGTCGCCGCCCAGGTGCCCGCTGACACCACCGGCTTCGTGTTCAACCACACCATGCTGCGCGTCAAGGACGCCACCGCTTCGCTGGATTTCTACACCCGCGTGCTCGGCTTCCAGCTGATCGATCTGCGCCACTTCCCCGACGCCGACTTCAGCCTGTACTTCCTGGCCCTGCTGCCGGCCGGCACGCAGATTCCCGAAGGTGACGATGCCCGCCGCGTCTGGATGGCCGGGATTCCGGGCGTGCTGGAGCTGACGCACAACCACGGCACCGAAGCCCAGGACGGCCCGGTCTATCACAACGGCAATACCGACCCGCGCGGCTTCGGCCATATCTGCGTGTCGGTGCCGGACATCCAGGCCGCCTGCAAGCGCTTCGATGCGCTGCAGGTGCCCTACCAGAAGCGCCTGGAAGACGGCCGCATGAAGCACCTGGCCTTCATCAAGGATCCGGATGGCTACTGGGTGGAGATCATCTCCAACACGCCGATCGCCTGATCCCCGCCGCTCCGCGACGCGCCGGCCCATTCCCGCGCGTCGCGGCGGCTACGGCTGGACCTGGAACTCGAAGGCCGCATGGAACGGCGCCTTGGGTGGTACGAACAACGTTTTCCCGGCAAATCCTGCGTCCACGCAGCGCGCGACCGCCTCATCGCCTTCGCGCCAGGTCCGCACTACCCTGCCCTGCGCATCCAGTTGCAGCACCACCGTGAACGCGGCGAGCGTCTCCGGCGCGGGGGTCGGCAGGCAACGCGTAAAGCTGGCACCACCGACCCGGCTCATGCTGTCCACCATTTCTGTGTAGGCCGCCGGCGCCAGACTGGCTTCATCGCGCTGCGCCAACGCACGCACCTGTTCATAACCCACGTCGCCGGCGAGCGCCTGCGCCATCATCACCATCCACAGCATCGTGCCTCCTCCGCCTGCGCGTTCATGACGTCAGCGCGCAGCGTAGGTCAGCGCGCGGGCCGGCGGAAGGGCCGTGGCCGACAGACCGCTGCGCTCAGTCAGCAAGATCGACATCGCCGCGATGCGTCGCGCTGCGTCCGGTGGTATATCTGCGCCCCGTCCCACCACCCAACGGAGCCGGTATGGAAACGATGGAACTGCACCGCGGCCGCCTGATCGATCACCTGCAGCTGGTGGTCAGGGATCTCGCCGCCAGCCGCCGCTTTTACCAGGCCGTGTTCGACACGATCGGCATTCCGATCGCCGGCGAAGGCGACACCTACTTCTGGGCCGACGAACTGTTCATCTCCACGCCGGACAGCGACGCGGCGCTGGGCCAGCTCACCGGTCGCCACCACCTCGCCTTCCAGGCGCGCGACCGCGCCACGGTCGAGGCCTTCCACCAGGCGGCGCTGGCCAACGGTGGGAAGGACAACGGCGCCCCGGGCGAGCGCCCTTACCACCCGGGCTATTACGCGGCGTTCGCGCTGGATCCGGATGGCAACAACATCGAAGTGGTGTTCCATGGGCCGGCCACCTACAGCGCGGACTCGGTGAAAGTGACCTTCGAAGGCTGAGTCGGAACCTGAATTCTTCAGGGACTATCTGATGCGTCTCACTGGATGAGATCGTGCCTCGGTACGGTCTTTCCATGGAGACGATCCGCAAACTGGCCATCCTTGCCGATGCCGCGAAGTACGACGCGTCCTGCGCCTCCAGTGGCGCGGGCAAGCGCGATTCGCGTGCATCCGGCGGCATCGGCAGTACCGAGGGGATGGGAATCTGCCACAGCTACACGCCCGATGGCCGGTGCGTGTCGCTGCTCAAGATCCTGCTGACCAACTTCTGCATCTACGACTGCGCGTACTGCGTCAACCGCGTATCGAGCAACGTGCAGCGGGCGCGTTTCAGCGTGGAGGAAGTGGTCGCGTTGACGATGGACTTCTACAAGCGCAACTACATCGAGGGGCTGTTTCTCTCCAGCGGGATCATCCGCAATGCCGACTACACCATGGAGCAGATGGTGGAGATCGCGCGCGTGCTGCGCGAAGAACGCCGGTTCAGCGGCTACATCCACCTCAAGACCATTCCGGAAGCCTCCCCGGAACTGCTTGCGCTTGCCGGTCGCCATGCCGATCGGCTGTCGATCAACATCGAGCTGCCCACCGAGGCAGGGCTGGCCAGCTTCGCGCCAGAGAAATCCCTGCCGTCGATCCGCGGCGCGATGGGCGAGCTGCGCTGGCGCATCGAGGAAGCCAAGGAAGCGCGCACGTCACATCCGGACCCTGACGCGCCATCATCCTCGGCAGCCGCCGCAGCGCCCCCCGCGCCGGCCTTGCGCGGCCGCCGGGCCGGCGCGCCCCGCTTCGCGCCGGCCGGGCAGAGCACCCAGATGATCGTCGGCGCCGACGGTGCCAGCGACAACCAGATCCTCAGCGCGGCCGACAATCTGTACGGCAACTATCGGATGCGCCGCGTCTATTACTCCGCCTTCAGCCCCATTCCCGATGCGAGCAAGGCGCTGCCCCTGCAGGCACCGCCACTGGCACGCGAGCACCGCCTCTACCAGGCGGACTGGCTGCTGCGCTTCTACGGGTACGGCGTGGAGGAAATCACCGATGCCACCCAGGGCGGCATGCTGGACCTGGACATCGACCCGAAAATGGCCTGGGCGATCCGCCACCCCGAGCGCTTCCCGGTCGATCTCAACATCGCGCCCAAGGAGCTGCTGCTACGCGTGCCCGGGCTAGGCGTGCGCAACGTCAAGCGCGTACTGATGGCGCGGCGGCATGGACGCCTGCGCGTGGCCGATGTGGCCCGCCTGCGTGCGCCGATGAGCAAGCTGCTGCCGTTCGTGCAGCTGGCCGACCATCATCCGCGGCGTGCACTGGATGACCCGGCGGCACTACGTGCCCGACTGGCACCACCGCCGCGACAGGGTGCGTTGTTCCCCGACACGGCCGCCCACTGACATGTCGCGCTGGAGTGTGCGGGTCGACCCGGCGTGGTCTCTGGAAGCGTGGCGCACCGCCGCGCGCCTGGCCCTGCGTCACGCGGTCGCGCCGGATCAACTGGACTGGTTGCCTGGCAGCGAGACGTCGCTGCTGGATGCGCCATCGCTGAGCTCGGTGGAGGACAGCGCGCCACCGGCCGAGCCGCAGGTCCATGTCCCCAAGAGCTTTGTCGAGCTGGCTGCCATCTGCCTGTGCCACCGCGATCCGCAGCGGATGTCCCTGCTCTATCGCATGCTGTGGCGCATCACCCATGGCGAACGCAGTCTGCTCACCAACCCCGCCGATGCCGACGTGCTTCGCGCCATGGCCTTGAGCCAGGCGGTACGCCGCGACACGCATAAGATGAAGGCCTTCGTGCGCTTCCGGGAGGTGCCCGGCGAACAGGACGCGTTCATTGCCTGGTTCGAACCGGATCACCAGATCGTCGACCGCGTCGCACCGTTTTTCGCGCGACGATTCGCCGGCATGCGCTGGGCGATCCTGACGCCGTACCGCAGCGTGCACTGGGATGGGCAGCAGCTGTCGTTCGGTCCGGGCGGCCACCAGAGCGATGCGCCGATGGAAGACGCACGCGAAGAATTGTGGCGCACCTACTACGCCAACATCTTCAATCCGGCCCGGCTCAACACGCGCATGATGCAGCAGGAAATGCCGGCCAAATACTGGAAACACCTGCCCGAAGCATCCTTGCTGCCGCACCTGGTCCGTGATGCCGGTGACCGGGTGCAGGAGATGCACAACCGTGAAGCACAGGCCCCGCGACGGCGTATCCCCGAGGCCATCGCCTCACCCGCGCCAGCGACGGATACCCCACCTGCCACACTGGATGCCCTGCGCGATGCTGCCGCTGCGTGCCGCCGCTGCCCGCTGTGGGAGCCGGCCACGCAGACCGTGTTCGGCGAAGGCCCGCACGACGCACGGATCATGCTGGTCGGCGAGCAGCCTGGCGACAGCGAGGACCTCAGCGGACACCCGTTCGTCGGGCCCGCCGGACAACTGCTGGATCGCGCCCTGCGCGACCTTGGCATTGATCGCCGCACGCTCTACATGACCAATGCGGTCAAGCACTTCCGCTTTGAACGGCGTGGCAAGCGGCGCATCCACAGCAAGCCGCAGATCACCCACATAAACGCCTGCCGGCCGTGGCTGATGGGCGAGATCGAGAACGTGCGACCGCAGGTGATCGTCTGCCTGGGGGCGAGCGCAGCCACCGCGGTGTTCGGCGCCGGGTTCAACCTGATGGCCAACCACGGACGCTGGCACTCACTGGAGGACGGCACCCGCGCATTCGCGACGGTGCATCCGTCGTGGGTGTTGCGGCAGCCGGCAGGTGAGCCACAGCAGGCAGCCTATCGGCTGCTGCTGTCGGACCTTCAGCAGCTGACCGGCCTTGAAGGCCGGCGTTGATTCTCCAGCGTGGGCTTGCCGGCCGGCGGCCGGCGTTACCCGTCAGCAGGACACGGGCAGGTCAGTGCGCCGCCATGTAGATGTCCTGCAGCACCGCTTTTTCCAGCTCCAGTTCGCTGAGCAGGTTCTTCACGATATCGCCCAGGCTCAGGATGCCGACCAGCTTGGTGTCTTCGGTCACCATCAGATGACGGTGACGCGAGTAGGTCATCAGCGCCATCGCCTGCTTGAGGGTGGCGTCCGGGCCGATGCCTTCCAGCCCTGCCGACGGCAAGCTGGAAATGACGCGTCGGCCGGCCTGGGGACCATCTTCCGCAAGGCTGCGCACGATGTCCTTCTCGGACACGATCCGGACCGGCGCATCGTCCTTCATCACCACCAGGGCGGCGATCTTGTGCGCGCTCATCTTGTGCGCGGCGGCACCGATGGTGTCTTCCAAATCGATGGTGACGATGGCTTCTTTCTTGGATTGCAGGAGTTCGCGGACGTTCATTCTTGTTTCCTGGTGCAGGTTACTGAAGTCGAGAGAGGCGCCTGATTGCAACGAGGTCGATGGCGATGCACCTGCCTCGGTCACTCGATTCTACGACCGCACCCTGGGCCAGGAGTTTGCAAATCTGGGACGGTTCGTCGTGGAAAGCGTGAACGACCCTGAGAATGGCACCGTGACTAAAACCGTCGCTGAATGCCGCCGCGGGGTGAGACTAAAGTTCCGGTGCAGACGGCCGTGTAGAGCCACCCCATCGGTGGCTGTTCTTCGCTACGGCTCCCGCAGCCACCCATGGGGTGGCTCTACAGGGTGATCGCACAAAAAAAAGGGTGGCCCCGCAGGACCACCCTCGATACGCGTCAGCGCCGCCTCGGCGGCGGACACATCACTCCACCGTCACGCTCTTTGCCAGGTTGCGCGGCTTGTCCACGTCTGTCCCGCGGGCCAGCGCGGTGTGATAGGCCAACAGCTGCACGGGAATCGTATGCACGATCGGGCTCAGCACACCGGCATGGCGCGGCGTCCGGATCACATGCACGCCTTCGGACTCGACGAAGTTGCTGTCCTGGTCGGCGAACACGAACAGCTCACCGCCGCGGGCACGCACTTCCTGCATGTTGGATTTGACCTTTTCCAGCAGGCTGTCGTTCGGGGCGATCACCACCACCGGCATCTCTTCATCCACCAGCGCCAGCGGGCCATGCTTGAGCTCGCCGGCCGGATAGGCCTCGGCGTGGATGTACGAGATTTCCTTGAGCTTGAGCGCGCCTTCCAGCGCGATCGGGTAATGCAGCCCACGGCCCAGGAACAACGCGCTGTTCCTGCGCGCGAAGCGCTCGGCCCACGCGGCGATCTGCGGCTCCATGTTCAGCGCATGCTGCACGCTGCCCGGCAGGAAGCGCAGCTGTTCCAGGTAGTCCGCTTCCTGGGCGGCATCGATGCGGCCATGCAGCTTGCCCAGCACCACGGTGAGCTGGAACAGCGCGGCCAGCTGGGTAGTGAAGGCCTTGGTCGACGCGACACCGATCTCGGCACCGGCACGGGTGTAGCAGACCAGTTCACTGGCACGCGGGATCGCGCTCTCGGGAACGTTGCAGATCGAGAGCGTGTGCAGGTGGCCGAGCGACTTGGCGTACTTGAGCGCCTCCATCGTATCCAGCGTTTCGCCGGACTGGGAGATGGTGACGATCAGGTGCTTGGGATTCGCGTAGGCCGCGCGATAGCGGTATTCGCTGGCGATCTCGACGCTGCACGGCAGCCCGGCGATTGCCTCGATCCAGTAGCGCGCGGTCAGCCCGGCGTAATAGCTGGTACCGCAGGCAAGAATCTGCACGCCTTCGATATCCGACAGAACGCCCTCGGCATTCTTGCCGAACAGGGTGGCCGGGAAACCGCCGGCATCGATCGCCGCTTCGATGGTGTCGCCCAGCGCGCGCGGCTGCTCGTGGATTTCCTTCTGCATGAAGTGGCGGTACGGGCCCAGCTCCAGCGACGCCAGCGACACATCGGACAGGTGCACGTCACGCACGATCGGCTGGTTGTGCTCGTCATACACCTGCACGCCATCGCGGCGGATATCGGCGGTATCGCCCTCTTCCAGGAAGATCACCGAGCGGGTGGCCTGGAGGATCGCCGAGACGTCGGAGGCGACGAAGTTCTCGCCCTCGCCCACGCCGATCAGCAGCGGGCAGCCCATGCGCGCACACACGAAGTGATCCGGCTCGGCACGACTCATCACCGCCAGCGCGTAGGCGCCAGTCAGTTCCTTGACCGTGCGCTGCAGCGCGGACAGCAGGCTGTCGCCTTCCTTGAGGTGATGGTGCATCAGGTGCGCGATCACTTCGGTGTCGGTCTGCGACTCGAAGGTGTAGCCCAACCCGCGCAGCTTCTCGCGCTGTTCTTCGTGGTTCTCGATGATGCCGTTGTGCACCAGCGCCACGCCGTGGCTGATGTGCGGGTGCGCATTGGCCTCGGTCACGCCACCGTGGGTGGCCCAGCGGGTGTGGCCGATCCCGAGCAGCGACTGGAAGCCTTCGCTCGTGGCGGCCTTCTCCATCTCGGCCACGCGGCCGGTGCGGCGGACGCGGCGGACGTCAGCTTCGGCGGCGGTGGTGTCGATCACGGCAATGCCCGACGAGTCGTAGCCCCGGTATTCCAGTCGCTTCAGGCCTTCGATGAGTACCGGTACCACGTCGCGCTGCGCGATCGCTCCCACAATGCCGCACATAGATTCAGATCCCTGCTGGTTAGCCTCGCATTCTAGCGTGGCCGCCCCGGCGGCTTGGGCGCTGTCGGCTTAACGAAAGTGTCCGGTCCGGTGTCCGCGGACACGCGGACACGCCACCCCGATCGCAACCCCTTGTTTTCAAAGGGTGAAAAGTTGGCACGAAGTCTGCTTTGGTACTCCACAACCCAACCGCGAACGAGCCCGATGATCCGCGACACTTCCGCCCAGGACCAGACCCTTTCCTCGCATGCCGCGCCCGCCCCGTGGAAGCGCTGGCTGTGGCCGGCGGTCGCCGCGCTGGTCGTGCTGCTGGCGATCGGCTTCGCCGCCCGTGCCTGGCTCGGGGCCAGCCGCTCCTTCGACAGCGCCCGCGTCCGCATCGCCGAGGTCACCCGCGGCGACATGGTCCGCGACATCGCCGCGGACGGTCGCGTGATCGCGGCCAACAACCCGGTGCTGTATGCGATCTCCGCCGGCAACGTGAACCTGAAGGTGGTGGCCGGTGACGTGGTCAAGCAGGGCCAGGAACTGGCCGTGATCGACAGCCCCGAACTGCGCAGCAAGCTGGCCCAGGAACAGGCCACCCTGGCCGGTCTGCAGGCCGAGGCGAGCCGCGCCACCCTGGATGCGACCCTGGCGCGCGCCACGGCCCAGAAGGATACCGACCAGGCGGTGATCGAACGCCAGGCGGCCGTGCGCGATCTGGAACGCTACAAGCGTGGCTTCGATGGGGGCGCGGTGCCGCAGGTCGATGTCGCCAAGGCCGAAGACACGGTCAAGAAGAGCGACATCCAGCTCGAACATGCCCGCAAGGACGCCCTGCTCAAGGCCCAGGGCGCCGACCTCGATGCGCGCAACAAGCGCCTGCTCGCCGACCGCCAGCGTGCGGTGGTGACCGAGGTCGAGCGCCAGGTCGACGCCCTCACGCTGCGTGCGCCGTTCGATGGCCAGGTCGGCCAGGTGCAGGCGACCCAGCACACCAACGTGGTCGCCAATGCGCCGATCCTGGGCGTGGTCGACCTGTCGCGCTTCGAGATCGAGATCAAGGTGCCGGAGAGTTTCGCCCGCGAGCTGACGATCGGCATGCCTGCGCAGCTGACCGGCGGCAGCGGCCAGTTCGCCGGTGAGATCTCCGCGGTGTCCCCGGAAGTGGTCGCCGGTGAGGTCAACGCCCGCATCCGCTTTGCCGACAAGCAACCGCAGGGCCTGCGCCAGAGCCAGCGGATGCAGGCGCGCGTGCTGCTCGATACCCGCCGCAATGCCCTGAAGATCGAACGCGGCCCGTTCGTCGAACAGGGCAACGGCTACGCCTACGTCATGGACGGCAGCAGTGCGGTCCGTCGCCCGGTCAAGCTCGGTGTGAGCAGCCTGGGCGAAGTGGAAATCCTCTCTGGCCTGCAGCCCGGCGATCGCGTCGTGGTGTCCGGCAGCGATCTGTTCGGCGATGCCGAGCGCGTCTCCATCAACTGATTCAGTCCCTTTCGATCCTCTCGACTTTCAAAGGAAAACAGCCATGCTTGAAATGCGCTCGGTCGCCAAAGTCTTCCGCACCGAACAGGTGGAAACCCACGCCCTGCGGTCGCTGGACCTGCATGTCCGCGAAGGCGAGTTCGTCGCCGTGACCGGTCCGTCCGGTTCGGGCAAGACCACCTTCCTCAACATCGCCGGCCTGCTGGAGACCTTCACCAGCGGCACCTACCTGCTCGATGGCCAGGACGTCAGCCAGCTCGGCGATGACGCGCGCAGCCGCCTGCGCAACCAGAAGATCGGCTTCATCTTCCAGGGCTTCAACCTGATCTCCGATCTGAACCTGTTCGACAACGTCGATGTGCCGCTGCGCTACCGCGGCATGCCCGCTGCCGAGCGCAAGGAGCGCATCGAGCACGCGCTGGCCCAGGTGGGCCTGGGCTCGCGCATGAAGCATTACCCGGCCGAACTCTCCGGTGGTCAGCAGCAGCGCGCCGCGATCGCGCGGGCGCTGGCGGGCAGCCCGCGCCTGCTGCTGGCCGATGAACCGACCGGCAACCTGGACAGCCAGATGGCCCGTGGCGTCATGGAGCTGCTGGAAGAAATCAATGCCAAGGGCACCACGATCGTGATGGTGACCCACGATCCCGAATTGGCCGCCCGTGCCAAGCGCAACGTGCACATCGTCGACGGCCAGGTCACCGACCTGCTGCGCGACCCGGTGCTTTCCACGCCGCGCCCCGCGGTTGCTGCTGCCATCGCCAACGACTGAGGCCGGCCATGATCGCTTACTACTTCCGACTGGCCCTGCGCAGCTTCCGGCGCAACAAGGTGCTGACCGCGCTGATGGTGATCGCCATCGCGCTGGGCATCGGCGCGTCGATGACCACGCTGACCGTGTTCCACGTGCTGTCCGGTGATCCGATTCCGCAGAAGAGCGACCGGCTCTTCAGCGTGCAGATTGATCCACAGTCGGCGCTTGGCTATCAGCCTGGCGAAGAACCGGCCGACCAGTTGACCCGCTTCGATGCCACCAGACTGCTGAGCGAGAAACATGCCAAGCGCCAGGCGATGATGACCGGTGGCGGCGTCACCATCGAGCCGGACAGCAGCACGCTGCGTCCGTTCGTCACGGATTCTCGCTACACCTCGGGCGACTTCTTCCCGATGTTCGATACCCCGTTCCAGTACGGCCAGGGCTGGAAGGAATCCGATGACGAGGGCCGCGGCAGGGTCGCGGTGATCACGAAGACACTCAACCAGAAGCTGTTCGATGGCGCCAACAGCGTCGGCAAGTCACTGCGCATCAATGGCAACACGATGACCGTGGTGGGCGTTCTGGACGAGTGGCACCCCAACCCGCACTTCTACGATCTCAACACCGGTCGCTATGGCGACAGCGAAGATGTGTTCGTTCCCTTCACCACGGCCATCGAGCTGAAGTTCGACCGCAGCGGCAGCATGGACTGCTTCGGCCGCCGCAACGAACCCGATCCGACCGGCCCGACCGCCAGCTGCACCTGGATCCAGTACTGGGTGGAGCTGGAGAACGCCGGGCAAGCTGCGGAGTACCGCCGCTACCTGGAGAACTACTCCGACCAGCAGCGTGCGGCCGGCCGCTTCGAGCGTCCCAACAACGTCCGTCTGCGCAATGTCATGGAGTGGCTGGACTACAAGAAGGTGGTCCCCGGTGACGTGCGCCTGCAGCTGTGGTTGGCGATGGGCTTCCTGCTGGTCTGCCTGATCAATACCGTGGGCCTGCTGCTGGCCAAGTTCCTGCGCCGCAGCGGCGAGATCGGCGTGCGCCGGGCGCTGGGTGCCAGCCGCGGCCAGATCTTCCTGCAGTCGCTCATCGAGGCCGGTACGGTCGGCCTGGCCGGCGGCCTGCTCGGCCTGGTGCTCGCGATGCTGGGACTGTACGCGGTGCGCCAGCAACCGGTGGACTACGCCAAGCTGGCCACGCTGGATGGGCAGATGCTGCTGATGACCTTCGCGCTGACCTTGGTCGCCAGCCTGTTGGCCGGTTTCCTGCCGGCGCTGCGCGCCATGCAGGTCGCGCCCGCCATCCAACTCAAATCGCAGTAAGGATCCGGAGCACACCATGGATATCCGTCCCATCCTCTCCACCCTGCGCCGGCATAAAACCGCCGCGTCGCTGATCGTGCTCGAGATCGCCCTGACCTGCGCCATCGTCTGCAATGCGCTGTTCCTGATCGGGCAGCGCATCGAGAAGATCAACCAGCCCAGCGGCATCGCCGAGACCGAACTGATCGAAGTCCGCCTGGGCGGCATCGGCACCCAGGTCAATGCGGCCGCGCGCACCCGCGAAGACCTGGCGGCGTTGCAGGCCATTCCGGGCGTCAAGAGTGCCGTGACGTTGAACCAGATTCCGTTCCGCAACAGCTCCTGGAACACGGGCCTGGGGCTGACCCCCAACCAGGAACGCTCGACGCTGAGCACCTCCCAGTACTTCGCCCGCGAAGGCGCGCTGGAGACACTGGGCGTGGAGCTGATCGCCGGCCGTGATTTCCAGAGCGACGAATACCGCGACGCAGCGGATGCCCTGACCGACGAGAACGCCGAAAAAACGGGCTCGGCGATCATCGTCACCAAGGCGATTGCCGACAAGATGTTCCCCGGCGGTGATGCCTTGGGCAAGACGGTCTACAGCGGTTCCATGCCGCTGCGCATCGTCGGCATCGTCAAGGTGCTGGCCCGCCCGAACCCGGTTGGCGGCGACATCCAGTATTCGATCATGCTGCCGTTGCGGGCGACCTACGACGAAGGCTTCTACCTGATCCGTGTCACCGATCCCGCGCGTCGGGACGAGGTGATCAAGGCAGCAGTGACGGCACTGGAACGTGTCGATTCGAGCCGGCTGATCCGCGGCAAATCCACCTACGAGGAACAGCGCAACAAGTACTTCGCCAATGACCGCGCCATGGTCGGCCTGCTGATCACCGTGTGCGTTGCCCTGCTGGTGGTGACGGCACTGGGCATCGTTGGTCTGGCCAGCTTCTGGGTGCAGCAGCGCACCAAGCAGATCGGCATCCGCCGGGCGCTGGGCGCGACCCGCAGCCAGATCCTGCGCTACTTCCAGACCGAGAACTTCCTGTTGGCCACGGTTGGGATCGTGTTGGGCATGTTGATGGCCTACACGATCAATCTGTGGCTGATGAACAACTACGAGCTGCCACGCATGCCCATCAGTTACCTGCCGATCGGCGCGGTACTGCTGTGGCTGCTGGGCCAGATCGCTGTCTTCGGCCCGGCCCGTCGCGCCGCCGCCGTCCCCCCTGCCGTTGCCACCCGGAGTGCCTGAAATGCGCAAGACCAATACCAAGACCAAGACCAGGATCACGACCCTGTTGTTGTCCCTCCTGCTGGCCAGCGCACCTGCGCTGGCCGCCACCCAGACCGATACCGCACGCCTGGAGTGGCGTGACGCCGGCCACCATCTGGTGGTCGATGCCCGGGATGGCATCGTGCGCGTCACCACCACCGAACCGAGCAGCTACTTCGGTGTGCGCAGCGGCGACCGGATCCTGCGCGTGGATGGCCAGCCCGTCCGGCGCATGGCCGACCTCACCCATGCGCTGGTTGGCAACAAGGCCACCCGGGTGCCCGTCGTCGTGCTGCGCAAGGGCGACCAGGTGACCGTGGATGTCGACACCGCCGCCTGGAGCGAGGTGCTGGCGGTCGAGACACCGCCCATCCCCCAGCCCGCAACGCCGCCACGCGCCGGCGGCTGAGGCCTGCCACGCCGGGCCATCTGCCCCTTGGCCCGGCGCTCCGGTACTCTTGATTCCACTTCCGGTCCTACGTTGCCGCATGCCCTCGATCCTGATCATTGACGACAACGCCAGCGTCGGCACCGCACTCGACGTGCTGTTCTCGCTGCACGACATCGATACCCTGCACGCGCTCTCGCCCGAGCAGGGGCTGGCGCTGCTGGAACAACAGCCGGTGGATCTGGTGATCCAGGACATGAACTTCACCGAGGACACCACCTCCGGCGAAGAAGGCGAAGCCCTGTTCCAGCAGATCCGTGCACGTCATCCGGACCTGCCGGTGATCCTGTTGACCGCCTGGACACATCTGAGCAGCGCGGTCGATCTGGTCAAGGCGGGCGCGGCGGACTACCTGGCCAAGCCATGGGACGACCGCAAGCTGCTGATCACGGTCAACAACCTGCTGGAGCTCTCCGAAACCCGCCGCGAACTCGATCGCCGCCGCGACCGCGAACAGCGCGATCGCTCGGCGCTGGAAGCGCGCTACGATCTGCGCGGTGCCGTGGTGGCCGATCCGGCCAGCGAGCGCGTGGTCAGCCTGGCCTGCCAGGTGGCACGCTCGGCACTGCCGGTGCTGATCACCGGCCCCAACGGCGCGGGCAAGGAGAAGATCGCCGAGATCATCCAGGCCAACTCGCTGGTGGCCAAGGGGCCGTTCGTCGCGCTCAACTGCGGCGCGATTCCGTCCGAGCTGATCGAGGCGGAATTGTTCGGTGCCGAGGCTGGTGCCTACACCGGTGCCAACAAGGCACGCGAAGGCAAGTTCGAGGCCGCCGATGGCGGCACCCTGTTCCTGGATGAGATCGGCAATCTCTCTGCCAGTGGACAGATGAAACTGCTGCGCGTGCTGGAAACCGGCCGTTTCGAACGGCTGGGTTCCAACCGCGAGCGGCAGGTGAAGGTCCGCGTCATCAGCGCGACCAACGCCGATCTGCCCACGATGATCCGCGATGGCCAGTTCCGCGAGGATCTGTACTACCGCCTCAACACTGTCGAGCTGGCGCTGCCGGCCTTGGCCGACCGCCCCGGCGACATCCTGCCGCTGGCCGAACGCTTCCTGGACACTGGCAAGCCACTGTCCACCGCGGCGGCCACCGCGCTTCAGCGGCATGCCTGGCCGGGCAATGTGCGCGAGCTGCGCAACGTGCTGCAGCGCGCCCAACTGTTCGCGACGGGACCGCGCATCGAGGCAGGCGATCTCAACCTGCCGCGCGCCGCGGCCCCGCGCGCGGCCAGCCCGGCCGTGGACCCGGACCGCAGCCGGATCGAAACCGCACTGGCGCATAACCACGGCATCATTGCCCAGACCGCTGCCGAACTCGGGCTCAGCCGCCAGGCGCTGTACCGGCGCATGGACCGTTACGGCATCCCGCGCGAATGAAGCGGCGCTCGTTCACCTTCCGGCTGTTCCTGCGGCTGCTGCCGGTCCTGGCACTGGCAGCTGCATTCCCGTGGTATCTGGCGTTCTGGTTGGACCATGGTTGGGCGGTCACCTGCATTTCGGTTGTCGTGCTGCTGGCGCTGATGTGGTGGAGCCTGCGCCGCGCGACCGCACCGATCCGCTCGTTGCTGCGCGCCCTGTCCGGCACCACCAGCAGCTACCGCGACGGTGAATACAACTTCGGCATCTATTGGCCCTCCAATGATGAGCTGGGCGATCTGGTCCAGGCCCACCGCGAACTGGGCGATGTGCTGCGTGCGCAGCGCCAGGACCTGGTCCAGCGCGAGCTGCTGCTGGACACCATGGTGCAGAACACGCCGGTATCGATGCTGTTGCTGGCACACGGGGGCGACGGCGTGCAGCGCGTGGTGTTTTCCAACCTGGCGGCGCGCAAGTTGCTGCACAACGGTTGGAAGCTGGAGGGCCAGCGCATGGACGACGTCATGGCGACGATGCCGATCGAGCTGCGCGACGCCATCGCCCGCGGGGGCGACAGCCTCTTCGCGGTGCGTGGCGAAGGCCAGGACAGCGACGATGAGCGCGATGAGGACGACGAGCAGATCTATCACCTGTCACGCCGCAACTTCCATCTCAACGGCCGCCCGCACGATCTGCTGTTGATCCGCCTGCTGACCGCCGAACTGCGCCGCCAGGAAGTGCAGACCTGGAAGAAGGTGATCCGGGTGATCAGCCACGAGTTGAACAACTCCCTGGCGCCGATCGCCTCGTTGGCGCATTCCGGTGGCGAGCTGGTCCGGCGCGGCAAGACCGGGCGGCTGGAAGAGGTGTTCGCCACCATCGAGGAGCGCGCGCGTCATCTGGAGGGCTTCATCCGCGGCTATGCGCGGTTCGCCAAGCTGCCACAGCCGCAGTTGCAGACCGTACAGTGGAACCTGTTCCTGGGCGGGCTGCAGCACCAGATTCCGTTCCGGATGGCGGAGGTACCCGACGATCTGCAGAGCCGCGTGGACATCGCCCAGCTCGGGCAGGCGCTGCTGAACCTGCTCAAGAATGCCCATGAAGCGTGTGGCGAGGCCGAGCCGCCGAATGACGACGTCGAGGTCCGCCTGACCCGCCTGCCCCAGTGGCTGCGGCTGGAAGTACTGGATCGCGGCAAGGGCATGAACGAGGCGGTGCTGCAGAACGCGTTGATGCCGTTCTATTCGACCAAGCGCAACGGCACCGGGCTCGGCCTGGCGCTGACCCGTGAGATCGTCGAAGCGCATGGTGGCCGCATTTCGCTGCAGAACCGCCGCGAGGGCGGTCTGTGCGTGGCGGTGTTCCTGCCGGCTGACGCCCGGTAGACCGGCCGCTGGGCGGCACCGTCGTGGCCCCGGGATCGCCTGGTTGCCGGCCAGCGGCCGGCACTACTTCTTCGTCGGGCGCTTCCAGCCGTCGATGGTTTCCTGACGTGCGCGGGCGACGGTCAGTTTGTCCGCCGGGGCGCCGCGGGTGATCACCGAGCCAGCGGCGACGGTTGCGCCTTCCCCGATCACGACCGGCGCGACCAGCGAGCTGTTGGATCCGATGAAGGCACGATCGCCGATCGTGGTCTGCGACTTGTTCACCCCGTCGTAGTTGCAGGTGATGGTGCCCGCACCGATGTTGACCTTGCTGCCGATCACCGCGTCGCCCAGATAGGTAAGGTGGTTGGCCTTGCTGCCGGCACCGAGCACGACTTTCTTGGTTTCCACGAAGTTGCCCACGTGCGAGCCCTCCCCCAGCACGGTGCCGGGGCGCAGCCGCGCGAACGGACCGATGTCTGCCGCACCTTCGCTGACCACGCCCTCCAGATCGCAGTGCGGCTTGACCACGGTGCCTGCGGCCAGGGAAACATCCTTGAGCCGGGTGAACGCGCCGATGCTGACGCCATCGCCCAGCACCACACGTCCCTCCAGGATCACGTTGACGTCGATCTGCACGTCGCTGCCGACCGTGACGGTGCCACGGATATCCAGCCGTGCCGGGTCCAGCACGCGTGCGCCCTGCGCGCACAGCGCACGCACTTCGCGCAGCTGCCAGGCGCGTTCAAGCTGGGCCAGCTGCCATGGATCGTTGGCACCTTCGGCGTCCTGCGGGTCCTGCACGAATGCCATCTCGGCCGGCGTGTAATCGCTGGCCGCCGCGGCAAAGATGTCGGTCAGGTAGTACTCGCCCTGCGCGTTCGCATTGGACAGCTGCGACAACCAACGGCGCAGTGCCGTGGATTCGGCGGTGATGATGCCGGTATTGATGGTCCGGATGCTGCGCTGTTCGTCGGTGGCGTCTTTCTGCTCGACGATCGCCCCGACCTTGCCCTCGGCATTGCGCACGATGCGCCCGTAGCCCGTCGGATCGGCGACCTCGGCCACCAGCACGGCCAAGCGGCCCGGCTGCGACAACAGGTGGCGCAACGTTTCGCCGCGGATCAACGGCACATCGCCGTACAACACCAGAACGGTTGCCGCATCCGGCACTTCCGGCATGGCCTGCAGCACGGCATGCCCGGTGCCCAGCTGCTCGCTCTGCTCCGCCCAGCGCAGATCGGGCTGATCGGCCAATGCCTGCCGCACTGCTTCGCCGCCATGGCCATACACCACATGGATCGCTTCAGGCTGCAGCTGACGCGCGGTCTCGATGACGTGGGCGAGCATCGGGCGGCCGGCGATCGGCTGCAGCACCTTGGGCAGGGCCGACTTCATGCGCTTGCCGGCGCCGGCGGCCAGGATGATCACGTGCAGGGGCTGGGTCATGGGTAGATCACGTTCCGGGTATCGTTGATGGGAATTCTAGTGCGACGCTCGTTAACATGTGGGATTGTCCGCACCCGGAGTGCACGTGAGTCTCCTCCGCCAAGGCAGCCGCTATCTCGTCGTCGGCCTGGTCCAGCTGGTGTTGGACTGGGCCGTGTTCGTGGCTGCCACCGCACTGGGAATGCCAGCGGCACCCGGCAACCTGCTGGGGCGCGTGAGCGGCATGCTGCTCGGCTTCTGGCTCAATGGCCGCTACACGTTTGCCCGCGATGGTGAGCATCGTCTGGGCTGGCCACGCTTTGCGCGCTTCCTGCTGCTGTGGGCCGTGCTGACGGCCATCAGTACGCTGCTGGTGACCCTGGCCGCCGAGCACCTGGGGCTGCGCTATGCGTGGCTGGCCAAACCGTTGGTGGAGGGCGGGCTGGCCGGGCTGTCATTCCTGCTGATGCGGAGCCTGATCTTCCGCTGATCCGGCGTACCGGGAGGCAGGCAAAAAAAAACGCCGGCAAGCCGGCGTTTTCCCCCTTGCGGATGGCGCCGTCGCGCCGCCCCGCTTAGTGCTTGAGGTTCTTGCGCAGGCGCTCCAGCGCCTGCAGCTGGGCGGACACTTCCGCCAGGCGCTGCTGCGCTTCCGCCACTTCCATTGCTTCACCACGGTTGGCCAGGATGCGCTCGGCTTCTTCCTTGGCCTTGCGGACCGAGGCTTCGTCGATGTCCTGGGCACGGATCGCGGTGTCGGCCAGCACGGTCACGACCTGCGGCTGCACTTCGAGAATGCCGCCGGAGATGGCGAAGTCGATCTGCTCGCCGCTCGGCGTGGTCACCACCACCTTGCCCGGCTTCAGGCGGGTGATCAGCGGGGCGTGCTTGGGCGCGATGCCCAGCTCACCCAGCTCACCGGTGGCCACGACCAGGGTCGCCTCACCACGGAAGATTTCCTGCTCGGCGCTGACGATGTCGCAACGGATGGTGCTCATGAAACTCTTCTCGCTTTAGGGCGGGCTCGCGCCCACCGCAGGATGTCCTCAGCGGTGGGCCTGCGCCCACCCCGTGTGACGGGTCGGGACGGGCATGTCGCCCGTCCCCGCCGCATCAGGCCTTTTCAGCCATCTTCTTGGCCTTCTCGACCGCTTCTTCGATGCTGCCGACCATGTAGAACGCCTGTTCCGGCAGGTGGTCGTATTCGCCATCGACGATGGCCTTGAAGCCACGGATGGTGTCCTTCAGCGACACATACTTGCCCGGCGAACCGGTGAACACTTCGGCCACGTGGAACGGCTGGCTGAAGAAGCGCTCGATCTTACGGGCGCGGGTCACGGCCTGCTTGTCTTCTTCGGACAGTTCGTCCATGCCCAGGATGGCGATGATGTCCTTCAGCTCCTTGTACTTCTGCAAGGTCTGCTGGACGCGCTGGGCGGTGTCGTAATGCTCGTGGCCAATGACCAGCGGATCCATCTGGCGGCTGGTCGAGTCGAGCGGATCCACGGCCGGGTAGATACCCAGCGAGGCGATCGAACGCGACAGGGTCACGGTCGAATCCAGGTGGGCGAACGTGGTGGCCGGCGACGGATCGGTCAAGTCATCGGCGGGCACGTAGACGGCCTGGATCGAGGTGATCGAGCCGTTCTTGGTCGAGGTGATGCGCTCCTGCAGAACGCCCATTTCCTCGGCCAGGGTCGGCTGGTAACCCACGGCCGACGGCATACGGCCCAGCAGTGCCGACACTTCGGTACCGGCCAGGGTGTAGCGGTAGATGTTGTCGACGAACAGCAGCACGTCCTTGCCCTTGCCGTTCTCGTCCTTCTCATCGCGGAAGTATTCGGCCATGGTCAGGCCGGTCAGGGCGACGCGCAGACGGTTGCCCGGCGGCTCGTTCATCTGGCCGTACACCATCGCGACCTTGTCCAGGACGTTGGAGTCCTTCATCTCGTGGTAGAAGTCGTTGCCCTCACGGGTACGCTCACCCACGCCGGCGAACACGGACAGACCGCTGTGCGCCTTGGCGATGTTGTTGATCAGTTCCATCATGTTGACGGTCTTGCCGACGCCGGCGCCGCCGAACAGGCCGACCTTGCCGCCCTTGGCGAACGGGCACATCAGGTCGATGACCTTGATGCCGGTTTCCAGCAGCTCGGTGGCCGGGGACTGGTCTTCGTACGACGGGGCCGAACGATGGATTTCCCAGGTGTCACTGGCGGTGACCGGACCGGCTTCGTCGATCGGGCGACCCAGCACGTCCATGATGCGGCCCAGCGTGCCCGCGCCGACCGGCACCGAGATGGCGCGTTCGGTGTTGGTGGCGACCAGGTTGCGCTTCAGGCCGTCGGTGGAGCCCAGCGCGATGCAACGGACCACGCCGTCGCCCAGCTGCTGCTGCACTTCCAGCGTGATTTCGGTGTTGTCCACCTTCAGCGCGTGGTACACCTTCGGCACCGACTCGCGGGGGAATTCGACGTCGACGACGGCGCCGATGATCTGAACGATCTTGCCCTGACTCATTGCTGCAATCCTCTAATGTGTGCTTTGACTGTGCGCGTCAGACTGCTGCCGCGCCGCCGACGATTTCGGAGATTTCCTGGGTGATCGCTGCCTGGCGGGCCTTGTTGTAGACCAGCTGCAGGGTTCCGATCAGCTTGTTCGCGTTGTCACTGGCCGACTTCATCGCGACCATGCGGGCTGCATGCTCGGACGCGACGTTTTCCAGCACGGCCTGGTACACCAGCGACTCGACGTAACGCGTCATCACGTGCTCAAGCACGGTCGCAGCGTCGGGTTCGTACAGGTAGTCCCAGTCGTGATGCGCGACCTGCTTCTCAGCAGCCGGCAACGGCAGCAGCTGATCGAAGCTGGCCTTCTGCGTCATCGTATTGATGAAGCGGTTGTAGACCAGGTACACGCGGTCAACCTTGCCGTCGGTGAACGCATCGAGCATCACCTTGATCACGCCGATCAGCTGTTCCAGGTGCGGCACATCGCCCATGTGGGTGACGGTGCCGACCATGTTGACCTTGACGCGACGGAAGAAGGTCGAGGCTTTCTGGCCGACGGTGACCACGTCGATGTCGGCGCCCTTGTCCTGCCACTGGCGCATTTCGCCCAGCATCTTGCGGAACAGGTTGTTGTTCAGGCCGCCGGCCAGACCGCGGTCGGACGAGACCACGATGTAACCGACGCGCTTGACCTCGTCACGCTGGACCAGGAACGGATGCTGGTAGTCGGTGCTGGCCTGGGCCAGGTGACCGATCACCTGCTTCATCGCCTGCGCATACGGACGCGACGTCTTCATCCGCTCCTGCGCTTTGCGGATTTTGGAGGCCGAGACCATTTCGAGCGCACGCGTCACCTTGCGGGTGTTCTGCACGCTCTTGATCTTGGTTTTGATTTCGCGTCCGCTTGCCATCTCTTCTTCCCGTGGCGCGGGGCACAGGCCCCGCGTTTGACGTAGAGCGGAGCCGTGGACCCCGTGGTTGAAACCCCCGGAGCCACCCAACCCGCAAAAAGCACCGGAATAA